>MKVN01000037.1 GCA_001898855.1 Micrococcales bacterium 73-13
TCCCGGCGTCGCGGCGGCCAGGAAGTCGCGCGGCTCGCGCTCGAAGTAGGCGGCGAGGGCCTCCTCCTGCCAGGCACGCAGGCGGTCCGCCGTGCCCCACGGCGCGCGCTCGGGGAAGGCCGGCGTCAGGCCGCGGTCGGGGATCATGCTCATCCGATCGTACTTGCGCCCTCCGACGCCCCGGAGCCAGGGGACCGATCAGCCCTGCCCGGTGAAGAGCCGGTCGAAGGTCTGTCGCGCGAGCCGCGTGATGCGCAGATAGTCCTCCTCGAACCGGGAGGCGGAGCCCCGGGGGTAGCCCATCAGCCGGGCCACGCCCTCCAGGTCGCGCCGCACCGCCGGGAGGATGTCGGTCGTCCGGTTCAGCCAGAGCGTCATGGCCGAGCGGGCGCGCGAGGCGAACAGCCAGGCGTCCCGCAGCCGGGCCGCGTCCGGCGCGGCGATCAGCCCGGCCTCCTCGGCCGCCCCCAGCGCCTCGAGGGTGGAGGTGGTCCGCAGCCCGGGGATCCGGGCCGCGTGCTGCAGCTGGACGAGCTGCACCAGCCACTCGACGTCGGAGAGCGAGCCGCGGCCGAGCTTGAGGTGCCGCTTCGGGTCGGCGCCCTGCGGCAGCCGCTCCGCCTCGACGCGCGCCTTGATCCGCCGGATCTCGCGGATGTCCTGCTCCGCCGGCGCAGACGGGTACCGGACCTCGGCGATGAGCTCCTGGAACTCGGCGAGCACGCCGACGTCGCCGACGACGACGCGCGCCCGGAGCAGGGCCTGCGCCTCCCAGGACACCGCCCAGCGCTCGTAGTAGGCGCGATAGGACGCCACGCTGCGCACGATCGGCCCCTGCTTGCCCTCGGGGCGCAGGTTCGTGTCGAGCTCGAACGGCAGCTGCAGGTCCTCGGTGAGGCGGCCGAGCTCGCGCACGATGCGCTCGGCGGTCGCCTGCGCCGAGTCCCCCGCACCCGCATCGCGGTAGACGAGCATGACGTCCGCGTCCGAGCCGAGCCCGAGCTCGCGCCCGCCGTAGCGGCCCATCGCGATGACGCCGAACTCGATCCCGTCCCCTGGCCGGTGCGAGATGGCGAGCGCGCCGCTCAGCGTCGTCGTGACGACGTCGGAGAGCGCCGGGCCGAGCTCGTCGATCGGCACCAAGCCGAGCATCGAGCCGATCGCGAGCCGGAGCATCTCCCGCCGGCGCAGGTGCCGCAGCGCCCGGACCGCCGACTCCTCGTCGTCGCGGTACCGCGCCGTGATCGACTCCTGCTCCTCGAGGAGCGCGGGCAGACCACGCGGCGCGAGGTCCTCGCCGGACTCGAGCCAGGCCGCCGCCTCCGGGATCCGCTCGAACAGCGCCTGCACGAAGCGCGAGCCGCTGAGCACCTCGGTGAGCCGCTGCGCGGCGCTGGTGGAGTCCCGCAGCATGCGCAGATACCAGTACGCGTCGCCGAGCTGATCGGAGATCCGCCGGAACGCGAGCAGCCCGCCGTCCGGGTCGACGCCGTCGGCGAACCAGCGCAGCAGCACCGGCAGCAGCGTCCGCTGGATCTGCGCCCGCCGGCTGAGCCCGCTGGTGAGGGCGGCGATGTGCCCGAGGGCGCCCTTGGCGTCCCGGAAGCCGATCGCGGCGAGGCGGGCGATCGCCTGCTCGCTGGTCAGCGCGAGCTCGCCGTCGGGCAGCGCGGCGACGGCGGACAGCAGCGGCCGGTAGAACAGCCGCTCGTGCAGCTCCCGCACCCGCGTCTTGACGCGCTGCCAGCGATCCCGGAGCTCCTCCCCGGTCGCGGCGAGCCCGCTCGCCCGCGCGAGCACCCGCAGGCCCTCCTCGTCGACCGGCATGATGTGGGTGCGGCGCAGCCGGCGCAGCTGCAGGCGGTGCTCGAGCACCCGCAGGAAGCGGTACTCCTCGGCGAACTCCCCCGCCTCGACCCGCCCGATGTACCCCTGCTCGACGAGCCGCTCCAGCGCCGGCAGGGTGCCGCGCACCCGGACCTGCTCGTCGGTCAGCCCGTGCACCAGCTGGAGCAGCTGGACGGTGAACTCGATGTCCCGCAGGCCGCCGGGGCCGAGCTTGAGCTGCACGTCGACCTGGTCCGCCGGGATGTGGTCGGTCACCCGGCCGCGCATCCGCTGCACGGACTCGACGAAGTGGTCCCGGCTCGCGCTCTGCCAGACCATCGGCCAGATCGCGGCGACGTAGCGCTCGCCGAGCTCGGCGTCGCCGGCGAGCGGACGCGCCTTGAGCAGCGCCTGGAACTCCCAGTCCTTCGCCCAGCGCTCGTAGTACGCGAGGTGCGACTCGAGCGTGCGCACCAGCGCGCCGTCCTTGCCCTCCGGACGCAGGTTCGCGTCGACCTCCCAGAGCCCGGGCTCCATCGCGAGCTCGGCGACGCCGCGGATGGCGAGCATCGCGAGCCGCGTGCCGATCTCCACCGCGCGCTGCTCCGCCAGCCCGGCGGACGCCTCCGCGACGAAGATGACGTCGACGTCGCTCAGATAGTTGAGCTCGCGGCCGCCGGCCTTGCCCATGCCGATGATCGCGAGCCGGGTGGCCGCGACCTCCTCGGCCGGGAACGGCGCCTCGGCCCTGGCCAGCGACAGCGAGGCCTCCAGCGCCGCGGCGGCGAGGTCGGAGAGCGTCCCGGCCACCCGCTCCACCGCGTCCTGCCCGCTCGGCTGGGCGAGGTCCCAGGCCACCAGGCGGCCGAGCTGCCGTCGGTAGCCGACCCGCAGCGCGACCCGCGCCGCCTCGCCGGTGCGGCCCCGGACCGCGGCGAGCAGCTCCTCGCGCAGCGACTCCGGCCCAGGCGGCTCCTCCATCGGCTCGATCAGGCTCGTCAGCTGCTCGGGATGCCGGTGGTAGAACGCGGCGAGCCCCTCCGAGGCGCCGAGCACCCGCACCAGGCGCACGCCGGCGTCCGGGTCCGCCAGCACCCGGTCGGTCGCCGCCGCGTCGCGCTCGACGAGCCGCAGCAGCCGCTCGAGCGCCGCGTCGGGGTCCGCCGCCTCGGCGAACCAGGGCTCGCTGTCCGGCCGGTCGAGACGGGCGAGACCGCGATCGGCGGCGCCCAGGTCGGCGAACCCGAGCCGGGCGAGGTCGGTCAGCGACCGCGACCGCGCCATCCCTGCATCGCCTCCTGCGGCCCGCTGCGGACGAGACCCCTCAGAGGGTCGGCAGGTTCCGTTCGAGCTCGAACCGGGTCACCTGCGAGCGGTAGGCCGCCCACTCCTCCCGCTTGTTGAGGAGCACGTAGTTGAACACCTGCTCGCCGAGCGTCTCGGCGACCAGCTCGGAGTCCTCCATCAGCGAGACGGCGTGCTCGAGGCTCGCCGGGAGCCGGGCGTAGCCGAGCGCCCGCCGCTCGCCCTCGGTGAGCTCCCACGGGTTCGTCTCGGCCTCCGGAGGCAGCTCGTAGCCCTCCTCGACGCCCCTCAGGCCCGCGGCGAGCAGCAGCGAGTAGGCCAGGTAGGGGTTCGCCGCCGAGTCGACGGCGCGGTACTCGATGCGGGCCGCCTGCCCCTTGCCGGGCTTGTAGAGCGGCACCCGGACGAGCGCCGCCCGGTTGTTGTGCCCCCAGGTCACGTAGCCCGGGGCCTCGTCGCCGCCCCAGAGGCGCTTGTACGAGTTCACGAACTGGTTGGTGACCGCCGTGATCTCCGGCGCGTGGCGCAGCAGGCCGGCGATGAACTGGCGCCCCACCGCGGACAGCTCGTAGTGCCCGGCCGGGTCGTAGAACGCGTTCGAGTCCCCCTCGAAGAGGCTCATGTGCGTGTGCATGCCGCTGCCGGGGTGGTCGGTGAACGGCTTCGGCATGAACGTCGCGTAGACGCCCTGCTCGATCGCGACCTCCTTGATCACCGCGCGGAAGGTCATGATGTTGTCCGCGGTCGCGAGCGCGTCGGCGTAGCGCAGGTCGATCTCGTTCTGCCCGGGTCCGGCCTCGTGGTGGCTGAACTCGACGGAGATCCCGATGTCCTCCAGCATCCGCACGGAGCGGCGCCGGAAGTCGTGCGCCGTGCCGCCGGGGACGTTGTCGAAGAAGCCGGCGGTGTCGACCGGCACCGGCTGCCCGTCTGGGCCGAGGTCGACCGAGTCGAGCAGGTAGAACTCGACCTCCGGATGCGTGTAGAACGAGAACCCGCGGTCGGCCGCCTTCGCCAGCGTGCGCTTGAGCACGTGCCGCGGGTCCGAGGCCGCCGGCTGCCCGTCCGGGGTCATCACGTCGCAGAACATCCGCGCCGTCGGGTCCACCTCGCCGCGCCAGGGCAGGATCTGGAACGTCGTCGGGTCCGGGAAGGCGAGCATGTCCGCCTCGTAGGCGCGCGTGAAGCCCTCGATCGCGGAGCCGTCGAAGCCGAGGCCCTCCGCGAAGGCGCCCTCGATCTCCGCGGGCGCGACGGCGACCGACTTCAGCGTCCCGACGACGTCGGTGAACCACAGGCGGATGAACTTGACACCGCGCTCCTCGATCGTTCGGAGGACGAAGTCGCGCTGCTTATCCATCGAGCTCACGGGCCTAGGCTATCGCGCCGCGGTGGGCGGCATAGAGTGGCGCTGTGAGCCGTGCGCGCCTGGCCCTGCTGCAGTCGAACCCGGTCGTCGGGGACATCGCCGGCAACGCCGAGCAGATCGTCGCGGCGGCCCGTCGCGCCGTCGACGCCGGCGCCGATCTGCTCGCCACCGGGGAGATGGCGCTGACCGGCTATCCGATCGAGGATCTCGCGGCGGAGCCGTCCTTCCTGCGCGCCGCCTCGGACGGCGTCCGGGCGCTCGCGGGCCGCCTCGCGGCCGAGGGGCTCGGCGAGCTGCCGGTCGTGGTCGGCCACCCGGACGGCCCGCACGCCCCGCGGCTGCTCGGCGCGACGAACGCGCCGACGGCGATCGCGCAGAACTGCGCCTCCGTGCTGCACCGCGGCGAGGTCGTCGCCCGGTACGTCAAGCACCACCTGCCGAACTACGGCGTGTTCGACGAGTACCGCAACTTCATCCCGGAGGACGACTCGCTCGTCGTCGTCGCCGGCGACGCCCGTGTCGCGGTCATCATCTGCGAGGACCTCTGGCTGGACGACGGTCCGGTGGCGCGGGTCCGCGACCTGGGGGCCGACCTGCTGCTGGTCGTCAACGCCTCCCCGTTCGAGCGCGACAAGGACGAGGTGCGGCTGCCGCTGGCGACCCGGCGGGCCGCGGAGGCCGGGATCCCGGTCGCCTACGTCAACCTCGTCGGCGGCCAGGACGACCTGGTCTTCGACGGCGACTCGTTCGTCGTCGCACCGGACGGGTCGCTGCTCGCCCGTGCGCCGCAGTTCGAGGAGCACCTGCTCGTGGTCGACGTCCCGCTGCACGGCACGAGCGTCCCCGCGGCGGCCGAGCCCTCCCTCGACGAGGCCGGCTCGCCGAACCGGGTCGCCGTCCTCCCGGACGACCGCGAGCAGCTGTGGAGCGCGCTCGTGCTCGGCCTGCGCGACTACGTCGAGAAGAACCGCTTCCCCTCGGTCGTGCTCGGCCTGTCCGGCGGCATCGACTCCAGCGTCTGCGCGGCGATCGCCGCCGACGCGATCGGCGCCGACCGGGTGCACGGCGTCAGCATGCCCTCCCGCTGGTCGTCGGAGCACTCCCGCTCCGACGCGGACGACCTCGCCGCGCGGATCGGCCTGCACTACTCGGTCGAGCCGATCGCCGGGCTGGTGCAGCCCTTCGAGGAGCAGCTCGGGCTCGCCGGCGTCGCCGCGGAGAACGTGCAGGCCCGCGCGCGCGGCGTCATCCTGATGGCGAAGTCGAACCAGCGGGGCCACCTCGTGCTGACCACGGGCAACAAGACCGAGCTCGCCGTCGGCTACTCGACGATCTACGGCGACTCCGCCGGCGGCTTCGCCCCCATCAAGGACGTGCCGAAGACCCTGGTGTGGGAGCTCGCCCGCTGGCGGAACGCCGCGGCGCAGGCGCGCGGCGAGACCCCGCCGATCCCGGAGAGCTCCATCGCGAAGCCGCCGAGCGCGGAGCTGCGCCCCGACCAGACCGACCAGGACACGCTGCCGCCGTACGAGCTGCTGGACGAGATCCTCGACGCCTACGTGTCGCGTCGGCTCGGCCGCGAGGACGTGGTCGCGCTCGGCTTCGACCCGGAGACGGTCCGCTTCGTCGCGAACCTGGTCGACCGGGCGGAGTGGAAGCGCCGGCAGGGCGCGATCGGCCCCCGGATCAGCGGCATGGCGTTCGGCCGGGACCGCCGCCTGCCGATCACGGTCCGTCGCGCCCCGTGGGTCGAGTAGCCGCGCAGCCGCGTATCGAGACCTAGGCTGAACCCATGGCAGACGCGAGCGACGCGCCGAAGCGCGTCCGCACCCGACACTTCCGGCAGGCGAAGGAGCAGGGCATCCGGATCACCGGGCTCACCTCCTACGACGCGAACTCCGCCTCGATCTTCGACGAGGCCGGCATCGACTTCCTGCTGGTCGGCGACTCGGCGGGTCAGACCGTGCTCGGCTACGACACGACGCTGCCGGTGACCGTCGACGAGCTGATCCCGCTCACCCGGGCGGTCGCGCACGCGGCGCAGCGCGCGCTCGTCGTCGCCGACATGCCGTTCGGCTCCTACGAGTCGGGACCGGACCACGCGCTGGAGACCGCGTTCCGCTTCATGAAGGAGACCGGCGCGCACGCGGTCAAGCTCGAGGGCGGCGTGCGCTCCGCCGAGCAGATCCGGCGCATCGTCTCCGCGGGGATCCCGGTGATGGCGCACATCGGCTTCACCCCGCAGTCCGAGCACGGCCTCGGCGGGCACGTCATCCAGGGTCGCGGGGAGCAGGCCGAGCGGCTGCTCGCCGACGCGCACGCGGTGGAGCAGGCGGGGGCGTTCGCCGTCGTGCTCGAGATGGTGCCCTCGGCCGTCGCCGAGCGGGTGACCAGGGAGCTCGCCATCCCGACCATCTCGGTCGGCGCCGGACCGCACTGCGACGGCCAGCTCATGGTGTGGACCGACTGGGCGGGCCTCACCAAGGGCCGCGTCCCGAAGTTCGTCAAGCAGTACGCGGACCTGCGCCGGATCCTGCTCGACGCGGCGAGGACGTACGCCGAGGAGGTCGCCTCCGGCGCCTACCCGGGGCCCGAGCACCAGTACGAGGACTGAGCGGGCTCAGTCGTCCTCGTCGTTCCAGGCGGCGGCGCGCTCGGCGACGATCTGCTCGGCGCGCAGCGCCTCCTCGCGGGTCTTGAACGGCCCGATCCGGTCGCTGCTGGGCGACTGCGGCCCCAGCTCGGCCTGCTTCGTGCGCACGTCGAACCACCACTCCGGCTCCAGGTGCGGGTTCGCGATGTCCCCGAGGAGCTCCTCGGCGAGCTCGTGGAAGTTGCCGTCGTGGTGCCGTTCGTCGCCCATAGGCTTGAGCGTATGCCATGGAACGCCGCCGGTCATCTCGTCCCCGGCCGCGTGAGCCCGCCCCGTCCGGTCCCGGCGAGCATTCCCCGACCGGAATACGTCGGCCGGCCCGCTCCCGCCCCGGCCACCGGGGGCGACGTCTACACCCCCGAGGAGATCGCGCGGATCCGCGCGGCCGGCCGCATCGCGGCCCAGGCGGTCGAGGCGGTCGGCGCGGCGGTG
>MKVN01000038.1 GCA_001898855.1 Micrococcales bacterium 73-13
CGGCCCGTGATGGTGGTCGGCGACGGGGTGAACGACGCCCCGGTGCTGGCCGCCTCCGACATCGGCGTTGCGATGGGCGCGAAGGGCGCGACCGCGGCTGGTGATGCCGCTGACGTGGTGATCCTTGTCGACTCGCTCAGCAAGGTGGTCGACGCCGTGTCGATCGGGCGGCACACGCTTCGCGTCGCGCTGACGGCGATCTGGCTCGGCATCGGCCTCAGCGTGGGCCTCATGGTCATCGCTATGACGGGCGCCATCCCCGCCGTTGCCGGCGCTCTCACGCAGGAGCTCGTGGATCTCGCAACGATCCTTTACGCGCTCCGCGCGCTGGGCGGCCCTCCGAGCGGACTCCCCGCTGCCGCACCGCCGCCGTCACGCCGATCAGACACGGAGTCCGACTCGCACCGCCTGTGACGCTCTGAAACCCGAGCACCACGACTGGAATCTGCGGGCGACGAGCCGAGGTGCAGGGTTGCCTCTCCTTCCTGGCGGCAGGAGAACTACCGAACTACCGTGAGGAGCCGTGACGACGCAATCCCCTCCATACCGGCATTCCGGCGAGCCTCACGCATCGGGGCTCGCGCAGCGACTCAACTGGCTGCGCGCAGGAGTGCTGGGAGCGAACGACGGGATCGTGTCCACGGCGGCGGTCGTCGTCGGCGTGGCCGGAGCGACAGCGGAGGTCACGCCAGTGTTACTGGCGGGGGCCGCGGCCCTGGTCGGCGGGGCTATCTCAATGGCGCTCGGCGAGTACGTCTCGGTGTCCAGCCAGCGGGACAGCGAGCGGGCTCTCATCCAGAAGGAGCGGCGCGAGCTGGAGGAGGATCCCGAGGCCGAGCTCAAGGAGCTGGTCGGGCTCTACGAGGAGCAGGGCCTCACCCCCGGAACCGCCCGCCTGGTGGCGACGGAGCTGACCGAGCGCGACGCGCTCAAGGCCCACCTGGCGCTCGAGCTGAACATCGACCAGGAGGACGTCGTCAGCCCCTGGCACGCCGCCTTCGCCTCGCTGATCGCGTTCACGGTCGGCGCCGTGCTGCCGCTGCTGACGATCCTGCTGCTGCCGCACCCGGCGCGCATCGTGTGGACCTTCGTCGGCGTGCTCCTCGCCCTGGCGGTCACCGGATACGTCGCGGCCTGGATCGGCGGCTCGAATCGATGGCGGGCCGTGGCGCGCCTGGTGATCGGCGGCGCGCTCGCCCTAGGAGCGACCTTCCTGGTCGGCTCGCTGTTCGGCACGGTCATCGGCTGACCCGGCGCGGGCTCACCCCTTGCTCACAGCACGGCCCAGCCGATGAGGCCCGCGGCGATGACGACCGCCCAGGCTGGCGCCTTCCACGATGTCAGGGCGACGAACCCGGCGGCGGCGATCCCGAGGGCCGCGACCGATGTGACCCCTTCGGTGAACACCGGCGTGTAGAGCGCTGCGGCGAGGATGCCAACCACGCCGGCGCTCACGCCCATGAGCGCCCGCTGCGCGAGCGGAGCGCGACGCAGCCGGTCCCAGAACGGCAGCACCCCGACCACGAGGAGAGTCGCGGGTAGGAAGATCGCAACCAGCGCGATCCCGGCGCCAAGCAGCCCGGACGGCGGGCTCGTGGTCACGGCGCCGAGGTAGGCGGCGAAAGTGAACAAGGGACCGGGGACCGCCTGTGCGGCACCGTAGCCGGCGAGCAACACGTCCTGATCGATGAGGCCGGTCTGCACGGTCCCGGCTTCCAGTAGCGGCAGCACGACGTGACCCCCGCCGAACACGAGCGCCCCGGCGCGGTAGAACACGTCGAACAGGCGGGCGGCTCCGTCGCCGGTCGCCGCTGACAGCGCCGGGAGGCCGGCGAGCAGTACCGCGAAGACGGCCAGGCTTGCGATTGCGGCCCAGCGGGGCACTCGCACGATGAACGGCTCCGACTCCGATGCCGTGGCTGCCTGTGGCCGCAACCACGCCAGCCCGACGCATCCGGCGGCGGCAATCACGGCGACCTGCACGAAAGCGCTCGGGACGAGCAGCACCACGATCATGCCCGCCACGGCGATCGTCGCCCGCTTCGCATCCGGAGTCAGCGTTCTCGCCATCCCGAGCACGGCGTGGGCGACCGCCGCGACCGCCGCGGCCTTCACTCCGTGAATCCATCCGGCGCTCGACAGGTCGCCGAGCGCGGTGACCCCGTAGGCGAACGCGACCAGCAGGATCGCCGACGGCAGGGTGAACGCCGCCCACGCCGCCAGCAGTCCGCCGAACCCTGCCCGTTGCAGTCCGATCGCCATGCCGACCTGACTGGACGCCGGGCCGGGCAGGAACTGGCACAGCGCCACCAGGTCCGCGTAGGCGCGGTCGCCCAGCCACTTGCGACGCTCCACGAACGCCTCACGGAAGTAGCCCAGGTGCGCGACCGGGCCGCCGAAGGAGGTCAGTCCCAGGCGCAGGAACACGAGGAACACCTCTCCGACCGTGCCGGGGTGGCGGCGCCCGCCGGTCGAGGGGGAAAGGCTCATCGCGCTCAGTCTGCCCCAGTCACTTGACGCTCACTGGACCAGCACCCTTGAGTTCGCGGCCGACCACGCCTGCGCTGCGACCTGCACGGCATCCCACGGCGAGCCCAGCGGCGGGGTGTAGGAGAGGTCGAGGTCGTCGAACTGCTCGATGGTCAACCCGGCGTAGAGGGCGGCGGCGAAGGTGTCGACGCGCTTGGCGACCTCGGTGCCGCGCTTGCCGACGAGCTGCGCACCGAGCAGGCGGCCGTTGCCGGTGTCGCCGGTGATGCGGAAGTGGATCGGGTGGGCGCCGGGGTAGTACCGCTTGTGGTCGTCCGCCGCTGCGGTCACCGTCCCCGGCGCGTATCCGGCTGCTTCTGCCTCGTGGTCGCGGAGCCCCGTGCGCGCAGCGACGAGATCGAAGACCTTGACAACCTGGGTGCCAACTGAGCCGGCGAAGGCCCGGTCGCCGCCCAGAGCGTTCTCCCCGGCGATCCGGCCCTGCTTGTGCGAGGTCGTCCCCAGGGGCAGGTAGGTCACTCCGAGGAGACGGTGGTGGGTGATGATGCCGTCCCCGGCGGCCCAGACGTGCGGGAGCCCGGTGCGCATGTGCTCGTCCACGACGACCGCGCGGCCGGCGCCGAGGCTCGCCCCGGCCTGCTCGAGCAGTTCGGTGTTCGGCCGCACTCCCACGACGACGAGCACGAGGTCCGCGGTCTGCGTGAACGGCGCTCCGTCGCGGGTGCCGGTGACAGTGAGCCCGGCCGGGGTCTTCTCGATCCCGGTCACGGTCGAGCCGGTGACGACTTCGACGCCGTGCGCCGTCAGCTCGTCTCGTACCAGGGCACCGAGTCCGGGGTCGAGGGTGGAGAGCACTTCAGGTCCGCGCTGGAGCTGGGTGACCTGCATGCCGCGTGTGATGAAGGCTTCGGCCATCTCCAGGCCGACGTAGCCGGCGCCGACGATGATCGCCGACTGCGGCTGCCGGGTGGTGAGGTCGTGGTCGAGGGCGAAGGTGTCGCCCATCGAATGGATGACATGCACCCCGTCCTCCGGGGTCAGCGCGTCGAGCCCGGCGATCCCGGCATGGGAGGGGAGCGCGCCGGTGCCGACGATCAGCTCGTCGTAGGCCAGATCCTCGAACGTGCCGTCCGGGGTGCGGACGGTGAGCCGGCGACCGGCGACGTCGATGCTCGTGGCGAAGGTGTTGAGGCGCAGCCGCATGCCGGTGGCCTCCAGGTCGGCGCTCGTGCGGTGCGCGAGCGACTGCCACGGGGCGACCTCGCCGGTGAAGTAGTAGGGGATGCCGCAGATGGAGAAGTTCGGGTACTCGTCTGCTACCACCACGGTCACGTCGGTGGTCGGGTCGAGTTCGCGGGCGCGGAGCGCGGCGGAGATGCCGGCGTCGGAGCCGCCGATGGCGATCAGATGGGTCATGGCTGAGCCTTTCGATTCGGGAACAGCAGGAGCACAAGCCCGACGCCCACGGCGCCGCCGACGAGTTGGGCGGCGAGGAACCACAGTGCGGAGGTCGGGGCGATGCCGGCGAATGTGTCGGTGAAGATGCGGCCGATGGTCACGGCGGGGTTGGCGAACGAGGTGGACGAGGTGAACCAGTACGCGGCCCCGATGTACGCGCCGACTGCCGGAGCGATCAGGGCGGCGCGGCCGGTGCGGGCCAGGGCGAAGATCGTCAGGATCAGCCCGGCGGTGGCGACGACCTCGCCGAGCGCCTGCCCCGGCGTCGCCCGGTCGGTCGCGGACAGCGCGGCCGGAACCCCGAACATCAGGTTCGCCAGCAGCGCCCCGCCGATGCCGCCGATGATCTGCGCCACGAGGTACACCGCGATCTCCCTGCCGCGGTGTCGGGCGCCGAGGGCGCGGTCGGCGAGGGTGACGACCGGGTTGAGGTGCGCGCCGGAGACGGGCTGGAAGATCAGGATCAGTACCGTCAGCCCGAGCGCGGTGGCGATCGAGTTCTCCAAGAGCTGGAGTCCGACATCACCGGGCGAGAGACGCTGGGCGGCGATCCCCGAGCCGACGACGACCGTCACGAGTAGGCCGGTGCCCAGCAACTCGGCGGCAGCGCGCCGCCACAGCGGAGCGCGGGCAACGGTGGTGGTGTTCATCGCTGCCCATCTTGACCACTTCCGTTCGCTCAGTCAAACTTGAGGTAATGAACATTGAGGAAACGAGCCTTGCGGGTCGGGTCGCCAAATATGCGGCGCTGGCCGATCCGGTGCGGCTGCGGATCGTGGACCTGCTCACCCTGGGCGATGTCGCCCCGGTCGAGCTGCAAGGCGAACTCGGCGTCTCATCGAGCCTGCTCGCCCATCACCTGAACCAGCTCGAGGGCGCGGGGCTGATCGTGCGGACAAGGTCGGAGGCCGACCGGCGCCGCACCTATCTCCACCTCGCGCCCGGCGCGCTCGACGGCCTCACCCCCTCCCCGACGCTCGGTGTACGGCGGGTGGTGTTCGTCTGCACCGGCAACTCCGCACGCTCCCAGCTCGCCGCCGCGCTCTGGCACGACACCAGCGATGTGCCCGTGGCCTCAGCGGGCACGCACCCGGCCGAACAGATCGAGCCGGGCGCGATCGCCGCCGCGAACCGGCACGGCCTCACCCTCCAAGCCCGCACCCCGCGCGGCCTGGACGACGTGCTCGGCGCCGACGACTTCGTGGTGACGGTGTGCGACACGGCGCACGAGGAACTCGGCGACGCCGGGCGGGTGCATTGGTCGGTGCCCGACCCGGTGCGCGACGGATCGGACGCCGCGTTCGATGCCGCGTTCGAGGACATCGCCGCCCGCATCCAGAGCCTCGCGCCCCGGCTGACCACGACGAAGGGATGACGACGATGCCCGACGAGCACGAGCGCCACGCGACGATCACCATCGACCAGGAAGCGGCCCTCGCCACCAGCGCCGAGCGCCTGACGCGGGAGTTCGCAGGCACCTTCGGGCGGGAGACGATCGACCGCTTCCTGCACGCCTCCTACACCGACCTCGCGCAGCGTGCGACCGTGCCGAACTACCTGCCGCTGCTGACCGAGAAGTTCGCCCGGCAACGCCTGCGCGCGCTCGCCAAGGTCGACGGGCTGCACCTGACGGGCACGCCGACCGTGCTGTTCCTGTGCGTCCACAACGCCGGCCGCTCGCAGATGGCCCTCGGCTTCTTCCAGCACCACGCCGGCGACCGGGCGATCGGCTGGTCCGGCGGCTCAGAGCCCGGCGAGCAGATCAACCCGGTCGCCGTTCAGGTCATGGCCGAACGGGGCATCGACATCGCCGGCGAGTTCCCCAAGCCCTGGACCGACGAGATCGTGCGGGCGGCGGACGCGGTGATCACGATGGGCTGCGGCGATGCCTGCCCGATCTTCCCCGGCAAGCGGTACGAGGAATGGACGCTACCCGATCCCGCGGGCTGGACCCCGGACGGGGTGCGGCCGGTGCGCGACGAGATCGAGCGCCGCGTGCTGAACCTGCTGGCCGAACTCGGCGTCCCCTCCCGCGCCTGACAGTCGACTTCCACAAGCACCGGACCCGCTCCCTGCCAGTCGCGGGGTCGGGGCGGAGGCCGCAATGCCCGAACCGGCTTGTGGCATCCGGCGCGATCGCGCAGACTCGGGTATCGGGTATCGGGTATCGGGTTTGGCGGCGTCTCGGCAGGCTCGTTCTCATGTGCTACCGACCGCGTAGGTCCATGAATCCTGAGGGAGTTGTCCACGCGGCCACCCGGCGACTCGCCCGTATTTTACGGGCCAGAACGTGCTTTCGTGATCCGGCGGGGACAGGGGTGTCGAACAGTTCTACTCCCACGTCGTCGCCGTGAGTGGGGGAACGATAGGCGTCCTCTCAGCGTCCGATGCTCGGTGGTTCGTTACCGGGCGCGTCACGCGACGGAGCTGGACGATAGGGCGGGAGTGAGCGCCGAAGGGTCTGCCCGATCCGTCCGACGATCCCCGGCGGCTCGGGCACGGCGACCTTCAGTGCGATCCGGCGGTGGGTCTGCTGCTCTTCCAGCGCCCGCACGTCGGCACTGGGGTCGGAGGCGGCCAGCTCGATCATGCGGGCGGCGTCGTCTTGCAGCCGCCGGTAGGCCGACGCGGTCCTCGGGCTGAGGTAGCCGCGCCGGGCGTGAGCGGCGCCGAATACGGCGCCGTAGTCCGCGAGCCAGGCAACGGCCTCGACCGGGGTGAGCTCTCGGGTCTGCTCGCTGCGCAGCACCTCGGCCGCGTGGGGCTCGTGCTCCCATGCGCCGGATTCGGTGCGGTGGTTGTCGTAGAGGCGGCGGTCGCGGGTGTAGACCTGGATGCGGGCGACGGCGGGCAGGGCCTCCAGCGCGGCCACGACCTCGGGTGAGCCGGCCAGCGCCGTCTCGTGCGCCTCGGGCGGGGTCCAGCGGCCGACCTCGCCGCGCCGGGCGCGCAGGAACCGTTCTTCCGCGGCCAGGCGCGACACCGGGGCGGGCGTGGCGACGGCGACGACTTCGACCCGGTAACCGGCCTCCGCGAACCGGGCCGCGGTGTCGATGACCATCGCTGGATCGCGGAAGGTGCCTTCCAGCAGCACCGGGTAGCCGTGCTCGATCGCATGGTCCAGGGCGAGGCGGATGAGCCCGCTGGAGGTTGGCGCGGTCGCGGCCGGCATCGCCAGCGGGTCGTTCACCGCGAGATCCCGGTAGCCGGGGTGGTAGGCGCGCAGGTCATCCCCGGTGATGGACACCAGCTCGGGGTGCTCCGCGAGGATCGCCGCCTGCGCCCTCGTCTTGCCCGCGGCGGGCTGGCCGCCGAGCAGTACCAGGAGCCGGTCGCCGGTCGGGACCGGCGGGAAGATCGCCTGCCGCGCGGCGGCGTCGAACACCTGCCGCAGCCGCGCCTCGTCGGAGGCGACGGGTTCGGTCACGCGATCCGGCGGCTCGCCTGGCCGGTCAGGGCGTCGATCTCATCGAGCCATGCCTGCTGCTGGGCGATCAGCCCGAGCCGGTCGTCGGGGTCCAGCGCCGTGCGCTGCTGGTTCACCAGGCGCACCCGCGCGGCCCAATACTCGCGCTCGCGCTCGTCGGTCGTGGCGAGCTGCCGTTCGATCAGGACGGAGGCCAGGGTGGTCGCGCCTTGGGCGGTCATGTCGTAGAGAGCCACATCGCTCACGCGGGGCTCGTCGTCGTACCAGGCGCGCAGGGACTCGGCCGGGATCGCGCTCGGAATCGTCACGCTCATGGGATCACCTCTGCTTCGTCGTTGCTCATTCTACCTCCCCGGTCCGCTCCCGCCCCGGACCCGCTCCCTGCTGTTCGCGGGGTCGGGACGGAGGGTGCAACATCCGAGCGCAGCGACGTGGTGTTGCGGCATCCGCCACGACCCCGCAAGCTGGTAGAGCGGGTCAGGCGCGGGAACGTGAGTTCGCTACTCGGCACACTCGGCAGGCGCGCAGAGGCACCAGGATTACCCGCCTCTGGAGGGGCGCAAACGTGGCAACATTTTGGCAACGAACGCTGACGACAGGACTTTCCGCGACGCACTCGACGCACACGGAACCCCAGTAAACACAGGGCAGAACCGGGTCGGGCACGCAGTTCCGGGGGAGCCTATTCCCCTCTCACGGCGGTAACGCGGGTTCGAATCCCGCTGGGGTCACCGCACAGGAAACCCCCGGTCATCCCGGGGGTTTTCTCGTCGGAGCTAGGCGAGCTCCTCGCGGACGACGGCCGCGCCCGCGCTCAGCGCGCGCAGCTTCCCGAGCGCGACGTCCCGGGGCAGGGGCGCCATGCCGCAGTTCGTGCTCGGGAGGAGCCGGTCCGCGTCGACGAACTCGAGCGCGCTCCGGAGGGTGTCGGCGACCTCCTCCGGGGTCTCGATCGTCTCGCTCGCGACGTCGACGGCGCCGAGCATGACCTTCTTGCCGCGGACGAGCTCGATGAGCTCCATCGGGACATGGGAGCGGTGGCACTCCAGCGAGACGATGTCGATGGCGGAGCGCTGCAGGAGCGGGAGCGACTCCTCGTACTGCCGCCACTGCGACCCGAGGGTCGCCTTCCAGTCGGTGTTCGCCTTGATCCCGTAGCCGTAGCAGATGTGCACGGCGGTCTCCGCGCGCAGTCCCTCCGCCGCCCGCTCCAGCGCCGCGACCCCCCAGTCCCGCACCTCGTCGAAGAAGACGTTGAACGCGGGCTCGTCGAACTGGATGACGTCGACCCCCACCGCCTCGAGCTCCCTCGCCTCCTGATTGAGGATCGCCGCGAACTCCCAGGCCAGCTGCTCGCGGCTGCGGTAGTGGTCGTCGTAGAGCGTGTCGACCATCGTCATCGGACCGGGGAGCGCCCACTTGATCGGCTGATCGGTCTGACCGCGCAGGAACCTCGCGTCGTCGACGAACACGGGCCGCTCGCGACCGACCGCCCCGACGACGGTCGGCACGCTCGCGTCGTAGCGATCACGGATCCGGACCGTCTCGCGTCGCTCGAAGTCGACCCCGCTGAGATGCTCGATGAACGTCGTGACGAAGTGCTGGCGGGTCTGCTCCCCGTCGCTGAGGATGTCGATGCCGCCATGGCGCTGCTCCTGGACCGCGACGCGCAGCGCGTCCTGCTTGCCCTCGATCAGGGCGTCACCCTGCAGCTTCCAGGGAGACCAGAGGGTCTCCGGCTGCGCGAGCCATGACGGCTTCGGCAGGCTGCCGACGATCGAGGTGGGCAGCAGTGCGTGCGTCATCGATGATCCTTCTCCGGTGATCCGAGTGGGAGGGGTAGTCGGCGGCCCATCGCTCCAGCAGCTCCCGGTGCGGCTTCACGAAGTGCTCCTCCGCGTACCTGCCCTGCTTGATCGCGAGCTGGCTGCGCTCGACGCGGTCGTAGGCGACCTGGGTCCGCGAGTAGTCCTGATGCTCCAGGCTGGGTCGGAGGATGTCCGCGGCGGCCGAGTTCGCGTTGTAGATCTCCGGTCGATAGATCTTCTGGAACGTCTCCATCGTGCTGACGGTGCCGATCAGCTGCAGGTTGGAGTAGTCGCCGAGCAGATCGCCGCGGAAGTAGAACGCGAGCGGCGCCACGCCGCCGGGCGGCAGGAAGTACCGGACCTGCAGCCCCATCTTCCCGAAGTACTCGTCGGTCAGCGAGTGCTCGTCCTGCCGGTACTCGACGCCGAGGATCGGGTGGTGGTTCCCGGTCCGGCGATACGTCTTGCTCGTCGAGACGCTGATGCAGATCACGGGCGGCGTCGGGAAGCGCTCCCGGTACGCGGCGGAGTCGAGGAAGTGCCGGAACAGCTTGCCGTGCAGGTCGCCGAAGTCGTCGGGGACGGCGCGCTCGGTCGCGGCCCCGTCGACCGCCGGCAGCAGCACGCTGAAGTCGAAGTCGCGGAGGTAGGACGAGAGGTTGTTCCCCACGATCCCGCGGCGGCGCTCGCCCGTCCGCCGGTCGACGATCCCGATGTCCAGGACCTCGAGCAGTGGGAACTCCCGATCCTCGCCCTCCGCGGCGAACCGCAGCTCGACGGAGACGATCTCGAGCTCGACGGCGTAGCGGTCCCGGTGCGGGTTGTCCCAGTGCGCGAGATCGTTGAACCGGCGGTCGATCATCGTCAGGGCGTTGCGGAGGTTCTGCCGACGGTGCTCGCCCCGGGCCAGGTTGGCGAAGTTCGTGGTGAGCCGGGAGCTGTCGGACGGCGAGTAGTCCTCGTCGAAGCGGGTGGTCGTGATGCGGAACGCGAACTCGTTCGCCATGAGCGGCCAATCCGATGGTCGGTCGACCGGGCTCGGCCTTGCGGGATTCGGTGCATCCATCGTGCGGGCGCATCGCAGCCATCAGGTAACTCAATCTGTCTATGGGTCACCATAGGCTGTGGCTATGTCTCAAGGAACGAGCGGCGTCACGCTGCAGCAGCTCCACTACTTCATCGAGGTCGCCGCCGAGGGGTCGATCACCGCCGCCGCCGAACTGCTCTACGTCGCCCAGCCGACGATGTCCGCGGCGATGAAGGACCTCGAGACCCGGGTGGGACGCACCCTGCTCCTCCGCTCCGCCCGCGGTGTCACGCTCACCGTCGACGGGGTGGAGTTCCTCGGATACGCCAGGCAGGTCGTCGAGCAGGTGGCGCTCCTCGAGCAGCGCTACCTCGGTCGACCGCCGTCGCGACGCCTGCTCGGGGTGTCGGCGCAGCACTACTCGTTCGCGGTCGACGCGTTCGTCCGGATGGTGAGGGGCAGCGGGGCGGCCGAGTACGAGTTCTCCCTGCGCGAGACCCGCACCTGGGACATCATCGAGGACGTCCGGACGCTGCGCAGCGAGCTCGGCATCCTCTACCGGAGCGACTTCAACCGGAAGGTCATCGACAAGCTGCTCCGGGACTCCGGGCTCGCGTTCCACCCGATCTTCCTCGCCGAGCCGCACATCTTCGTCTCCCGGAGGAACCCGCTCGTCTCCCGAGACCGCGTCGGGCTCGCCGATCTCGCCGACCTGCCGCGGCTCACCTTCGACCAGGGGGCGAACAACTCGTTCTACTTCGCCGAGGAGATCCTCTCCACCCTGTCGAGCAGACAGGAGATCCGGGTCTCCGACCGAGCGACGATCTTCAGCCTCATGATCGGGCTCGACGGCTACACGATCTCGACGGGCATCATCAGCGACGACCTCGACCCGGAGATCGTCGCCATCCCGCTCGACGTCGAGGAACGCATCGAGATCGGCTGGATCAGCCACGCCGCGATCCCGCTCACCGAGCAGGCGCAGCGCTACCTCGCCGAGGTGCGGGCCGTCGTCTCGGGCTTCGGCGTGGCGCTGCTCGGCTAGCCTCGAACGCGCGGATCGCCCCGACGGACGGGCCCGGTCGGCCCGGGGCCCTCGCCGTCCGGGCCTCCCGTCAGGCCTCCAGCCGCGCCTTCAGGAACGCGGTGAGGTCGACGAGCTCGTCCGGGACGACGGCGTGCACGTCACCCGGATAGACGTGCTCGGCGTCCGGCGCGATCGGGGCGAGCGCCGCTCGCGTCGCCTCGATGTAGGCCGGCGCGATCGCCGGGTCCCCCTCGGTGCGCCCCCAGAACACGGCCGGCCGCAGCTCGGCGAGCCGGTCGTCGGCCGGCGCCGCGGTCGGCAGCCAGTAGCCGCCGAGGGTGACCACGGCGTCCCACCGCTCGGGCGCGGTGCGCAGCAGATGCAGCGTGAGCGCCGCGCCCTGGCTGAATCCGGCGACCGCGAGCCGGGAGGGCGCGCCGCGCTCGGCGACGACGGCGTCGAGCCAGTCGAGCAAGGCTCCGGTCGTCTCCGCCTCTTGGCCGGCCAGGGGCCGGATCCGCTCGTCGACGTCGTACCAGCCGTAGCCGCCGGCGAGCGGCGCACGGGACGGCCGCGGGCCGCGCAGCGCCGCCGTGACGATGCCGGGGGCGACCGCCTCCGCGATCCCGGCGAGCCCGTGCTCGTCCTGCCCGTAGCCGTGCAGCAGCACGAGCAGCGGCCGGCCGTCGAGGCGGCCGGGGTCCGACCACTCGACGAGGTCCGGGTCGATCGCGACGGCCATCAGGCGCCGGTGCGGGGGTCGCCGCCGCGCCGCCGCACCTCGGCGTCGATCGCGTCCGAGCTGATCGGCCGGCCGAGCGGGCCGTAGACGTTGAGCGCGTGGAAGGCGATCGCGATGGCGAACGCGATGCCGGGCCACATCGGCCAGAAGTAGCCGTGCCAGTTGCTGGTGAGCGCCCACACGGCGGTGATGATGAGGAAGACGATGACGAGCGTGATCGTCGAGGACCAGAACTGCCGCTGGTTCCTGAGATGCTTCTCCGCCTGCGCGCGGATGTCGTCGGAGTCGTTGGACATGGCGTCAGCGTACCCGAGGCCGTGCGCCCCGGCTCGGCCTCGGCGCCGCTTGGCCGCGCACGGACGCCGCGTCATGATGGTCCCGTGGCGGGCGTCGTGATGCGGGACTCCGGGCCGGTCTGCGCGGCCTGCGGCCAGCCGGTCGATCCGGCGGGCTTCGTCTGCCTCGGCTGCGGGTCGGCGCTGCAGACGCCGGGATCGCCGCCGCTGCCGCCGGGGGTCGCGTCGGCACCTCCGGTCGGCGCGACCGCCGCGCCGGCTGCCCCGCCGGCTGCCCCGTCGGCGCTGCCGCCGCCGGCCTGGGACGTCAGGACGCTCGGCCACACCGACTCGGCGACCGTCCGGACCCCGCTGCCGCCGCTGCCGCCGCTCCCGCCGGCTCCCGCCGCCGCGTCGCCGTCCCTCGCCGCCGAGCCGCCGGCCGACGACCCGTCGGACGCCGAGGACCGCACCGTCGTGATCGCCCGCCGCCCGAGGGCCGAGTGGGCGCTGCGGCTCGCCTCGGGGGAGCGCGTCCCGGTCGACGGCGTGCTGCTGCTGGGCCGCCGGCCGGACCCGGCGGCCGCACCGGCCGGGGCGCGGACGGTCGCGATCGACGACCCGGCGCGCACCGTCTCCCGCACCCACCTCGTCGTCGAGCCGCGGCCGGGCGACGGCCTGCTGCTCCGGGACCTCTCGAGCGCGAACGGCATCGTCCTGCTCGGCGCCGACGGCTCGAGCGCGGAGATCGAGCCGGGCGGCGAGGCGCGCGTCGCGGAGGCCTGCACGCTCGTCCTCGGCGCCGTCGAGATCGGCGTCGAGCCCTGCTGAGCCGCTCCGACGCGCACCGGGCTCCGCCCCGGTTCCGCGCGGGTCCGCCTGGGTAGACTGGAGCAATGCCAGCAGCCCCCAGGACGCTCGCCGAGAAGATCTGGGACGCCCACGTCGTGAAGAAGGGCGAGCTCGGAGAGCCGGACCTCATCTACATCGACCTGCACCTCGTCCACGAGGTCACCAGCCCGCAGGCCTTCGACGGCCTGCGCCAGGCGGACCGGCCGGTGCGGCGGCTCGACCTGACGATCGCGACCGAGGACCACAACACCCCGACGCTGGCCATCGACAAGCCGATCGCCGACCCGACCAGTCGGGCGCAGATCGAGGCGCTGCGGCGCAACACGGCCGAGTTCGGCGTCCGCATCCACTCGCTCGGCGACGTCGAGCAGGGCATCGTCCACGTCGTCGGCCCCCAGCTCGGCCTCACCATGCCGGGCATCACGGTCGTCTGCGGCGACTCGCACACCTCGACGCACGGCGCGTTCGGCGCCATGGCGTTCGGCATCGGCACCTCCGAGGTCGAGCACGTGCTCGCGACGCAGACGCTGCCGCTCAAGCCGTTCAAGACCATGGCGGTCACCGTGAACGGGACGCTGCGCCCCGGGGTGAGCGCGAAGGACATCATCCTCGCGGTCATCGCGAAGATCGGCATCGGCGGGGCGCAGGGCCACGTCATCGAGTACCGCGGCTCGGCCATCCGCGCCCTCTCGATGGAGGGCCGCATGACGATCTGCAACATGTCGATCGAGGCCGGCGCCCGGGCCGGCATGGTGGCCCCGGACGAGACGACGCTCGCCTACGTCAAGGACAAGCCGCACGCGCCGCAGGGCGCCGACTGGGACGAGGCGGTCGCCTACTGGCGCACGCTCGCGACCGACGAGGGCGCGGACTTCGACGCCGAGGTGGTGCTCGACGCCGACTCGCTCGAGCCCTTCGTCACCTGGGGGACGAACCCCGGCCAGGGCGTCTCGCTCGGCGAGGCGGTGCCCGACCCGGCGCACCTGATCGACCCCGTCGAGAAGTCGTCCGCCGAGCGCGCGCTCGAGTACATGGACCTCGCCCCCGGCACCCGGATGAAGGACATCGCGGTCGACGCCGTGTTCATGGGCTCCTGCACGAACTCCCGGATCGAGGACCTGCGCGCCTTCGCCTCCGTGATCAAGGGGCGCAGGAAGGCCGACGGGGTGCGCGTGATGGTCGTGCCCGGGTCCGCGCGGGTGCGGATCGAGGCCGAGGCGGAGGGCATCGACAAGATCGTCGAGGACTTCGGCGGCGAGTGGCGGTTCGCCGGCTGCTCGATGTGCCTCGGCATGAACCCCGACCAGCTCGCGCCCGGCGAGCGCTGCGCGTCGACCTCGAACCGGAACTTCGAGGGCCGGCAGGGCAAGGGCGGCCGCACCCACCTGGTGAGCCCGCTGGTCGCCGCCGCGACCGCGGTGCGCGGCACCCTCTCGAGCCCATGGGATCTCGGGATCGACCTGCCTGCGGAGGTGCGCTGATGGATGCGTTCACGACCGTCACCGGCCCGGCCGTGCCGCTGATGCGGAACACGGTCGACACCGACCAGATCATCCCCGCCGTCTTCCTCAAGCGGATCACGAAGACCGGCTACGACGACGGCCTCTTCCACCTCTGGCGCCAGGAGCCGGGCTTCGTCCTCAACGACCCCGCCTACGCGAGCGGGACGGTGCTCTTCGCCGGCCCCGACTTCGGCGTGGGCTCCAGCCGCGAGCACGCCGTCTGGGCGCTGCGCGACTACGGCTTCCGCGCCGTCTTCAGCCCCCGATTCGGCGACATCTTCCAGGGCAACTCCGGGAAGCAGGGCCTGCTCACGGGCGTGCTCGCCGAGGACGTCATCGAGCGCGTCTGGGAGCGCATCCTGGAGGAGCCCGGGATCGACGCGACCGTCGACCTGCACGCCCGCACCGTCACCGTGGGCGAGGTCACCGCCGTCTTCGAGATCGACGACTACACTCGGTGGCGCCTCCTGGAGGGGCTCGACGACATCGGGCTGACCCTTCGCGACGAGGACGCCATCGCCGAGTTCGAGACGAAGCGGCCGTCGTGGCTCCCGACGACGCTCCCGGCGAGGTAGGACCGGCGGGGACGCCCGGAAGGCGCGGATGAACGCACTCACGCAGGACTCGCGACGGGCCGCGGAGCGGGTCGGCCTGTCCTCCGACACGATCGTGATCGACGGCGGCAAGCCGCTGCACGGCGCCGTCGAGGTCCGCGGGGCGAAGAACCTCGTCACCAAGGCGATGGTCGCGGCGCTGCTGGCCGACCGGCCGAGCGTGCTGCACGACGTCCCCGCGATCGCCGACGTGAACGTCGTGACCGGCATGCTCGGCGCCTACGGCGTGAGCGTCGCGACCGACGGCAAGGGCACCTACCGGCTCGACCCGAAGAACGTCGAGCGCGCGCACTTCGCCGAGATCGACGCGCTCGCGGGCGAGAGCCGGATCCCCATCCTGTTCTGCGGCCCGCTGCTGCACCGCATCGGCGAGGCGCTCATCCCGGACCTCGGCGGCTGCCGGATCGGGGACCGCCCGATCAACTTCCACATGGACTCGCTGCGCGCGTTCGGAGCGATCGTGGACAAGTCCTACGAGGGCATCCGGCTCACCGCGCCGGACGGACTGCACGGCGCCGACATCGAGCTGCCCTACCCGAGCGTCGGCGCGACCGAGCAGGTGCTGCTGACCAGCGTGCTCGCGGAGGGCACCACCGAGCTGCGCAACGCCGCGATCGAGCCCGAGATCATGGACCTCATCGCGATCCTGCAGAAGATGGGCGCGATCATCACGGTCGAGCCGAATCGCGTCGTCTTCGTCGAGGGCGTCGAGCGGCTGAGCGGCTACGAGCACCGGGCGATGTTCGACCGGAACGAGGCCGCGTCCTGGGCCTCGGCCGCCCTCGCGACCGGCGGCGACATCTTCGTCTCCGGCGCCCGGCAGCAGGACCTCACGACCTTCCTGAACGTGTACCGCAAGGTCGGCGGCGCGTTCGACGTGCGGGAGGACGGCATCCGGTTCTGGAAGCCCGCCGGGGCGCTGCGCCCGGTCGAGATCGAGACCGACGTGCACCCCGGCTTCATGACCGACTGGCAGCAGCCGCTCGTCGTCGCGCTGACGCAGGCGGAGGGGCGCTCCCTGGTGCACGAGACGGTGTACGAGAACCGCTTCGGCTTCACCGAGGCGCTGGTCGCGATGGGCGCCGACATCCGGGTGGTGCCCGGCGGCGTCGAGACCTCGACCCGGCGCGTCCCCCGCCGCCCGCTCGAGCAGACCGCGGTCATCCAGGGGCCGACGCCGCTGACCGGCGCCGACATCGTCGTGCCCGACCTGCGCGGCGGCTTCTCGCACCTGATCGCCGCGCTCACCGCGCGCGGCCGCTCCCGCGTCTCGAACCTCGGCCTCATCGGCCGCGGCTACGAGCGGTTCACGGAGAAGCTCACCGATCTCGGCGCCGAGTTCGCCCTCGAGGACTGACGGCTCGATGGACGACAGCCCCGTGGAGGCGGCCCCGCCCTCCCATCCGGCGGGCGAGTGGCCGCGCGACCGGAAGACCTGGTGGCCGTGGCGGATCTGCGGGGCGATCCTGTTCCCCCTGATCGGCCTGCTCGCGCGCACCGAGGTCGTCGGCGGCGAGCGGATCCCGGCGCGCGGCCCGGTCGTCGTCGCCTCGAACCACATGTCGATCATCGATCCGACCTATCTCGTCCGGGCGTTCTGGAAGCACGGCCGGCTGGCGCGGTTCCTGGCCAAGAAGAGCATCTGGAAGGTGCCGGTGATCGGCGGCATCATGCAGGCCTCCGGCCAGATCCCGGTCGACCGCGCCGGCAGCGCCGCCTCCTCGCTGCGTGCGGCGGAGCAGCTGGTGGAGACCGGCAGCCTGCTCATCGTCTACCCCGAGGCGACGCTCACCCGCGACCCGGGGCTGTGGCCGATGAAGGGGAAGACCGGCGCGGCGCGGCTCGCGCTCGAGTCCGGCGCCCCGCTGCTGCCGATCGCGCACTGGGGCGCGCAGCGGGTGCTCCCGCCGTACGGGAAGCTGCGCTGGTGGCCGTTCCCCCGCAAGCGCATCGTGGTGATGATCGGCGAGCCGATCGACCTCGCCCCGTGGCGGGACCGCCCGCTGGACCAGCGGACGCTCGCCGAGATCACCGAGACCCTGATGGACGCGATCACCGCGCTGCAGGCGCGGCTGCGGCCTGGGGAAACCCCGCCGGAGCACCGCTGGGACATGGCGGTCGACGGGGACCCCTATCGTCGGGGGGCCCGGTCATGACGCGGCGCGTCGCCGTGATCGGCGCGGGATCCTGGGGCACGACGTTCGCGAAGGTGCTCGCCGACGGCGGCGCCTCGGTCACGGTGTGGGCCAGGCGCGCGACGCTCGCGCGCGAGATCGACGCCGCCAAGCGGAACTCGAAGTACCTGAAGGGCATCGCGCTGCCGCGCTCGCTGCGCGCGACGGCCGACCCGGCGGTCGCGCTGGACGGCGCGGAGGAGGTCTACCTCTCGGTGCCGAGCCAGACGCTGCGGGAGAACCTCCGCGCGATGCGCGCCGCGATCCCCGCCGATGCGGTGCTCGTCTCGCTCATGAAGGGGCTCGAGCGGGGCAGCGGCCGGCGGATGTCGGAGGTGGTCGCCGAGGAGCTCGGCACCCCGCCGGAGCGGATCGCGGTCATCTCCGGCCCGAACCTCGCCTCGGAGATCGCCAGGGAGCAGCCGACGGCCGCGGTGGTCGCGTCGGCGTCGCTGGAGACGGCGCGCTCGGTCGCGACGACCGCGCGCAACCCCTACTTCCGCTCCTTCGTGAACACCGACGTGATCGGCACCGAGTTCGGCGGCGTGCTGAAGAACATCGTCGCGGTCGCGGTCGGGATCGTCGACGGCGTCGGTTTCGGGGACAACACCAAGGCGTCGATCATCACCCGCGGCCTCGCCGAGATGACCGACTTCGCCGTCGCCTACGGCGCGAAGGCGGAGACGATGTCGGGGCTCGCCGGCCTCGGCGACCTGATCGCGACCTGCGAGTCGCCGCTGTCGCGGAACAACACCGCCGGCCGACTGCTCGGCCAGGGCCTCAGCATCAAGGAGGTCGCGGCGAAGATGAACCAGACCGCGGAGGGGCTCTCCTCGATCGCGCCGATCCTCGAGCTCGCCGAGGCGAAGCGGGTGGCGATGCCGATCGCGCAGCAGGTCGCGGCGGTGGTCGACGGCGAGCTCGACCCGCGCGAGATCGCGCCGCACCTGACGACCGACGACCATATTCCGCAGGGGGAATGAACGGCATGGAGGGGCAGGCCGCCCGGCGGCGGGTCGCGGTCGTCTTCGGCGGCCGCTCCTCGGAGCACGAGATCAGCTGCGCGACCGCCGGCGGCGTGCTCGCCGCGATCGACCGCGAGCGGTTCGACGTCGTCCCGATCGGCATCACGCGGGAGGGGGCGTTCACGCTCCAGCCGGACGATCCCGAGCGGCTGCGGATGGATCCCGACGCGATGCCGGTCGTCGTCGACAACGGCACTCGGGTGCTCTGGCCGCAGTCGGCGGCGACGCGGCTGCTCCGCGTGATCGATCCCGACGGCGCCGTCCGCGAACTGGGGGAGGTCGACGTCGCGTTCCCCATCCTGCACGGCCCGTGGGGCGAGGACGGCACGATCCAGGGGCTCTTCGAGCTGGTCGGCCTGCCGTACGTCGGCAGCGGGGTGCTCGGCTCGGCGCTCGGCATGGACAAGCACGTCGCCAAGGTCGTGCTGCAGGGCGCCGGCGTGCCGGTCGCGCCGTGGATCGCGGTCGCCGAGCGGGACTGGTCCGCCGACGCCCCGCGGGTGCGGACCGCGGCGGCCGGGCTCGGCCTGCCCGTCTTCGTCAAGCCCGCCCGCGCCGGCTCCTCGGTCGGCGTCACCAAGGTCGCCTCCTGGGACGGGCTCGAGGCGGCGCTCCGGATCGCCTGGGCCGAGGACCGCACCGCCCTCGTCGAGGCCGCGATCGAGGGGCGCGAGCTCGAGTGCGGCGTGCTGGGCGCCAGGGCCGGCGCCGCCGACCCCGCGCCGCGCGTCTCGCTGCCCGGCGAGATCGTGATGCGCACCCGCGAGTTCTACGACTACGCCGCCAAGTACCTCGACCCGGATGCCGCCGAGCTGATCTGCCCCGCCGAGGTCGCGCCGGAGCAGCTGCGCGAGCTGCAGCGGCTCGCGGCCCGGGTGTTCGAGTCGATCGGCTGCCGCGGGCTCGCCCGCGTCGACTTCTTCCTGACCGGCTCGGGGCCCGTGGTCAACGAGATCAACACGATGCCGGGCTTCACGCCGATCTCGATGTTCCCCAAGTGCTGGGCCGCGAGCGGCATCGGCTACCGCGAGCTCATCTCCGAGCTCCTCGACCTCGCGCTAGAGGCAGGAGCCTGACCTCGGCAGCTGCGAGACGGCGACGTCGATCGCGTCGAGCACCGAGACCCCGGAGACCACGGTGTTGTCGATCGCGACCGACACCGCGGGCGTGCGCCCGTAGCTGGTGAACACGTAGGTCGGCGCGTCGGAGTCGTCGACGAGCCAGTCCACGGCGCCGCCCGGCGGCGTGACGCAGGGCAGCTCGCTGGTCGGGGGCGGCGAGGCGACGCCGCAGTGCAGGACCACGGCCGTCGGGTTCCCCCAGGCGCCGGTCGCCTGGGCGTTGGTCTCGCGCGCCGGGAGGCCGTCCACCTCGTCCGGCAGCCGCACGCTCACCGCGGCGCAGAGCGGGGAGGCGGCGTCCGGCGCCGGATCGAGCGCGACGATCGGCGTGCAGCCGGCGAGCGCGACGCCGACCACGACGGCGGACGCGGCGAGCGCCGCCGCCGAACGGATCGCACGCGTTCGCACCCCTCCAGGCTACTTCGGCGCCGCGCGGTGGGCCGTAGCGTAGGAGCGTGCACGCGTGGACCGGCTCCCCGACGATCGGCGAGGCCGGCGAGCTCGCGGCGCTGGCGGCGATCCTGCCGCGCCTGACGGCCTCCGCGGCGCGGCTGGTCGGGCCCGGCGACGACGCCGCGGTGATCGCGGCGCCCGACGGCCGCCTCGTCGTCACGAGCGACTCGATGGTCGAGGGGCCGGACTTCCTTCGGGCCTGGTCGAGCCCGTACGACGTCGGCTGGAAGCTCGCCGCCGTCAACCTCGCGGACGTCGCCGCGATGGGCGCGCGCCCCACGGCGCTCGTCGTCGCGCTCGCGGTGCCGCGGGACCTGCCGATCGCCGCGCTCGAGTCGATCGCCGACGGGCTGCGCGACGCCTGTGCGGCGATCGCGCCGGGCTGCGGCGTCGAGGGCGGGGACCTCGCGGAGTCGCCGGTGACGACGGCCGTCGCGACCGCGTTCGGCGACCTGGAGGGCCGTGCGGCGGTGCTCCGCTCCGGCGCGCGCGTCGGCGACGTCGTCGCCGTGACCGGGACGCTCGGCTGGGCGGCACAGGGTCTGCGCTGGCTCGCGCGCGGCGCGCGGCTGGACCCGTTCGGCCTGCCCGACGGGCAGCAGGCCTCCGAGTCCGTGCTCCGCCGCGCGCGCTCGCAGCTGACGGCGCAGCTGCGCCCGTCGCCGAAGGTCGGCCACGCGATCGCCGCGGCCGCGGCCGGTGCGAGCGCCATGCTCGACGTGTCCGACGGCGTCGCCCTGGACGCGTCCCGGATCGCGTCGGCGAGCGGCGTCCGGATCGACCTCGGCGAGGCCGCGGCCGGGGTGCTCGACGCCGCGGAGGACCACGCCTTCCTCGCGACCTTCCCACCCGACGTCCCGCTGCCGGACGGGTTCTCGCCCATCGGCGCGGTCGTCGCGGGCAGCGGTGTCAGCCTGCTCGGCGAGCCGCTGGACGCCGCCGGCTGGGATCCCTTCCGCCGGGCCTAGCCTCCGCGGGTCGGCTGCGCGTCGAGGCGCCGCAGCCAGTGCACCGCGGTCTCGCCGTACCGACGGGTGCGCTCGAGCACGAGCCCCTCGGGCACGACCGGGGCGGGCGAGCGCGACGAGCGCTCCACGAGCACCGCGGCGTCCGCCGCGAGCAGCGGCGCGAGCGCGGCGAGCACGGCCGCCAGCTCCGGCTCGGACAGCTCGTACGGCGGGTCGACGAATGCGAGGTCCCAGGCGGTCCCGCCCGCGCCGGCGAGCCACGACGCGGCCGACTGGGCCGCGACCTCGATGCGCGGGGCGGCGCTCTCCGGCGCGCGCGATCGCACGGTCTCCGCGTTCCTCCGGCAGATCGCCGCCGCGGCGGCGTCGCGCTCGACGAGGACGACCTCCGCGGCGCCGCGCGAGGCGGCCTCGAGCCCGAGCGCCCCCGACCCCGCGTACAGGTCGAGGACGCGCGCCCCGGCGATCGCGTCCGCCGCGTCGAGCGCCGAGCACACCGCTTCCCGGACCCGGTCGCTCGTCGGCCTGGTGCCCGACCTGGGCACCGCCAGCGCGAGCGAGCCGGCGTGGCCGGCGATGATGCGCGTCACCCCTGCAGACTAGTTCTCGCTCGCTCCGGGCAGGTCGCGCGCGGCGGCGGAGCTCCGCACCCGGCCGGCGATCCCGCGTAGCCTCGGTGCATGGCCGACCCGCTGACGCGCCGACTCGCCGACGTCGTCGGCGGCTCCGGGGCGAAGGCGCTCGAGCGGGCGTTCGGCCACCGCACGGCGGGCGACCTGCTCGGGCACTATCCGCGCCGCTACGCGCATCGCGGCGAGCTCACGCCGCTGACCGGTCTGCGCGAGGGCGAGGACGTCACGGTCGTCGCGACCGTCGCCCGGGTCGGCGAGCGCCGCATGGCGCAGCGCCGGGGGACGATCGTCGAGGCCGTCATCACCGACGGCCGGGGCACGCTCTCGCTGACCTGGTTCAACCAGGCCTGGCGGCTCCAGGAGCTGCGGGAGGGCGCCCGCGGCCTGTTCGCCGGGAGGGTGGGGGTCTACCGGAACGCGCTCCAGCTCACGCATCCGGAGTACGAGCTGTTCGGCGAGGAGTCGGAGCCCGACGGCGCGGCCTGGGCCGAGCGGCCGATCCCGGTCTACCCGGCGACCGGCTCGCTGCCGTCGTGGCGGATCGCGAACGCGATCGGCGTCGCGCTCGACGTGCTCCCGGAAGGGCTGGACGACCCGGTGCCGGCGGGGATCGCCGCGGCGCAGGGCCTCGTCGGCTTCCGGACCGCGCTCGAGGGCATCCACCGGCCCGGGCGGGACGCCGACTGGGAGGCGGCGCGAGCGGCGCTGCGCTACCAGGAGGCGCTCGTGCTGCAGACCGCCCTCGTGCAGCGGCGCGACCAGCTGCGCGCGTCGGCCGCGATCCCGCGCGAGGCCGGGGGGCTGCTCGCGAGCCTCGACCGCGAGCTCGGCTTCGAGCTGACCGGCGACCAGCGCGCCGCCGGGGCGGCGATCGCGGCCGACCTCGCCGCGACCCGGCCGATGAACCGCCTGGTGCAGGGCGAGGTCGGCTCGGGCAAGACCCTCGTCGCGCTGCGCGCGATGCTGACCGTCGCCGAGTCCGGCGGGCAGTCGGTGCTCCTCGCGCCGACCGAGGTGCTCGCGCAGCAGCATCTGCGCTCGATCGCGGCCGCGCTCGGCCCGGACCTCGCCGCGGCGCTGCGGCCGACCCTGCTGACCGGCAAGATGCCGGCGGCCGACCGGAAGCGGGCCCTGCTCGCGGCGGCGTCCGGGCAGTCCCGCATCGTGGTCGGCACGCACGCGCTGCTCGGCGAGCACGTGTCGTTCGCCGACCTCGGCCTCGTCGTCGTCGACGAGCAGCACCGCTTCGGGGTCGAGCAGCGCGACTCGCTGCGGGCGAAGGGCGCCGCGGGCGCGGTGCCGCACCTGCTCGTGCTGACCGCGACGCCGATCCCCAGGACGGTGGCGATGACGGTCTTCGGCGACCTCGACGTCACGACGATCGCCGAGCTGCCCGCCGGCCGCGCCCCGATCGAGTCGCACGTCGTGCCGCTCGCGGAGCGGCCCGGCTGGATCGCACGCGTCTGGGACCGGCTCGCCGAGGAGCTCGCCGCCGGCCGTCAGGGCTTCGTCGTCGTCCCCGCGATCGCCGAGTCGGTGGCCGAGGACGAGGACCGCCCCCCGGACGGGGACGAGGCCCCGCGCGCCGCGACGTCGACCGTCGAGGGCGTCCTCGCCCTGCTGCAGTCGCATCCGGCGTTCTCCGGCCTCGCCGTGCGGGCCCTCCACGGCCGGATGCCGCCCGAGGAGAAGGACGCGACCATGCGCGCCTTCGCCGCGGGGGAGATCGACGCGCTGGTGGCCACGACGGTCATCGAGGTCGGCGTCGACGTGCCGAACGCCTCCGTGATGATCGTGCTCGACGCCGACCGGTTCGGCGTCTCCCAGCTCCACCAGCTGCGGGGGCGGGTCGGCCGCGGCGGCCTGCCAGGGCTCGCGCTGTTCGTCACCGCCGCCGAGACCGGCTCGCTCGCCCGCGAGCGGGTCGAGGCCGTCGCGGCGACGCTCGACGGCTTCGCGCTCGCCGAGCGGGACCTCGCCCTGCGGCACGAGGGCGACGTCCTCGGCGCCGCGCAGTCCGGCCGCCGCAGCGCGCTCCGGCTGCTGTCCGCCGCGACCGACGGCGAGCTCATCGCCGCGGCCCGGGAGGACGCGATCGCGATCGTCGCGGCCGACCCCGACCTCGCCGACCATCCGGCGCTCGCCGCCGCGATCGCCCGCCGCGTCGACGACGAGGCCGGCGAGTTCCTCACCCGGGCGTGACGCGCCGGATCGCGGCGTCGCGCGAGGAGGGCGTGCGGCCGGACGACGCGCGCCGGGCCGGCTGGTCATCCCGCGAAATCCTTCGGACCGGCCGCAGCGCCCGCGGCTACGCTGGTGGCCGTGCCCCGCATCGCCGTCGTCCCCGGCTCGTTCGATCCGATCACCCTGGGCCACCTCGACGTGATCGGGCGCGCCGCGGGCATCTTCGACGAGCTCCACGTGCTCGTCGTCCACAACCCGGACAAGACGGCGCTCATCCCCTTCGCGGACCGGGTCTCGCTCATCCAGGACTCCATCGCCGAGGCGGGCATCCGGGGCCGGATCACCGTGACGAGCTGGAACGTCGGCCTCCTCGTCGACTACTGCACCGATGTCGGGGCGACCGTGCTCGTCAAGGGCGTGCGCGGCCAGACGGACCTCGTGTACGAGACGCCGATGGCGATCGTGAACCGAGACCTCGCCGGCGTCGAGACCGTCTTCCTGCTGCCGAACCCGGAGCACGCGCACGTGTCGAGCTCCCTGGTCCGGCAGGTCGACTCGCTCGGCGGCGACGTCCGGCCGTACGTGCCGGGCGCGGTCGCCAGGTTCCTCCGCCCGAACGAGTCGTGACCGGCGCCCCGGCGAGCTACTCGGTGACCGGCCTCGCCGGCATCCCCGAGATCCGTCCCGGCGACGACCTCGCGGCGATCGTCGCGCGCGCCTACGCCGAGCTCGGCCCGGCCGACGGCGACATCCTCGTCGTGACCTCGAAGGTCGTCTCGAAGGCCGAGGGCCGGATCGTCGAGGCGGCGGAGCGCGACGCCGTGATCGACGCCGAGACGGTCCGGGTGGTCGCGACGGTCGAGCACGCCGGCGGCCGCACCCGCATCGTCGAGAACCCCCAGGGCCTCGTGCTCGCCGCCGCCGGCGTCGACGCGTCGAACGCGGCCGACGGCGAGGTGCTGCTGCTGCCGCTCGATGCGGACGCGTCGGCGCGGGCGCTCGCGGGCGCGCTGCGCGCCGCGACCGGGGCCCGCCTCGGAGTCGTGGTCTCCGACACGCTCGGGCGCGCGTGGCGCGTCGGCCAGATCGACCAGGCGATCGGCGCCGCCGGCGTCCGGGTGGTCGACGACCTGCGCGGGTCGACGGACTCCGGCGGCCGGGTGCTCGAGGCGACGATCGCGGCCATCGGCGACGAGCTCGCCTCGGCCGCCGAGCTCGTCAAGGGCAAGGCCTCCGGGATCCCGGTCGCGGTCGTCCGCGGGCTCGGACGGCTCGTGACCGACTCGCTCGACGAGCCCGGCGCGCGCGGACTCCAGCGCCCCGCCCGCGAGGACCTCTTCCGCCTCGGCGCCGCGGAGGCGTGGCGCGAGGGCTATCAGGCGGCGCTCGCCGCGGCCACCGGCTCGGGCGCGTCGTCCGCCCGCTGGACGCTCGTCGTCCCCGTGAAGCCGGCGGTCGCCGGCAAGTCCCGGCTCGCCGTCCCGGGTGCCGACCGGGTCGGGCTCGCCCGCGCCATCGCGCTCGACACGATCGAGGCCGCCGCGGCGTGCGACGCGGTCGCGCGCGTGCTCGTCGTCACCGGCGACGCCGAGACGGCGGACGCCGCGCGCGGGATCCGCGGCGTCGAGATCGTGCCCGACACCGCCGGCGGCCTGCGCGCCGCCATCGCGCTCGGCATCGAGGCGGCGGGGCCGGACGCGGACCGGGCGGTGCTGCTCGGGGACCTCCCGGCGCTCGCACCGGGCGAGCTCGGGCACGCGCTCGCGCTCGCGGCGACGGCCGGCCGCGCCTTCGTGCCGGACGCCGACGGCGTCGGCAGCGCGCTCGCCACCGCCCGGGCGCGCCTCCCGTTCGAGCCGCGGTTCGGCGCGGAATCGGCCGCGGCCCACCGCGCGGCCGGCTTCGCCGAGCTCGCGCTGCCGGCCGGCTGGGGCCTGCGGCGCGACGTCGACACGATCGAGCACCTCGAGGCCGCGCACGCCCTCGGCGCGCTCGGCCCGCGCACCGCCGCCCTGACGCGGCGCTGACGCGCGGCGCGGGATCGGTCGGCCGGCTGCGACGGTGCCGGCTCAGCCGAGCGCCGCGTCGAGCGCGGCCGCCGCGAGCGCGGCGGAGCTGTCGAGATCGCGCATCCAGAGCGGCCGCACCGCCGTCGGCAGGCGCGCGGCCTCGAGGCCCGCCGCGAGCGCGGCGTCCTCCTCGGCGACGAGCCAGGCGTCGAGCAGGCCGGGCAGCGCGGCGCGGTCGTAGGCGCCGAGGCCGCCGCGGGCCCCGTAGCGCAGTCCGACGGCATCGGCCGAGGTCGGCACCCCGAGCGTCGCGAGGCAGGCGTCGGCCATGCCCCGCACCACGGCCCCGCCGATGATCGGGGAGACGCCGGCGACCCCGCCCGGCGCCGCGGCGACCGCCTCGGCGATCCCCGGGACCGAGAGGATCGGACCGATCGAGACCACCGGGTTCGACGGCGCGACGAGCACCGCGTCCGCCTCCGCGATCGCCTCGAGCACGCCGGCCCCCGGCGCCGCGGCCGCGATCCCGGCGTTCTCGAACGCGATCGCCGGCAGGCTCGCCCGGTGCAGGGTCCACCATTCCTGGAAGTGCATGCGGCCGCTCGCGGTCAGGACGTGCGTGTCCACTTCGGCGTCCGTCATCGGCAGCAGCCGCACCCCGAGCGGCCAACGCGCCGCCAGTCGCTCGACGACCTCCGAGACGGTTCGGCCCTCGCGCAGCCAGCCCGTCCGCGCGAGATGGGTCCCGAGGTCGAGGTCGCCGAGCGTGAACCACGGCCAGCCGGCGCCCCACGCGCGCAGCTCGTCGGCGACCCGCTCGCTGTCGCCCGCCCGACCCCAGCCGCGCTCGACGTCGTTGACGCCCGCGAGCGCGTAGAGCAGCGAGTCGACGTCCGGCTGCAGGCGGACGCCGGTCAGCCACAGGTCGTCGCCGGTGTTCGCGACGACGGCGATCCGCGCCGACGTGCCGGACGGACCGTCGGAGGGCCAGCGCCGCCGAGCGGCCTCCCGGACGCCGAGCACGAAGCGGGAACCGCCGACACCGCCCGCGAGGACCACGATCGAGACGGCCATCCCGCTACTGTACGGACATGGACCAGTTCATCGGGGGGCTCATCGCGTTCGTGGTGGGGGACTACTACGTGACGCTCGCCGTCATCGGTCTCGTCATCGCGCTCATCGTCGCCGGGGTGCGGCACCGCTGGCGGGACGGGAGCGGCTGGCGCACGATCCTGGACTGGTGGACGCTGTTCGCCGTCGGCGCCGCGAACCTCGTCAACTTCTACTTCCACTCCGTGCTCGGCGACTTCTCCGCCGAGCAGATCGGCTGGCCGCAGAGCCCGTTCCAGTTCGAGCTCGCGCTGGCGAGCCTCGGCATCGGCATCGCCGCGGTGATCGCCTTCCCGCGCCGGATGGGCTGGCCGGCCAAGCTCATCGCGAACGTGCCGCACGTCGTCTTCGTGCTCGGCGCCGGCATCGTGCACCTCGTCGACATCATCGCCACCGGGAACATGGCCTTCGGCAACGCCGGCCCGATCTTCTGGAGCGACTTCTACCTGCCGATCGCGACGGTGCTCGTGCTCATGCTCGCCGGCCTGGAGGCGCGCCGTCCGGCGCGCGCGGCGGTCGGCGCCGGCGAATCGGGTCTTTAACTCCGGCGTCACAGCGCGTAACGTCCGAGCAACGTCGTCAGCGTTGACTGACGTGACCACCGAAGGAGGCGCAGCATGACAGTCGTCCGCGCGGCGATCAGCCAGACGAAGTGGACCGGCGACGAGGCGTCCATGATCGACAAGCACGAGGGCTTCGCGCGCGACGCGGCGAGCCAGGGCGCGCAGGTGATGTGCTTCCAGGAGCTGTTCCACGGGCCCTACTTCGGCATCACCCAGGAGCAGAAGTACTACCGCTTCGCCCAGCCGGCCGAGGGCGGGCCGATCCTCACCCGCTTCCAGTCGGTGGCCAAGGAGCTCGGGATCGTCATGATCCTCCCGATCTACGAGGAGGAGGACGCGGGGGTCTACTACAACACGACGCTCGTCGTCGACGCGGACGGCAGGTACCTCGGCAAGTACCGGAAGAACCACATCCCGCACGTCGAGAAGTTCTGGGAGAAGTTCTACTTCCGCCCCGGGAACCTCGGCTACCCGGTGTTCGACACCGCGGTCGGCTCGATCGGCACCTACATCTGCTACGACCGGCACTTCCCGGAGGGCTGGCGCGAGTACGGCCTGCGCGGGGCGCACATGGTCTTCAACCCGAACGCGACGAAGCCCGGACTGTCCAATCGGCTCTGGGAGGTCGAGGGCCCGGCTGCGGCGGTCGCGAACGGCTACTTCGTGCTGCAGCCGAACCGCGTCGGCCTCGAGGACGACGAGTACGGGGACGACGCGGTGTTCTTCTACGGCACCAGCCAGGTGATCGACCCGCAGGGCAACCTCGTCGGCCCGCTCGGCAGCGACGAGCACGAGGAGCTGCTCGTGCGCGACCTCGACCTCGACCTGGTGCGCACCGCCCGCGACAACTGGCAGTTCTACCGCGACCGCCGCCCGGACACCTACGGCGACATCGTCGCGCCGTGATCTCGAACCGCGCTTCGCGCCGCTCGATCCAGGAGGAGAGCTGATGGCAACGACACTCATCAAGGGCGGCCTCGTCGTCTCCGCGACCGGCTCGGTCCTCGCCGACGTGCTCATCGACGGCGAGACGATCGCCGCCGTGCTCGCGCCCGGCAGCACGGCGCTCGGCGGCGACCTCGCGGCGACCGCCGACACCGTGATCGACGCGACCGGCAAGTACGTCATCCCCGGCGGCATCGACGCGCACACCCACATGTCGCTGCCGTTCGGCGGGACGAGCGCCTCGGACACCCCGGAGACCGGCACCCGCGCCGCCGCGTGGGGCGGGACGACGACGATCGTCGACTTCGCCGTGCAGAGCGCCGGCGGCGACGTCCTCGAGGGCCTCGCGAAGTGGCACGGGATGTTCGACGGCGAGTGCGCGATCGACTACGGCTTCCACCAGATCATCGGCGGCGTGGACGAGCAGGCGCTCGCGGTCATGCCGCGGCTGATCGACGAGGGCATCACGTCGTTCAAGCTGTTCATGGCCTACCCGGGCGTGTTCTACGCGACCGACGACCAGATCCTGCGGGCGATGCAGGTCGCCGCCGACACCGGACTGCTCACGATGATGCACGCGGAGAACGGGCCCGTCATCGACGTGCTCGCCGCGCAGCTCGTCGAGCAGGGGAGGACCGACCCCTACTTCCACGGCATCGCCCGCGCCTGGCAGATGGAGGAGGAGGCGACGCACCGCGCGATCATGCTCGGCAACCTCACCGGGGCGCCCCTCTACGTCGTGCACGTCTCCGCGAAGCAGGCGGTCGCCCAGCTCGCCGCGGCCCGCGACAACGGGCAGAACGTCTTCGGCGAGACCTGCCCGCAGTACCTGTACCTGAGCCTCGAGGAGCACCTCGGGGCCGACTCCGCCGAGTGGGGGCGCTTCGAGGGCGCCAAGTGGGTGTGCTCGACGCCGCTGCGCAGCCGCGCGGAGGGGCACCAGGACGTGCTGTGGCAGAGCCTGCGCACGAACGACATCCAGATGGTCTCCACCGACCACTGCCCCTTCTGCATGAAGGAGCAGAAGGAGCTCGGCCTCGGGGACTTCCGCAGGATCCCGAATGGGATCGGCTCCGTCGAGCACCGGATGGACCTGATGTACCAGGGCGTCGTCCAGGGCGAGATCACGCTGGAACGCTGGGTCGAGCTCACCTCGACGACACCCGCGCGGATGTTCGGGCTGTACGGCAGGAAGGGCGTCATCCAGCCCGGCGCGGACGGCGACGTCGTGGTCTACGACCCGAAGGGGCACACCTCGATCGGGGTCGGGAAGACGCACCACATGAACATGGACCACTCGGCGTGGGAGGGCTTCGAGATCGACGGGCACGTCGACACCGTCATCTCGCGCGGGCGGGTCATCGTCGACGGCGGCGAGTACCTCGGCCGCAAGGGGGACGGCCGGTTCGTCAAGCGCGAGCTCTCCCAGTACCTCGTCTGACCATCGCAGGTCGAGGGGGTCGCCGGCCGTCTCGAGACCGACAGAACGGAAGCTCATGGACTTCGGAGTGGTGCTCCAGACCAACCCGCCGAGCGCGCGGGTCGTCCAGCTGTCCCAGCTCGCGGAGGCGCACGGCTTCTCGACGGTCTGGACCTTCGACTCGCACCTGCTCTGGCAGGAGCCGTACGTCATCCACTCCCGCATCCTCGACGCGACGCGGCGGATCCGGGTCGGCCCGTTCGTGACGAACCCGGCGACCCGCGACTGGACGGTCACGGCGAGCGTGTTCGCGACGCTCAACGAGATGTACGGCAACCGCACGGTCTGCGGCATCGGCCGCGGCGACTCGGCGGTGCGGGTCACCAACGGCAGGCCGACGACGATGGCGGAGCTGCGCGAGTCGATCCACGTCATCCGCGAGCTCGCGAACTCGCGCGAGGTCGAGCACAACGGCTCGACGCTGCGCTTCCCCTGGTCGCACGGCTCCGAGCTCGAGCTCTGGGTCGCCGCCTACGGGCCGCAGGCGCTCAAGCTCGCGGGCGAGGTCGGCGACGGCTACATCCTGCAGCTCGCCGACCTCGACATCGCGGCCTGGATGATCGGCACGGTGCGCGAGGCGGCGGCGAGCGCCGGGCGCGACCCGGACGCGATCCGGTTCTGCGTCAGCGCGCCGATGATGGTCACGGCCGACCTGGAGCACGCCCGAGCGCAGAACCGCTGGTTCGGCGGCATGGTCGGCAACCACGTCGCCGACATCGTGCGGCGCTACGGCGCGGACGGGACGGTCCCCAAGGCCTTCACCGACTACATCGAGCGGCGCGAGGGCTACGACTACAACTCGCACGGCCGCGCGGAGAACGACCACGTCGACTTCGTGACCGACGAGATCGTCGACCGGTTCTGCGTGCTCGGCACCGCGGAGGACCACATCGCCAAGCTGAAGGCGCTGCAGGACATCGGGGTCGACCACTTCGCCGGGTACCTGATGCACGACGACAAGGAGGAGACGCTGCGCGTCTACGGGGAGACCGTGATCCCGGCCCTCGCCGAGCACGTGGCGGCGAAGTCGTGAGGCGGGCGCTGCCCTGGATCCTCGGCGCCCTCGGCGTCGTCGCCGTCGCAGCGCTCTGGGAGCTCTACAAGTGGCTGGGCCCGGCCGACGGCGTCGTGCTCGGCGCGACGGCGGGGCAGGCCGGCAGCGGCTTCCGGATCCTGCCGCGCACCGGCGACCTCAACATGCCGCACGTCTGGGACATGTTCGAGCGGCTGGCGGCGGGCAACGGGCCCGGCACCCCGCCGCTGTGGCTCTCCGTGCTCGCCGCCATGGGCGTCACGCTCGGCTGCGCCGCGCTCGGCCTCGCGCTCGGCCTCGTCGTCGGCTTCGCGCTCGCGCTGCTCATGCAGCGCTCGCGGATCGTCGAGTGGGGCGTGCTGCCGTGGGTCATCGTCAGCCAGACGGTGCCGCTCATCGCGTTCGCGCCGATCATCGCCCGGATCGGCAGCCAGATCGACCGCGGCGGCTTCCCGTGGCCCGGCTGGCTCTCGGTCGCCGTGATCGCGTCCTACCTGGCGTTCTTCCCGGTCGCCGTCGGCGCGCTGCGCGGGCTGCGCTCGCCGGACGCGATCCACGTCGACCTGCTGCGCAGCTACGGCGCCGGCTACGGCCAGACGCTGCGCAAGCTGCGGCTGCCGGCCTCGGTGCCGTACCTGCTGCCGGCGCTGCGGCTCGCCGCCGCCAGCGCCGTCGTCGGCGCGGTCGTCGCCGAGGTCTCGATCGGGATGCCGGGCGGCCTCGGCCGCATGATCATCCAGTTCGCCCAGTCCGCCTCGGCGGACCCGGCCCTGCCGTACGGCCCGGTGTTCGGCGCGGTCGTCGTCGGCCTGCTCGCCGCGGGATCGGTCGCGCTGCTCGGGCTCGTCCTCAGGAACTACCGACGCGGGGAGGCGGTCGCATGAGATTCGAGACCAAGGAGGCGCTCGCGGCCGTCCCGGCGGTCCGGGCGGTCGGCGTCGAGAAGACCTTCGGCAAGCGCGCGAAGGCCGTCGGCGCGCTGAGCGGCATCGACCTCGAGATCGCCGCGGGGGAGTTCGTCTCGCTGATCGGCCCGTCCGGCTGCGGCAAGTCGACGCTCATGCGGCTGCTCGCGGACCTCGACCAGCCGACCGCGGGCACGGTCGAGATCTACGGCCGCACGCCGCGGCAGGCCCGGCTCGGCCAGGAGTACGGCATCGCCTTCCAGCAGGCCGGGCTGCTGCCCTGGCGGACCGTCGTGCAGAACATCGCGCTGCCGCTCGAGCTGCACGGCGTCTCCTACGCCGAGCGCGCCGAGCGGGCGCAGCGGCTCGCCGAGATGGTCGGCCTCGCGGACTTCATGGACCGCCCGCCCGACCAGCTCTCGGGCGGCATGCAGCAGCGCGTCGCGATCGCGCGGGCGCTCGCCGAGCAGCCGCGACTGCTGCTGATGGACGAGCCGTTCGGCGCGCTCGACGAGATGACGCGCGAGCGCATGCAGGGCGAGCTCGCCCGCATCGTCGGGCAGAGCGGCGCCGCGGTGGTGTTCGTGACGCACTCCATCCCGGAGGCGGTGTTCCTCTCCGACCGGGTGGTGGTCATGTCGCCGCGCCCCGGCCGGATCACCGCCGTCGTCGACACGCCGTTCGGCCGGGACCGTCCGGAGACGCTCCGCGAGGAGCCCGCGTTCTTCGCGAAGGTCACCGAGGTGCGCGAGGCGCTGCACGGCGTCCCGGTGGAACGGGCGAACGAGCGATGACGCTGCAGCAGGCCGAGCGCGGCACCGGGACGGCGGCGCTGCGGATCGTCGCGCCGGTCGTCGTCGGCGTCCTGCTCGTGGCGCTGTGGTGGCTGCTGAGCGCGAACCAGGGCAGGACCGCGCTCATCCCGACGCCGCCGATGGTCTGGACCGAGCTGGTCGAGCGCGGGGACGTCGTGCTGAAGGCGACCTGGATCACCGCGTTCAACGCCCTCGTCGGGCTCGGGATCGGCACCGTGCTCGGCATCGCGCTCGCCGGCCTCGCCGCCTGGCTGCGGGTGCTCGACTGGATGGCGGCCCCGGTGGTGGCGGCGATCGCCGTCGTCCCGATCGTCGCGCTGACGCCCATCTTCAACACCATGTTCGGCGCGTCCAGCCAGTACGGCCGGCAGCTCATCGCGGGCATCGCGGCGTTCGTCCCGGTCTTCATCAACGTGCTCCGCGGGCTGCGGCAGGCCAGGCCCGTGCAGCGCGACCTGTTCGCCGCCCTCGCGGCGAGCGGCGGCCAGACGTTCCGCCGGCTGACGCTGCCGACCGCGCTGCCGTACCTGTTCACGGGCCTGACCATGGCGAGCTCGCTCGCGGTCATCTCCGCGCTCGTCGCCGAGTACTTCGGCGGCCCCTCCAACGGCCTCGGCACCGCGATCGCCACTTACGCGAAGTCCGGCAAGACGGCGCTGGCCTGGGCGCACGTCGCGGCGGCGATCGCCGTCGGCCTGGTGTTCTTCCTGGTCACGGCGCTCATCGAGCGCATCGTCACGCGGCGGATCCCCATCTGAGCGGAGGAGGTGGCGCCACCGGCAACATCCTCGCAATGAGCGCGCAACACCCCGTTGCGACACTGCTCCAGCAATCACCGACCGAAAGGACCACCATGCGACACAGCACCCGACGCGGCCTCCTCGCCGCGTCCACCGCCGCAACCGCGGCCGCCGCCCTCGCGCTCGCCGGCTGCTCGCCGTCGGCGCCGGCGCCGGGGCCGAGCGGCGACGTGACCAACCCCGGCTTCGAGCCGCTGACCTCGATCCGGCTCCAGCTGCAGTGGCTGCCGCAGGCGCAGTTCGCCGGCTACTACGTCGCGCAGGAGAAGGGCTTCTTCCAGGAGGAGGGCTTCACCGACGTCGAGATCGTCCCGTCCGGCGGCGACATCGTGCCGCAGGACGCGCTGCTCGCCGGCGACGTCGACTTCGCGATCGCCTGGGTGCCGAAGGTGCTCGGCTCGATCGAGTCGACCGGCACCGAGCTCACCGACATCGCGCAGGTCTACCAGACCTCCGGCACCACGCAGGTGTCCTTCAAGTCGAACCCGGTGCCGACCGTCGCCGACTTCGAGGGCAAGCGGATCGGCTCGTGGGGCTTCGGCAACGAGTGGGAGATCTTCGCCGCGATGGCGGCCGAGGGCCTCGACGCCTCGACCGTGTCGATCACCACCCAGGGCTTCGACATGAGCGCGCTGCTGAACGGCGACGTCGACGCCGCGCAGGCGATGACCTACAACGAGCTCGCGCAGCTCTTCGAGACCGTGAACCCGGCCACCGGCAAGCTCTACGGGCCGGACGACGTCGACATCGTGTTCTACGAGGACACGCAGGGCGCGATGCTGCAGGACGCGATCTGGGCGGACACGGCGCGGCTCGCGGAGGACCCGGCCTACGCCGACGCCGCGGTGCGCTTCCTCAAGGCCGTCGTCAAGGGCTGGGCGTACACGAACGAGCACGTCGAGGAGGCGGCGACCATCGCCTACGACGCGGCGGTCGCCGGCGGCGGCTACCCGGTCGGGCCGGTGCACCAGCTCTGGCAGGCGAACGAGGTCAACAAGCTGATCTGGGACGGCGGCGACTTCGGCGTCGTCGACGCGAACGCCTGGGCGCGCACGGTCGACGGCGCGCTCACCGCGATCAACCAGGACGGCCTGCACCTCATCACCAAGGAGCCGCCGGCCTCGGCCTACGACAACCAGTACATCCTGGCCGCGCTCGCCGCGCTCAAGGCGGACGGCTTCGTGGTGCCGACGAGCTACACGCCGATCCAGGTCGAGCTGACGGAGGGCGGCCGGTAGGCCGCTTCGCAGCCGTCCGCAGCCCGCTCCGCGGGGCGCATCGGGACCTCTAGGCTGGTCCCGATACGCCCCGCGGGCGGCTCGCCCGCGTGTCCACGAGGAGTGCCCAATGACCGAGACCAGCAATCAGCGCACCTACGACCTCGACCGGGCGCACGTCTTCCACTCCTGGTCGGCGCAGGCGCTCATCAAGCCGCTCGTCTTCGCCGGCGGCCTCGGCACCGAGCTCTGGGACTACGAGGGGCGCCGCTACCTCGACTTCTCCTCGCAGCTGGTCAACACGAACATCGGCCACCTGCACCCGAAGGTCGTCGCCGCGATCCAGGAGCAGGCCGCGACCCTGCCGACGATCAACCCGGCGCACGCGAACCTCGCTCGCGGCCTCGCCGCGCAGAAGATCCTCGGGCACGCCGGAGCCCCGTTCGAGAAGGTGTTCTTCACGAACGGCGGCGCCGACGCGGTGGAGAACGCGATCCGCCTGGCCCGCCTCGTCACCGGACGCGACAAGGTCCTGTCGACCTACCGCTCGTACCACGGGAACACCGGCGCGGCGATCACCGCGACCGGCGACTGGCGGCGCTACTCGAACGAGTACGCCATCGGGCACGTGCACTTCTGGGGTCCGTACCCCTACCGCTCGGAGTTCTGGTCCGACTCGCCCGAGCAGGAGGTCGAGCGCGCGCTGCACCACCTGGAGCGGACGATCCAGGGCGAGGGGCCGAACTCGATCGCCGCGATCCTGATCGAGACCATCCCCGGCACGGCGGGCATCATGCCGCCGCCGCCCGGCTACCTCGCCGGGGTGCGCGCGCTCGCCGACAAGTACGGGATCCTGTGGATCGCCGACGAGGTGATGGCCGGCTTCGGCCGGACCGGGGCCTGGTTCGCCTGGCAGCACCCGGCGCTGAACCCCGAGGGGGCCGTGCCGGACCTGATCACCTTCGCGAAGGGCTCGAACTCCGGCTACGTGCCGATCGGCGGCGTCATCATCCCCGACCGCATCGCGGCGGAGTTCGCCGAGCGCGTCTTCCCCGGCGGCCTCACCTACTCCGGCCACCCGCTCGCGGCGGCCTCGGTGGTCGCGACGATCACCGCGATGGAGGACGAGGGCATCGTCGAGCACGCCGCCGAGATCGGCGAGCAGATCCTCGGGCCCGGGCTGCGCGCGCTCGCGGCGAAGCACCCGATCATCGGGGAGGTCCGCGGCCTCGGCGTGTTCTGGGCGCTCGAGCTCGTCGGCGACCCCGTGACGAAGGAGCCGGTCGCGGCCGCGACGGTCGGCGCGCTGCGCTCCGCGCTGCTCGAGCGCGGCTACCTCCCGTTCGTGTCGGACAACCGCATCCACGTCGTGCCGCCCTGCATCGTCACGGCCGAGGAGGCGCGGCGCGGCCTGGAGATCCTCGACGAGGCGTTCGCCGCCGTCGCCGGCTGAGACGGCCGGGGCCGAGTCATGCCGTCTCCCTACGCGCTGAATATCCGCGACCTCGCCCGCCGGCCGGGCGAGACCAAGCCGTTCTCGCTCGACGTCGCGGTGCCGGAGGGCTTCGGGAACGCCGTCATCGGCGTCCCGGAGGGCGCGCAGCTGCGGATCGATGGCCGGCTCGAGTCGCTGCACGACGGCGTCCTGGTGACCGCGGACGTCGAGACCACGGCGGTCGGAGAGTGCGTGCGCTGCCTGGTGCCGCTCTCGGAGCCGGTCGAGGTCGATTTCCAGGAGCTTTTCGCGTATCCTGGGACGTCGGATTTCGACTACCAGATCCAGGGCGACACGCTCGATCTGGAGCAGGTGGTCAGGGACACGGTGGTGCCGGCACTGCCGTTCCAGCCGGTCTGCGTCGAGGACTGCGAAGGCCTCTGCCCCGTGTGCGGGGTGCGGCTGCTGGATCACCCGGGTCACGAGCACGAGGCCGCGGTGGATCCGAGGTGGGCCGCGCTGGCGGACCTGACCCGCGAGTCCGACGAGCAGCTTCCCGAATAGGAGACGAAGATGGCAGTTCCCAAGCGCAAGATGTCGCGAGCCTCGACCCGCATGCGCCGCTCGCAGTGGAAGGCCGAGGTGCCCACCCTCGTCAAGACCGTCGAGAACGGCAAGACCGTCTACAGCCTCCCGCACCGCGCGAAGGTCGTCACCGACTCGGTCGGCACCGAGCTGTACCTCGAGTACAAGGGCCGCAAGGTCGCCGACGTCTGATCGAGTTCGACCGAAGGCCGGGTCTCGCGCGGCGAGGTCCGACCGGAGGTCGGAGGTCGAGCAGCCGCGAAGCGGCATACCGAGACCTCTCTGCTCATCCGTGACGGACCCGGCCGAACTCACGCACCAGCTCGGGGTCGAGATCGACCCCGAGCTGCTCGTCCTCGCGCTGACGCATCGCTCCTACGCCTACGAGCACCCAGGCACGCCGCACAACGAGCGCCTCGAGTTCCTCGGCGACTCGATCCTCGGTGAGGCGGTCACCGTCATGCTGTTCCGCCGGTTCCCCGACCTCGACGAGGGCGACCTCGCCCGCCGGCGGGCGTCGCTCGTCTCCACGCTCGCGCTCGCGGAGATCGCGCGGGGCATCGGCCTCGGCGCCTTCATCCGGCTGGGCCGCGGCGAGACGCAGACCGGCGGGGCGGACAAGTCCTCGATCCTCGCCGACACGATGGAGGCCGTGATCGGCGCCTGCTTCCTCGCGAACGGGCCCGACGTCGCCCGCGATCTCGTGCTCCGGCTGGTCGAGACGCTGATGGACGACCCCGACCGCTTCGGCTCCTCGATGGACCCGAAGACCGCGCTGCAAGAGCTCGCCGTCGCGGGGGGTCTCGGCGAGGTCACCTATCGGATCGAGGCGCGCGGGCCCGACCACGCGCGCGTGTTCACCGCGACCGCCGTCGTCGGCGCCGCGCCGCTCGGCTCCGGCGAGGGCAGCTCGAAGAAGGCGGCCGAGTCGGTCGCTGCGCTCGAGGCGGTCACCCGGCTGCGCGCCGGGCAGCCGGCCGAGTAGGCCGGTCGGACCGGGTCGGGGCCGAGATGCCGGAGCTGCCGGAGGTCGAGGTCGTCCGCCGCGGACTCGAGCCGCTCGCGGGGCGCCTGGTCGATGCCGTCGAGGTGCTCGACGCCAGGGCCGTCACCCGGCATCGCGGCGGCGCCGCGGACTTCGAGACCCGCCTGACCGGGCGCGCGCTGCAGCCGCCCCGCCGGCGCGGGAAGTTCCTCTGGGTCCCGCTCGACGGCGTCGGAGAGGCGCTGCTCGTCCACCTCGGCATGTCCGGGCAGGTCCTCGTCGACAGCGAGCCGAGGCCGCACCGGCACGAGCGGGTGCGGATCCGCCTCGACGACGGCGCGGAGCTGGTGTTCGTCGACCAGCGCACCTTCGGCTCGCTCGCCCTCGACCCGCTCGTGCCGGTCGGCGCGTCGAGCGGGGCCGAGACCGTTCCCGCGCAGGTGGCGCACATCGCCCGGGATCCGCTGGACGCGGCGTTCTCCGATCGGGACTTCGTCCGCCGGCTGCGCGCACGGCGCACCGAGGTCAAGCGCGCCCTCCTCGATCAGGGGCTCGTCAGCGGGATCGGGAACATCTACGCCGACGAGGCGCTGTGGGCGGCGCGCGTCCACCCGCGGCAGTCGACCGACGCCGTCTCGGCCGTCGCGGCCGGCCGCCTCATCGCAGCGGTCCGCGAGGTGATGCGGCAGGCGCTCGCCGAGGGCGGCACCTCCTTCGACGCGCTGTACGTCAACGTCAACGGCCAGTCCGGCTACTTCTCGCGCAGCCTGCGCGCCTACGGGCAGCAGGGCCGGCCCTGCGAGCGCTGCGGCCGGCCCATCGTGCGCGAGTCGTTCATGAACCGCGGCTCGCACTACTGCGCGCACTGCCAGCGGCTGCGCTGAGCGGCGCCCGGCCGGGCCGGCCTAGGGTGGGCGTGTGCCCGAGCCGACGCTGACGGATCGCCTGCTGCTGACCCCGATCGATCCCGCCGACGAGGTCGTGCTGGGCCGGCTGTTCGCCATCCAGGCGGACCCGGCGACCTGGACGCATCTGCCGGAGGGGGTCGAGACGGACCTCTCGCAGACGCGCTCCCTGGCCGAGGACCACGCCAGATCCTGGCGCGAGCAGGGCCTGGGATGGTGGGCGGTCGGGCTCCGCGAGGCCACGGCGGGGTTCCCGGAGGGGGCGATCGTCGGGCTCGGCGGCGCGGGCGTGCGGCGCCCCGAGCTGCCGGCGTGGAATCTCGGCTACCGGCTGACCCCCGCCGTCTGGGGCAGGGGGCTCGCCGGCGAGCTCGCCGCCGCCGCCCTCCGCGCGGCGCGCCTGGCCCGGCCGGAGCTGCCGGTCACCGCCAGGGCGCTCGCGCGCAACCCGGCGTCCTGGCACGTGCTCGAGCGGGTCGGCCTGTCGCTCGCGTGGGAGGGTCCGGCGCCCGCCTCCGCGCCGCTGACCCGCGGCCTGACGCTGCGGGTGTACGCCGACCGACCGCTCCCGGATGAGCTGCTCGGACGCATCGCCGCCCTAGGGTAGCCGCGAGACATCGGGAGGCATTCCGTGAAGCGCGACATCCTCGTCGTCGCCTGATCCGTGCCGGGTCCCTGGGAATGCCTCCCAGGCCGATGCGGTTGGATCTATGGCCGGCGCGCACCCGAGCGCCGGTCGGAGGTCCATCACCATGAGCACGCTCATCGAAGTCGAACGCGAAGACGGCAGCGTCACGAAGTACCGCAGGCACCCGAACGGCCGCGGCTTCGTCGCCGTCGGCGCGGACGTCCACCCCACGGCGCTCGTCAGCCGCGGCGCCTACGTCGAGCCCGGCGCGCACGTCGCCGTCGGCGCCCAGGTCTACGAGGGCGCCTGGATCGAGGAGGGCGCGGAGGTCGACGCCTTCGCGGTCGTCGGCGCCGGCGCCCGGGTCGGCCGGCGCGCTTCGATCGGACACAACGCCCGCATCGGCTCGCGCGCCCAGGTCGCCCCCGGCGCGACCATCCCGTCCGCGGGGACGATCCGCCGCGACACCCGCGTCGGGGCGCGGCGTTGAGGTCACCCTCAACCAACCCCTGAAGGTTCCACGCCGCCGAGCGCCAGGGGACCGACGCGAGCCGCCGATACCCTCGATGGCATGCACCTGAAGACCCTGACGATCAAGGGCTTCAAGTCGTTCGCCCAGCCGACCACGTTCCAGTTCGAGCCGGGTGTCACCTGCGTCGTGGGGCCCAACGGCTCCGGCAAGTCGAACGTCGTCGACGCCCTCGCCTGGGTGATGGGGGAGCAGGGGCCGAAGACGCTGCGCGGCGGGAAGATGGAGGACGTCATCTTCGCCGGCACGGCGACCCGGTCGCCGCTCGGCCGGGCCGAGGTCGTCCTCACGATCGACAACGCCGACGGCGCGCTGCCGATCGACTACAGCGAGGTGACGATCTCGCGGACGCTGTTCCGCAACGGCGGCAGCGAGTACGCGATCAACGGCGAGGCGTGCCGGCTGCTCGACGTCCAGGAGCTGCTCTCCGACTCCGGCCTCGGCCGCGAGATGCACGTCATCGTCGGCCAGGGACAGCTCGACCAGGTGCTGCACGCGACCCCCGAGGAGCGGCGCGGCTTCATCGAGGAGGCGGCGGGGATCCTCAAGCATCGGCGGCGCAAGGAGAAGACGCTGCGCAAGCTCGACGCGATGCAGACGAACCTCACCCGGCTCTCCGACCTCGCGGGCGAGCTGCGGCGCCAGCTGAAGCCGCTCGGCCAGCAGGCGGAGGTCGCCAAGCAGGCCGCCGACATCCAGGCCGAGGTGCGCGACGCGCGGGCGCGGCTGCTCGCCGACGAGATCGTGACGCTGCGGGCGCAGATCGCCGACGTCGCGCGCAGCGAGCACGAGCGCAAGACCGAGCGGATCGTGCTGCAGGAGCAGCTGGACCAGACGGCGATGCGGGCGAAGCGCCTCGAGGCGGAGGAGCTCGGCTCGGGCCTCGACGAGGCCCGCCGCGTCGCGTTCGCGCTGGAGAGCGTGCAGGAGCGGCTGCGGAGCCTGTCGAGCCTCGCCGCCCAGCGGATCGACCTGCTCGCGCAGGCGCCCGAGGCCGTCGGCGTCACCGTCGCACCGGAGGCCGTCGACGCCGCCCGGGCAGAGGCGCAGCGGCTGTCCGCCGAGGTCGGGACGGCCGAGGAGACCGTGGGCGCGGCCGCGACGGGCACCGCCCTCGCGCGTGCCGCGCTCGACGCGCTCGACGAGGAGATCGCGGCGCAGTCCGCCCTCGTCTCGCGGCACGACCTCGAGCTCGCCGGGCTCGCGGCCCGGCTCGACGTCGCCCGCTCCAAGCTCGCCGCGGCGCGGGGCGAGCAACTGCGCCAGGAGCAGGCGATCGCCGCGGCCGACGCCCGTCGGGACGAGGCGGCGGCCGCGCTCGCGGCGGAGGAGCCGGGCGACGTCGCCGCCGGCGACGCTCCCGAGGACCAGGCCGCGCTGGAGGCGGCCTATCGCGCCGCGGAGGACGAGGTCGCCCGGCAGCGCGCGGCGCTCGACGAGCTGCGCGACCGCCAGCACGCCGACGAGCGGGAGCGCGACGCCCTCGCCGCCCGCGCCTCGGCGCTCACCAGCGCCCTCGACGGGCGGGACGGCTCCGCGGCGGTCGTCGCCGCCGGCATCCCGGGCATCCTCGGACTCGTCTCCGACCACGTGCGGGTCGAGACCGGCTGGGAGGCCGCCGTCGCGGCCGCGCTCGGCTCGCTCGCCGACGCCGTGCTCGCCGAGGACCGGTCGAGCGCCGAGCGCGCCGTCGCGCACGCGCGGGAGCGCGACCTCGGGCGCATCGAGGTGCTCGTGGCGCGACCCGATGGCGTCGCCGCGCCGGCCGGCCGGGACGGGATCGCCGCGCACGTCGCGGAGGCCCCGCCCGGAGTGCTCGTGGTGCTCGCCGGCCTGGACGCGACGCGTGACGGCGACGTCACCGGCCGAGTCGTGCTGCGCGGCGGCACCGGCGCGAAGCGCTCGCGCATCGAGCTGCTCAGCGAGCGCGACGACGCGCAGGCCCGGCTCGCCGAGGTCGCGACGACGATCGAGCGCACCGCGGGGGCGATCGAGGACGCCCGGCTCGCCCTGGAGACGGCGAGGGTCGCGTCGCAGACCGCGCTGGCCCGGCTCCGCGAGCACGACGCGCTGGTCGCGGCCCGCTCGGAGCGGCTCGGCGCCCTGCGCAAGCAGGCGGAGGCCGCGGAGGCCGAGCGCGAGCGGCTCGCCGCGGCGCTCGCCGAGGCGACGCTCGCCGTCGAGGCCGCGGCGGCCGAGGCGGAGCGGACCGAGCGGGAGCACGCGGCGTTCGCAGCGAAGCCCCGTCCCATCCTCGACGCCTCCCAGCGGGACGGCCTGCTCGCCGACCTCGAGGCGAAGCGCTCGGTCGAGCTCGACGCCCGGGTCGCGCTGGAGACGGTCCGCGAGCGGGTGCGCGCCGAGCGGGCGCGGGCCGACGAGCTCGAGGACCAGCTCCGCCGGGAGCGCGCCGCCGCCGACGAGGCGGCCAGACGGGCCGTGCTGCGCCGGCGCCGGCTCGAGGCGGCGCGCGAGGTCGCCGACCGGATCCCGAGCGTGCTCGACTCCGTCGACCGCTCCGTCGAGGCGGCGCGGGCCGCGCTCGTCGCGCGCGAGGAGGAGCGCTCCCGGCAGCTCGGCGAGCTCGGCGCCCTGCGGGCGCAGGAGGCGCAGCTGCGCGAGCGGCTCGCCGCCGCCTCGGAGAACGTCCACGGGCTCGAGATGCAGGTCTACGAGAAGAAGCTGCACCTCTCCTCCCTCATCGAGCGCGCCGCCGAGGAGCTCGGGCTCGAGGAGGCCGTGCTCGTCGCCGAGCACGGCGGTCAGGAGGACTTCGACCGGGACGTCGAGCGCGGCCGGCTCGCCGCGGCGGAGCGCCGCCTCGCCCAGCTCGGCCGGGTCAACCCGCTCGCGCTCGAGGAGTTCGAGGCGCTGGAGCAGCGACACCGCTTCCTCCAGGAGCAGCTCAAGGACCTCCAGGAGACCCGCGCCGACCTGCTCAGCATCATCGAGGAGGTCGACGGGAAGATGCAGGACATCTTCGCCGCCGCCTTCGAGGACACCAGGGCGGCGTTCGCCGAAGTGTTCCCGATCCTGTTCCCGGGCGGCACCGGGAGCATCCAGCTGACCGGGGACGACCTGCTGACCACCGGCATCGAGGTGTCGGTGCGGCCGGCCGGCAAGAAGATCGAGCGGCTCTCGCTGCTGTCCGGCGGCGAGCGATCGCTGGCCGCGGTCGCCCTGCTGATCGCGATCTTCAAGGCCCGGCCGTCGCCGTTCTACGTCATGGACGAGGTCGAGGCCGCGCTCGACGACGCGAACCTCGGCCGGCTGCTGACCGTCATGGAGGACCTGCGCGAGCACTCCCAGCTCATCGTCATCACGCACCAGAAGCGCACGATGGAGATCGCCGACGCGCTCTACGGCGTGAGCATGCGGCAGGACGGCGTCAGCGCGGTGGTCGGCCAGCGGGTGGGGGACCGGGCCGCGGAGCGCGCGAGCGCCTGATCGGCCCCGCGGCGTAGGCTGACGCCGTCCATGCGAGGACGGAGCAGGGATGGCGACCGGGGTTCGGACGGCATCGGCCGGTGCCGCGGCGCTCCGCGGCGTGGCGGCGGTCGTCGTCGGCGTGGGATCCGCCGAGCTCGTCGCCGGCCTGCTGCCGTCCCACCCGAGCCCGCTCGCGGCGGTCGCCGGCGCGCTCGTCGACATCGCGCCCGGCTGGGCGAAGGAGCTGGCGATCGAGTGGTTCGGCACCGCGGACAAGGCGGTGCTCGTCGCGGTCACCGTCGTCGTCGTCCTCGGGATCGGCGCCGTCGCCGGCCTGCTCGAGCGGCGCCGTCCGCCGTCCGGCAGCTGGGTCCTCGCCCTGCTCGGCGTCCTCGCCCTGCTCGTGCCGGCCGTCCGCGGCACCGGCGTGCTCGGCCTGCTGCCGGGGCTCGTCGCGACCGTGCTCGCGCTCCTCGTGTTCCGCCTGCTGCCGCAGGTCGGGCGGCGCGCTCGGCGAGCACCCGGGGTGTCGACCGCGAGGTTCGCGCCATCCGAGGACGGGTCCGAGCCCGAGCCGGAGCCGGAGCCGGAGCCCGGTTCCGGACCGGACCGGGAACGCGAGCCGCAGCCGGGCGGCGCCTCCCGTCGCGCCTTCCTCGCCTGGGCGGGCGGCCTGACCGCGGCCGGCGTGCTCGCGGCCGTCGCCGGGACCACGATGAGCGGCCTGCTCCGCACCCGCGACGCGGTCGCCGGCGTGCTCCGGCTGCCGAGGCCGAGGACCACCCTGCCGCCGGTGCCCGCCGGGGCCGAGCTCGGCATCGACGGTCTCGCCCCGGTGGTCACCCCGGTCGCGGACTTCTACCGGGTCGACACCGCGTTCATCGTCCCCCAGCTGAGCGCCGACGACTGGCGGCTGCGCGTGCACGGCCTGGTGGACGCCCCGTTCGAGCTCGGCTGGGAGGACCTCGTCGCGCTCGACTTCGAGGAGTTCGACATGACGCTGATGTGCGTCTCGAACCCGGTCGGAGGGTCGTACACCGGCAACGCCCGTTGGCTCGGCACCCGGCTCCGGCCGCTCATCGAGCGGGCCGCACCGCACGCGGAGGCCGACATGGTGCTCTCCTCGAGCGTCGACGGCTGGACGGCGAGCACGCCGCTGGAGGCGCTGCGCGACCCCGACCGGGCCGCGATCCTCGCGGTCGCGATGAACGGCGAGGCGCTGCCCCCCGAGCACGGCGCGCCGGTCCGGATGGTCGTCCCCGGCCTCTACGGCTACGTCTCGGCGACGAAGTGGGTCGTCGACCTGGAGGTGACGCGGTTCGACGAGCGCACCGCCTACTGGACCGATCGCGGCTGGGCGCCCCGAGGTCCGGTCAAGCTGCAGAGCCGGATCGACGTGCCCCGCGTCGGGCGGGACCTCTCCGCCGGGCCGACCTCGATCGCCGGCGTCGCCTGGTACCAGCACGTCGGCGTCGCCGGCGTCGAGGTGCGGGTCGACGGCGGCGACTGGCGGCCCGCGGAGCTCGCGACCTCGCTCGGCGTCGACACCTGGGTGCAGTGGCGCCTCGACTGGGAGGCGGAGCCCGGGGTGCACCGGATCGCCGTCCGGGCGATCGGAGCGAACGGCGAGGTGCAGACCGACGCCCGCGCCGGCGTCGTCCCCGACGGCGCCACCGGCCACCACACCATCTCCATCGGCGTCGCCTGACCCGTCCGCTCTCCGCCGGTGGCCCGGTGCGCTCGGATGCACCCTGTGTCCGCCCGGAACGGCCCGAGAACGAGGGGCGGAGTCCCGCCGCCCGGGCAGACACCCGGGGACAAGAGAGGGGACGGAGGGGAATAGCCTTGGGGGATGGCGTCCTGGTCCCTCGGCGGTGCGCTGCGCGGCATGTTCTCGAAGCCGACCATCGACGACGAGACCTGGGACGACCTCGAGACGGCGCTGTACACCGCCGACTTCGGCCCCGACCTCACCGAGTCGATCCTCGAGGAGCTCCGTGCTCAGGTCGAGCGGTACCGCACCACCGATCCCAGGGATCTGCAGCGCCAGCTGCGGGAGGCGCTCGAGGAGCGTCTCGCCCGGCTCGACCCGACGCTCACGCTCTCCGCCCGCCCGGCCGTCGTGCTCGTCGTCGGGGTGAACGGCGTCGGCAAGACCACGACGATCGGCAAGCTCGCGAGGTTCATCGGCGATCGCGGGCGCAGCGTCGTCATCGGCGCCGCCGACACGTTCCGCGCCGCCGCGGTCGACCAGGTGGCGACCTGGGCGCAGCGCGCCGGCGCCCGGCTGGTGCGGCCGCAGCAGGAGGGGCAGGACCCGGCCTCCGTCGCGTACCAGACCGTCGAGGCGGCGAGGGCGGAGTCGATCGACATCGCGATCGTCGACACGGCCGGCCGGCTGCAGACGAAGTCCGGGCTCATGGACGAGCTCGCCAAGATCCGTCGCTCGGTCGAGAAGGCGCTCGGCGGCGAGCCGATCGCCGAGGTGCTCCTCGTCCTCGACGCGACCACCGGGCAGAACGGGCTGTCCCAGGCGCAGGCGTTCATCGATGCGGCCGGCATCACCGGCCTGGTGCTCACGAAGCTCGACGGCTCGGCCAAGGGCGGATTCGTGTTCGCCGTCCAGGAGCGCACCGGGATCCCGGTCAAGCTGATCGGGACGGGCGAGGGCGTCGGGGACCTGCACGGCTTCAACCCGGTGCAGTTCGTGGGCCAGCTGCTCGCCTGACGGCGACCCCGGAGGCGATCGATCGGGCGCGTTCGTCCGGCGTCCGCCCCGCTGCCTGCCCTGCGCCGTCCGCCTCGAGCCACCGTTTCCGAGCTCATCGCCCCCGGCTCACTGGAAGTCCCGCGAGGTGTGCCGGATCCCGATCGCCAGCGTCTCGAGTCGGTCGGCGAGGACGCCGGTGACGCCGGCATCGTTGCGCTCCAGCATGCCGCGGACGATGAGCGCCTTCGACTCGCGGGCGACGCGCCGATAGCGGGCCCATACGCCCCGGGAGCAGATGACGTTGACGAGACCGTGCTCGTCCTCGAGGTTGAGGAAGGTGATGCCGGAGGCCGTCCCCGGGCGCTGCCGGTGCGTGACGAGCCCGGCCACCTCGATCCGCCGTCCGACGTCGGCGGTGCGCAGCTCGCCGGAGGTGAGCACGCCGCGGGCGTCGAGCGGCCCGCGGAAGTGCGTCATCGGGTGGTCGTCGACGCTCACCCCGGTGGTGCGGAGGTCCTCGGCGAGTCGCTCGTAGGCGCTGTGGTCGGGGAAGAGCGGCGGCTGCAGCACGACGGCGGTGCCGGCGAGGAACGCGGCGCGGTCGGTCGCGGCGGCGCCGGCCTGCCAGAGCGCCTCCCGCCGGCGCAGCCCCATCGACTCGAGCGCCCCGGCCGCGGCGAGCGCCTCGAGCTGGCGCTGCGTGACGTCGGCGCGCCGGGCCAGCTCGGCCATCGTGCGATAGGGGCCGCCCCGATCCCGTTCCTCGACGATCCGCTTCGCGGCCGCCGAGCCGATGCCGTTGATGCGCGCGAGACCGAGCCGGACGGCGAAGGCGCCGTCTCGTCGATGATCGGCGGAGGAGTCCGCCGAGCCGCCTGCGGCGGCGTCCGACCCTCGGTCCTCGTCGGCGTCCGACCCGCGACACCCGGCGGCGCTCGGCCCAGGCTCGGGGAGCGGCTCGAGGCGCGTCCCCGCGTCGGAGATCGCGAGATCGGGCCGGAGCACGACGACGCCGTGCCGGCGCGCGTCGGCGACGAGCGTCTTGGCGGAGTAGAACCCCATCGGCTGCGAGTCGAGGAGGCCGGCGAGGAACGCGGCGGGGTGGTGCAGCTTGAGCCAGGAGCTCGCGTAGACGAGCAGGGCGAAGGAGAGCGAGTGGCTCTCCGCGAAGCCGAAGCCGGCGAAGGCGAGGATCTGCCGGTAGATCGCGTCGGCGGCCTCACCGGCGATGCCGTTGCGCGCCATGCCCGCGTAGAGCCGTTCCCGGACGGACTCGATGCGCTCGACGCCCCGCTTGGAGCCCATCGCGCGCCGGAGCAGGTCCATGTCCTCGGACGAGCTCTCTCCGATGACCTCCGCCATCTGGATGAGCTGCTCCTGGAAGATCGGGATGCCGAGGGTGCGTTCGAGCACCTTCTTCAGCCTCGGGTGCGGGTAGGCGATCCGCTCGGGGTGCTGTCGGCGCTCGACATAGGGATGCACCGCCCCGCCCTGGATCGGACCGGGTCGGATCAGCGCGATCTGGATCGCGAGGTCGTAGAACTCGCGGGGCTGGAGCCGGGGGAGCAGGCTCAGCTGCGCGCGGGACTCGACCTGGAAGACGCCGATCGCGTCGGCGCGGCAGAGCATGTCGTAGACGGCGGCCTCCTCCTTCGGGATCGATTCGAGGTCCCATCGCTCGCCGGTCGACGCGGCGACGAACGCGAAGGTGCGCTGCAGCGCCGCGAGCATGCCCAGGCCGAGCAGGTCGAACTTCACGAGCCCCATGCCCTCGGCGTCGTCCTTGTCCCACTGGATGACGGTGCGGCCCGGCATCCGCGCGTGCTCGATCGGCACGACCTCGCCGACCGGCCGATCGGTGAGCACCATGCCGCCGGAGTGGATGCCGAGATGCCGCGGGGCCTTGAGCAGCGCGCCGGTGTACTCGAGCACCTGCTCGGGGACGACGTCGCGGAGCGTCACCTCGCCGCGCTCGACCTCCTTCGCGAAGGCGTCCTGCTGGCCCGGCGAGTAGCCGAGCGCCCGGGCCATGTCCCGGATCGCGTTCTTCGGCCGGTACTGGATCACGTTGCAGACCTGCGCGGCGCGCTCCCGGCCGTACTTGCCGAAGACGTACCTGATGATCTCCTCGCGGCGCTCCGAGTCGAAGTCGACGTCGATGTCCGGCTCCTCCTCGCGGAAGGTCGAGATGAACCGCTCGAAGGGGAGGTCGTAGTCGATCGCGTCGATCGCGGTGATCCCGAGCAGATAGCAGACCACGCTCGCCGCCGCGCTGCCGCGCCCCTGGCAGAGGATGCCGAGCCGCTTCGCCTCCTGCACGATGTCGTGCACGATGAGGAAGTAGCCGGGGAAGTCCTTCCGCTCGATGACCTCGAGCTCCCGCTCGATCCGCGCCCGGCCATTGGCGTCGAGCTTCGGGTACTTCTCGGGCACGGCGTCCCGGACCAGCTTCCGGAGGCGGGCCATCGGCGTGAGGCCGTCCGGGTCGTCCCAGCGCGGCAGCGCCGGCTTGTGCTTGCGGAGCGGGAAGGCGAGCTCGCGCGCGACCTCGACGGTCCGCTCGACCGCGCCAGGGTAGCGGCGGAACCGCGCCCGCATCTCGGCGCCGGAGCGCAGGTGCGCGCCGTCGTGCGCGGGCAGCCAGCCGTCGAGGTCGTCGAGGGAGCGGTTCGCCCGCACCGCGGCGATCGCCTCGGCGAGCCGCGCCTGCTCCGGTCGGGCGTAGTGCACGGCGTTCGTCGCGACGACCGGGAGCGCCCGCACCGCGGCGAGCTCGGCGAGGAGGTCGTTGCGCCGGCTGTCGGTCGGATCGCCGTGGTCGGTGAGCTCGACGAGCACGCCGTCCCGTCCGAACAGCTCGACGAGCCGGTCGAGCGTCCCTGCGGCGGCATCGACGCCGCCGGTCTCGAGCGCGCGCCGCACGGCGCCCTTCCGGCAGCCGGTGAGCGCGACGACGTCCCCGCGCAGCGCGGCGAGCTCGTCGAGGTCGTAGGCCGGCCGTCCCTTCTCGCCTCCGCGGAGCTGGGCGGCGGTGATCGTGCGCGAGATCCCGTGGTAGCCGTCCGGTCCGCGCGCGAGCAGCAGCAGGTGCTCGCCGGTCGGGTCCGCGACCCCGGTGCGGAGCACGTCCTCCGTCGCGCTCCGCTCGCCCAGGGACCAGCCGAGGCTCAGCTCCGCGCCGAACACCGTCGCGACCCCCGTCGCCTCGGCCGCCTCGGCGAAGCGCGCGACCCCGTAGTACCCGTCGTGGTCCGTCAGCGCGAGCGCGGCGAGCCCGAGCCGCTCCGCCTCCTCCACCAGCTCCGCCGGCCCCGAGGCGCCGTCGAGGAAGGAGAACGACGAGTGCGCGTGCAGCTCCGCGTAGGGCACCGCGTCCTCGGGCCGCACGATCGAGGGCGCGACGTAGGGCCTCCGCCGAGAGGTGCGCGGCCGCTCGACCCGGTCGCTGTCGGCCCGCGAGCCGGCGGGGGGCCGACCGGCGAGGGTCTCGACGAGCTCCGACCAGGGCATCGCCGGGTTGTGGAAGCCCATCAGTCGTACCGCCCCTCTGCGACCCACTCGTCGCCCTCCAGCAGCAGCGCCCAGACCCCGCCCGCCTCGTCGACCACCTGGAAGCGGTGGCCGTGCCGGCTCCCTGCGGCGTCCCAGCCGCGCTCGACGAGCGGCCACGGGCCCGCCCACGCCGCGATCCGCCGCCGTGCCCGGCCGCTCGGCCCGGCTCCGGCGACGAGGACGACGGTGCCGGCCGTCGCCGACGCGAGCCGCTCCGGCAACGCGATCCAGACCGGATCGGCGATGAGCGCGCCGCGCCCCCCGACCCGGACCGGCTCGCCCCGCCCGGTCTCGATCGCGACCGGGACCGGCTCCGGGTAGACGCTCGTCGGGTGCGGCGCCGGGAGGCTCCCCGGCCAGGGCGCGTCGACGACGCGGCGCGGCGGCCGGTCGCCCCACGGGGTGAGCGTCGTCCGGTCCGCGAGCCGCCGACCGCCGCCGATCGAGGCGGTGAGCACCCCGCGATGGCCGAGCATCGCCTGCACCCGCGACAGGACATGCGCCACCCGCTCGTCGGTGCCGTGGCCGAACAGTCCCGGCTCGTGCGCGGCGA
>MKVN01000039.1:0-63483 GCA_001898855.1 Micrococcales bacterium 73-13
GGCCACCCTGCCGCAGACCCTCGCGCCCGGCATCGCCGGGGCGATCGTGCTCGCCTTCGGCTTCCGAGCGCTGTTCCCGGTGGCGATCGTGCTCGCCCTCCTGGGCGGCCTCTCCGTCTGGCCGATCAAGGCGACGAGATGAGCGGGACGGGATCCGACGCGCCGCGCCGACCCCGTGCGCTGCTGTGGACCGCGGTCGCGCTGCTCGCGCTGTTCGCGGCGATGGCCGTCGCGGTCGGACTGGATCCCGCGACGCCGTTCACCCAGCGCCTCGACGACGCGTGGCGCGCGCTCGTCGGCGCGGCGCCGGGCAGCGGGAGCTACCGGTGGTTCCTGCCGATGACCTTCCAGTACTTCGGCGAGCTCCCGGGCGTCCTGCTCGTCGTCGTCGTGCTCCCCGGCGTCCTCGCGCTGCTCGGGCGGTGGCGGAGCGCGCTGTTCCTGCTCGCGGTGAACGCGATCGGCCCCGGGCTCATCTCGCAGGCCGCCAAGAAGCTCGTCGACCGCCCCCGGCCCGCGCCCGGCCTGACCGGGGGCTACGGGCCGCTGTTCCCGGTCGATCAGGGCTCCTTCCCGTCCGGGCACGTCTGCTTCGCCGCCGCGCTCGTCGTCGGGGTGGCGGCGCTCATCCCCGCCGTCCACCGGACGACCCGCGTCGCATGGTGGGCGATCGGCGGCCTCTTCACGCTCGGCGTCGCGTGGCAGCGGACGCTGGTGAACGCGCACTGGCTCTCCGACACCGCGTTCGGGCTGGTCGGCGGGGCCGGGGCCGCGCTGCTGATGTGGTGGGTCTTCTGGCCCTGGCTGCGCCGCGACCAGAGCCGGCCGGCCTGGTGGCGCCGCGCGACCGATCCCGATCCGAATGGGCAGGTCGCGTCGACCGGCGGTGCCTTAGGGTGAGATCGTGAGCATCGAGGAGAGCACGGCGCCGCGCCGACGCGTCGTGGTCGCGGAGGACGAGTCCCTCATCCGGATGGACATCGTCGAGATCCTCAACGACAACGGCTTCGAGGTCGTCGGCGAGGCCGGCGACGGCGAGACGGCGGTGCAGCTCGCGACCGAGCTGAAGCCCGATCTGGTCGTGATGGACGTCAAGATGCCGCAGCTGGACGGCATCTCCGCCGCCGAGCGGCTGTCGAAGCACCACATCGCACCGGTCGTGCTGCTGACCGCGTTCTCCCAGAAGGAGCTCGTGGAGCGCGCCTCCGAGGCCGGCGCGCTCGCCTACGTCGTCAAGCCGTTCACCCCGAACGACCTGCTCCCGGCGATCGAGATCGCGCTGGCCCGCTACCAGCAGATCATCGCGCTGGAGTCGGAGGTCGCCGACCTCGCGGAGCGCTTCGAGACGCGCAAGCTCGTCGACCGGGCGAAGGGCCTGCTCAACGAGAAGATGGGCCTGTCCGAGCCGGACGCCTTCCGCTGGATCCAGAAGGCCTCGATGGACCGCCGCCTCACCATGCACGAGGTCGCCCAGACCATCATCGAGCAGCTCGCCCCCAAGAAGTAGCCCGCTCCGCGCCTCCTGCTCCGGCGTCCGCCCGACTCGAGCGCGTCAAGGGCGGAGGTCCTTGAGGTAGTTCGTCATGCGGACGGTGGAGAGGCGGCGGCCCTGCTCGTCGTCGATCGCGATCTCGTGCGTGCACAGCGTGCGACCGAGCGAGATCGCGATGCAGGTCGCCGTGACCCAGCCGGCATCGACCGAGCGGGAGTGCGAGGCGCCGATCTCGATCCCGACCGGGACCTTGGTCGGGCCGCCGTGGACCGCGCTGGACAGGCTGCCGAGCGTCTCGCCGAGCACCAGGTGCGCGCCGCCGTGCAGGATGCCGACGGTCTGCGTGTTGCCCTCGACCGGCATCCTGGCGAGCGAGCGGGCCGCGGAGACCTCGAGCAGCTCGATCCCCATCCTGGCGACGAGCGGGCCGCCCTCCGCCGTCGCGAGGCGCTCCAGCAGCGCGGGGTGGATGTCGTCGGGGAACTTGACCATGGCGCCCTTCGCCTCGTCGGGGATCGGAGGCCCTCCGCGTCGGCCCGGCCGGGCCTCGCGCAGGGCAAGTAGGCTGGCCGGCATGACGGCGACGGCACCCGATCAGAAGCCTACGCTGCTGCTCATCGACGGGCACTCGCTGGCGTTCCGGGCGTTCTTCGCCCTGCTGCCGGCGGGGCGATTCGTGACCAGCGGCGGACAGCACACCGAGGTGCCGTACGGGTTCATCACCTCGCTGCTGAAGTTCCTGAAGGACGAGCGGCCGACCCACGTCGCCGTCGCCTTCGACATCTCGCGCTACAGCTTCCGCACCCGGGAGTACGAGGCCTACAAGGACGGTCGGGGCGAGACCCCGCCGGAGTTCATCGGCCAGGTGCCGCTGCTGCAGGAGGCGCTCGACGCGATGCGCGTCAAATGGCTCGTCAAGGAGGACTACGAGGCGGACGACATCCTCGCGACCCTCGCGACCCGGGGCGAGGCGGCCGGCTACGACGTGCTCGTCGTCTCCGGCGACCGCGACACCTTCCAGCTCGTCAGCGACGGCGTGACCGTGCTCTACCCCTCGACGCTCGGCGTGGGCGAGTTCAAGCGCTACGACGCGGCGGCCGTGCACGAGAGGTACAAGGTCTGGCCGGAGCAGTACCCGGAGCTCGCCGCGCTCGTCGGCGAGAAGGCGGACAACCTGCCGGGCATCACGAAGGTCGGGCCGGTGACGGCCGCCAAGTGGATCGCGCAGTGGGGCACGGTGGAGCAGATCCTCGCCCACGCCGACGAGATCGCCGGCGTCGCGGGGGAGAACCTCCGCAACGAGCGGGAGAACGCGATCCGCAACCGCCGGCTCAACGCCCTGGTCCGCGACCTCGACCTCGGCGTCGAGCTCGACGAGCTGCAGCCGGGGCCGATCGACGAGGCGGCGCTGCGCGGCGTGTTCCGCCGGCTCGAGTTCAACACGCTGCTCGACCGGGTGCTGAAGTCCGGCCCGGTCGAGCCGGCCGACGGCGAGGCCGCCGACGCGGACTCGGAGCTGCCGGCGGAGCCGGCCGTGCGCCGGCTCGTCGACGAGGAGCTCGCGAACTGGCTCGCGCCGATCGCGGAGCGCGGTCGCGCCGCCCGGGAGCCGCTCGCGGTCCAGATCGCCACGATCGGCGACGACCTCGACGGCATCGGCCTCGCCACGGCCGACGAGTCCGCCTGGGTCCCGTGGGGCCCGCACCGGCCCGACTACGAGGCGCTCGAGGCCTTCCTCGCGAACGCCGACCTGCCGAAGGTGCTGTTCGGCGCCAAGCGCCAGTGGCACGCCCTGGCCCGGCTCGACGTCGCGCTCGACGGGATCGACGGCGACCCGACGATCGCCGGCTGGCTGCTGGAGCCCTGGGCGAAGGCGGGCTCCTTCGTCGCCTCGGTGCAGCGCGGCCTGGGGGAGCAGATCCCCGAGCCGGACCGGGACCAGCTGGTGCCGGAGCACGAGCCGCTCAACGCGGCGACCGAGGCCTGGTACGCGCTCCGGCTCGAGGAGGCCGTCGCCGCGCGCCTCGACGAGCGCTCGCGGCTCGTCTACCGGGAGATCGAGGTCCCGCTCATCCCGGTGCTCGCGCGCATGGAGCACCAGGGGGTCGCGGTCGACCGGCCCGGGCTCGAGGCGCTCTCCGCCCGCCTGCGCGGCGAGGCGGCCGAGATCGCGCAGCGGGCCTACGCCGAGATCGGACGCGAGGTGAACCTCGGCAGCCCGAAGCAGCTCCAGGAGGTGCTCTTCGACCAGCTCGGCATGCCGAAGACCCGGGCGAACAAGACCGGCTACTCGACCGACGCCGAGGCGCTCGCCGACCTGCAGGAGTCGAACCCGCACCCGTTCCTCGACCTGCTGCTGCGGCACCGGGACGCGACGAAGCTCGGCCAGATGGTCGACACGCTGGTCGCCGCGATCGGCGCGGACGACCGCATCCACACCACCTACGAGCAGACCGGGGCGGCGAGCGGCCGGCTCAGCTCCAACGACCCGAACCTGCAGAACATCCCGGCGCGCACGGCGACCGGCCAGGAGATCCGCACCGCCTTCCGCGCCGGCGAGGGCTTCGAGTCGCTGCTGACCGCCGACTACTCGCAGATCGAGATGCGGATCATGGCGCATCTGTCCGGCGACGCGGGCCTGATCGAGGCGTTCCGCTCCGGGGAGGACCTGCACCGCTTCGTCGGCTCGCGGATCTGGGGCATCGACCCCGGCGAGGTGACGCCGGAGCAGCGGGTGAAGGTCAAGGCGATGTCCTACGGCCTGGCCTACGGACTGTCCGCCTTCGGGCTCGCCCGACAGCTGCGGATCGAGCGCGCCGAGGCGCAGGAGCTCATGAAGGACTACTTCGACCGCTTCGGCGGCATCCGCGACTACCTCCGCGGCGTCGTCGCGCAGGCGAAGGTCGACGGGTACACGACGACGCTGTTCGGGCGCCGGCGCCCGTTCCCGGACTTCGCCTCGTCGAACCGCGTGCTGCGCGACAACGCCGAGCGGGCGGCGCTCAACTCGCCGATCCAGGGCACCGCGGCGGACATCATCAAGCGGGCGATGATCGCGATCGACGGGGACATCCGCAAGGGCGGGCTCGACTCCCGGATGCTCCTGCAGGTGCACGACGAGCTCGTCTTCGAGGTCGCCCCCGGCGAGCTCGACATCCTCCGCGAGATCGTCACCACGCGGATGTCGACCGCCGCGCAGCTCGACGTGCCGCTCGACGTGCAGATCGGCGTCGGCCCCGACTGGGGGAGCGCCGGCCACTGATGACGCCCGAGCCGCGCGCGCCCACGCCGATCGACGCCATCGCCGAGGCCTGGGTGGAGACCCTCGTCGACCTCGATCCGAGCGTCGCGGTGTGGATCGGCGCCCCGTCGCCGCGACCGGGCGAGTACGCCGACCACTCGCCGGAGGGGCACGAGCGGCACGCGGAGGCCGCGCGACGTGCGCTCGCCGCGCTGGAGGCCGAGGAGCCCGTCGACGACACCGACCGGGTCACCCGGACCGACCTGGCCGCCGAGCTCCGCCTCGGCCTCGAGCTGCACGAGGCCGAGGAGCACCTGCGCGACCTGAACGTCATCGCGAGCCCCGCGCAGGAGATCCGCGAGGTGCTCGACCTCGTCCCGACCGCCACCGTCGAGGACTGGACGGTCGTCGCGCAGCGGCTCGCGAACCTGCCCGGAGCGCTCGTCGGCTACGCGGCGTCGCTGCGCGAGGGCGCACGGCGCGGCGTCGTGCCCGCGCGCCGGCAGGTGATCGAGGTGATCGCGCAGGCGGAGGAGTTCGCCGCCGCCGACGGCTTCTTCGCCGACTTCGTCGCCGGCGCCGCCCCGGAGGGCGGACTCCCGCCGGGGCTGGCCGCCGATCTCGAGCGCGGCGCGGCGGCCTCCGCCGCCGGCTACGGCGCGCTCGCCGCGTTCCTCCGGGACGAGCTGCTCCCGGCCGCCGCGGAGCGGGACGCGGTCGGCCGAGACCGCTACGCCCTGCACTCCCGACGGTTCCTCGGCGCCGTCGTCGACCTCGACGAGACCTACGAGTGGGGGCTCGAGGAGCTGCGCCGGATGACCGAGGAGCAGCGCGAGACCGCCGAGCGCATCCTGCCCGGCGCGAGCGTCGAGGAGGCGGTCGCGCACCTGGAGGCCGATCCGTCGCGCAAGCTGCACGGCACCGAGGCGCTGCGCCGCTGGATGCAGGAGACCAGCGACCGGGCGGTCGAGGAGCTCGCGCGGACCCACTTCGACATCCCGGAGCCGGTCCGTCGCCTGGAATGCCTGATCGCGCCGACGCGCACCGGCGGGATCTACTACACGGGCCCGTCCGACGACTTCTCCCGGCCCGGCCGGATGTGGTGGAGCGTCCCCGAGGGCGTCGAGACCTTCGACACCTGGCGGGAGCTGACCACCGTCTACCACGAGGGCGTGCCGGGTCATCACCTGCAGATCGGGCAGGCCGTGCACAACCGGGCGCGGCTGAACACCTGGCGCCGCCAGCTCGCCGGCACCTCCGGGCACGCCGAGGGCTGGGCGCTGTACGCGGAACGGCTGATGGCCGACCTCGGCCGCCTGGACGATCCGGCGGACCGCCTCGGCATGCTCGACGGCCAGCGGATGCGCGCCGCCCGGGTCGTGCTCGACATCGGCGTGCACCTCGGCAAGCCGCGGCCGGACGGCGCGGGCGTCTGGGACGCGGACCACGCCCTGGCCTTCCTGCGGGCGAACGTCAACATGGACGACGCGTTCGTCCGCTTCGAGGTGAACCGCTATCTCGGCTGGCCCGGCCAGGCGCCGTCCTACAAGGTCGGACAGCGCATCTGGGAGCAGCTGCGGGACGAGGCGAGGGCCCGCGCCGGCGCCGCCTTCGACCTGCGCGCCTGGCACCGGGCGGCCCTGGACCTCGGCGGCGTCGGCCTGGACACGCTGCGCAGCGCGCTACGCTGAGGAGCGCACCGCAAGTCCCACGACAGGAGTCCGCATGCCCATCGTCGCCACCCGGCTCCGCCTCGGAGCCGTCGCCATCGCGGCGATCGCGCTCGGCGCCTCGCTGACCGCCTGCTCCGGCCCGGCGGGCGGCGCGGGCTCGGCCTGCCCGGCCGGCTTCATCGACGCCACGAACGCCCAGGTCAAGCAGAGCGGCGTCGACGTCACCTTCGCCCCGGCGAGCGTCGCCGACTTCCAGCCCTCCGAGCTGCAGAGCTTCCTCGCCTCCGCCTGCGTCGTCGCGTTCTCCGGGAACATCCAGCAGGGCGCCGCCGCCGGCCAGTTCGCGTTCCTCACCAGCGAGCCCGACGAGGCCGCGCTCGGCAAGGCGATCGAGCAGCTCGGGTTCACCGGCAGCGGCGGCACCTGGACGAAGCCGAGCAGCGACACGGAGGTCGACGTCATCGCGGCGAACACCCCGAGCAACGACGGGACGGCGCTCGTCGATCTCGCCACCGTGTTCCCCGAGGCGAAGTACGTGGTCTCCTCGTTCCACTTCAAGGCGGGCTGAGCGCCCCGGATTACCCCGCATCCGGCGGGAGGCGCTATCCTGGAACGTCGCATTCCGCGACGGATCCATCCGCTCCGCCCTGGCGGCCGACCTCCACGCTCGGATGCCCGGGGCCTGATCATGCCCATCGAAAGCACATCATCTCCATGACCATCATCACTCCTGCGGCTCCCAAGCAGATCGCCATCAACGACATCGGCTCTGCTGAAGACTTCCTCGCCGCAGTCGAGCAGACCCTCAAGTTCTTCAACGACGGCGACCTCATCGAGGGCACCGTCGTCAAGATCGACCGCGACGAGGTCCTCCTCGACGTCGGCTACAAGACCGAGGGCGTCATCCCCTCCCGCGAGCTGTCCATCAAGCACGACGTCGACCCGACCGAGGTCGTCAAGGTCGGCGACAGCGTCGAGGCGCTCGTCCTCCAGAAGGAGGACAAGGAGGGTCGTCTGATCCTCTCCAAGAAGCGCGCCCAGTACGAGCGCGCCTGGGGCGACGTCGAGAAGATCAAGGAGGCCGACGGCGTCGTGACCGGCAAGGTCATCGAGGTCGTCAAGGGCGGCCTGATCGTCGACATCGGCCTGCGCGGCTTCCTCCCCGCCTCGCTCATCGAGCTGCGCCGGGTCCGCGACCTGACGCCGTACCTCGACCAGGAGATCGAGGCGAAGATCCTCGAGCTCGACAAGAACCGGAACAACGTCGTGCTCTCGCGCCGCGCGCTGCTCGAGCAGACGCAGTCCGAGTCCCGCTCGACGTTCCTCGCGAACCTCAAGCCGGGCCAGGTCCGCAAGGGCGTCATCTCGTCGATCGTCAACTTCGGCGCGTTCGTCGACCTCGGCGGGGTCGACGGCCTGGTGCACGTCTCCGAGCTGTCCTGGAAGCACATCGAGCACGCCTCCGAGGTCGTCGAGGTCGGCCAGGAGGTCACCGTCGAGGTGCTCTCCGTCGAGCTCGACCGCGAGCGGGTCTCGCTGTCGCTCAAGGCGACGCAGGAGGACCCCTGGCAGCTCTTCGCCCGGACGCACGCGATCGGCCAGGTCGCGCCGGGGAAGGTCACCAAGCTCGTCCCGTTCGGCGCCTTCGTGCGCGTCGCGGACGGCATCGAGGGCCTCGTCCACATCTCCGAGCTCTCCGGCCAGCACGTCGAGCTCGCCGAGCAGGTCGTCTCGGTCGGCGAGGAGGTGTTCGTCAAGGTCATCGACATCGACCTCGAGCGCCGTCGCATCTCGCTGAGCCTCAAGCAGGCGAACGAGGGCGTCGACCCCGAGGGCACCGAGTTCGACCCGGCGCTCTACGGCATGCCGACCGAGTACGACGAGCAGGGCAACTACAAGTACCCCGAGGGCTTCGACGCCGAGACCGGCGAGTGGAAGGAAGGCTTCGACGAGCAGCGCGCCAAGTGGGAGGCCGACTACGCGGCCGCCCAGGCCCGCTGGGAGGCCCACAAGAAGCAGGTGGCCGCGGCCGCGCAGGCGCCGGCCTCGGCCGGCGGCGACGCGACCTCGTACTCCTCGAGCTCGGACGCGACCGGCACCCTCGCCGATGACGAGGCGCTCGCCGCGCTGCGGGAGCAGCTCTCCAGCAACTGAGCGCGAGCTCGCAGGCGCCGCCCCGGACCCCGGGGCGGCGCCTCGCTACGCTGAGACGGTGCGCCTCATCGCCCTGACCGGCGGCATCGCCTCCGGCAAGAGCCTCGTCTCGGCCCGGCTGCGCGAGCTCGGCGCGGTCGTCGTGGACGCCGACGTGCTGGCCCGCGAGGCCGTCGCCCCCGGCAGCCCCGGACTGGCCGCAGTGGCCGCCGAGTTCGGTCCAGGCGTGCTCCGCGAGGACGGCTCGCTCGATCGCGCCGCGCTCGGCGCGATCGTGTTCGGCGACGCCGACCGGCTCGCCGCGCTGAACGCGATCGTGCACCCGGAGGTGCAGCGGCTGGCGAGCGCCGCCTTCGCCGCCGCCGGGACGGCGGACCCGGACGCCGTCGTCGTCTACGACGTGCCGCTGCTCGCGGAGAACGCCGACCGGCTCGCCCCGCAGTTCGACGAGATCGTCGTGGTGACCGCCCCCGAGCGGGAGCGCGTCCGGCGGATGGTCGCCGACCGCGGCATGACCGAGCGCGAGGCCCGCGACCGGATCGCCCGGCAGGCGAGCGACGCGCAGCGGCTCGCGCTCGCCGATCGGGTGATCGACAACTCGGGGACCCGGGACGCGACGATCCGGCAGGTCGACGCGCTGTGGGCGTCGCTGCACGAGGCGGCCGGGTAGTCCGGCCGGCGGGACCTCAGTCCTCGGAGCCGACGACGGGGACCGGCGCCGTCGGCGGCTCGCGGAGCTCGACGTCGACCTCCGGGCGCCCGGGCCGCGGCCGACCGGCGGCGACGACCGCGATCGCGTTGGCCGCGCTGATGACCGCGAGGCCCGCGAGCTGCCACCAGGACAGCGCCTGCCCGAGCACGAGGAATCCGGCGAGCGCGGCGAGGCCGGGCTGCGCGCTCTGCAGCACGCCGAACAGCTCCCGCCGCATCCGGCGCAGCACGGTGATGTCGATCGCGTTCGGTAGCAGCGTGGACAGGATCGCGGCCACCGACCCGGTGAGCAGCAGCCCGAGCGCGTCGCCGGGCGCGAGCCCGGCCAGGGCGATCACCAGGAACGGGAGGGTGCACAGCGCCGCGGTCGTCACGGCCACCGCGGAGCCCTGCACCCCTGGCAGCCGGCGTCCGGAGATCTGGTTGAACACGATGTAGCCCGCCCAGCCGAGCGCGCCGACGAGCGCGAAGCCGACGCCGATCAGATCGATCCCCGGCACCGTGCCCGTCAGCAGCAGCACGCCGCCGAACGCGGCGAGCGCCAGGACGACGTCGAGCAGCCGGCGCGAGGCGATCAGGGCGACCGCGAGCGGCCCGAGGAACTCCAGCGTCACGGTCAGGCCCAGGCCGATCCGCTCGAACCCGATGTACACCGAGAGGTTCATGATCACCAGCGAGGCGCCGAGCAGCAGCGGCGGCCAGAGCTGCGGCCAGCGCATCCGGTGCACCGGCGGGCGGGCGATGATCAGGAACGCGACCGCCGCGACGCCCTGCCGGATCGCGACCACCGCGGCCGGGCCGGCGAAGTGGAACGCGGTCGCCGCGACGGCGCCGCCGGCCTGCGCCGAGGCCGCTCCGACGAGCTGCAGCGCGGCGGCGGCGCGCTCGCCCCGGATGCGCTCGCCTGCCACGGCATCGACGCTACCCCCTCCGCCCGGTCGCCCACGCCGCTGTCGGGGGTCGCGCGTAGCCTGGACGCATGGAACCCACCCGCGCCGTACGACCCTTCCAGGTGGTCAGCGAGTACGCGCCGAGCGGCGACCAGCCGGCCGCGATCGCCGAGCTCGCGGCACGGGTGAACGCGGGAGAGACCGACGTCGTGCTGCTCGGCGCGACGGGCACCGGGAAGTCGGCGACGACCGCCTGGCTCATCGAGCAGGTGCAGCGCCCGACGCTCGTGCTCAGCCACAACAAGACGCTCGCCGCCCAGCTCGCGAACGAGTTCCGCGAGCTGCTGCCGGAGAACGCGGTCGAGTACTTCGTCAGCTACTACGACTACTACCAGCCCGAGGCCTACGTCCCGCAGACGGACACCTTCATCGAGAAGGACTCCTCGATCAACGCCGAGGTGGAGCGGCTGCGCCACTCGACGACGAACTCGCTGCTCTCGCGGCGCGACGTCGTCGTGGTGAGCACGGTGTCCTGCATCTACGGCCTCGGCGCGGCCGAGGACTACCTCGAGGCGATGCTCGCCCTGCAGGTCGGGCAGCGGATCGACCGCGAGCTGCTCATCCGGCGCCTGCTGGAGATGCAGTACGACCGGAACGACTACGACTTCTCCCGCGGGAAGTTCCGGGTCAAGGGCGACACCATCGAGATCATCCCGATGTACGAGGAGCTCGCGATCCGGATCGAGCTGTTCGGCGACGAGATCGAGGCGCTCGCGACGCTGCACCCGGTCACCGGCGCGGTCGTCGCGCCGATGGACGCCGTCTCGATCTTCCCCGGCACCCACTACGCCGCGAGCCCGACGACCATCCGGCGGGCGATGGGCTCGATCCGCGAGGAGCTGGACGCCCGGCTCGGCGAGCTGGAGCGGCAGGGCAAGCTGCTGGAGGCGCAGCGGCTGCGGATGCGCACCACCTTCGACCTCGAGATGCTCGAGCAGCTCGGCTTCTGCACGGGGATCGAGAACTACTCGCGGCACATCGACGGCCGGCGGCCGGGGGAGCCGCCGCACACGCTGCTCGACTACTTCCCGGAGGACTTCCTCGTGGTGATCGACGAGTCGCACGTCACCGTGCCGCAGATCGGCGCGATGTACGAGGGCGACGCGAGCCGGAAGCGCACCCTCGTCGAGCACGGCTTCCGGCTGCCGTCGGCGCTCGACAACCGGCCGCTGAAGTTCGAGGAATTCCTGCAGCGCGTCGGCCAGAAGGTATACCTCTCGGCGACGCCCGGCTCGTACGAGCTCGGCCTGTCCGACGGCGTCGTCGAGCAGGTGATCCGGCCGACCGGGCTGGTCGACCCGAGGGTCGTCGTGAAGCCCTCGAAGGGCCAGATCGACGACCTGCTGGAGGAGATCCGGCTGCGCGTCGAGCGCGACGAGCGGGTGCTCGTGACGACGCTGACCAAGCGGATGGCGGAGGAGCTGACCGACTACCTCGGCGAGCACGGCGTCCGGGTGCGCTACCTGCACTCGGACGTCGACACGCTGCGCCGGGTGGAGCTGCTGACCGAGCTGCGGGCCGGGGTCTACGACGTGCTGGTCGGCATCAACCTGCTGCGCGAGGGCCTCGACCTGCCCGAGGTGAGCCTCGTGGCGATCCTCGACGCGGACAAGGAGGGCTTCCTGCGCTCGAGCACCTCGCTCATCCAGACCATCGGCCGCGCCGCGCGCAACGTCAGCGGCGAGGTGCACATGTACGCGGACACCGTGACGCCCTCGATGCACCAGGCGATCGACGAGACGAACCGCCGCCGCGAGAAGCAGGTCGCCTATAACGCCGAGCGCGGCATCGACCCGCAGCCGCTGCGCAAGCGGATCGCCGACATCACGGACGTGCTGATGCGGGAGGGCGCGGACACCGCGCGGATGCTCGGCGACCGGCCGCAGGGCAAGGGGAAGGGCCGCGGCCCGCAGCCCGTGCCGATCCTCGCGCGGGAGGGCATCGCGGCCGCCGGCGCCGCCGAGCTGGAGACGACGATCGCCGACCTCACCGCGCAGATGCTCGCCGCCGCCGAGGAGCTCAAGTTCGAGCTCGCCGCCCGACTGCGGGACGAGGTCCAGGAGCTGAAGAAGGACCTGCGGGCGATGGAGACCGCCGGCCACGTGCGCTGACGGCGCGTGCCATGCTCGGAGCATGACGACGAAGACCTGGTTCATCACCGGCACCTCGAAGGGCTTCGGCCGGATCTGGGCCGAGGCGGCGCTCGAGCGCGGCGACCGGGTCGCGGCGACCGCCCGCGACCCGCGCAGCCTCGACGCACTCGTCGAGCGGCACGGGGACCGGGTGCTGCCGATCCGGCTCGACGTGACCGACCGGGACGCCGACTTCGCCGCGGTCCGGAGCGCCAACGAGCACTTCGGCGGCCTCGACGTCGTCGTCAACAACGCCGGCTACGGCCTGTTCGGCACGATCGAGGAGATCACCGAGCAGCAGGCGCGCGACCAGTTCGAGACGAACGTGTTCGGCGCGCTGTGGGTCACCCAGGCCGCGATCCCGGTGCTCCGCGCGAACGGCGGCGGCCGCATCCTCCAGGTCTCCTCGATCGGCGGCATCAGCGCCTTCCCGAACCTCGGCGTCTACAACGCCTCGAAATGGGCCCTGGAGGCCTTCTCGCAGGCGCTCGCCGCCGAGGTCGCGCCGTTCGGCATCTCGGTCACCCTGGTCGAGCCGGCCGCCTACGGGACCGACTGGGCGGGTCCGTCCGCGGTGCACGCCGACCCGCTGCCGGAGTACGACTGGCTGCGCGAGGCGCGCCGCGCCCGGCCGCCGATGGCTCCCGGCGATCCCGCCGCGACGGCCGAGGCGATCCTCGCGGTGGTCGACGCCGAGGAGCCGCCGCTGCGCATCTTCCTTGGGCGCGCGCCGATCCGGATCGCCGCCGCCGACTACGAGGGCCGCATCGCGACCTGGGCGGCCTGGCAGGAGGTCTCCGACCGGGCCCAGGGCGACTGAGCCGGAGCCGATGTCGGAGGAGGTATCTAGACTCGAAGGGTGCCGTCCATCACGCCCGTCCCGGGCTCGCATCGCCTCAGCGTGCGCGGCGCACGCGTCCACAATCTGAAGGACATCGACCTCGAGATCCCGCGCGACGCGCTCGTCGTGTTCACCGGGCTGTCCGGCTCCGGGAAGTCGAGCCTCGCCTTCGACACCATCTTCGCCGAGGGGCAGCGCCGCTACGTCGAGTCGCTGAGCGCCTACGCCCGCCAGTTCCTGGGCCAGGTCGACCGGCCCGACGTCGACTTCATCGAGGGACTCTCGCCGGCGGTCAGCATCGACCAGAAGTCGACGAACCGGAACCCCCGCTCGACGGTCGGCACGATCACCGAGATCTACGACTACCTGCGGCTGCTGTGGGCGCGCGTCGGCGTCCCGCACTGCCCGGTCTGCGGCGAGCGGATCCAGCGGCAGACCGTGCAGCAGATCGCCGACGCGCTCATGGAGCTGCCGGAGGGCACCAGGTACCAGCTCGTCGCGCCGGTGGTGAGCAGGAAGAAGGGCGAGTTCGTCGAGCTGTTCCAGGAGCTCTCCGCTCAGGGCTACTCGCGGGCGATCGTCGACGGCGAGCTCGTCCAGCTCGCCGAGCCGCCGACGCTCAAGAAGCAGGTCAAGCACGACATCGGGGTCGTCGTCGACCGGCTGGTCGCGGGCCCCGAGCTGCTCACCCGGCTGACCGACTCGCTGGAGACCGCGCTGCGACTGACCGACGGCCTGGTGACCGCCGACTTCGTCGACCTCGACGCGAAGGACGAGGCGCGCACGCGGACGTTCTCCGAGCAGCTGTCCTGCCCGAACGGGCACCCGATCGCCCTCACCGAGATCGAGCCGCGCACGTTCTCCTTCAACGCGCCGTTCGGCGCCTGCCCGGAGTGCACCGGGCTCGGCAGCCGGATGGCCGTCGACGAGGAGCTGATGCTCGGCGACGCCTCCCTGAGCATCGCCGAGGGCGTGCTGCTGCCGTGGTCGGCGGCCACCGGCGGCAGATCGCTCTTCGAGTACTTCGAGCGGGTGCTCGGCGGCCTCGCCGAGGACCTCGGCTTCGACCTCGGCACGCCCTGGCGCGAGCTGCCGGAGGATGTGCGCGAGACCGTGCTGCGCGGCAAGGACTTCAAGGTCGTCGTCAAGTGGAAGAACCGCTACGGCCGCACCATGAGCTACACCGCCGGCTACGAGGGCGTCATCCCGTACGTCGAGCGCAAGTGGCTCGAGGCCGACAGCGACTCGCAGCGCCAGCGTCTCCAGGGCTACCTCCGCGAAGTGCCGTGCGCGGTCTGCGGCGGCCGGCGGCTGAAGCCCGAGGTGCTCGCGGTGACGGTCGACGGCCGGTCGATCTGGGACGTCTGCGCGCTGAGCCTGACCGACGCGTACGCCTTCGTCCAGACGGTCGAGCTCGACGAGCGGCAGGCGAGGATCGCCGCGCAGGTGCTCCGCGAGATCCGACTGCGCCTCGAGTTCCTGCTCGAGGTCGGCCTCAGCTACCTCGACCTCGCGCGCGCCGCCGCGACGCTCTCCGGCGGCGAGGCGCAGCGCATCCGGCTCGCGACCCAGATCGGCTCGGGGCTGACCGGCGTCCTCTACGTCCTCGACGAGCCCTCGATCGGCCTGCACCAGCGCGACAACCGGCGCCTCATCGACACCCTCCTCAAGCTCCGCGACCTGGGGAACACGCTGATCGTCGTCGAGCACGACGAGGACACCATCCGCACCGCCGACTGGATCGTGGACATCGGCCCGCGCGCCGGCGAGCACGGCGGCGAGGTCGTCCACTCCGGCGGCTACGACGCGCTGCTGGCCAACCCCGACTCGCTCACCGGCGACTACCTCGCCGGCCGGCGGCGCGTGCACGCGCCGCGCACGCGACGCCCCGTCGATCCGCAGCGGCAGGTGACCGTCGAGGGCGCCAGGGAGAACAACCTGCGCGACGTCACCGTCGCCTTCCCGCTCGGCGTGATGACCGCCGTGACCGGCGTGTCCGGCTCCGGCAAGTCGAGCCTGGTCAACGACATCCTGTACACGGTGCTCGCCAACGAGCTGAACGGCGCGCGCCAGATCCCGGGCCGGCACACCCGGGTCACCGGCGTCGAGCAGCTCGACAAGGTGGTGCACGTCGACCAGGCCCCGATCGGCCGCACGCCGCGCTCCAACCCGGCGACGTACACCGGCGTGTTCGACAAGATCCGCGCGCTGTTCGCCGACACCCCGGACGCGAAGGCGCGCGGCTACCAGCAGGGCCGCTTCTCGTTCAACGTCAAGGGCGGCCGCTGCGAGCACTGCGCCGGCGACGGCACCATCCGGATCGAGATGAACTTCCTCCCGGACGTCTACGTCGCCTGCGAGGTGTGCGGGGGAGCGCGGTACAACCGCGACACGCTCGCCGTCCGCTACAAGGGCAGGAACATCTCCGAGGTGCTCGACATGCCCATCGAGGAGGCGGCCGAGTTCTTCGAGCCGATCAGCGGCATCCACCGCTACCTGAAGACGCTCGTCGACGTCGGCCTCGGCTACGTCCGGCTCGGCCAGTCCGCGACGACGCTCTCCGGCGGCGAGGCGCAGCGCGTCAAGCTCGCGACCGAGCTGCAGAAGCGCAGCACCGGGCGCAGCGTCTACGTCCTCGACGAGCCGACCACCGGCCTGCACTTCGAGGACGTGCGCCGGCTGCTCGAGGTGCTCGACGGCCTCGTCGACAAGGGGAACACCGTCATCGTCATCGAGCACAACCTCGACGTGATCGCCGCCGCCGACTGGATCGTCGATCTCGGCCCCGAGGGCGGCGCCGGCGGCGGCGCCGTGATCGCGACCGGGACTCCGGAGGACGTGGCGCGCGTGCCCGGCAGCCACACCGGGGCGTTCCTCCGCGAGCTGCTCGACGCGCCGGCCGCCGGCCGCGCCGCGCCGCGATTCGGGACCAGGCCTCGCCGCAAGGCCAGCTGACATGGCGGAGGACCTGCCCTGGCGACCGCGGACGGGGGAGATCCCGACGAAGCCGGGCGTGTACCGCTTCCGCGACGAGCGCGGTCGGATCCTCTACGTCGGCAAGGCGAAGTCGCTGCGCAGCCGGCTCTCGAACTACTTCGCCCCGCTGTCCACGCTGCACGACCGCACGAAGCGGATGGTGCTGACGGCGCGCAGCGTCGAGTGGACGGTGGTGAACAGCGACTTCGAGGCGCTGCAGCTGGAATGGACCTGGATCCAGGAGTTCGATCCGCCGTTCAACGTCCAGTACCGCGACGACAAGTCCTACCCCTACGTCGCGATCACGCTCGGCGACGACGTGCCGCGCGTCATGGTCACCCGCGCCCGCGGCATCCGCGGCGCCCGCTACTTCGGCCCGTACTCCCGGGCCTGGGCGATCCGGGACACCATCGACACGCTGCTCAAGGCGTTCCCGATGCGCTCCTGCTCGGACGGGGTGTACCAGCGCGCGAGGCGCTCGGGGCGGCCGTGCCTGCTCGGCGACATCGGCAAGTGCGCGGCGCCCTGCGTCGGCCGGGTGACCCCCGCCGAGCACAAGGCGATCGCGCTCGACCTGGCGTCCTTCCTGGACGGCGGGGACCAGCGCTTCGTCCGGGACATCCGGCGGCGGATGAACGAGGCGGCCGAGGCGCAGCAGTACGAGCGCGCCGCGCGCTACCGCGACCAGCTGCAGGCCATGCAGTGGGCGCTCGAGCGCAACGCCGTGGTGCTCGCCGACGACCTCGACGCGGACTTCTTCGGGATCGCCGACGACGAGCTCTCGGCGGCGGTGCAGCAGTTCACGGTGCGCGGCGGGCGGATCCGCGGCGTGCGCGCCTGGACGGTCGACAAGGAGCTCGACGTGCCGCTCCCGGAGCTCGTCGAGTCCGTGCTGGAGACCGCCTACGGCGACGCCCCGCCCCCGCGGCTGGTGCACGTGCCGGCGCTGCCGGCGGACCGGGCGCCGATCGAGCAGTGGCTGGCGGCGCGGCGCGAGGAGGCCGGCCAGCGCGGCCGGGTCGAGCTCGCCGTGCCGAAACGCGGCGAGAAGGCCGCGCTCGCGAAGACCGCGGCGGAGAACGCGGCCGAGGCGCTGCTGCTCTACAAGCTGCGGCGCTCGGGCGACTTCACGGCGCGCAGCAACGCGCTCGCCGACCTGCAGGACGCGCTCGGGCTCGCCGAGGCGCCGCTGCGGATCGAGTGCTTCGACGTCTCGCACCTCGGCGGGACGAACGTCGTCGCCTCCATGGTCGTCTTCGAGGACGGCCTGCCGCGCAAGGACCAGTACCGGAAGTTCTCGATCGAGCACGCCGCCGACGACACCGACGCGATCCACCAAGTGCTGTCCCGCCGGCTGGCACGCCTCGCCGAGGAGCCGCCGGCGGCGGAGGGCAGGAAGCGCTTCGCCTACCGCCCCCAGCTGCTGCTCATCGACGGCGGGCAGCCGCAGGTGGCCGCAGCCGAGCGCGCGCTCGCCGAGGCCGGGCCGGCCGCCGCCGGCATCGCCATGGCCGGGATCGCGAAGCGGCTCGAAGAGCTCTGGCTGCCGGGCGCCGGCTTCCCGGTGATCCTGCCGCGGAACTCCGACGCGCTCTTCCTGGTCCAGCGGCTGCGCGACGAGGCGCACCGCTTCGCGATCGGGTACCAGCGCGCGCAGCGCCGCCGCGACCTGCGCTCGGTGCTCGGCGAGGTGCCCGGCGTGGGGCCCGCGCGGGTCAAGGAGCTGATCCGGCACTTCGGCTCGGCGACGGCGGTCAAGGCGGCCAGCACCGAGCAGCTCGCGGCCGTCCGCGGCATCGGGGAGGCCACGGCGCAGGCGATCACGGCGGCACTGCATCCCGGTACGCTGGACGTCCGATGACGACCGACACGCCAGGCGAGGAGCTGCTCATCGTCACCGGCATGTCCGGGGCGGGCCGGTCGACGGCGGCCGACGCGCTGGAGGACCTCGGCTGGTACGTGGTGGACAACCTGCCGCCGTCGATGATCAAGCCGCTCGTCGAGCTCGGCGCCCAGGCGGGGACGGCCTTCCCGCGGCTCGCCGCCGTCGTCGACATCCGCGGCGGACGGCTGTTCGCCGACCTCAGGGACGCGATCGAGGCGCTGCGCGGCAGCAGCATCCAGGTGCGCGTGCTGTTCCTCGACGCCGACGACGACGCCCTTGTGCGGCGCTTCGAGCAGGTGCGCCGCCCGCACCCGCTGCAGGCGGGCGGGACGCTGCTGGAGGGGATCCGCGCCGAGCGGGCGCAGCTCGCTGATCTGCGCGGCGACAGCGACATCGTGCTCGACACCTCGCGGCTGAACGTGCACCAGCTCACGACAGCGATCGGCGACCGCTTCGCCTCGCCGGACGCCCCCCGCGTCGCGATCACCGTCCAGAGCTTCGGCTTCAAGTACGGCCTGCCGGCGGACGCCGACGTGGTCGCCGACATGCGCTTCCTGCCGAACCCGTTCTGGGAGCCGGACCTCGCCCCGCTCGACGGGCGAGACCCCGCGGTGCGCGCCCACGTGCTCGGCCAGCCGGGCGCGCAGGACTTCCTCGCCGCGTTCACCGCCGCGCTGTCGGTCGCGGTCGAGGGATATCGTCGGGAGAACAAGCGCCACGTGACCGTGGCCGTGGGGTGCACGGGCGGCAAGCACCGCTCCGTCGCGATGGCCGAGGAGCTCGCGGACCGGCTGACCGGGATGCAGGGCGTGACGGTCTCGGTACGCCACAGAGACCTCGGAAGGGAATGACGTGTCGCTGACCGATCGCCTGAAGGCCGAGCTGCTCGCCCTTCCCCGGGGCGCGACCGCGCTGCGCGCCGCCGAGCTCGCGACGCTGCTGCGCTTCGCCGGCGGCCTGCACCTCATCTCCGGGCGGATCGCGGTCGAGGTCGAGGTCGACTCGGCGCCGCTCGCCGACCGGATCGCCGCGGAGATCCAGACGCTGTTCGGCGTGCGCGCGCAGCGCGGCACGAGCCCGGCCGGGGGCGCCGGACGGCCGGAGCACCAGCTGGTCCGGGTGGTCGAGGAGGGCGAGACCCTCGCCCGCCAGACCGGGCTGCTCGACCAGCGGCGGCGGCCGGTGCGCGGCCTGCCGAACCGGCTGACCACCGGCAACCCGCAGGAGCTCGCCGCCGTCTGGCGCGGCGCGTTCCTCGCCGCCGGCACGCTCACCGAGCCGGGCCGCAGCGCCGCGCTGGAGATCGCCTGCCCGACGTCCGAGTCGGCGATGGCGCTGGTCGGCGCCGCCGGCCGGATCGGCGTGCAGACCAAGAGCCGCGAGGTCCGCGGCCTGCCGCGCGTGGTGGTGCGCGAGGGGGACGCGATCGCCCGGCTGCTCGAGCGGATGGGCGCGGTCAGCACGCTCGCGGACTGGGAGGCGCAGCGCAGCGCGAAGGAGGTCCGCGCGACCGCGAACCGGCTCGTCAACTTCGACGACGCGAACCTGCGCCGCAGCGCGCAGGCGGCCGTCGCCGCCTGCGCCAGGGTCGAGCGCGCGCTCGAGATCCTGCAGGGCGAGGTCCCGGACCACCTCGAGTACGCGGGCCGGCTGCGGCTCGACCATCGCGAGGCGAGCCTCGACGAGCTGGGGCACTACGCCGACCCGCCGATGACCAAGGACGCCGTGGCCGGGCGGATCCGCCGCCTGCTCGCGATGGCGGACAAGCGGGCGGGCGAGCTCGGGGTGCCCGGCACGGAGGCCAGCCTCCCGCCCGAGCTGGCGCAACTAGACTGAGACCGAAGCAAGAGCGAAGGAGCATCATGGCCGAGTACACCCTCCCCGAGCTGCCGTACGACTACGCGGCGCTGGAGCCGCACATCAGCGCGACGATCATGGAGCTGCACCACGACAAGCACCACGCCGCCTATGTCGCCGGGGCGAACGCCGCGCTCGCCGGCCTCGCCGCCGCGCGCGAGGCGGGCGACCTGGCGAGCGTGAACCTGCTGACGAAGAACCTCGCCTTCAACCTCGGCGGCCACGTCAACCACTCGATCTTCTGGAAGAACCTCTCCCCGGACGGCGGCGACAAGCCGACCGGCGAGCTCGCCAGCGCGCTCGACGACCAGTTCGGCTCGTTCGACAAGTTCGTCGCGCACTTCACCGCGGCGGCGACCGGCGTGCAGGGCTCCGGCTGGGCGGCGCTGTTCTACGACCGCGTCGGCGGCAACCTCATCGTGCAGCAGATCCTCAACCAGGAGGCGCAGTTCCCGGCCGGGACCGTGCCGCTGCTGCTGCTCGACGTCTGGGAGCACGCGTACTACCTCGACTACAAGAACGTGCGCGCGGACTACGTCAAGGCGTTCTGGAACATCGTCAACTGGGCGGACGTGCAGGACCGCCTCGCCGCCGCGCGCTGACCCGCTGACCGCCCGAGACGACAGGAGAGCTCTGTGACCACCAAGGTCGGCATCAACGGCTTCGGCCGCATCGGCCGCAACTACTTCCGCGCGCTGCTCGCCCAGGGAGCCGATCTCGACGTCGTCGCGGTCAACGACCTCACCGACAACAAGACGCTCGCGCACCTGCTGAAGTACGACTCGATCCTGGGCCGGCTGGACGCGGAGGTCTCCTACGACGCGGAGTCGATCACGGTCGACGGCAAGCAGATCCGCGTCTTCGAGGAGCGCGACCCGGCGGCGCTGCCCTGGCGCGACCACGGGGTGGACATCGTCATCGAGTCGACCGGCCGCTTCACCAAGGCCGCCGACGCCCGCAAGCACATCGTCGACGGCGGCGCGCGGAAGGTCATCATCTCCGCCCCGGCGACCGACGAGGACGCGACCTTCGTGATGGGCGTCAACGAGCACCTGTACGACCCGGCGAAGGACAACGTCATCTCCAACGCCTCGTGCACGACGAACTGCCTCGCCCCGCTCGCGAAGGTGTTCAACGACGAGTTCGGGATCGTGAACGGCCTGATGACGACGGTGCACGCCTACACCGCCGACCAGAACCTCCAGGACGGCCCGCACAGCGACCTGCGCCGCGCGCGCGCGGCGGCGATCAACATCGTCCCCACCTCGACCGGCGCCGCGAAGGCGATCGGCCTCGTGCTGCCGGAGCTGAAGGGCAAGCTCGACGGCTTCGCGCTGCGGGTGCCGATCCCCACCGGCTCGATCACCGACCTCACGGTCGAGGCCGCCCGCGAGGTGACCGTCGACGAGGTGAAGGCCGCGTACCGCAGGGCCGCCTCGGAGGGACCGCTCAAGGGCATCCTCAAGTACACCGAGGACGAGATCGTCTCCAGCGACATCGTCACCGACCCGCACTCGTCGATCTTCGACGCGGGCCTGACCAAGGTGATCGGCAGGACGGTCAAGCTCTCCTCGTGGTACGACAACGAGTGGGGCTACTCGAACCGGCTGGTCGACCTCACCGAGTACGTCGCCGAACGGCTGTAGCCCGGTGGCGCTCCGCACGATCGACTCGCTCGGGAGCCTCGCGGGGAAGCGCGTCATCGTGCGCGCGGACCTCAACGTCCCGCTGCAGGACGGGGTCATCTCCGACGACGGCCGCATCCGCGCCTCGGTGCCGACCGTCGAGGAGCTGCTCGGCCTCGGCGCCGCGGTGATCCTGATCTCGCACCTGGGACGTCCGGACGGCGCCCCGGATCCGAGGTACAGCCTCGCACCGGTCGCGACGCGGCTCGCCGAGCTGCTCGGCCGACCGGTCGCCTTCGCGGCCGACACGGTCGGCGAAGCGGCGACGACCGCCGCCGCCGCGCTGCGGCCGGGCGAGGTGCTGCTGCTCGAGAACCTGCGCTTCAACCCGGGGGAGACCTCGAAGGACGAGGCCGAGCGCCGCGCGTTCGCCGCGCTGCTCGCCCGCCTCGGCGACGCGGTCGTCTCCGACGGCTTCGGCGTGGTGCACCGGGCGCAGGCGAGCGTGACCGACCTCGAGGCGCTGCTGCCGAGCGCCGCGGGCGGGCTCGTCGAGCGGGAGCTCTCGGTGCTGGAGCGGCTCACCACGGCCCCGGAGCGGCCCTACGCGGTCGTGCTCGGCGGCTCCAAGGTCTCCGACAAGCTCGCGGTGATCGACTCGCTGCTGCCGCGGGTCGACACCCTGCTCGTGGGCGGCGGCATGGTGTTCACGTTCATCGCCGCCCTCGGCCACCCGGTCGGCGCGAGCCTGCTGGAGGCGGACCAGATCCCGGCCGTGCTCGGCTATCTCGAGCGGGCGAAGGAGCTCGGCGTGGAGATCGTGCTGCCGGAGGACATCGTCGTCGCGGAGCGGTTCGCCGCCGACGCGAGGCACGAGGTGGTCGCCGCCGACGCGATCGAGGGCTCGCGCTTCGGCGTCTCCGGCATCGGCCTCGACATCGGCCCGAAGGCCGCCGAGCGCTTCGCCTCGATCGTGCGCGGATCGCGCACCGTGTTCTGGAACGGGCCGATGGGGGTCTTCGAGTTCCCCGACTTCGCCTTCGGCACCGCCGCCGTCGCGCGGGCGCTCAGCGAGACCGACGGCTTCGGCGTGGTCGGCGGCGGCGACTCGGCCGCAGCGGTGCGCGCCCTCGGCTTCGAGGACGCCGACTTCGGCCACGTGTCGACCGGCGGCGGGGCGAGCCTCGAGTTCCTCGAGGGCAAGCGGCTGCCCGGCCTCGTGGCCCTGGGCTGGGAGTAGGGAGCGGACATGGCGGATCGGATCCCGCTCATCGCGGGCAACTGGAAGATGCACCTGGACCACCTGCAGGCGATCGCGGTCGTGCAGAAGCTGGCCTGGACGCTGCAGGACGCGCGGCACTCCTACAAAGCCGACGGCGCGGAGGTCGCGGTGTTCCCGCCGTTCACCGACCTGCGGTCGGTGCAGACCCTGATCGCGGGGGACCGGCTCGAGCTCCGCTTCGGGGCCCAGGACCTCTCCGAGCACGACGCCGGCGCGTACACCGGCGAGGTGTCCGGCGCCTTCCTGAAGGCCCTGGAGTGCCGCTACGTCCTGGTCGGCCACTCCGAGCGGCGGCAGTACCACGGCGAGAGCGACGCGGTCTGCGCCGCGAAGGTCGCCGCGGCGCTGCGCCACGGCCTGGTGCCGGTGCTCTGCGTCGGCGAGACGGCGGAGGACCTCGAGGCGCACGGCGCCGCCGCGGTGCCGGTCGCACAGCTGCGCGCGGTGCTCGAGACGCTGTCCGCGGGCTCCTCCGGTGCGGCGCCGGAGCTCGTCGTCGCCTACGAGCCGGTCTGGGCGATCGGCTCCGGGCAGGCCGCGACGAGCGAGCAGGCGCAGGCCGTGTGCGCGGCGCTGCGCATCGCGATCCGCGAGATGCTCGGCGACGAGGCCGCCGACGCGACGCGGATCCTCTACGGCGGCTCGGTCAAGTCCGGCAACATCGCCGGCTTCCTCCGCGAGGCGGACATCGACGGCGCCCTGGTCGGCGGCGCGAGCCTGGACCCGGTCGAGTTCGCGGCCATCGCGAGGTTCCAGAAGCACGTCGGGGTGTAGCGGCGCGGCGCCTGACGCGTACGGGACGGGCGTTCGCGTAGACTGTCAGGGCCGTTCCAGACGGCGAGAGAGGGATCCGTGCCAGTTCTGCAGATCGTGCTCCAGATCATCCTGGGCCTCACCAGCCTGCTGCTGACGCTGCTCATCCTCCTGCACAAGGGACGCGGCGGCGGTCTCTCCGACATGTTCGGCGGCGGCGTGACCTCCAGCCTCGGCGCCTCGGGGGTCGCCGAGCGGAACCTGAACCGCATCACCGTCGTGCTCGCCCTGGTCTGGATCACCTGCATCGTCGTGCTCGGCATCATCACGAAGTACGCGGTGGCCGGCGCCTGAGCCGGCCGACTGACACGAGGGGACTGCTGTGGCCGCTGGGGGGAGTGCGATCCGCGGCTCGCGCGTGGGCGCGGGGCCGATGGGCGAGCAGGACCGCGGGATCACCGCGGACCGCGTCGCCGTGTCCTACTGGGACGGCCTGGGGAACGAGACGGTGCGCTACTTCGCCGCCGGCCTCCCGGACGAGGAGATCCCGGAGATCATCGACTCGCCGGCCTCGGGGCTGCCGGCCGGCCGCGACCGGGAGAACCCGCCGCCGCTGAGCAAGCAGGAGCCCTACAAGACCCACCTCGCCTACGTCAAGGAGCGCCGCACCGACGCGGAGGCGGAGCAGCTCCTCGAGGAGGCGCTGCAGCAGCTGCGCGCCCGTCGCGGCCAGGCCTGAGCCGCCCGGCTAGTTGTCGGCGGAGGTCCAGAACTCGCCGGGGTCGATGAGCCGCGGCGGCACCTGCGCGGCGGCCGCCCGGTCCACGTGGATCCCGGTGCGTCGGCGCGCGCGGATCGCGGCGAGCGGCACCTCGTCCGGGCTCGCCCCGGCGAGCGCGAGCCCGACCGCCGAGGCCTTCTCCGCACCGGTGGCGAGCACCGCGACGCGCGCGGCCGAGTTGATCACCGGGATGGTCAGCGTGAGCCGCTCCGGCGGCGGCTTCGGCGAGTGGCGGACGGGCAGCACCGCGGCCTCGCGCTCCCGGACGGCGGGCATGCCGGGGAAGATCGAGGCGATGTGGCCGTCGGGGCCGACGCCGAGGTAGACCAGGTCGAACGGCGGCAGCGGCAGGTTCGGCGGGGCGGCCGCCGCGAGCTCCGCCTGGTAGCGCTCCGCGGCCTCGTCGAGCCCGATCCCGTCGTCGGAGGCGGCGAAGGCGTGCACCCGCGACTCGTCGACCGGCACGTGGTCGAGCAGCGCGCGCCTGGCCTGCAGCTCGTTGCGCTCGGGGTCGTCCCTCGGCAGCCAGCGCTCGTCGCCCCACCAGAAGTGGATCTGCCCCCACGGCGCCAGGTCCCGCTCCGGCAGGGCGTTGATCGTCTCGAGCACGCCGATGCCGACCGTGCCCCCGGTGAGCACGACGTTCGCCTCGTCGAACTCGCCGACCACCTGGACCATCCGGTAGATGAACCGCGCCGCCAGGAAGGCCTGCAGCGCCGCCCGATCCTCGTGGACGATGACCTTCGGAGCGTTCGTCACCCTTCCACAGTACGCGGGAGTCCGAGGGCCCGGGTGATGACCGCCTCGTACACCTCGTCGGGGTCGAGCCGCCGGAGCTCCTCGGCGAGACACTCCCGGTTCGTGCGCCGCGGGATCGTGATCTCGTGCTCCGGCTGGCCGGGCTGGACGAGCCTGATGGACTGCCCGGAGATCCGGGACAGCTCGATCGCGCCGCTGGCTCGGTGCAGCCGTACCGTGTGGATGCCCTCGACGCGCTCCTCCTCCGCGGGCCGCGACAGCGTCACCGGGGCGTCGAGCTGCAGCCCGAGCCAGGCGCCGAGCAGGGCCAGCGACGGGGACTCGAGCGCGCCGATCACCTCGACCTGCTCGACCGGCTCGTACGGCGGCTGGTCGAGCACCGCGGCGAGCTGGGAGCGCCAGAGCGTCACCCGCGTCCAGGCGAAGTCGGTGTCGCCGGGGGTGTGGTTCATGGACAGCGCGGCGAGCGCGTCGCCCGGGTCCGGACGGGTCGCCGCGTCGGTGATGCGGCGCTGCGCGATCCGGCCGAGCGCCGACTCGGCGACCACCTCCGGCGCGTCGTCGGACCACCACACGACGACCGGCGCGTCGGGCAGCAGCAGCCCGGTCACGATCGACTCCTCTTCGGCCGCCGCCTCGCCCCGGCCGCGCACCAGGATCACCTCGCTCGCCCCGGCGTCGCCGCCGATGCGGATCTGGGCGTCGATCCGGGACTGCGCGGACTCGGCACCCGGCACCCGGGAGAGCACGATGACGCGCATCGGATGCTCGCGCGACGCGGCGTTCGCCGCGTCGATCGCCGCCTCCTCGGCGACGGGGTCGGTGGAGATGATCAGGGTGAGCACGCGGCCGAGCGCGACCGCGCCGCCCTCGTCGCGCAGGCGCACCAGCGTCTTCGAGATGGCGGAGACGGTGGTGTTCGGCAGGTCGACGATCATCAGGGCAGCCTCCAGCTCCGGCCGTCCGCGGCCATCAGCCGGGCCGCCGACGCCGGGCCCCAGGTGCCCGGGCGGTACTGCTCGGGGCTGCCGCCGCTCGCCCAGAACTCCTCGACCGGGTCGAGGATCCGCCAGGACAGCTCGACCTCCTCGTGCCGCGGGAAGAGCGGCGGGTCGCCGAGCAGCACGTCGAGGATGAGCCGCTCGTAGGCCTCCGGGCTCTGCTCCGTGAACGCGTGCCCGTAGCCGAAGTCCATCGTCACGTCGCGCACCTGCATGCCGGCGCCCGGCACCTTCGAGCCGAAGCGGATCGTGACGCCCTCGTCCGGCTGCACCCGGATGACCAGCGCGTTCTGGCCGAGCCAGCTGGTCTGGGATGCGGCGAACAGGTACTGCGGCGCGCGCTTGAACACGACCGCGATCTCGGTGACGCGGCGGCCGAGCCGCTTGCCGGTGCGCAGGTAGAACGGCACGCCGGCCCAGCGCCGGGTGTCGATGTCGAGCCGGAGCGCGGCGTAGGTCTCCGTGGTCGACGCCGGGTCCATGCCCTGCTCCTCGAGGAAGCCGACCACCCGCTCGCCGCCCTGCCAGCCGGACGAGTACTGGCCGCGCGCGGTGTACCGCGCGAGGTCGGTCGGCAGCCGCACCGCGGAGAGCACCTTCTCCTTCTCGGCGCGCAGGTCGCTCGCCGCGAAGGACACCGGCTCCTCCATGGCGGTGAGCGCGAGCAGCTGGAGCAGGTGGTTCTGGATGACGTCGCGGGCGGCGCCGACGCCGTCGTAGTAGCCGGCGCGGCCGCCGACGCCGACGTCCTCGGCCATCGTGATCTGCACGTGGTCGACGTAGTTCGCGTTCCAGATCGGCTCGTAGAGCATGTTCGCGAAGCGCAGCGCGAGGATGTTCTGGACCGTCTCCTTGCCGAGATAGTGGTCGATCCGGAACACCGAGTCCGGCGGGAACACGCTGGAGACGACGTCGTTCAGCTCCCGTGCAGAGCGCAGGTCGTGGCCGAACGGCTTCTCGATGACGACCCGCCGCCACTGGCCCTCGACCGGCGACGCCAGCCCGGAGTCGCGCAGCTGCTCGGTGACGATGGGGAAGGACTTCGGCGGGATCGAGAGGTAGAACACGTGGTTGCCCATGGTGCCGCGCTCCCGGTCGAGCGACTCGATCGTCTCCCGCAGCTGGGCGAAGGCGGCCTTGTCGTCGAAGTCGCCGGCGACGAAGCGGATGCCCTTGGCGAGGTTGCGCCAGACGTCCTCGTCGAAGGCGGTGCGGGCGTGCTCGCGCACCGCGTCGTGCACCACCCGGGCGAAGTCCTCGTCGGCCCAGTCGCGCCGGGCGAAGCCGACCAGCGCGAAGCCGGGCGGCAGCAGGCCGCGGTTGGCGAGGTCGTAGACGGCCGGCATCAGCTTCTTCCGGCTCAGGTCGCCGGTGACGCCGAAGATGACCAGCCCGCTCGGACCGGCGATCCGGTTCAGCCGCCGGTCCGTGTCGACCCGCAGCGGGTTCTGCCCGGGCCCGATCGGCGTCGGGCTCATCCGGCCGCCAGCGGGATGACCGCAGCGGGGTCGGAGGCGGGCACCTCGATCGTGAGCACCGGACGGCCGTGCTCGGCGAGGACGCGGGCGTCGCCGGCGGCCTGCGCCCGGATGACCTGCCCGAAGGTGAACGGCCGACCGGGGATCGGCACGTCGACCGCCTCGGCGCCGACGAGCTGGAGGTAGGCGCCGATCGCGGGGCCGCCCTTGTGGTACTGGCCGGTCGAGTGCAGGAAGCGCGGCCCCCAGCCGAAGGTCACCGGGCGTCCGATGCGGGCGGCGAGCACCGCGCGGATCCGCTCCAGCTCCGGATGGTCGACGCGGTCGAGGTAGGCCTGGACCGCGAGGTAGCCGTCGGCGGGGACCCGGGCGAGCAGCTCGGCGAGCGGCCCGGCGGCCTCGGCGAGCGGGACGCCGGGCGGCGGCGGGGCGAGCTCGTCGATGAGCGCGCGCGCCGCGACCTTCGCCGACTCGACGTCGGGCTGGTCGAACGGGTTGATGCCGAGCAGCCGGCCGGCGACGGCGGTCGCGACCTCCCAGACCATGAACTGCGCGCCGAGCGTCCCGGCGATCTCGATCTCGCCGGGCGCGACGACGCGGGTGTCGGCGAACGCGCCGACCAGGCGCACCACCTGCAGGTCGGGCAGGTCGAGCGCGAGCTCCGGGGCGTCGGTCTCGAGCACGACCGGCAGGATCCCGGTGCCGAGCTTCCCGGTGGACTCCGCGATGAGCTGCTCGACCCAGGCGCCGAAGCCGACGATGTGGGTGCCGTCCGAGACGATGCCGAGCTTGTCGCGGCGCGGCGCGGCGCCCGCGATCGCGGCGCCGAGCACGAGTCCCGGGTTCGAGGGGAGGTCGACGGCGAGCTCGAGCTGGATCGCCTCCGCCTCGTCGAGAAGCTCGGCGATGTCGGCGCCGGCGAGGCCGGCGGGGACGAGGCCGAACGCGGTGAGCGCGGAATAGCGCCCCCCGACGTCCGGGTCGGCGTTGAAGACGCGGTAGCCGGCCTCGCGCGCCGCGGCGTCCAGCGGCGAGCCCGGGTCGGTGACGACGACGACGCGGCCGGCCGGGTCGATCCCGGCCGCCTCGAACGCCGCCTCGAAGGCGCGCTTCTGGCTGTCCGTCTCCAGCGTCGAGCCCGACTTCGAGGAGACCACGACGGCCGTCCGGCCGAGCTCGGCGATCGCGTCCGCGACCTGGGCCGGATCGGTCGAGTCGAGGATCGTCAGCGGCACCCCGTAGGTCGCGGCGATTACCTCCGGCGCGAGCGAGGAGCCGCCCATGCCGCAGAGCACGAAGCGGTCGACGCCCTGGGCGAGGAAGGACGCCCGCAGCGCCGCGATCTCGGGCAGCAGCGACCGGGAGATCGCCGGCGCCTCCGTCCAGCCGAGCCGGATCGCGGCCTCGGACTCGGCATCCGCCCCCCACAGGGCCGGGTCCTGCGCGGCGATCGAGCTCGCGACCAGGCCGCGGACCAGCTCGGGCACGACCCGGTCGATCGCCTCCTTCGCCGCCCCGCTCGCGGCGATCGAGACGGTCATCGCGAGCGCCCCTCCGGCGCGGCCGCGGCGAGCGCCGCGCCGACGGTGTCGAGCAGCTCGTCCCAGGAGACGACGAACTTCTCGACGCCCTCCCGCTCCAACTGGGCCGTGACGTCGTCGATCGAGATCCCCATCACGGCGAGCCCGTCGATCACGACGTGCGCGGCGGCATAGGAACGGCTGACCGCGTCCCCGTGCAGCTCGGCGTGGTCGTAGGTCGCCTCCAGGGTCTTCTCCGGCATGGTGTTGACCGTGTCGGCGACCGCGAGCTCGGTGACGTAGAGCGTGTCCGGCAGCGACGGGTCCTTGACGCCCGTGGAGGCCCACAGCGGGCGCTGCACGTGCGCCCCGGCGGCGAGCAGCGCTCTGGCGCGCTCGCGCCGGAACAGCTGCCGGAAGGCCTCGTGCGCAAGCCGCGCGTTCGCGACGCCGGCGCGCGACTTCAGCTGCGCGGCGCCGGAGCCCCCGATCCGCGCGAGACGCCGGTCGACCTCGGTGTCGACGCGGGAGACGAAGAAGGAGGCGACGCTGCGGATGGCGGAGAGGTCGATGCCCGCCGCCTGCGCCTGCTCGAGCCCGGCGAGGTACGCGTCGACGACCTCCCGGTAGCGGTCGATCCCGAAGATGAGCGTGACGTTGACGCTGATGCCGGCGCCGATCGCCGCGGTGATCGCCGGCAGGCCCGCCTGCGTCGCCGGGATCTTGATCATGGCGTTCGGCCGGTCGACGGCCGCCCACAGCCGCCTCGCCTCCGCGACGGTGCCATCGGAGTCGAAGGCGAGGCCGGGGGAGACCTCGATGGAGACCCGGCCGTCCCGGCCGTCCGTCGCGTCGTAGACGGGGCGGAGCACGTCGCAGGCGGCGCGCACGTCGTCGGTCGTGATCCGGAACACCGCCTCGGCGGCGTCCGCGCCCGCCGCGGCGAGCTCGACCACCTGGTCGCGGTAGGCGTCGCCGTCCTTGAGCGCGCCGGCGAAGATCGTGGGGTTCGTCGTGACGCCCACGACGTTGCGCGTCTCGATCAGCCGCTGCAGGTCGCCGCCGACGATCCGCTCCCGCGAGAGGTCGTCCAACCAGATGCTCACGCCCAGATCGCTGAGCTCCTGCGTGCGACTCGTCATGATCCCGTCACCTCTCTCACGGCGTCCGCCACCGCGTCCGCGGTGATGCCGAATTCGCGGAACAGCGTCTTCCAGTCCGCCGACGCCCCGAAGTGCTCGATGGAGACCGAGCGACCGCGGTCGCCGACATAGCGGCGCCATGGCAGCGCGAGGCCCGCCTCGACGCTGACCCTCGCCGTCACCGCCGCGGGCAGCACCCGCTCGCGGTAGGCGGCGTCCTGCTCCTCGAACCACTCGAGGCAGGGGGCGCTCACGACCCGCACCGCGACGCCCTCGGCCGCGAGCGCCTCGCGGGCGGCGAGCGCGAGCTGCACCTCCGAGCCGGTGGCGATGACGATCGCGTCCGGCTGGCCGTCGGTGTCGGCGAGCACGTAGGCGCCGCGGACCGCCTCGGACGCCGGCGCGAGCGCCGAGCGGTCGAGGACGGGGACGTTCTGCCGGGTCAGCGCGATGCCGGCCGGGCCCTGGCGGCGACGCAGGATCTCGTGCCAGACCACCGCGGTCTCGTTCGCGTCGGCCGGGCGCACCACGTCGAGTCCCGGGATGGCCCGCAGCGAGGCGAGCTGCTCGATCGGCTGGTGCGTCGGCCCGTCCTCGCCGAGGGCGACCGAGTCGTGCGTCCAGACGAAGATCGACGGCACCCGCATCAGCGCCGCGAGCCGCACCGCGGGCCGCATGTAGTCGCTGAAGATGAGGAACGTGCCGCCGAAGGCGCGCGTCGGGCCGTGCAGCACGATGCCGTTCAGGATCGCCGCCATCGCGTGCTCGCGGATGCCGAAGTGCAGCACCCGGCCGTAGGGGTTCCCGGACCACTCGTGCGTCGAGCGGTCCTCGGGCACGAAGCTCGCGGCGCCGGCGATCGTCGTCAGGTTCGACTCGGCGAGGTCGGCGGATCCGCCCCACAGCTCGGGCATGACGGCGGCGATCGCGTTGATGACCCTGCCGCTCGCGGCGCGGGTGGACACCTCGCTGCCGCCGTCGAAGACCGGCAGCGCGTCGGCGACGCCGGCCGGCAGCTCCCCGGCCTCCAGCCGGGCGAGCAGCGCCGCGCGCTCGGGGTTCGCCCGCGCCCAGGCGTCGAAGCCGACCTGCCAGGCCGCGTGCGCCGCGGCGCCGCGCTCGACCAGCTCCCGGGTGCGCGCGATCACCTCCGGCGCGACCGCGAAGTGCTGCTCCGGGTCGAAGCCGAGCACCGCCTTGACCGCGGCGAGCTCCTCGGCGCCGAGCGCGGAGCCGTGGATCTTGCCGGAGTTCTGCTTCCGCGGGCTCGGCCAGCCGATGATCGTGCGCAGGATGATGAGCGAGGGGCGGTCGGCCTCCGCCTTCGCCGCCTCGATCGCCGCGTACAGCTCGGCGACGTCCTCGACGTACTCGCCGGTGCGCTTCCAGTCGACGACCTGGACGTGCCAGCCGTAGGCGAGGTAGCGGTCGTGCACCGACTCGGTGAACGCGATCTCCGTGTCGTCCTCGATGGAGATCTGGTTCGAGTCGTAGATCGCGATGAGGCTGCCGAGCCGCTGGTGACCGGCGAGGCTGGAGGCCTCCGAGGTGACGCCCTCCTGCAGGTCGCCGTCGCTCGCGATGACGTACGTGAAGTGGTCGAACGGGCTCGTCCCCGGCGCCGCGTCGGGGTCGAGCAGGCCGCGCTCGTAGCGCTGCGCGTAGGCGAAGCCGACCGCGGAGGCGAGGCCCTGGCCGAGCGGGCCGGTGGTGATCTCGACGCCGGCGGTGTGACCGTACTCCGGGTGGCCGGGCGTCAGCGAGCCCCAGGTGCGCAGCGCCTCCAGGTCGGCGAGCTCGAGGCCGAAGCCGCCGAGGTAGAGCTGGACGTACTGCGTCAGGCTGGAGTGCCCGGCGCTCAGGATGAACCGGTCCCGGCCGATCCAGCGCGGGTCCGACGGGTCGTGCCGCAGCACCCGCTGGTAGAGCAGATAGGCGGCGGGGGCGAGGCTCATCGCGGTGCCCGGATGGCCGTTGCCGACCTTCTCGACGGCGTCCGCCGCGAGGATCCTGGCGGTATCGACCGCCTTCCGGTCGAGGTCGTCCCAGCGGAGATCGGTCACGGCATCCAATCCTAGGGCGGGCACCGCCGGCCCGGCCCGGGCCGTCGCGGGGAGCGGGTAAATTGGTCCGCGTGGCAGTGACGGAGACGATCCCCGAGTCGCCGACGCGGCCGGGCTTCCGGGCGAAGGCGAAGGGGTACGTCCAGCTCACCAAGCCCCGGGTCATCGAGCTGCTGCTGATCACCACGGTGCCGGTGATGATCCTCGCCGAGCGGGGCATCCCGAACCTCTGGCTCGTGCTCGCGACGCTCGTCGGCGGCACGCTGTCGGCCGGGAGCGCGAACGCGTTCAACATGTGGTTCGACCGCGACATCGACCGGGTGATGTCCCGGACCGCGACCCGGCCCCTGGTGACCGGGGTGCTGAGCCCGCGCGAGGCGCTGGTCTTCTCCTGGGTCACCGGCGCGCTGTCGGTCGCCTTCCTCTGGGTCACGACCAACTGGGTCGCGGCGGTGCTGGCCGCCGGGGCGATCGCGTTCTACGTCCTGGTGTACACCATGTGGCTCAAGCGGCGGACGCCGCAGAACATCGTGTGGGGCGGCATCGCCGGCTGCATGCCGGTGCTGATCGGCTGGGCGGCGGTGACCGGCACGCTGTCCTGGGAGGCGCTCATCCTGTTCGGCGTGGTCTTCCTGTGGACGCCGCCGCACTACTGGCCGCTCTCGATGCGCTACCGGGAGGACTACCGCGCCGCCGGCGTGCCGATGCTCGCCGTGGTGCGCTCCGAGACCGTCGTCGCGCTGCAGTCCGTGCTCTACGCCTGGGCGACGGTCGCCTGCTCGCTACTGCTCATCCCGATCGCGCCGATGGGCATCGTCTACACCGTCGTCGCGGGCGCCGCGGGCGTCTGGTTCGTCGTCGAGGCGCACCGGCTGTACGGCAAGGCGATCCGCGGCGGCGAGACCCGCCCGATGCGGCTGTTCCACGGCTCCATCTCGTACCTGTCGCTCGTCTTCATCGCCGTCGGCGTCGACCCGCTGCTCTACTTCCCGCTGGCCTAGCCCGCGCCTAGCCCGGATCGCGAGGACCGGTCGCGGGCCGCCTCGTCGCGTCGACGAGCAGCACCCCGAGCGCGACCATGACGCCGGCGAGCACCATGTGGATGCCGACCAGCAGCGGCGGGATGCCGAGGTTCGCCTGGGCGATGCCGACCGCGATCTGCACCGCGATGGTCAGGATCAGCAGCCCGGCCGCCAGGGCGTAGCGCCGGGCGCGCACGGCCAGCCCGCCGACCAGCAGCACCACCAGCGCCGCGGCGAGCGCATAGCCGAGCCAGGCGTGCACGTGCACCAGCGCGCCCCACGCGCTCGAGTCGCGGATCACCTCGTCGTCGCCCGAGTGCGGTCCGTTCTGCGTGGTCAGCACCCCGCCGAGCACCACGAGCACGAGCAGCAGCGAGGCGACGTGCGTGACGACGACGACCCACCGCGGCACCGCGCGCTGCCTCGGCCCCGGCGCCCGGTAGGCGCGGACGACGAACGAGGCGGCGACGCCGACCAGCGCCGCCGAGATCACGTAGTGGACGCCGACGGTGGACACCGAGAGCCGCGTCAGCACGACGACGCCGCCGATGACGCCCTGCACGACGACGCCGGCCAGGATGATCCAGGCGTGCGCCCACAGGTCCCTGCGGGTCCGCCGGAAGCGCCAGACCGCCACCAGCGCCGCGACCGCGAGGATGCCGAGCACGGGGGACATCAGCCGGTTCCCGAACTCGATGATCCCGTGCACGCCCTGGTCGATGCCGGGCACCAAAGAGGTCGAGGTGCACAGCGGCCAGTTGTCGCAGCCGAGGCCGGAGGCGGTCAGCCGGACGGCTCCTCCGGTGGCGATGATCAGGAGATTCCCGACGAGGTTCGCCCAGGCGGTCACCCTCACCCAACGCACGGGTACCATTTTAGATGTCCCGGAATGCCGACACGGACCTGATAGTTCGCTTCGGTGAGAGGAAGCATCCCCATGAGTGAGGCCATCGCACCGGCCCCTGCGCAATTGATCGACCGCCCCGAGATCGAGGGTCTCGGCCAGTACGAGTTCGGCTGGCACGACCCCGACGTCGCCGGGGCCTCCGCCCGACGCGGCCTGTCCGAGGCGGTGGTGCGCGACATCTCCGCGCTGAAGGACGAACCGGAGTCGATGCTGAAGCACCGGCTGCGCGGCCTCGCGCTCTTCCAGCGCAAGCCCATGCCGTCCTGGGGCGCTGACCTCGGCGACATCGACTTCGAGAACATCAAGTACTTCGTGCGCTCCACCGAGCGCCAGGCGGGCAGCTGGGAGGAGCTCCCGGAGGACATCAAGAACACGTACGAGCGGCTCGGCATCCCCGAGGCGGAGCGCCAGCGCCTGGTCGCCGGCGTCGCCGCGCAGTACGAGTCCGAGGTCGTCTACCACCAGATCAACGAGGAGCTCGAGCGCCAGGGCGTCGTCTTCATGGACACCGACACCGCGCTCAAGGAGCACCCCGAGTTCTTCGACGAGTACTTCGGCACGGTGATCCCGGCGGGCGACAACAAGTTCGCGGCGCTGAACACGGCGGTCTGGTCGGGCGGCTCCTTCGTCTACGTGCCGCCCGGCGTGCACGTCGAGATCCCGCTGCAGGCCTACTTCCGGATCAACACGGAGAACATGGGCCAGTTCGAGCGGACGCTGATCATCGCCGACGAGGGCTCCTACGTGCACTACATCGAGGGCTGCACGGCGCCGATCTACCAGTCCGACTCGCTGCACTCCGCGGTCGTCGAGATCATCGTGAAGAAGAACGCCCGCGTGCGCTACACGACGATCCAGAACTGGTCGACGAACGTCTACAACCTCGTCACCAAGCGGGCCGTCGCCCACGAGGGCGCGACGATGGAGTGGATCGACGGGAACATCGGCTCCAAGGTCACCATGAAGTACCCGTCGGTCTACCTCGTCGGCGAGCACGCCAAGGGCGAGACGCTGTCGGTCGCGTTCGCCGGCCCGGGCCAGCACCAGGACGCCGGCGCGAAGATGATCCACCTCGCCCCGAACACGACGAGCTCGATCATCAGCAAGTCGATCGCGCGCGGGGGCGGGCGGGCCGGCTACCGCGGCGAGGTCCGCGTCGAGCCGGGCGCGCACCACGCGGCGAACACCGTGCGCTGCGACGCGCTGCTGGTCGACACGATCTCCCGCTCCGACACCTACCCGGCGATCGACATCCGCGTCGACGACGCGCAGCTCGGCCACGAGGCGACCGTCTCCCGGGTGAGCGAGGAGCAGCTCTTCTACCTGCAGTCCCGCGGCGTGCCCGAGGACGAGGCGATGGCGATGATCGTGCGCGGCTTCATCGAGCCGATCGCCAGGGAGCTGCCGATGGAGTACGCGATGGAGCTGAACAAGCTCATCGAGATGAACATGGAAGGCTCGGTGGGCTGAGCCCATGGAACCGCACTCGCACGGCGGCGACGCCGCAGGCTGGATCACGCCCGTACAGACCCGGGACGAGCGCCCCTGGTCCTACGATCCCGCCGACTTCGGCGCGCCCGTCCGCACCGATCCGGCCTGGCGCTACTCCGACCTCGACCGGCTCGCCCCGCTCTTCGACGCCTCCGGCGTGACCGGGGCGACGGTCGCCGACGGCGACTTCCGCCCCGAGGACCTGGTCTCCGCGATCGCCCTGCAGCGCGCCGTCCCGCGGCGCCTCGTCGCCGACGGCCGGCTGGACGTCGAGGTGCGCGCCGACGGCGACGCGGTCCGCGCCGAGCACCTCGTGATCGAGGCGCCGGAGCAGGCCGTGGCGACCGTGGTCATCGAGCACGCCGGCGCCGGCGCGCTCGCCGAGAACGTCGAGATCCTGGTGCGCCCCGGCGCCGAGCTCACGCTCGTCACCCTGCAGCTCTGGGACGACGGCGCCGTGCACTCGGCGTCGCACCAGGCCGTCGTGCAGCGCGGGGCGACCCTCAAGCACGTCGTCGTCACGCTCGGCGGGGCCGCGGTCCGGGTCAACCCGAGCATCCGCCTGGAGGGCGACGGGGCGCAGGCGCAGCTGCTCGGCCTCGCCTTCGCCGATGCCGGCCAGCACTTCGAGTCGCAGGTCTTCCTGCACCACGTCGGGCGGCACACCCGCGGCAACGTGACCTACAAGGGCGCGCTGCAGGGCGCCTCGGCCCGCACCGTGTGGATCGGCGACGTCCTGATCGGCCCGGACGCGACCGGCACCGACACCTACGAGCAGAACCGCAACCTGGTGCTCACCGAGGGCGCGCGCGCCGACTCGATCCCGAACCTGGAGATCGAGACCGGCGAGATCGAGGGCGCCGGTCACGCCTCGGCGACCGGGCGGTTCGACGACGAGCAGCTGTTCTACCTCCGCGCGCGAGGGATCCCCGAGGCCGAGGCCCGCCGCCTCGTCGTGCTCGGCTTCCTCGCGGAGGTCATCCAGCAGATCCCCGACGCGGCGCTGCAGGAGCGGCTCACCGCGGCCGTGGAGCGGGAGCTGGGCCGATGAGCGCCGTGGAGGTCGCGACGCTCGGGGAGCTCGCCCCGAACTCCGCCAAGCGGGTCGTGCTCGACGGCTTCCCGATCGCGGTGGTGCGCGACTCGGACGGCACGGTGCACGCGATCGGCGACCGCTGCTCGCACGGCGAGGTGTCGCTCTCGGACGGCTTCGTCGAGGACGGCACGATCGAGTGCTGGGCGCACGGATCGCTGTTCGACCTGCGCAGCGGGATCCCGCTGACGCTCCCGGCCTACGAGCCGGTCCCGGTGTTCGAGGTCACGGTCAGGGACGACGGCGTCGTCCTCGTCGACCCCGAGAAGACGATCGTCGTTGAGGAGAACTGACATGTCCACGCTCGAGATCCAGGACCTGCGCGTCAGCGTCGCGACCGACCAGGGGCCGAAGGAGATCCTGAAGGGCCTCGACCTGGTCGTCCGCGAGGGCGAGACGCACGCCATCATGGGGCCGAACGGCGCCGGCAAGTCGACGCTCGGCTACGCCCTCGCCGGCCACCCGAAGTACTCCGTCGACGGCGGCAGCGTGACGCTCGACGGCCAGGACGTGCTCGCGATGAGCATCGACGAGCGGGCCAGGGCGGGACTGTTCCTCGCGATGCAGTACCCGGTGGAGATCCCCGGGGTGAAGGTCGCCGACTTCCTGCGCACCGCGAAGACGTCGCTCTCGGGCGAGGCGCCGCCGATCCGCGCCTGGATCAAGGACGTCCGCGGCGCCATGGAGCACCTGCGGATGGACCGCTCCTTCGCCGAGCGGAACGTCAACGAGGGATTCTCCGGCGGCGAGAAGAAGCGCCACGAGATCCTGCAGCTGGAGCTGCTGAAGCCGAGGTTCGCGATCCTCGACGAGACCGACTCCGGCCTCGACGTCGACGCCCTCAAGGTGGTCTCGGAGGGCGTCAACCGGGCCAGGGAGGCGACCGGCCTCGGCGTCGTCCTCATCACGCACTACACCCGGATCCTGCGCTACATCCGCCCGGACTTCGTGCACGTGCTCGTCGACGGCCGCGTCGCGGAGGAGGGCGGCCCGGAGCTCGCCGACCGGCTCGAGGAGGAGGGCTACGACCGGTTCCTGGCGGCGGCCGCCGAAGAGAACGCGTAGCCTGGGATCGTGCCAACCGCACTCGAGCCGCAGCTCTTCGACCAGGTCGAGGAGGCGCTGAAGGACGTCGTCGACCCCGAGCTCGGGGTCAACATCGTCGACCTCGGCCTGATCTACGACCTGTCGCTCGGCGACGAGCAGGAGCTCATCATCTCCATGACGCTGACCTCGGCGGGCTGCCCGCTCACCGACGTCATCGAGGAGGACACCGCGCAGGCCCTGGACGGGGTCGTCGGCGCGTTCCGCATCAACTGGGTGTGGATGCCGCCGTGGGGCCCCGAGCGCATCACCGAGGACGGCCGCGACATGATGCGCGCGCTGGGCTTCTCGATCTAGCCCGGTCTATCCCGCTCTAGCCGCGGTCCCTGCCGCGCTCGAGGCGGCGCACGCCCCACCAGGCCGCCGGCAGCAGCGCCCCGGCGATCAGCGCCTTGACCGCGTCCCCGACCAGGAACGGCGTGAGCCCCCAGGCGAGCACCTGCTCCGGCGTGCCCCGCGTGACCGCGGCGAGCCAGGGGAGCCCGACCGCGTAGATCACGACCTCCGCGGCGAGGAAGGCGAGCAGCGCCATCCAGATGGTGCGGTCCCAGCGCAGCCGGGCGAGCCAGCCGACGAGTGCGGCCGCGAGCACCATGCCGATGACGTAGCCGAAGCTCGGCGCGCCGAGCCAGGCGAGGCCCGACAGGTGGCCGCCGTCGGCGGTCGGGGCCGAGATCGGGGCGCCGAGGAGGCCGACCACCGCGTACAGCGCGATCGCCGCCGCGCCCCGGGCCCAGCCGAGCGAGGCGCCGACGAGCAGCGCGGCGAGGGTCTGCCCGGTGATCGGCACCGGCCACATCGGCACGACCAGCTGCGCGAGCGCCGCGGTGAGCCCCGCTCCGGCCACGACCAGCAGCGCGTCCGTCGCGATCGAGCGGGGGACGATGCGGTCGATGATGACGGTGCGGGGCGCGAGGGCCGTTGTGGTCATGCCGGTAGACTAGTCGGCCGGTCCCGCCGCATCCGGTTGTGCCATTCCGATACGTTCCGAGAGGCTTCCTGTGCTCGCCGTCACCGACCTCGAGATCCGGGTCGGGGCGAGGACCCTCATGTCCGGCGTCACCTTCCGGGTCGACCGGGGGGACAAGATCGGCCTGGTCGGGCGCAACGGCGCCGGCAAGACGACCCTGACGAAGACGCTCGCCGGAGAGGGCGGTCCGTCGTCCGGGACGATCCAGCGCACCGGCGAGATCGGCTATCTGCCGCAGGACCCTCGCAGCGGCGACCCGGAGCAGACCGCCAGGACGCGGATCCTGGACGCCCGCGGCCTCGGCGCCATCGCGCTCGAGCTCCAGGCCGCGACCGCCGAGATGGGGGACGCCGACCCGGCGATCGCGGATCGCGCGATGCGGCGGTTCTCCCGGCTCACCGACGAGTTCGAGGCGCGCGGCGGCTACGCCGCGGAGGCGGTCGCGGCGACCATCGCGTCGAACCTCGCGCTGCCCGACCGGATCCTCGACCAGCCGCTGCGAACCCTTTCCGGTGGTCAGCGGCGGCGCATCGAGCTCGCGCGCATCCTGTTCTCCGAGGCCGACACGATGATCCTCGACGAGCCGACGAACCACCTCGACGCCGACTCGGTGGTCTGGCTCCGGGAGTTCCTGAAGGGCTACCAGGGCGGGCTCATCGTCATCTCGCACGACGTCGAGCTGGTCGGCCAGACCGTGAACAAGGTGTTCTACCTGGACGCGAACCGCCAGGTCATCGACCAGTACAACATGGGCTGGAAGCACTACCTGCGCCAGCGCGAGGCGGACGAGGAGCGCCGCCGCAAGGAGCGGGCGAACGCCGAGAAGAAGGCGACCGCGCTGCAGCTGCAGGCGGCGAGGTTCGGCGCGAAGGCGTCGAAGGCGGCGGCGGCCCACCAGATGATGGCGAGGGCGGAGCGGCTGCTCGCGGGGCTCGAGGAGGTGCGCGTCGCCGACCGGGTCGCGAAGCTGCGCTTCCCGGAGCCGGCGCCGTGCGGCAGGACGCCGCTGACCGGCCACAACCTCTCCAAGTCCTACGGCTCCCTGGAGATCTTCACGGCCGTCGACCTCGCGATCGACCGCGGCTCGAAGGTCGTCGTGCTCGGCCTCAACGGCGCGGGGAAGACGACGCTGCTGCGCATCCTCGCCGGGGTGGACCGCCCGGACACCGGCGCGGTCGACCACGGGCACGGCCTGCGCATCGGCTACTACGCCCAGGAGCACGAGACCCTCGACGTGAGGCGGTCGGTGCTGGAGAACATGCTGAGCGCCTCGCCGGACCTGAACGCCGGGCACGCGCGCAGCGTCCTCGGCCAGTTCCTGTTCACCGGCGACGACGTCGACAAGCCGGCCGGCGTGCTCTCCGGCGGGGAGAAGACCCGGCTCGCGCTCGCCATGATCGTGGTCTCCGGCGCGAACGTGCTGCTGCTGGACGAGCCGACGAACAACCTCGACCCGGCCAGCCGCCAGGAGGTCCTCTCCGCCCTGGCCTCGTACGCCGGCGCCGTGGTCCTCGTCTCGCACGATCCGGGGGCCGTCGAGGCGCTCGGACCGGAGCGGGTGCTCATCCTGCCGGACGGCGTCGAGGACCTGTGGGGCCGCGACTACCAGGAGCTCGTCGAGCTCGCCTGAGCGGCCGTCACTCGACGCGGTCGAGCAGGGCGTCCTCCTCCGCGGCGTCCCGGTCGCGGCGCTTCGGCCGCGGCACATGGCCCTCGCGACGCGCCCGGCGCTCGTTGAGGATCGCCCAGAGGAGCGCGGCGGCGGCGAACAGCGCGAACAGGATCCACTGCACCGCGTAGGACAGGTGCGGCCCGGGGTCCGGCTCCGGTCGGGTCGCGAGCGCCGGGGTCGGCACCGCGGGCTGCTCGGAGACGAGCATGCCGTAGGCGCCGGTGTGCACCCCCGGCAGCCCGATCGTCGCGGCGATCAGCGGCAGCTCGATGGTCGCGACCTGACCCGGCGGCGCGGAGCGGCCCGGCACGCCGGGCTCGCCGGCCTTGAGCCGCGCGACCACCGTCACCGGGCCCTCCGGAGCCGGCGGCACGTAGTCGGGCACCTCCGCCTGCGTCTCGCCGGCCGGCACCCAGCCGCGGTCGACGACGAGCACCCCGCGGCCGCCGGCCAGCACCAGCGGCACGAGCACCTCGAAGCCGTTGCGGCCGTCGCGCGGCCGCGCGCGCACCAGCAGCTGCTGCGCCGTGTCGTACTCGCCGGAGACCTCGACCGGAGTCCAGGTGTCGGCGGCGTCGAACGGCGCCTCGGGCGAGGCGAGCACCGTCCCGAGCGGGACGGGGGCCGCGTCCCAGTTGTCGACGACCTGCCGGATGCGCTCGTGCGCCTCCTCGTTCCGCGCGAACTGCCACCAGGACAGCAGGCCGCAGACGACGGCGAAGACCATCACGAGCGCCGCGTAGCCGAGCCAGCGGCGCGGCCCGGCGAGGACTAGTCGAGCCACGAACGCGGGATCTCGAGCGGGCCGGGGGCCTCCGGCTCCTCGCGCGGCGAGACGCGCGAGACGTTCGCGATCACGACGGCGATGTACGGGAGCACGACGGCGCCGACGAGGCAGAGCAGCTGCCACCAGCCGGTGACGAACAGGCAGCCGAGCACGCAGACGACGCGGATCGACATCGTCACGGTGTACATGACGAAGCGGCGGCGCTGGTCCGCCGACGGCGAGACCGGGAGCGCCGTGATCGCGATCGGGCGGCCCATGCCCCCAGGGTACGCCGTCTCCCCGACGCGGACCCTAGGGTTGACGCATGGCAGACAGAGTGGTCCTGATCACCGGCGGGAACCGCGGCATCGGCCGGGCGATCGCGGAGGCCTTCGTCGCGGCCGGCCATCGCGTGGCCGTCACCGCGCGGAGCGGCGAGGGACCGGCCGGCACGCTCACCGTGCGCGCGGACGTGACCGACGGCGCGAGCCTCGACGCGGCGTTCGCCGAGGTCGAGTCGCGGCTGGGGCCGGTCGAGGTGCTCGTCGCGAACGCCGGCGTGACGAGGGACACGCTGCTGCTGCGGATGTCCGACGAGGAGTTCGAGACCGTCCTCGACACCAATCTGAGCGGCGCGTTCCGCGTCGTCAAGCGCGCCGCGAAGGGGATGCTCAAGGCGCGATGGGGACGCGTCGTGCTCATCTCCAGCGTCGTCGGCCTGCTCGGCTCCGCGGGCCAGATCAACTACGCGGCGTCGAAGTCCGGCCTGATCGGCATCGCGCGCTCGCTGACCCGCGAGCTCGGCTCGCGCGGCATCACCGCGAACGTCGTCGCGCCCGGCTTCATCGAGACCGACATGACCGCCGCGCTGCCGGAGGAGACGCAGGCGCAGTACCGCGCGCAGATCCCGGCCGGCCGCTTCGCGACCGCGGAGGAGGTCGCCAGGGTCGTGGTCTGGCTCGCCGGCGACGACGCCGCGTACATCTCGGGCGCCGTCATCCCGGTCGACGGCGGGCTCGGCATGGGCCACTAGGCCCGGCCGTCAGCCCCGCAGGCCGAGCAGGCCGAGCACCGCGGACAGGTCGCGCACGTCGAGCGCGAGGTCGGCGGCGGCGCGCACCCGCGGCTTCGCGTCGAAGGCGATCGAGAGCCCGGCCCGAGCCATCATGCCGAGGTCGTTCGCCCCGTCGCCGATCGCGACCGTGCGTGCGCGCGGCAGGCCGGCCGCGGCCGCCCACTCGTCGAGGGCCGCGGCCTTCGCCGCGGCGTCCACGACCGGACCGTCGACCAGCCCGGTCAGCCGGCCGTCGGCCGTCGCGAGCCGGTTCGCCCGCCAGGCGTCGAGCCCGAGGTCCGTCGCGAGCGGGTCGAGCACCTCGTGGAAGCCGCCGGAGACCGCGGCGATCATGCCGCCGGCGGCATGCACGCCGGCGATCAGCTCCGGCACCCCGGCCGTGACGCGCACCTCGGCGCGCACCTCGTCGAGCACCGAGACCGGGAGACCGGCGAGGGTCGCCACCCTGGCGTGCAGCGACTCGGCGAAGTCGAGCTCGCCGCGCATCGCCCGCTCGGTCACCGCCGCGACCTCGGCCCGGACTCCGGCACGGTCGGCGATGAGCTCGATGACCTCGTCCTCGACGAGGGTCGAGTCGACGTCGAGGACGACGAGCAGGCGCGGCACCCGACCATTCTGCCCATTCCGGGCCCGCGGGACGGACGTCAGTCGACGACCTCGCCCTTGCCGACCACCACGATGCCGCTGCCGGTGACCGTGAACCCGCGCGCCCGGTCCGCCTCGTGGTCGACGCCGACCCGTGCCCCTGGCAGGATCCGGACGTCCTTGTCGATGATCGCGCGGCGCACCACGGCGCCCGCGCCGATCGAGGTGCGCTCGAAGACGACCGCGTCCTCGACGAGCGCGCCCGACTCGACCACGACCGACGGCCCGAGCACGGTGCGGCTGACCGTCGCCCCCGAGATGACCACCCCGAGCGAGACGATCGAGTCGGTCACCACTCCGGCGTGCCCCTCGGCGTCGCGGATGAACTTCGCCGGCGGCTGGTTGACCTGCTGGCTGTGGATGGGCCAGTCGCGGTTGTACAGGTTGAAGACGGGCAGCGGCGCGATGAGGTCCCGGTGGGCCTCGAAGTACGACTCGATCGTCCCGACGTCCCGCCAGTAGTAGCGGTCGCGGTCGGTGGACCCCGGCACGACGTTCCGGATGAAGTCGTAGACGCCGGCCTCGCCCCGCGCGACGAAGTCCGGGACGATGTCGCCGCCCATGTCGTGGCTGGAGTCCTCGCGCTCCGCGTCGCGGATGACCGCCTCCACCAGCGCGTCGGCGTCGAACACGTAGTTGCCCATCGACGCGAGCACCTCGCCGGGGGAGTCAGGCAGGCCGACCGCGTCCAGCGGCTTCTCGCGGAAGCGGCGGATGCGGTCCGAGCCGGCCTCCTGCTCGATGACCCCGAACTGCGGGGCGAGCCCGATCGGCTGCCGGATGCCGGCGACCGTGCAGGGCAGGCCGGTCTCCCGGTGCGCCTCGATCATCTGCGAGAAGTCCATCCGGTACACGTGATCGGCGCCGACGACGACGATGACGTCCGGCTTCTCGTCGTTGATGAGGTTGAGGCTCTGGTAGATCGCGTCCGCCGAGCCCATGAACCAGTGCTTGCCCCGCCGCTGCTGCGCCGGCACGGAGGCGACGTAGGTGCCGAGCAGGCTGGACATGCGCCACACCTGGGAGACGTGCCGGTCGAGGCTGTGCGACTTGTACTGCGTGAGCACGACGATCTGGCGCAGCCCCGAGTTGATGAGGTTCGAGATGGCGAAGTCGATGAGCCGGTAGTCGCCGCCGAAGGGCACCGCCGGCTTCGCGCGGTCCTCGGTCAGCGGCATCAGACGCTTGCCCTCGCCGCCGGCGAGGACGATGCCGAAGACCTTGGCCCTGGTCATGCTCACACGATAAACCCCGCGGCTAGTCTCGTGACGTGCGAATCGACCTGCTGACGAGGGAGTATCCGCCGGAGGTGTACGGCGGCGCCGGCGTCCACGTCGCGGAGCTGGTGCGCGCCCTCCGCCGCGACGTCGAGGTCGTGGTGCACGCCTTCGGCGCGGCGCGCGACGAGCCCGGCACGCGCGCCTACCCGGTGCCGGCCGAGCTCGCCGGGGCGAACGCCGCGCTGCAGACGCTCGGGGTCGATCTGGCGATGGCGGCCGACACCGCCGGCGCCGACCTCGTGCACTCGCACACCTGGTACGCCGGCTTCGCCGGCCGCGCCGCGCAGCTGCTGCACGGCATCCCGCACGTGGTCACCGCGCACAGCCTCGAGCCGCTGCGGCCGTGGAAGGCCGAGCAGCTCGGCGGCGGCTACCGGCTGTCATGCTGGGTCGAGCGCGAGGCCTTCGGCGCGGCGGACGCGGTGATCGCGGTGAGCGACGGGATGCGCCGCGACGTGCTGCGGGTCTACCCGGAGCTCGACCCGGCGCGGGTGCGCACCATCCGCAACGGGGTCGACCTGGAGCGCTGGCGGCCGAGGCGGGATCCCGCGGTGCTCGCCGCGCACGGGATCGATCCCGATCGCCCGAGCGTCGTGTTCGTCGGCCGGATCACCCGGCAGAAGGGCCTGCCCTATCTGCTCCGCGCGGCCCGGCTGCTGCCGCCGGAGGTCCAGCTCGTGCTCTGCGCCGGCGCGCCGGACACCCCGGAGATCCTCGCCGAGGTGGAGGCCGGCGTCGCGGAGCTGCGCACGGAGCGCGACGGCGTCGTCTGGATCCGGGAGCACCTGCCGAGCGAGCAGCTGTCCGCGGTGCTCACGGCGGCGACCGTGTTCGTCTGCCCCTCGGTCTACGAGCCGCTCGGCATCGTCAACCTGGAGGCGATGGCGTGCGAGACGGCGGTCGTCGGCACCGCGACGGGCGGCATCCCGGAGGTGGTCGAGGACGGCGTGACCGGGCGGCTGGTGCCGATCGAGCAGCGCGACGACGGCACCGGCGACCCGACCGACCCGGAGCGCTTCGTCGCCGACCTGGCCGCGACCATCGCGGAGGTCGTCGTCGACCCGGAGGCCGCGCGGCGGATGGGCCGGGCCGGCCGGGCGCGCGCGGAGCGCGAGTTCTCGTGGGCGGCGATCGCCGACGCCACGCGCGCGCTGTACGCGAGCCTGCTCTGATCCGCGCATAGGGTGGAGGCGCCATGGTGAACGTGCTCGAGTACGCCGACGCGGCCGTCATCCGCGACCGCCGGACCATCCTCGGTCCGCTGACCTGGACCGTCGACCCGAGCCAACGCTGGGTCGTCCTCGGCCCGAACGGCGCCGGCAAGACGACGCTGCTCCAGCTCGCGGCGACGCTGCTGCATCCGACCTCGGGCACCGTGCGGGTGCTGGGGGAGCGGCTCGGGCGCACCGACGTCTTCGAGCTGCGCACGCGGGTCGGCTTCGCCTCCACCGCGATGGCCCGGCTGATCCCCGACGGCGAGCCCGTGCTGGACGCCGTGATGACCGCCGCCTACTCGGTCGCCGGCCGCTGGAACGAGGTCTACGAGGACGTCGACGAGCGCCGGGCCCGCCGGGTGCTCGCCGAGTGGCGCTTGGACGGCCTCGCCGAGCGGCGCTTCGGCACGCTCAGCGACGGGGAGCGCAAGCGCGTCCAGATCGCCCGCGCCGTGATGACCGATCCGGAGCTGCTGCTGCTCGACGAGCCCGCGGCGAGCCTCGACCTCGGCGCGCGCGAGGAGCTGCTCGAGCTGCTCGGCGGCTACGCGACCTCGCCGAGCGCGCCGGCGATCGTCATGGTCACCCACCACGTCGAGGAGATCCCGACGGGCTTCGGCCACGCGCTGCTGCTGCGCGACGGCGGCATCGTGGCGGCCGGTCCGATCGACGAGGTGATCACCTCGGAGCAGCTGTCGGCGGCGTTCGGCCGCGGCCTCGAGGTGAGCCGCATCGGACGGCGGTTCAGCGCCGTCGCGGCCTAGCGTTCTCTGCTAAAGTTGTTGGTCGCTGGTTTCGACAGACTCGACCGGCGTCCGACGTTCAGGAGAACCCCATGAAGACCGGCATCCACCCCGAGTACGCCGCGGTCGTCTTCCGCGACCTCGCGTCCGGCAAGGCGTTCCTCACCCGATCGACCCGGAGCAGCGAGAAGACCATCGAGTGGGAGGACGGGAGCACCTACCCCGTCATCGACGTCGAGATCTCCAGCGAGTCGCACCCCTTCTACACCGGCAAGCAGCGCATCCTCGACTCCGCCGGCCGCGTCGAGAAGTTCAACCAGCGCTTCGGCGGCAAGTTCGGCGCCAAGCAGTCCTGACGGCTCCGTCTCAGAGCCGCGCCGCGACCTCTTCGAGGTAGCGGCGGAGGTTCGCGATCGCCTCGTCGGCCGTCAGGTCGCCGAAGTAGAAGTGCCCCTCGAAATAGCCCGATCGCAGCTGCGACATCCGGTCGGCCATGATCTCGCGGACCGTCGCCGGTCCGCCGGCGATGCAGGTGCCGGAGTCGAGCAGTCCCTGGGCGTCGGCGAAGAAGTCGAAGCTGTGGTCGCCGCGGGCGTGCCAGATGTGCAGCATCCGCGCGCTGTGGGTCGCCCAGGCGCGGTGGAAGCGGTCCTCGGCCTCCGCGTCCGACGCGCCGACGAGGATCCAGCCGGCCAGCCCGATGCCGGGACCGTTCGGCATCGCTTCGGACTCGGCCCGCGCCGCGTGATAGGCGGCCGCGGCCTCCGCCATCTGGCCGCCCGTCCACCAGCCGACCAAGTTCACGCCGTTGCGGGCGGCCCAGTCGGCGCTCGGCGCGTTCGCCGACGCGTACCAGAGCGACAGCGAGTCCTGCAGCATCGGCTGCGCGAGCTCCGCGTCGCCCAGCCGCCCGGTCTCCAGCGCCTCGCGCAGCCGTGGGAAACGCTCGGCGAAGACCGCCTTCGACGTCGTGGTGTCGACGTCGACGTTCGCCATCTCGTAGGGGACGACCCCCGAGCCCACGCCGACGTCGATCCGTCCGCCGGAGAGCAGGTCGAGCGAGGCGATCTCCTCGGCGAGCGCGAAGGGGTGGTGCGCGGGCAGGATGTTCACCAGCACCCCGAGTCGGATCCGGCTGGTGCGCTGGGTGAGCGCGGCGAGGATCTCGTTCGGCTGGACGATGGTCAGCGGCGCGCCATGATGCTCGGTGACGTGATAGCGCTCCACGCCGAGCCGCTCCGCCTCCTGGACGAAGGCGATGTGCCCGGCGAGGGTCTCGGCCGGCGTCCCGCCGCCGAGGTAGATCTGGTCGAAGATTCCGGTTGCGAGCGCCATCGCCCAGCATCCCTTCCGGTCGGAGCGGTCAGTCGGCCAGCACCATCGCGGGCCCGCTCCAGTCTGGCGCACCGCCGGGCCATGCGGGGCGATCGGAGACCCAGTCGGGGCTCACCCGCTCGCGCATGAACCGCGCGAAGTCGGCCTGCTGCTGCGCCGCCCAGTCGATCTGCGCCCGGTGCAGCTCCATCGCGTCCTGCGGCAGCGCCTCGGCGTACCGGGTCCCGATCGCGTGCGCGATCCGTCCGGCGGCGATCGCGTCGGCGCCGGCGTCGTGCGCGTCGGTCAGCGGCACGCCGTAGTGCGCGGCGGTCAGATCGAGCGTGCGCTTGCCCTTGCGGTACCGGTCGACCTGCTTGTCGAGGATGATCGGGTCGACGATCGGCTGCGGCAGGAAGCCCTCGAGGCCGTGGCGGCGCGCCTCGTGCGCGAGCAGCGTGAGGTCGTACGGCGCGTTGTAGACCACCAGGCCGAGCCCGCGGGCGAGCACCCCGCGGACGGCCTCGAGGATCGACTGCACGCCGGCCGGAGCGGCGACGCCCTCCGCGCGGGCGCGCTCCGTCGTGATGCCGTGCACCCTGGTCGCCTGCTCGGGGATCGGGACGCCGGGGTCCAGCAGCCAGTCGCGACGGGCGACGACCTCGTCGCCGCGCAGCTCGACGACGCACGCCGAGACGATCCGGGCCGTTCGGACGTCGATGCCCGTGGTCTCCAGGTCGAAGGAAGCCAGGGTCTCGTACCACGCCATGCGGCGAGCGTATCGGGGGCGTCGGACATCGGGGGTCTCGATACGCCGCCGCGCGGCCACTCGACCCGCGAGGGGGCGGCGGCCACTCGACCCGCGAGGAGGGGAAGCGCGGCTACCCGACCCGCGGGACGGGCTCCAGCCGCAGCCAGTAGAAGCCGCGCGCCCCGAGCGTCACCTCGAGCGCGCCGTCGTCGCCGACGGCCGGGAACCGGCCGCCGCCGAACAGGTCGGTCGCCGCGGCGCCCGCGAGCCCGTCGAGCGAGATCCGCGCCGAGACCGGCGTGTGGGCGAAGGAGAACACGCACAGCACCGTCTCCGGGCGGTCGCCGAAGGCCTGCTCCGACCCCGCGTACTCGCGGACGTAGGCGAGCACCGACTCGTGGTCGGACGGCGCGACCCGCAGGTCGCCGAGCGCGAACACCGGGTGCTGCCGCCGCACGTGCAGCGCCCCCCGGATCCAGCGCAGCAGCGACCGCGACTGCGCGAGCTGCGCCTCGACGTTGACGTGCTGGTAGTGGTAGACGAGCGACTGCACGACCGGCAGCACCAGCTTGCCGGGGTCGGCCGAGGAGAAGCCAGCATTGCGGTCCGGCGTCCACTGCATCGGCGTGCGCGAGGCGTCCCGGTCGGGGAGCCAGATGTTGTCGCCCATGCCGATCTCGTCGCCGTAGTAGAGGAACGGGCTGCCCGCGAGCGACAGCAGCAGCGCGTGGGCGAGCTCGATCTCCTCGCGGTCGTTGTCGAGCAGCGGCGCGAGCCGGCGGCGGATGCCGACGTTCGCCCGCATCCGCGGGTCGTAGGCGTACCAGCCGTACATCGCGTGCCGGTACTCCTCGCTGACCATCTCCAGCGAGAGCTCGTCGTGGTTGCGCAGGAACGCCCCCCAGGCGGCGCCGTCCGGCACGTCCGCGTGCGCCTCCTGCAGCACCTTGACCAGCTCGCCGGCGTGCTGCGAGCGCATCGCGTAGAACACCCGCGGCATGACCGGGAAGTCGAAGGCCATGTGCGCCTCGGGCGCCTCCGCGGTGCCGAAGTACGTCGCCACCTCCTGCGGCCAGGCGTTCGCCTCCGCGAGCAGCATCCGGCCCGGGTACTCCGCGTCGACCATCGACCGGACCTCCCGCAGGAAGGCGTGCGTCGGCGGCTCGCCCTCGCCGTTGCCCTCCTCCGACTCGAAGAGGTACGGGATCGCGTCGAGCCGCAGCCCGTCGACGCCGAGGTCGAGCCAGAAGCGCATCGTGTCCAGGATCTCGGCGCGCACCGCCGGGTTCTCGTAGTTGAGGTCCGGCTGGTGGCTGAAGAAGCGATGGAAGTAGAACTGCCGCCGCACCGGGTCGAAGGCCCAGTTGCTCTCCTCCGTGTCGGTGAAGATGATCCGGGTCCTCGGGAAGCCGGTGTCGGTGTCGCGCCACACGTACCAGTCGCCGTAGGGGCCGTCCGGGTCGGCGCGGGACTGCCGGAACCACTCATGCTGGTCGCTGGTGTGGTTCAGCGGCAGGTCGAGGACGATCCGCATGCCGCGCGCGTGGGCGTCGGACACGAGACGCCGCACGTCGTCGATCGAGCCGAGCTCCGGCTGCACGGACCGGAAGTCGGCGACGTCGTAGCCGCCGTCGCGCATCGGGGAGCGGTAGAACGGCGGCACCCAGATCGCGTCGACGCCGAGCCACTGCAGGTAGTCGAGCTTGGCGATCAGCCCGCCGAGGTCGCCGACGCCGTCGCCGTCGGAGTCCGAGAAGGATCGGACGAGCACCTCGTAGAAGACGGCCCGCCGATACCACCGGGGATCGAGCACGAGCCCCGGCATCTGGATCGGAGCGGTGAACGTCACCCTCAGGAGCATATTCATAGACTCGGAACGTGCTCCCAGCTCCGCACGGCGAGGCGCTCGCCCGGGTCCCGGTCGTCGCGCGCGCGGCCGAGGTGGCCGGCGTCAACACGCACTGGTGGGAGTACGGCCCGGAGCCGGGGTCGGCCCGCGCCACCATCCTCGCGGCGCACGGCTACCGCGGCGACCACCACGGCCTCGAGCCGGTCATCGCGCGGCTGCCGGAGTTCCGCGTGGTGAGCCCCGACCTGCCGGGCTTCGGCGAGTCCGGGCCGCTGCCGGGCCGGCACACGATGACCGCGTACGCCGACTGGCTGGTGGCGTTCTCCCGCACGATCCCCGGCCCGTTCGCGGTGCTCGGGCACAGCTTCGGCTCGATCATCGTCGCGGCGGCGCTGGACCGCGGCCTGGCGCCGGAGCGCATCGTGCTGATCAACCCGATCGCGGCGCCGGCGCTGCGCGGTCCGAAGGCGCTCGGCACCCTCGCGACGCTCGGCTGGTACCGGCTCGCCGGCGCGCTGCCGGAGCGGGCCGGTCGTCGCACGCTGTCGGCGCGGATCATGGTCGACGGCATGAGCGTGCTCACGATGCGCACCAGGGATCGCGACCTGCGCCGCTGGATCAAGGAGGAGCACCGCCGGTACTTCAGCAACTTCCACAGCCGGCGCAGCGTCATCGAGGGCTTCGACGCCTCGATCCGCGACGACGTCGCGGCGCACGCGGAGGCCTTCGTCGTCCCGACGCTGCTGCTCGCCGCCGCGCAGGACCAGATCACCCCGATCTCGGCGGTGCGACGCCTGCACGGGGCGATCCCGAGCAGCGAGCTCGTGGTGCTCGAGGACGTCGGCCACCTGATCCACTACGAGCGCGCGCAGGACGCCGCCGAGGCGATCCGCGGGTTCTGCTCGTGACCTGGGCCGAGGGCGCGGTCCGGATCCTGTTCGACTGCCGCTACACGCGCCTGACGCGCCACGACGGCGTCAGCCGGTACACGGCGCGGCTGGTCGAGGAGCTCGGCCACCGGCACCCCGTCGTGATGCTGATCAGCGACGAGCGGCAGCTCGCCATGCTCCCGGACCTCCCGCACGTCCTCGGCCCTTCGCCGACGAGCCTGCTGGAGCCGCTCATCGGGCCGCGCGCGCTGAACCGGCTGCGGCCCGACGTGGTGTTCAGCCCGCTGCAGACGATCGGGCCGCTCGGCCGCCGCTACCGGCTGGTCACCACCATCCACGACCTCATCTACTACGAGCACCCGGCCCCGCCCCGCGACCTGCCGCCGATCGTCCGCGGGCTCTGGCGGCTCTACCACACCACCCCCGCCTTCCAGCGCTGGCTGCTGCGGCTCGCCGACGCCCACGTGACCGTCTCCGAGACGACGGCGGCGCTGATCCGCCGGCACCGGATGACCCGGCGCCCGCTCGCCGTCATCCCGAACGGCACCGACCACCACGACGTCGCCCGCACCCCGCCGGCGAGCCGCGACGTGCTCTACGCCGGCTCGTTCATGCCGTACAAGAACGTCGAGACGCTCGCCGCCGCGATGCGGCACCTGCCCGGCTGGCGGCTGCGACTGCTCAGCCGGGCCGACGACGCGACGCGCGCCCGGCTCGAGGCGCTCGCACCGGCCGGCTCGCTCGACTTCCTCGGCGGCGCGTCGGACGCCGAGTACGCCGCCGCGCTGACCGAGGCACGGGTGCTCGCCAGCGCCTCGCGCGCGGAGGGCTTCGGCCTCCCGGTGCTCGAGGCGATGGCCGCCGGGACGCCCGTCGCCGTCTCCGACATCCCGATCTTCCACGAGGTCGCCGGCCCGCACGCCGAGTTCTTCGACCCGGCCTCGCCGGAGGCGGCCGCCGCCGCGATCCTCGCCTACCGGGACGACGCGCTGTGGCGCCGGCGCAGCGCCGAGGGGGAGATCTGGTCGCGGCGCTTCGACTGGGGCGCCGCCGCGGAGCAGCTGCTCGCGTTCCTGCTCGAGGTCGCGGCGCGCTAGGACGGCATCGGCTCGTCGCGGTAGAGCGCCTCGAACACGTCGATGGTGTGCCCGATCGAGTGCACCTTGACGGTCGCGAGCGCAGCGCGCTGCATCGCCTCCCGCTCCTCCGGCGGCATCCGCAGCACCCGCTCGATGCGCTCGGCCGCCGCGGCGACGTCGCCGGGCGGGAACAGCCAGCCGTTCTCGCCGTCGCGGACCAGGTGCGGCAGCGCCATCGCGTCGGCCGCGACGACCGGCAGCGCCGAGCTCAGCGCCTCCAGCGTCGCGATCGACTGGAGCTCGGCGGTCGAGGCGATCGCGAACAGGCTCGCCGTCGACAGCAGCTCGACGATCCGCTCGTCCGAGACGGCGCCGTGCTGGACGACGCGATCGGCCACGCCGAGCCGCACCGCGAGCTCGTGCAGGTGCCGGCGGTGCTCGCCGTCGCCGACGAGGTCGAGCCGCACGTCGAGCTCGGGGTCGATGAGCGGGAGGGCCCGGATCAGCACGTCGATGTGCTTCTCGGCGTCCTGGCGGCCGACGAAGACGATGCGGCGCTCCGCGCGCGGGCCGAAGTCCGGCCGGTAATGGCTCGCGTCGATGCCGCAGGAGATCGGCAGCACCTCCGCGAGGTGCGAGGAGCGCTCGAGGAAGGCCGCGGCGCGCGCCGTCGGCGTCGTCACCCGGTCGGCCATGCCGTAGAGCTTGTGCAGGTCGTTCCACGCCCAGCGCAGCAGCAGCCGGTTCAGCGGGCCGGGCAGGCCGGTGTGGTCGAGCAGGTTCTCCGGCATGGAGTGGTTCGTCGCGATGACGCGGATGCCGCGGCGCCGCGCCTCCTTGACCAGGCCGCGGCCGACGACGTAGTGCGACTGGAGATGGAGGACGTCCGGCTGGACCAGGTCGAGCGTCCGCCGCGCGAGGCGGTTCGCGTTCCACGGCCCGACGATTCGCAGCCACTCGTGGAACGGCCAGCGGAACGAGCGCCAGCGATGCAGCGTCATCCGGCGGCCCTCGATGATCTCCGGGCCGACCCCGATCGTCTCGCGGCTCGGCGCCGGCGCGGCGACGTGCACCTCGTGTCCGCGGTCGACGAGGCCGGCGGCGAGGCGCTCGGTGAACCGGGCGGCGCCGTTGATGTCCGGCGAGAACGTGTCGCTGCCGATGAGGATCCTGAGCGGGCGCATTGCCCGTCCAGCCTATGCGGCGACCGGCGCTGCGCCGGTCCGCCGTGCCGTAGCGTGGTGGCGTGCCGCCGACCCGCCGCCTGCTGGCGTTCATCGGGATCGGCCTGGTCGTCGGCTTCATGTCCGGCCTGTTCGGCGTCGGCGGCGGGGTGCTCATCGTCCCGGCGCTGGTGCTGCTGCTGCGCTTCGAGCAGAAGGTCGCGACCGGCACCTCGCTGCTCGCGGTCGCCCCGATCGCCGTCGTCGGCACCATCGCCTACGGCGTCGAGGGGCACATCGACTGGACCGTCAGCCTGTTCCTCGCGATCGGGATGGTCGTCGGCGGCGTGCTCGGCAGCTGGCTGCTGGTCCGGATCCGCACCGTCGTGCTCGCGTGGGCGTTCGTCGCGGTGCTGATCGCGACCGCCGTGCGGATGTTCCTCGCCGACCCGGCCCGCGGCACGGTGCACGTCGTCGACGCGGCCGAGGTCGTCGTGCTGATCGCGATCGGCGTGCTGGTCGGGGTGCTCTCCGGCCTGCTCGGCGTCGGGGGCGGGATCGTCATCGTCCCGACGCTCGTGGTGCTCTTCGGGCTCGACGACCTGTTCGCCAAGGGGGCCTCGCTGGTCGCGCTGCTGCCGAACTCGGTCATCGCCTCGATCCTGAACCTGCGCCGGCGCAACGGCGACCTCGCCGCCGCGATCGCGATCGGGCTCGCCGGCGCGGCGACCGCCTGGCCGGGCATGCTGCTCGCCGAGTTCCTGGAGCCGAGGATCGCCTCGATGCTGTTCGGTGCGTTCCTGCTCGCGATCGCGGCCCAGCTCGCCGTGCGCACCTGGCGCCGCTCCCAGCGCCGGCCGGGGGCCGCGGGATAGGGCCCGGGGCCCTCAGCCGCCGATCAGGGCGCGGCGCAGCGCGACGAGCGTCTCCGTGGTGCCGGCGTCGACCTTGACGGCCGCCCGGCCGTCGCCCTTCGTCTCGCCGCGGTTGACGATCACGATCGGCAGCCGGTGCCGGCGGGCGAGCTCGAGCACCCGGATGCCCGAGTTGACGACGAGCGAGGAGCCCGCCACGAGCAGCGCGTCGGCGTCCGCGACGAGCGCGGCCGCCTCCTCGTACTTGAGCGGCGGCACCAGCTCGCCGAAGAACACCACGCCCGGCTTCAGCACCCCGCCGCACACGGCGCACTCCGGCACGACCGTGGCGTCGAACTCGGCGACCGGCACGTCGCCGTCGGGGGAGAGCTCGAGCAGCGCGTCGGACTCGAGCCACGGGTTCGACTCGGCGAGCCGTGCCGCGATCGCCTCCCGGGCGAAGACCTGGCCGCAGTCCAGGCAGGAGACGGTGTGCATGGTGCCGTGCAGGTCGACGACGTGCCGGGTGCCGGCGCGCAGGTGCAGGTCGTCGACGTTCTGCGTGATGACGCCCGGGACGACCCCGGCCCGCTCGAGGTCGGTGAGGGCCAGGTGCCCGGCGTTCGGCTGCGCCGCGTGGAAGCGGCGCCAGCCGAGGTGCGAGCCGGCCCAGTAGCGCTGACGGAACCGCGCGTCGGAGCGGAACTGCTGGAAGGACATCGGGGTGCGCACCGGCGTGCCCCGGCCGCGGTAGTCCGGGATGCCGGAGTCGGTGCTGACGCCGGCGCCGGTGAGGACCGCGACGCGCCGGCCGGCGAGCACGTCGACGGCGCGGTCGAACTCAGCCGTCGTCTCCGGAGCGCCGATCGCGGGCATGGGGACAGCGTAGGACGGCCAGTTTTCCGGCATGTTTCCGGCCACCGGCACTGCGGGAGAATCGATCCGTGCCCGAGCTCATCCGCGTGCGGTCGCTCGCCGACGATCCGCGCCTCGCCGACTACGCGAACCTCACCGACGTGGCGCTGCGCCGGCGCCTCGAGCCGGCCGGCGGGCTCTACGTCGCCGAGGGCCTCAAGGTGCTGCGCCGGGCGCTCGAGGCGGGGCACTCGCCCCGCTCGGCGCTCGTGCTCGACCGGCGGGCGGACGAGGTGGTCGCGGCGCTCGGCGATCGCGGCACGACGGTCTTCGTCGGGGACGGGCCGGCGCTGGCGGCGCTCGCCGGCTTCGACGTGCACCGCGGCGTGCTCGCCGCGATGCACCGGCCGGCGCTCCCCGACCCCCTCGAGCTGATCCGGGACGCGCGGACCGTCGTGGTGCTCGAGGACGTCGTCGAGCACGCGAACGTCGGCGCCGCGTTCCGCTCCGCGGCCGCCCTCGGCGCCGATTCGGTGCTCGTCACCCCGCGCTGCGCCGACCCGCTCTACCGGCGCAGCATCCGGGTCGGCATGGGCGCCGTGTTCCAGGTGCCGTGGACGCGCGTCCCGTGGCCGGCCGGCTACGAGCTGATCCGCGGGGCGGGCCTGCACCTGGCCGCGCTCGCGCTCTCCGACGACGCGGTCGAGCTCGACGAGTTCGCGCGCCGCGCCCCCGAGCGGATCGCGCTGCTGCTCGGCACCGAGGGCGACGGCCTCAGCCGACGGGCGCTCGGCGCGGCCGACACGGTCGTGCGGATCGAGATGGCCGGCGGCGTCGACTCGCTGAACGTGGCGGCGGCGTCCGCGGTGGCGCTGCACGCGATCCGCAGGCGCGCTTCCTAGACTCCCAGCCATGCCGAGGCACGCGCGGGAGGTCTACATGCGCCGCCGCATCGCCGTCGGCCTGGTCGGCCTGCTCGGGGTCGGCGCGATCGGCCTCGGCGGCTACAGCGCCGTCGCGCTCGGCCTGCCGCTGCCCGAGACCGCGCCCGCCGCAGTCGCCGCCGCGCTGCCATCGGGCGCGGAGGCCGCACCCCAGCCGGCGCCGTTCGGCAGCTCCGGCATCGGGATGGTCGGCCGGTCCGAGCCGCTCGTGGTCGCCGGCGACGCCGCGCCGCGGCCGATCGCCTCGATCACGAAGGTCGTCACCGCGCTCGTCGTCCTCGACCGGATGCCCATCGCCGAGGGCGACGGGCCGACGCGCGAGCTCACCGCCCAGGACGAGGCCTACTACCAGGACGCGATCGCGAACGCGGAGAGCCGCGCGCCGGCGCCGGAGGGCAGCGTGATCACCGAGCGGGATGCGCTCGAGGCGATGCTGGTGAGCTCGTCGAGCAACCACGCCAGGACGCTCGCGGACTGGGCGTTCGGCTCCCAGGAGGCCTTCGTCGCGGCGGCCGCCGAGTGGCTCGCCGCGAACGGGCTCACCGGCACCACCGTCGTCGAGCCGAGCGGCGCCGACCCGCGGAACACCAGCACCATCCCGGACCTCATCCGCATCGGCGCCCTCGCGCTCGCCGACCCGATCACCGCCGGCGTGGTGGCCCAGACGACCGCCGACCTGCCCGACGTCGGCGAGCTCACCAGCACGAACGCGCTGCTCGGCGTCGACGGCATCGACGGCATCAAGACCGGCACGCTCGACGAGGCGGGCGCCTGCCTGCTGTTCTCCGCCGACGCGGTCGTCGGCTCGCGCACCGTGACCCTCGTCGGCGCGGTGCTCGGCGGTCCCGATCACGACGCGGTCGACGCCAGCGTCCGGGCGCTGCTGGCGAGCGCCGTGGCCGGGTTCCAGGAGCTCACCGTGCCGGCCGGCACGGCGTTCGGCGACTACCGGACGACCTGGGGCGACCGGGCCGCCGCCGTCACCGCGGCCGACGCGGCGCTCCTGGTCTGGGGCGCCGAGACGGTGACGGCCGACGTCGCGCTGGACCCGGTCACGACCGCGGCGTCCGGCGCGGAGGTCGGAAGGGTCGTCCTCGCGACGGCGCACGACACGGCGACCGTCCCGCTCGTCCTCTCCGCCGCGCTCGACGACCCCGGCGCCGGCTGGCGGTGGACCCACCCCGAGCGCTAGCCCCGCCGGGACTAGGCCGGGCCGAGATCCGGGCGCTTCGGCTGGACGCCGTCCCCGGACGACCGACCGGTGAGCCGCCGGCCGATCCACGGCACGAAGTAGTCCCTCGCCCAGGCGAGGTCCTCGGCGCGGGCGCGCCCCCACGATCTCGCCGGCAGCGGCTCCGGGCGGAACGGGTCGAGGTCGTGGTCGACGCCGAGCACCGCGAGCACCAGCCGCGCGATCGTCTGGTGGCCGAGCGGGGAGAAGTGCAGCCGGTCGGGGTCCCACATCCGCGGGTCGCGGAAGGCGCCGCTGATCGCCCACAGGTCGGCGACCAGGGCGCCGTGCTTCAGCGCGACCTTGTGGATGTCCATGTCGTAGACCGCCACCTTGCCGCGGATGGCCCGCATGACCGGCGTCATGCCGATGTCCGGGCCGGTGAAGACGACCACCGTCGCCCCGGTCCGCGCGATCCGCCCGACCAGCCGGTCGAAGCGGCTCGCCACCTCGTCCGGGTCGCTGCCGGGCCGGAGGATGTCGTTCCCCCCGGCGGAGATCGTCACCAGGTCGGGGTCGAGGGCCACGGCCCGCTCGGCCTGATCGGCCATGATCTGGTCGAGGAGCCTGCCGCGGACCGCGAGGTTCGCGTACCGGAAGTCCTCGGTCTGCGCCGCGAGCACCTCGGCGACCCGGTCGGCCCAGCCGCGGTGGCCGCCGGGGGCGCCCGGCTCCGGATCCCCGATGCCCTCCGTGAACGAGTCGCCGATCGCCACGTACCGCGTCCAGCCGTGCATGTCTCCAGTATCCGAGAGAATGCCGGGGTGAGCCGACAGGACGGGCGCGACCGCCTGGTGAGCGCGGAGGACGCGGACGACACCGGCGCGACGATCCTGCACGCCGACCTCGACGCCTTCTTCGCCTCCGTGGAGCTGCTCGACCGGCCGGAGCTGCGCGGGCGCCCGGTCATCGTCGGCCGGGACTCGCCCCGCTCGGTCGTCACCGCGGCGACCTACGAGGCCCGCCGCTACGGCGTGAATTCGGCGATGCCGATGGCGGTCGCGCTCCGGCGCTGCCCGCACGCGGTCGTCGTCGAGCCGCACCGCGACCGCTACGAGCACTGGTCGGCGCGGTTCTTCGAGATCTGCCGCACGATCACGCCGCTGGTCGAGCCGGTCGGGATCGACGAGGGCTTCCTGGACGTGTCCGGCGCCGGGCGGGCGATCGGATCGCCGCGCGCCGCGGCGGCGCTGCTGCGGGAGCGGGTCCGCGAGCGCACCGGGCTCGTCGCCTCGGTCGGCGTCGCCGGCTCGAAGTTCGTCGCCAAGCTCGCCTCCGGACGCGCGAAGCCGGACGGCCTGCTCGTGGTGCCGGTCGCCGAGACGGTCGCCTTCCTTCGCCCGCTGCCGGTCGACGCGCTCTGGGGCGTCGGCGGGAGGACCGGGGAGCGGCTGCGCGGCCGCGCCATCTCGACGATCGGCGAGCTCGCGGACACGCCGCCGGCGACGCTGCGCGCGGCCCTCGGCGACGCGCTCGCGCAGCGGCTGCACGAGCTCGCCCGCGGCATCGACCCCCGCCCGGTCGTCACCGAGCGCGCCGAGCGGAGCATCGGCCGCGAGACGACCTTCGAGGAGGACGTCGCCGACCCGGCCGAGCTCCGCCGGGTGCTGCGGCGGCTCTCGGACGACGTCGGGGCACGGCTGCGACGGGCCGGGTGCAGCGCGCGCACGATCGCGATCAAGGTCCGCTTCGGCGACTTCCGCACCATCTCCCGATCGCGGACGCTCGCCGAGCCGACCGACGTCGGGCACGCGATCCACGAGGCGGCGGTCGCCCTGCTCGACGCCGCCGGCGAGATCCCCCCGGTGCGGCTCATCGGGGTCCGCGCCGAGCAGCTCGGCCCGCGGACGGTCTCGCTCTGGGAGGAGGACGCCTGGCGCGAGGCCGAGCAGGCCGTCGACCAGGCCCGCGACCGCTTCGGCCGCGGCGCCGTGCGGCCGGCCCGGCTGCTGCCGGACTCCGGAGGCCCTAGGGGCCCGCGACGCCCTGCCTGAGCGCGGTGTCGCGCACCTGGAGCGCGCCGACGATGACGGCGATCCCGTACAGCAGCCCGATCGAGCCGAACACCGGGTCGATCACGTTGAAGTCGCCGGGGAAGACGAAGTACACGACGAGCAGCACGACGGCGGCGAACTCGATGATCCCGCCCATCAGGATGCCCCAGAAGCGGTAGACCGGGTCCCGTACGGTGCCGGCGACGACGACGGCGCCGTCGACCAGCAGGAAGACGATCACGACCCAGAACAGCCCGTCCGCGTCGCCGAAGCCCGCGGCGACGAAGCAGGCGACGCCGAACAGCATGCCGACCAGCCCGGCGAGCACGAGCCCGAGCCATCCCGGTCCGAGCCGCCGTCCGCTCCAGCCCTGGATCGCCAGCTGCACGCCGCCGATCAGGATGGTGATCGCGTAGCCGACGCCGTCGAAGATCCAGCCGGGGGCGTCGGCGATGGGGGAGATGAGCGCGAAGGCGCCCCAGGCCGCGATGATCGCGCCGTGGATGATGAACCACCACCACAGCGGGCGACGAGGCCTGCCCCCCGCGGTCGATCCGGGGTCCTCCGCGTCGGCCACGCATGCATCATAGGAACGCGGAGGGCTTCCGCGGCGCCGACGCCCCCACCCAGTCCGGGGGTGCCGATGGGAGGATGGGACCGTGACAGAGTGCATCCACGGACTCGAGCTCGCGATGTGCGACGTGTGCACGCCGCGGGCGCAGCCGGCCGGCGCCGGATCGGCGGGCAGCGCCCGCCGCGCGCGCGCCGCGGCCTCTGCCGGGCCGGGACGGTCCGGGACGGGTCGGCCCGAGCCGGCGCGGCCCATGCCGGGCGTGGCGGTGCGCCGGGCGGGCGGGCGGCGCTACCTCGTCGTCGACCTCGACGATCTCGGCGAGGAGCTCGGGGCGGCGGAGGCCTCCGACTGGTCGGGGCTCGTGCCCGCCGGGGTCGGCCGGGAGCGCGTGGTGGCCGTCGCCGCCGGCGAGGAGCTCGACGTCGCGTTCGTCGCCGTCGCGAACGAGCCCGCGCGCCGCCGGGCGCGCGAGGCGCTGACCGCGAACGGCATCGACGCCCGGGTCATGGTCCAGCCCGACTGGTTCGGCTGACGGGCCGGCTCGGCCCGGCTCAGCGCCGCTCGGCGAGCGCGTCGGCGCGCTCCGGGTGCGCCGCGAACCACTTCTCGGCGACCCAGCACACCGGCAGCACGCGGTGCCCGTCGGCGACGATCCGGTCGACCGCGTACTCCGTGGTGCGGAAGGCGAGCCCCTGACCGCGGTGCGTCGGCCGGGTGTAGACCCGGGTGATCGCCACCGTGTCGCCCTGGACGGCGTACTCGGCCGTGCCGATGAGCTCCCCGTCGAGGTGCAGCTCGTAGCGCCGCGCCGCGGGGTTGTCGCTGAAGACCGGCTCGCTCATGAAGGGTCCGACGCTCCTCGGCCGGGTTCTATTCCCGCCGGCCCGTCCCCGGCGAGCGGGAACTCGCGGTCGATGGGGTCCGGGTCGTCGATCGGCACGCCCGGCCAGGTGCGCAGCGTCCAGTCGCCCGGCGAGCCCTCGAGCACGACGACGCCGGTGTTCGGGAGGTGGTGGACCGCGGTGAACGACGGGTCGATGTTCCGCGCCCTGGCCGCGACCCAGATCCGGATCGCCGCGCCGTGGCTGAACACCACCGGGTGCTCCGTCTCGCGCATCACGCGCTCGATGTCGGCGTCGTACCGGCCGAAGAAGTCGTGGCCGTCCGGGCCGTCCGGCATCCGCGCGTCGAGGTCGCCGACGCCCCAGGACCGCGCGGTGGTCATGTAGGTCCGCACGGCCTCCTCGTCGCCGCGCATCTCCAGCGAGCCGGCCTCGACCTCGTGCACCCCCGGCAGTTCGACGACGTCGTGACCCCGGTCGGCGGCGAGCGGGCCGCCGGTGAGCCGGGTGCGCACCAGCCGGCTGCCGTAGACCGCGGTGACCGGCGTCTCGCGCAGCTGCTCGCGGAGCGCGCTCGCCTGGGCGAGCCCGAGGTCGGTGAGGCCGGGACCGGGCGCACCGGTGTCGAGCAGGCCCAGCACGTTCGACGGCGTCTGGCCGTGCCGGACGAGGATGAGGCGGCTCACGCGAGCGCCGACTCGATGGCCTCGACGATCTGCGGCGCGTCGGGCCGCACGGGCGGCCGGAACCGGCGGACCCGCCCGTCGGGCAGCAGCAGGAACTTCTCGAAGTTCCAGGCGACGATCCCGCCGAGGCCGGACTCGTCCTTCGTGCGGCGCAGCTCGCGGTAGAGCGGGTGCGTGCCGCGGCCGTTGACCTTGATCTTCTCGAACATCGGGAAGGTGACGCCCCAAGTGGTCGAGCAGTAGTCGAGGATCTCCTCGTTCGATCCCGGCTCCTGGCCCATGAACTGGTTGCAGGGGAATCCGAGCACGGTGAAGCCGCGATCGCCGTACTCGCGCTGCAGCGCCTCCAGCTGCTCGTACTGCGGCGTCAGGCCGCAGCGGGAGGCGACGTTGACGATCATCGCGACGCGCCCGCGGTGCTCGGCCAGCGTCGTCTCGCGCCCGTCGATCGTCCGCACAGGGATGTCATAGATGTCGCCCATCGCGCCAGGGTACCTCTGACACATGTCCGCAACATGCGCCGGGTATCGTGCCGTCGTGACGTTCCGCGTGATGAGCTACAACCTGCTGCACAGTCGCGCGGTGGGGGAGCTCGCCGGTCTGGTGGCGAACGAGCCCGAGCTCGACGCGCTGTGCGTGCAGGAGGTGCACGCGCACGCGCTGCCGGAGCGCATCGGCCACCTGACGCTCGCCGAGCACACCCGGCGCAACGAGCTCGCGATCGCGATCTACTACCGCCGCGAGCGCTTCGAGTGCGTCGCCGCGAAGAGCTTCTCGCTCAAGCGCTCGGTGCACGACATGATGTTCGACGAGCGCACTCCGGAGCGGCTGGTCGGGGCCTGGCTGCGCGAGCGGGACACCGGCCTCGAGCTCGTGCTCGGCTCGATCCACGCCTCGCCGCTCACCTCGCGGAACGCCCTGCGGCGCAAGCAGATCTCGGCGGCGCACGAGCTGCTCAGCAGCCTCGCCGCCGATGCGCCCGTGCTGCTGGTCGGCGACTTCAACTATCCGCTGTTCCACAACCGCCTCGGCGAGCGGCTCGGCCGGGAGGGCTACGACCTGGTGCTGTCCGACAAGCGGACCTATCAGGCGCTGAAGCTGGTGCGCGGGCACTTCGACTTCGTCACCGGCCGGGACATCGACATCGTCGCGGTCGAGACCCAGCGTCGCGGCCGCAGCGACCACCATCCGATCCTCGTGACGGCGCAGCGACGGGAGGATGGCGCGCTCGGTACAGTGACCCCGTGACGACGCAGTCCTTCGCCCCGCCCGCCATCGCGTTCGGTCCGCGCTGGCCGGTCGGCAGCACGATCGTGCGCGACCAGGTGCTCGAGATCGCGGCCGAGCATCCCGACAGCCCGGCGCTGCACGAGGGCGGGACCACCACGAGCTATGGCGAGCTCGCCGCGGAGGCCGCGCGGATCGCCGGATGGCTGCTGGCGAACACCGACCTCACCGATCGGATCGAGCCGATCGTCGCCGTCGTCGGCGGACGATCCGCCCGGCTCATCACCGCGCTGCTCGGCATCTGGCGCGCGGGCGCCGTCTACCTGCCGATCGCGTCCGACTACCCGATCTCCCGCATCGAGTACCTGATCGGCGACGCGCGGCCGGTCGTCACGATCGTCGACCGCGCGACCACCGACCCCGAGCTCGCCGCGTCGATCGCGCGGCTGGCGCCGACGGTCGGCATCGAGGAGCTGCTCACCGGCGCCGGGGACGGCGACGCCGAGGCGCTGCTCGACCCGCCCCGCGCGGGCGGCTCCGCCGCCTACGTGATCTACACCTCCGGATCGACGGGCAACCCGAAGGGGGCGGTCCTCACCCACGGGAACGTGCGGAACTTCGTCGCCGCGCACCTGGTGGACATCGGACTGACCATGGCCGACCGGCAGGGCTGGTCCGGGAACGTCTCGTTCGACGCGTCGGTCTCCGACATCTGGCCGGCGCTCAGCGAGGGCGCGACGGTCTGCATCGCCCCGCCGCACGCGAACGAGAACCTGCGAGTCCTGCTCGACTGGCTGCGGGACGACCGGGTCACCTGCACGCTGGTGCCGACGGCGGTCGTCAACATGCTGTTCGGGCTCGAGGACGAGTGGTGGCACGAGCTGAGCCTCCGCGTGATGCTGACCGGCGGGGACCGGCTCACGCGCCGCCCG
>MKVN01000039.1:63495-108169 GCA_001898855.1 Micrococcales bacterium 73-13
CGGTCTGGACCACGCTGCAGCGCGTGCCGGTGATGCCGATGCGGCACGGCTCGCAGGCGCCGGCGATCGGGCACCCGATCACCAACGCCTTCGTGACGATCCTCGACGAGGACCTCCGGCAGTGCGTCGTCGGCCAGCAGGGGGAGCTCTGCATCGGCGGCGCTGGGGTCGCCCGCGGCTACCTCGGACGGCCCGAGGTGACCAGGGAGAAGTTCATCCACGACGTCTGGAGCGACCCGGGCATGGGCCGGGTGCTCTATCGGACCGGCGACCAGGCGGTCATGCTGCCGGGCGGCCTGCTCCAGTTCGTCGGGCGCTCGGACCGCCAGATCGCGCTGCAGGGCTTCCGGATCGAGGCGGGCGAGGTCGAGGCCGTGCTGATGGGCGACGAGCTGGTCCGCGAGGCCGTCGTCAAGCGCCACGACTACGAGAGCCTCGGCCCGCGGCTGCTCGCGTTCGTGACGCTGCGGGAGCGCGCACGGGACTCCGAGCACCCCGTCGAGGAGGTGCGCTCCCGGATGCGGGAGCGGGTGCCGGCGTACATGGTGCCGAACCAGTTCGTCGTGCTCGACGAGATGCCGATGACGCCGAACGGCAAGATCGACGAGAAGGCGCTCGTGCCGCCGGCCCGCAGCCGGGAGGAGCTGGTCGCCGACGAGCAGCTGACCGCCGCCTACCGGGCTCCCGGGACCCAGGCCGAGCGGCGCGTCGCCGAGGTGTTCGCCGACGTGCTCGCGATGGACCTCGTCGGCGTCGACGACGGCTTCTTCGACATCGGGGGCGACTCGCTCGCCGGGGTCGCGGTGATGGCCCGCCTGGAGAAGTCCTTCGAGACGACCCTGCCGACCGACGCGCTGCAGCAGGCGCCGACGCCCGCCGCGCTCGCCACCCTGATCACGGGCACCGGGGGAGCGGAGCAGGCGCCGTCGTCGCGGGACTGGACGGCGGAGGGCCGGCACGAGCTGCCGTTCGCCGCGCCGCACCCGATGCCGGCCGACGCGCCCGTGCTCGTCACCGGCGCGGGCGGCTTCGTCGGCGGCGCGGTCGTCGCCGCGCTGCTGGCCCGCGACCCGGGCCTGACGATCGACGCGCTGGTGCACTCTCCGGCCGGCGGGGACCGCCTGCGCGAGCGGCTCGGCCGGGACGCGGACCGGGTCTCGATCCTGGTCGGGGACCTCGCGCAGCCCGGTTTCGGACTGCCCGAGGCGACGACCCGACGCCTCGCCGAGTCGACTCGAGCCGTGGTGCACGCCGGCGCGCAGGTCAACCACTTCAAGACCTACGAGGCGCTGCGCGCCGAGAACGTCGAGGCGACCTCGATCGCCGCCGACATCGCCTGGATCGCCGGCGGCGGCGCCGTCCCGCTCGTCTTCACCTCGTCGATCTCCGTCGAGGACGAGGAGCCGGGACGGCTCAGCCCGAACGGCTACGCGCGGGGCAAGCAGATCGCCGAGCGCCGGCTCGAGGACGCCGCGGCCCAGGGTCTGCCCGTGCGCGTGCTGCGCGTCGGGCGCGCACTGCCCGCCCGCGGCGGCGGGGCGTTCAACCCGAACGACACGCTGCAGATCTTCTTCGGCGCCTGCCTCGAGCTCGGCGCGACGCCGGACTGGCGCTTCTGCGAGGCGGCGCACCCGGTCGACGTGGTCGCCGCCGCGATCGCCGACGCGGCGCTCGCGCCCGACCCGGCGCCCGGCTTCGAGATCAGCCATCCGCCGATGGCGGTGTGGTCCTCCGCCGAGTTCCTCGCGGCGCTGCGGCGCCGGCTCGCGGAGCGGGACGAGCCGGAGCTGCGCACCGTGCCCTGGGAGGAGTGGGTCGCCCTGCTGCAGGCCGACGGCGGCGGCACCGCGCAGCGCGCCCTCGCCCTGCTCAGCGCCAACGACGGCGCCGCGCTGACGACCGACGACGCGGCGACGACGGCCGCCTACGTGGCCTCGATCGGGGCCGGCGAGGCGGGGGACTGGCACGGATTCGACGCCGCCTACTACGACATGATCGCCGAGGAGCTGCTCGGCATGCACGCCCGCGTCTGACCGGCGCAGCGCGGTGATCATCGGCATCGGCGTCGACCTCGTCGGGATCGACCGGTTCCGGAGCCTCGCCGAGCGCACCGACGGCCTGCTCGAGCGACTGTTCCGCGACGAGGAGCTGCGCGGGCCGAGCGGACGGCGACCCGGCTGGCCGAGCCTCGCCGCCGCGTTCGCGCTGAAGGAGGCCGCGTTGAAGGCCGTCGGCGTGCCGCACGGCTTCACCTGGCACGATCTCGAGGTCTCGGTCGGCGGATCCGGCGGACCGTCCCCGCGGATCGTGCTGCGCGGCGCGACCGCCGCGGCGGCGGCGCGGCTCGGCGTCGCGGCCTGGCGACTGGGCACGACCCGTCGCGCCGGTCACGCCATCGCGACGGCGATCGCGGAGAGCGTCGTCTAGCGCTCTCCTCCGAGCGATCGGGCCCCACCGTCCCGGCCGGAGGCCGGAATCTTCGGCAGGCCTATTGCGGCCGCACCGGATGCTGCCTACCATTCCGTATGACGGTACCTGCTTCCGATAATCGGAATGGGGCGCAGACGCTGCGCAGGGCCCTCGCGGTCCTCGACTTCCTGCGCGACCACCCGGGGTCGCATCGACTCAGCGACATCGCCGCCGCCACCGGCCTGAGCCCGACCGTCGCCCACCGGCTGCTCTCCGAGCTGAAGGCCCACTCGCTCGTCGACCAGGGCGCCGCGACCCGGGAGTACCGGCTCGGCAACGGGGTGCTCTCCTACGCGTCCGCCGTGCTGCGCGACTCCGACATCGTCCGGGTCGGCGCGCCGATCGTGCGCCGGCTGCGGGACGAATGCGCCGAGACCACGACGCTGCAGGTCCCGAGCGGGCGCGACCGGGTGGTCGTCTACGAGGCCGAGGCCAGGCACGAGCTGCGGCACCGGGCGCCCGTCGGCCAGAAGGTGCCGATGCACGCCAGCGCGAGCGGGCGGGCGATGCTCGCGTTCATGTCGGCCGACGAGATCGAGGACGTCCTCGCGGGACCGTTCCAGTCCTTCACCGACCAGACGGTCACCTCGGCGGAGTCCATCCGCGGCGAGCTCGAGGAGATCCGGCGGCGCGGCTTCGCCGTCGTCCACGACCAGACGCGACTCGGGATCGGCGCCGTGGCGGCCCCGGTGTTCCGGCTGGGCGGCAGGCCGATCGGCAGCATCGCCGTGACCGGCCCGTCGGAGCGGATCCTCGCCGTGACCGAGACCCTCACCGCCGCGGTGCTGCACGCGAGCGCCGAGATCTCCACCGAGCTCGGCTTCTCGCCGGCCGCCGCGGCCGTCATCGACTGACCATCGCCAGGCACCACATCACCGTCAAGGAGGAAGCAAGTGAAACCAAGCAACCACCCCCGACGCCGCGTGCTCGCGGCGCTCGGCGCCATCGCCGCGACCGCGCTGCTCGTCACGGGCTGCGCAGGCGCCCCGGCCGGGCCCAGCGGGTCCGCGGACCCGAGCGCCACCGCGGCGCCGTTCCCCACGATCGAGCCCGGCAAGCTGACCGTCGCCGTGCTCAACGGCAACAACCCCCGCTCCGCGCTGGAGGGCAACACGATCACCGGCACCTGGGGCTGGCTGATCACGCGGTTCGCCGAGCGGTACGGCCTGGAGCTGGTCCCGCAGGCGACCGACATCAAGGGCGGCGTCCTCGCCGTGCAGAACGGCCGCGCCGACGTCGGCGGCGTCGCCTACTACACCGACGAGCGCGCCGCCGTGGTCCGCTTCACGGTCCAGGACACCTACGACTCGGCGTTCCTCGCCCTGCCCAAGGGCTTCAAGTACAACGGTCCCGACAGCGTGAAGGACCTGCGGATCGGGGTGCCCTCGAGCTACGCGCAGGTGCCGATCCTGGAGACCTTCTTCCCGAACCTGGAGTTCCTGGAGAGCCCCGCGGCCGGCGTCGAGGCGATCCGCAACGGGCAGATCGACGGCTTCTTCGGCACGAACGCGCTGCTGGCGCTCGTCTCAGCCAACGACCCGGACATCCAGCTCGCCGCCGTCGAGGAGGGCGACTTCGGGCTTCCGCTGAACCGGGTCCACGTCGCGGAGGGCCCCTTCGTCCCCTGCGGCAACCAGGCCCTGCTCGACGCCTACAACGCGTTCTACGAGGAGGTCGCGCAGTCCGACGAGTACAAGCAGGTCTGGCTCGAGGAGTGGAGCAAGACCAGCGCGCCCAAGGACGTGATCATGTCGAACATGGTGCTCACGTTCGAGCCCATGCCCGACCAGTGCGCGTGACGGACTGACCGACCAGGCTCATGATCGAGTACCTCGCGCCCTGGTGGCCCCTGATCGCATCGGGGCTGCTCAACACGGTCCTGCTCGCGGCGGCGATCGCGGTGCTGTCCACGATCCTGGCGATCGCCGTGTCGCTCGGGCTCGTGAGCACCCGTCGCTGGCTCGCCGTGTCGTGCCGGGCGTACGTGGAGATCTTCCGGAGCGTGCCGGCGCTCGTCCTGCTCATGCTGATGTACTTCGGCCTGGGCGAGATCGTCGGCGCGCTCGGGATCTCCGCGTTCTGGGTCGCGGTCATCGCGCTCTCGGTCAACCAGTCCGCGTACACGGCGGAGTCCTACCGCGCGGCGATCGAGTCGGTCTCGCGGACCCAGTGGGACGCGGCCCGCGCGATCGGACTGTCGCGGTCGCAGGCGTACCGCCTGGTGGTGCTGCCCCAGGCGGTCACGCCCGCGATCGCGCCGTCCGCGAACGCGCTCGTCATGATCGTGAAGGACAGCGCGCTGGCCTCGATCATCACCGTGCCCGAGCTGGTGCTCGCCGCGAACCGGATCATCCAGACCACGTTCCAGGTGATCCCCACCTATGTGGCCATCGGCGTCGTCTACCTGCTGCTCACCGTGCCGCTCATCTACGTCGGACGGTACTTCGAGCAGCGGGTCGCGCGCCGGCGGGCGACGGCGGTGCAGGCATGAGCGCGGACGGCACGGCTGAGGCGGCGCCGATCCTCGAGGTGCGCGACCTCCGGAAGTCCTTCGGCAGCGTCCCCGTCCTGGAGGACGTCTCGCTCTCGGTCCGCAAGGGCGAGCGCCTGGTGCTGCTCGGCCCGAGCGGCTCGGGGAAGACCACGCTGCTGCGCTGCATGAACCTGCTCGAGCAGCCGGACGGGGGCACCGTCGAGTTCCGAGGCGCCCCCGTCTGGTCGTCCGAGTCGCGCCGCGGGGCGTCCGGCAAGGAGCTCACCCTGTTCCGCTCCCGGGTCGAGATGGTCTTCCAGCACTTCGAGCTGTTCCCCCACCTCACCGCGGCGGGCAACGTCGCGCTCGGGCCGCAGCACGTGCTGGGCCTCAAGCGCCGCGAGGCCCTGGAGATCGCCCGGGAGCAGCTGGCGTCGGTCGGTCTCGCCGACCTCGCCGGCGCCTATCCGAGCACCCTCTCCGGCGGCCAGAAGCAGCGCGTCGCGATCGCCCGGGCCCTCGCGATGTCGCCGGACGTGGTGCTCTTCGACGAGCCGACCGCCGCGCTGGACCCCGAGCTCGTCGGAGAGGTGCTCAGATCGCTCCGAGCGCTCGCCGAGCGGGGCCTGACCATGATCATCGTCACCCATCACATCGGGTTCGCGCTCTCGGTGGCCGACCGGGCGGTCTTCATGGCGTCGGGCTCGATCGTCGAGCAGGGCCCGCCCGAGACCGTCCTGCGCGATCCCAGGGAGCCGCGAACCCGCGACTTCCTCCGCGCGGTGCTGGCGGAGTAGGCCGGGATGGATCTCGTCACGGACCTGATCGGGGGGATGGGCGTCATCCTCCGGATCTCGCTGTCGGCCTGGGTCGTCGCCGTCGTGCTGGGGTTCTTCATCTCACTGGGCATGCGATCGCGGGTCCGCTTCGTGCGCGAGCTCTTCGCGGCGCTCACCGCGATCCAGCGCGGCACGCCCGAGCTGCTGCTGATCTATCTCGTCTACTACGGGCTGAGCGGCGTCGCGATCCGGGTCGGCGCCATCGAGTCGGTCGTGATCGCGATCGGGTTCGTGTACGCCGGCTACGCGGCGGAGATCTACCACTCCGGATTCCTCACCGTGCCGCGCGGGCAGCTCGACGCCGCCCGGGCGATCGGCCTCTCCCGCACGCGGACCGTCGGCCTCGTCATCCTGCCGCAGGCCGCGCGATTCGCGATCGCGCCGCTGGCGAGCCTGCTCCTCGGCCTCATGAAGGTCGCCACCTACGGCTCCGCCGTCGGGGTCGCCGAGGTGGTCTACATCGCGACGACGAACCTGCAGCGCACCGGCGACATCACCGCGACCATGCTCGCGATCGCGGTGATCTACATCGTCGTCACGATCCCCATCGCCTGGGGCCTGCGCCGGCTCGAGCAGCGACTCCGGGTGGGCGCCTCATGACCGCGCGGGACGAGCACCTGCGCCAGCTGGTCCACGGCGCCAGGATCCTGGTCGGCGGGGTCTGGCGGCCGAGCGGCTCCGGCACGACGTTCGAGGTCCAGGACCCTCAGGACGGCGCCGCGATCGCCGTCGTGGGCGACGCCGATCGGGCCGACGCGGCCGAGGCCGTGGCCGCCGCCGCGGCCGCGGGACGGACCTGGGGCATGGCGCCCAACCGCGAGCGCTACGAGGTGCTCACGCGCGCCGCCCGCCTGCTGGAGGCCAGGCGCGAGCCGCTCGCGCAGGTCATCACGGCCGAGAGCGGCAAGCCGATCGTCGAGGCGAGGCAGGAGGCCGTCAGCACCTTCCGCTTCTTCGACTGGTACGCGCAGGAGGCCCTGCGGATGGCCGGCGAACACTGGACGGAGGTGAGCGAGGGTCGGGACGCGATCGTCCGACCGGAGCCGATCGGCGTCGTCGCCGCGATCACGCCCTGGAACTACCCGGCGTTCCTCGTCGCCTGCAAAGCGGCGGCCGCCCTGGCGGCCGGCTGCGGCGTCGTGCTCAAGCCCGCCGAGCAGACCCCGCTCAGCGCGCTGGCCATCGGACGGGCGCTCGACGAGGCGGGCCTGCCGCCCGGGGTCCTGAGCGTGATCCCGACGAGCCGTCCCGAGCGCCTGGGCGACGTGCTGCTCGGACCCGGCGTCGACTGCGTCTCCTTCACCGGCTCCCGCGAGGTCGGCGAGCTGCTCCTGGACCGCAGCGCGCACGACGTCAAGCGCGTCCTGCTCGAGCTCGGCGGCAACGCCCCGGCCATCGTCCTCGACGACGCCGACGTGGACCGGGCCGTCACCGCCCTGATCCGCGCCCGGTTCATGAACGGGGGCCAGACCTGCGTCGCCGTCAACCGCATCTACGTCACGCCGGGGATCGCCGACCGCTTCGCCACCGCCTACGCGGAGGCCGCCGCACGGCTGCGGGTCGGGCCGTCCGAGCACGAGTCGACCGAGCTGGGCCCGCTCATCGAGCCGGCGGCGATCGACCGGATCTCCGCGCAGGTCGGCCGTCTGGTCGAGCAGGGCGGGCGGATCGCGACGGGCGGCGGCCGGCCGGACGGCATGGGGGAGCGCTACTTCGCGGCGACGGTGGTGCTCGGCGACGGCTCCGAGCCGGAGGCCTCGCGCGAGGAGCTCTTCGGCCCGGTCGCGTTCGTGCAGCGCTGCCAGGACGAGGCGGACGCGATCCGTCGCGCGAACGACTCCGAGTACGGACTGTCCGCCTACCTGTTCACGGAGGACCTCGGGCATGCGCTCGAAGTGTCCCGCCGGCTGGTGGCCGGCTCGGTCGCGATCAACGGCCCGCTGGCGAGCGAGGTCCAGCTGCCGTTCGGCGGGATGCGCGCCAGCGGCCTGGGCCGCGAGCGGGGCAGGGCCGGCCTGGAGGCGTTCCTCGAGCTGAAGACCGTCCACATCGTCAAGTGATCGAGACAAGGAGACCGGCATGAAATTCGGAGTGTTCCTCGCGGCGACCGACCTCAGCGAGGGGAAGTCGCACAAGGAGCTGCTGGACGACGTCATCGACCTGGCCGTCGAGGCGGACCGCCTCGGCTTCGACTACGCATGGCTTCCGGAGCACGACCTGGTGCGCTTCATCATCAACACGAGCGCGCTGCAGGAGGCGGTGCTGATCGCCGAACGGACGAGAAGGATCAGGATCGGGTCCGCGATCTTCGTGACGCCGTTCTACCACCCGCTGCTGCTGGCCTCGGACGTGCTCGAGACCGACAACCTCACCTCCGGGCGGTTCGAGCCGGGACTCGGTCGCGGCGGCTCCAAGTACGAGCTCGGCCAGATCCAGGCGCTCCGGTCCGAGGAGGAGAGCAAGCGCCGCTTCATGGAGTTCTACGAGATCATGTCGATGGCGATGTCGACCGAGGACCCGATCGCCTATCACGGCGAGGCCTTCGACTTCGACAACGCCTTCGTGATGCCGCGGCCGTTCACGCCCGGCGGCCCCCGCATCTGGCTCGGCAGCATCACGCCCGAGTCCTGCGGCGCGTACGGGGAGCTGGGCGCGAGCGTCCAGTTCACCCCGTTCCGCAAGCCGTTCTCGGTGGTCGAGGACGCCTTCCGCGCGTTCGCGGCGGGGCGGGGCTCGCAGCGCAACGAGTTCATGGTGAGCCGCCAGACCTACGTGGCCGAGAGCATGGAGGAGGCCCGGAGGATCCTGCCGCTCATGGACTACCACGAGCACGTCGTCGGCGCCGCGCGCATCGACGGCGAGGCCGTGACCCGTGGCGTTCGCGAGTGGAAGGCCGGGCTCAAGCTCGGGCTGAGCGACGAGGAGTACCTCGAGAACACGGTCATCGGCGACCCGGAGACCGTGATCGCCAAGGTCGCGCGCTACGCCGAGCTCGGGGTGGACCACTACTGCGCGTACATGTCGCTCGGCCAGGACGTCGGCCTCGTGAAGAACTCGATGCGACTGTTCGCCGAGCAGGTGATCCCGCGGTTCAGGGACTGGCCGGCCAAGAGCACCGAGGGCTCGCGCGGCACCGACGGGTCCGGCCGTTGAGCGGTGTCGGTGCGACGACCGGGGACCCCGCCCGGGGGACCACGGTCAGCGACGTCCTCGTCGACGGCCTGATCAGGGCCGGGATCGACGTCGTCTTCGGCGTGCCCGGCCTGCAGCTCGACCCGCTGTTCGACGCGTTCGCCCGGCGGCGCGACGAGCTGCGCGTGGTGCACACCCGGCACGAGCAGGCGGCCTCCTACATGGCCGACGGCTACGCCAGGGCCTCCGGGCGGATCGGCTGCTTCGCCGTGGTGCCGGGCCCCGGCCTGCTCAACGCGGGAGCCGGCATCGCCACGGCCCTCGCCACCTCCTCGCCCGTGCTCGGCCTGGTGGCCGACGTGCCGAGCGGCGACCGCGGCCGGCGTCGCGGAGTGCTGCACGAGCTGCCGGACCAGTGGGCGGTGCTCAGCGGCATCACGAAGGCGGCATACGACCTCACCGAGCCGACCGCCGCCGCGTCGGTGCTCTCGGCCGCCGTGCGCGCGATCTCCGAGCGCGGCGCCGGCCCGGTGGGCCTGCAGGTGCCGGCCGACGTGCTCTCCGCGCGGGTCGAGCCGCACGACGCCGGGATCGCGGCGAGGCCCGCGCCGCCCGAGGCGCCCGATCCGGCGCAGGTCGCGGAGGCGGCCCGACTGCTCGCCGGGGCCCGAGCGCCGCTCGTCCTCGTCGGCGGCGGCATGGCCCCCGAGGGATGCGCCGCGCTGGCGGACCTGTCGAGGCGGCTCGGCGCCCCCGTGATCATGTCCAGGACCGGCCGGGGCCTGCTGCCGGACTCGGACCCGCTCGCCTTCACCGAGGCGGCGCTGCCGAGACTGCTGTCCGGGGCCGACACGGTCCTCGCGCTGGGCTCGCGGTTCCTCGAGCCCGGGATGCTCATCGCGACCTATCCCCGGCGCAGCCGGCCGGCCGTGATCCAGGTCGATGCGGATCCCGCCATGCTCGGTCGAGGGGGCGAGATCGCCATCGGCATCGCGGCCGATGCGGCGACGACCGCCGTCGCCCTGTCCTCGACGATGGCCGGAGTCGCACCCGATCCGAGCTGGCTCACGACCGCCGCCGAGACCCGGAAGGAGATCGAGGCGCTGCTGCGCGGCTTCCCGGAGCAGCACGAGCTGGCCGGAGCCATCCGGAGCGCGCTGCCGCCGGACGGCATCGTCGTCAGCGGGATGACCCAGCTCGGCTACTGGGCGAACGTCGGATATCCGGTCGAGCGGCCCCGGACGTTCCTCACCCCGGGATACCAGGGCACGCTCGGATTCGAGCTCGCGACCGCGCTGGGCGCCAAGGTCGGCGCGCCCGGCCAGCCGGTCGTCGCGCTGGTCGGCGACGGCGGCGTCATGTTCACGATCGCGGAGCTCGCCACCGCGGTCCAGCACGAGATCGACGTCATCGCGATCGTCTTCAACGACGGGGCCTTCGGCAACGTCAAGCGCATCCAGCAGGAGCAGTACGGCGGTCGGGTCATCGCGACCGATCTGGTCAACCCGGACTTCGTGCGCCTGGCCGAGAGCTTCGGCGTGCGCGGCCGGCGCGCGGGGGACGCGGCCGCGCTGCGGCTCGCGCTGGAGGAGAGCCTGAGCGTCGGAGGGCCGACGCTGATCGAGGTGCCCGTTGGGTCCATGGCGGATGTGAGGACGATCCTGTGAGCAAGCAAGCAGTCGGTTCGGTGCTGGTGGTCGACGCGGCGGTCCTGACGATGGACGAGGCGCGTCCGCGAGCCGAGGCCTTCCTGGTGACCGACGGCGTCGTCTCGGCGGTGGGCACGAGCGCCGAGCTGCGGACCCTGGCCCCGACCACGCCGGTGCTGGACGCCGGTGGTCGGACCGTGCTCCCCGGCCTCACCGATGCGCACGCCCATCTCGAGCTGCTCGCCTACGCCTGGCACATCGCGGTCGACTGCCGCTCGCCCCGGGTTCGCTCGATCGAGGACATCGTCGCGCTGCTGCGCGAGCGCGCCGACCGCTGCGCGCCGGGCGAGTGGATCCTCGGCCACGGGGGCCACTTCCAGGACGCGACCCTCGCGGAGCGCCGATATCCGGACCGCCGCGACCTCGACCGGGTGAGCCTTGAGCATCCGGTGGTCTTCCGGTCGAGCTACCACTCGAACGTCTTCAACTCGAAGGCGCTGGAGCTCCTCGGCGTCGATCGGGACACCCCGGACGCCCCGGGCGGGCGGATCGAGCACGACGAGCACGGCGAGCCGACCGGACGCACCTACGACATGTACGGCGAGCTGGGCGTCCCGGAGGCGCCCCTCGACGAGCTCGCGCGGGCGATCACCGCGATCGAGGACTCCTATCTCGCCTACGGGGTCACCGCGTTCGGCGACATCCCGCTGCACCCGAACGGCCTCGCGGCGCTCGCGGCGCTCGCCGCCGACGGGCTGCTCCGAACCCGCGTGGTCGCGTATCCGAAGCACCCGAACGTCGTCGCCCCCGCCGATCTCCGCTCCGGCGCGCTCGTCGCCGCGCTGCCGCCGGACGACGGCCGCCTGCGACTCGGCGGTGTGAAGGTCTTCCTCGACGGCGGCCTCACCTCGAGCGCGGCGGCGCTGCACGAGCCGTACGAGGGGCAGGGGACCTACGCCGGCGAGCTCGCGTTCTCCCCGGAGGAGCTCCGCGAGCTCGCCGAGCAGGTCGACGCGGCCGGCCTGCAGCTCTCGCTGCACGCGATCGGCGACCGGGCGCTGGACATCGCGATCGACGCGATCGCCTCGCTTCCGCGCGATCGGGTCCGCACGGCCGGCCACCGCATCGAGCACGCCGGGAACCTGTTCATGACGCCCGAGCGGATCGCACGGATCCTCGACGCCGAGATCGTCGCCGTGCCGCAGCCCGCGTTCCTGCTGACGACGGCCGCCGGGTACCGACGGCTCCTCGGCCCGGAGCGCAGCGCCGACCTGATGCCCTTCCGCAGGCTGCTGGACGCCGGGCTGGTCCTGCCTGGGAACTCCGACGCGATCGGCATCACCAGCGGCCAGCACAACCCGTTCCCCGGCATGCGCGCCGCCGTCGACCGGCGCACGGCGGAGGGCGACCTGATCGACCCCGAGCAGGCGATCACCCCGGAGGAGGCGCTGGCCATGTACACGACCGGCGCCGCGGCCGCGATCGGAGAGGCCGCGCAGCGCGGGAGCATCTCCGTCGGGAAGGCCGGCGACTTCATCGTGCTGGACCGGGACCCGCTCGCCGACGACGGCGCCCAGCTGGCCGCGGTGCGCGTCGACGAGACCTGGATCGGAGGGCGCCGTGTCTTCCGCCGAGACTGAGCCCGGACAGGAGCTGGGCTGGTACGCGATGCGCGGCTGGATGGACGACACCTCGGCCGTCTCGCCGAGCATGCTCGACGAACACGTGTCGTACCTGCGCCGCCTCATGGCGCGGGGGGAGCTGCTGGCGGGCGGTCCCTTCGTCGGCACCGCCGAGCGGCTCCGGATCTACCGGGCGGCGTCCCACGAGGAGGCGCGCGCGCTGGTGGAGGCCGATCCCTACCGGATCGCGGGGCTGCTGCGCTACGAGCTGCACCCCTGGCGGCTGCACCACGAGGTCACCCGGCGCCTGCTCACGGCGCTCGGTCCTCGGGCGGACCGGGCCTCGGAGACGGACGCGGATGAGCGCTGACGCCGGATCGGACGCGGAGCTCGTCGCCGAGCTCCGAGAGGTGCACCGGAGCTTCCCGACCGGCGTGACGATCGTCGCCACGACGGTCGACGGTCGCCCCTACGGGCTCGCGGTGAACGCCTTCGCGAGCGTCTCGCTCGCACCGCCGCTCGTGATGGTCTGCGTCGCCGCCACGGCGTCCAGCTACCCGTTCCTGTTCCGCGGCGACGACTTCGCGATCAGCCTGCTCGCGGCGGACCAGTCCGCGGTCGCCACCGCATTCGGCAGATCCGGCGGGGACAAGTTCGCCGGCGTCCGCTGGCACCCCGCCGAGAACGGCGCGCCCCTCATCGACGGGGCGACGGCCGAGCTCGAGGTGACGATCGCGAGCCGCTCGCCCGCCGGCACGCACACGATCTTCCTGGCGAGGGTCGTCCGGGCCCGAGCTCGCGGGAGGCGACCGCTGCTGTACCTGGGCTCGCGCTTCTTCGACCCGGAAGGGCTCGAGCCGCTCGTCAGGCCGGGGGAGGCGACGGCATGACGGGATCGGGGGCCGGAGGCCCGGCGATCGTGCGCGGGATGTGGGACAGGATCAACGCGGAGGGCCGGCCCGCGATGCTCGAGCTGTTCGCGCCGGGCTACCGGCGCCACAGCGGCGGCGCGACGATGTCGCTGGAGGAGTTCGCCGAGGAGGTCGAGGAGCGCCGACGCGCCTTCCCGGACCTGGCGACGACCGTGCAGGACGTCATCGCGGAGGGGGAGCGGGTCGTCTACCGCTGGGAGACGACCGGTACGCAGCTGCACCCCTACCTCGGCGTGCCGCCGACCGGTCGCCTCGTCGTGGCGCGGGGCATCACGATCTCCCGTCTCCAGGACGGTCGAATCGCCGAGGACTGGGCCTCGTGGGACAAGGCGAGCGTGCTGCACGCGCTGGGCGTGATCCCGCTGCTGTGACGCCGACCGCGGTCGCTCAGCGCCGCACCTCGACCCCGAAGCGGAACGCCCGCACCATGCCCGGCTCCAGCATGACGACGTCGCGCTGATCGGGCCGGTTGAAGGCGTCGGTGATCGCCTCCACCGGCTCGAGCGCGAGTGCGCCGCGAGCGCCTCGGGTCAGGTGATCGGCGGTGTAGACGTGCATGGCGCCGCGCTCCTGCCACACGTCGAGCGCGAGGCCGACGGCCGGGTTCTCCAGCGACGTGCGGATCCGGCCGTCGGGGTCCGGCGCGAGATCGACGAAGCAGGCGTCGATGACGCCCGACCCGATGCGACGCGGCGCCCGGTAGTCCAGCGGATCGCCGCCCTCGATGTCGCGGAACGCCGCTCCGCCGCCGAGCGGGATCAGGGCGTCGTCCGTCACGACCACCCGAGCCGCCGGCACCGTCAGGACGAGCTGGTCGACCGGAGCGCCGAGCGTGAGATAGGGATGCCATCCGGTGGCGACCGGGATGGGCTCGTCGCCGAAGTTCCTCGAGACGATCTCCATCTCGATGCCCGACCGGCGCACGACGTAGACCACGTCGACCTCGTACGCGAACGGGTAGCCGACGAAGCCCGCGTCCTTGAGCGACTGATTCCGCAGCCGGAGCATGAACGAGTCGGAGGTGGCGATCGCCTCGACCGGCGCGAACCGCGAGTCGCGGACGAGCCCGTGCAGCAGCGCCGGCGGCTCGCCCTTGGCCCCCGAGGAGAGGTCGTGCACGACGCCCGCGACGGCGTATCTGGCGTCTCGGATGCGATTGGTGAAGGGCGCCATGATCCCGCTGCGCACTCCGGCCTGCGCGAGCAGCTCGGCGCGGTCGCGATAGCCGTCCACGAGCTCCCTCGTCGCACCGGCGGCCGGTGTCCTCCAGGACAGCAGCGTCGCCCCAGTGGTCGCGATGGCGACGCTCGTACCGCTGGGCTCGTCGGCGATCACCAGGGCCGAGATGTCCCCGACCGTCCCGCGGCCCAGCCGGAAGTCGGCCTGATCGCTCATCCCGGCTCGCCGCCGGGGTCCCCGGGCTCGACGCTGCGCATCTGCGCGAGCTCCTCCTTCATCTCCCGGATCCGCTCCGCGGCGACCGGGCCGCGCCGGAAGGACACCCCCGTCGCGAGCACGTCGATGACCACAAGGCCGGCCAGGCGACTGACGGTCGGCGTGTACAGGTCCGTGTCCTCGAAGGTGTTGACCTCGATGGACAGATCGGCGACCTCGGTGATCGGCCCTCGATCGCCCACGATCGCCAGCACCTTCGCCCCCTTCGACTTCGCGAGCGCGGCGACCCTGAGGACGGTCCGCGTCTTCGCGGTGTTCGAGATCGCCACGAAGACCGTGCTCGGGCCGCTCATCGACGCCGAGATGAACTGCTGGTGGTAGTCCGCGGGGGCCTGGCACGGGATCCCGAACAGCGGGAACTTCTGCTGCGCGTCCTGGGCGACGATGGCGCTGGCGCCGGCGCCGACGAACACCAGCTCGGAGGCGGAGGCCACCATCTCGATCGCCTGCTCCAGCACCTCGCCGTTCAGGTGCCGGTAGGCCCGGTCGAGGCTGCTGATGGTCCGGCTGAACACCTTCTCGGTCATCACCCTCAGGCTGTCGTCCTCGTCGATGGCGGTCAGCGCCATGGGCATCCCGAGGGCGATGGTGTGCGCCAGCTCGAGCTTGAAGGCGCGGAATCCGCTGAAGCCGATGGCGCTGCAGAAGCGCATGACCGTCGGCTCGCTGACGCCGGCCGCCTCGGCCAGACCCGCCATGTTGTACCGCATGGCCTCGACGGGGTCCTCCAGCACGAGCTTGGCGACCTTGCGTTCGGACTGCCTCAACGAGACCATGCGGCTCGATATGGTCTCCAACAGCGTCGCTCCTGCGACGTTCGCGCCCTGTGACATGGGATTCATTTCATCGCACGGATCGCGCCAGGTCGGACAACTGCTCGAATTCGGGTCCCGATGTGGCGATCTCCCGGTGGAACACCTCGCCGATGACCTGCGTCCATCCGTGCAGGAAGTACGTCCAGCCGTCCTCGACGTGGCGGAGCCTACTCTCCTCCTGGGCCCCGGCCTGCGCAAGGAACCTGAGATCGCCGCGGTAGTTCAGCTCCCATGCGAATCCGTCCTGCGGGAAGACCACGCCGTCGGTGACCGGCGAGCCCGGCGCGTCCTTGCCGAGGCCGGTCGCGTTCACGACGAGGGAGCCGGGCCCGAGCCGCGCCACGACCTCGTCGTTGACGGTCGGCTCCGGCGCCAGGACGTACTCGAAGGGGACGTCGACCCCGAGGGACTCGTGGAACTCCCGGGCGTGCTCGAGCCTCGCCGCCGACCTGTTCGTGACGACGACCCGGCTCGGGCGATCCGCGCCGTGGGACTCGCGCGTCAGATACCAGGAGATCGCGAGCGTGCTCCCGCCGGCTCCGAGACAGCAGACCTCCGCATCGGATCCTGCCCAGTGGCCGTTCGGGACGAACGCCCGCAGCGCCAGCGCGCTGGAGATGGGGTCCTTCGCATGGCAGAGCAGACCCAGCTCCGACTTCGAGATGCAGCTCGTCTCGCCCATCAGCGACGACAGCGGATCCCGCACGTCGAACAGGTCGCGGGCGGCCTGGTAGAGGTCGATCTTGTGCGTCGTCACGAGCGCGCCTCGGCTGAGCGGATCCGCCGCGATGAACTCGACCACCCTCCGATACGCGTCCCGATCGGCGTGGATCGGCAGGTCGATGCCCTGGAGCCTGGCATCCTCCAGGCCCAGGGCCTCGGCCCAGAGCGGGAAGACGCGCTGCACGGAGGAGCTGCCGGTCGTCACGCCGATGAAGTACAGCGTCGGCTGCTCGGCCGGTCGAAGCGTCGTGTCGCTGAACGTCGGGAACGCGCTCGTCATGCCTGCTCCGCCTTCCGGGCGTAGCCGCGGTGGTCGGGGTTGTCGCGCATCGCCCAGCCGCCTCCGTCGGCGACCACGAGCTTGCGCATCCCGCCCGCATCGGCGATGAGCTGGTAGTCCTGTCCGGCGTTCGTCGCGTAGCAGAACAGCGTCGACAGGGGCTCGTCGCCCACGTTGACGCTCCGGTGCACCCAGTGACCGGGCACGTGGACGGCGACCCCCGGCTCGATGTCGAGGGCGCGCGTCTGCCCATCGGTCGTCTCGAGGAGCATCACCCCCTGGCCCGACAGCCCGTAGTAGAGCTCGGCCTGCTCCGCACGTTCGTGGATATGGCCGCGGGTCATCGCGAACTCGTCGCCGAACAGACCCGGCAGGAGCGTGCTGATGCCGATCGTCAGCGCCCCCTCGCCGCGCTCCACCACGCTGCTCTCGACGAAGTAGGCCAGCGCGTCCGGGTCGGCCACCGTGGCCGCCCGGAATGCCTCGGCGTCGCGATACAGTCCGTCGAGCTCCGCCAGGCGCTTCTCGTACCGCTCGCTCGACCCCGACAGCAAGCCCTCGTCGAGGAGCACCCGAAGCGTCGCCGGCTCGGCGTACCGCGGCGTGTCCTGTGTCATCGTCGACCCTTCATCCTCTCGTTTGACGCGTCCCTCACAGGCGCTCGAACCACGGCTCGAGCCGCCGGTAGGCGTCCATGAACAGCTCGTACGCCCGCGCGTACGACCGGTGCCCATCCGCGTCGGGCTCGAAGGATCCGGTGTCGTCCGAGAGGCTCGCGGCGATGCCGTAGTCGTCGAACAGGCCGACGCCGACGCCGCCGACGATCGCCGCGCCGAGCGCCGTCGCCTCCTCGGCCAGGGCCCTGCGCCGGACCGGGCGACCCCAGACGTCGCTGAGCACCTGCAGGAAGAGGTCCGAGCCGGCCCCGCCGCCGATCGCCCGGATCGAATCGATCGGGGCTCCGCCCGCGGCCACGGCGAGCAGGCCGGTGTTCAGGTTGAACGCGACGCCCTCCAGCACCGCGCGGACCAGATGCCTGCGGTCGTGGTGACGGGCGAGGCCCGCGAACACGGCTCGAGCCAGCGGGTTCCAGTACGGAGAGCGCTCGCCGAGCAGGTGCGGCAGGAAGTACAGCCCGTCCCGGGCGGCCTCGACCTCGGCGGCCTCCGCCAGCAGGGCGTCGTAGTCCTGCGCCTCCGGCTGCAGCACCTCCACGATCCACTGCAGCGATGCACCGCCGGCCTGCATCGTGGCGGTCGGGACGAACCTGCCGGGGACGACGTGGTTGAACGTCATCGAGCGCATCTGCGGGTCGAGCAGCGGCTCGTCGGCCGCGCGCGAGACCCAGGACGACGAGCCGAGATAGGTGTAGGCGCCGGAGTCGGGACCGACGATGCCGGCGCCGAGCGCCGCCATCGGACCGTCGCCGCCCCCGATCACCACCGCGGTGCCGCTGCGCAGCCCGGTCTCGGCGGCCGCCTCCGGGGTGACCGCGCCGATGACCGTCTGCGAGGGGACGATCTCCGCCAGCAGCGTCGCGGGGATCCCGGCGGCGGCGAGGATCTCCTCCGACCAGGTGCCGGCCGACTGGTCGTAGGCGTTGGTGCTGCTCGCGTCGGAGGGGTCGGTGTGCAGCCGGCCGGTGAGCCGATACGCCGCGTAGTCCTTGGCGCAGACGATGTGCCGGGTGCGCCGGAAGGAGTCCGGCTCGTTGTCCCGGACCCACATCACCTTCTCCAGCGAGTAGGTCGGGTTGAGCCGGTGCCCGAGGATGCGGTAGGCGCGCTCCATGCCGATCCGGTCGATCAGCTGCTGCGTCTGGCGCGTCGAGCGCGTGTCCGCCCAGATGATCGCGGGCCGGACGGGCTCCGCCTTCTCGTCCAGGAAGACCGCGCCCATCATCTGGCCGGAGAACGACACCACGTCGACGCGCTGCGCGGCACCCGGAACCCTCTCGAGCAGGCGCCGAGTCGCCTCGGCGACCGCTCGCCACCATGCGGTCGCATCCTGCTCCGCCTTGCCGCCCGGCCCGAATTCGGTGCCGTAGGCGACCGTGACGGCGGCCCGGAGCCGGCCCGTGTCATCGACGAGGGTGGCCTTGTTCCCCGTCGTACCGAGATCGTGGGCGATGATCACCGGAGGATCCCGTCAACGCAGGGAGAAGCCGCCGTCGATGAGCAGCTCCGTCCCGCAGCAGTAGGCCGCCTCGTCGCTCAGCAGGTATCCGACCGCGGCGGCGATCTCCTCGACCCTGGCGAACCGTCCGACGACCGTCCCCTCGATCCAGTGATCGTGCATGTGCCGTTTGAGCGCGTTCAGCGGCGTGTCCACATACCCGGGGGAGACCGCGTTGACCCTGACGCCCCGGCCGCCCCACTCGACCGCGAGCGAACGGGTGAGCGCCGAGACGGCCGCCTTCGAGGAGTTGTAGACGCTCTGCCGCTGCGGCTCGTTGACGACGTGATTGCCCGACATGGACGCGATGTTCACGATGGCCCCGCCGCCCCGCGCGAGCAGTTCGCGGCCGAAGTGCTTGCAGGTCGCGAACACGCCGCGCAGGTTGACCGCCATGACGCGGTCGAAGGTCTCCATCGGCATGTCCTCCGCGGCGACGTCGTTCTCGACGATGCCGGCGCTGTTGACGAGATCGACGGGTTCCGGGCTCCTGGCGTAGAGCGCCGTCACCGCCTCGGCGACCGACGCCTCGGAGGTGATGTCGACCGGGACGAACTCGCCGGCGCCCATGGCCTCCGCCGGCCGCAGGTCGAGCGCGTAGACCTGGGCGCCCTCGCGACTCAGCGCATCCGCGACGGCGGCGCCGATCCCGCCGGCGGCGCCGACCACCGCGATACGACGCCCGCGGAACCGATTCTGCATCAGATGCTCCCTTGCAATCTCATCGACGACGAATGTAGCCAAACTACAGACCTGGGCTGCGAATCCGCAAGAAGCTTCTCCGGCCGACGCCGCCCCGAGGACGCGCCGTCCGGCCTGCCGGACGGCGCGATCGCACGCACGCGGGAAGCGTCGGATCGGCCGCCAAAGCCTCAGGATGGGCTGTATATAGCTGGATTCTCGGCAATTCCGCTCGCTGGGCGCACGGTGCTCGGCGCCCCTCCGCGACCATGCGCGAGCCCGGGCGGGCGCGTGGCCGAGCGGGTCACCTGCTGCTTGCGCGATGGGGGAGAAGGATGCAAGATGCTCTGTGATGTAGTAAACATTCAACCTAACGCCCTGAGAAACCGACCCCCGGGAGCTGTCAATGTCGATGTCCTCCGCCGAGCTGCGCTCGGAGTCGCGCAGCGGCCGCATCCGACGGCTCGCCAATCCGGCCTCGCTGCTCAACCGCTTCGGGCTGCTGCTCGTGATCCTCATCGGCATCGTCGTGATGAGTCAGATCTCGCCGGTGTTCTTCACCTGGGTCAACTTCACCAACGTGCTGTACGTGTCGAGCCTCACCGCGGTCGTCGCGATCGGCCAGATGTTCGTGCTGCTGGTCGGCGGGATCGACCTGTCGGTCGGCGCGATCGTCGCGATCTCCTCGGTGTTCGTCGTCGGGTTCTGGCAGGACCTCGGCCTGCCGACCTGGCTGACCGTGCTGATCAGCCTCGCCACCGGGACGGCGTTCGGCTTCATCAACGGCTTCGTCTCGACGAAGTTCCGGATCTCGTCGCTGATCGTCACGCTCGGCACCATGAGCATCGCCCGCGGCATCGCCTACATCTACACGGGCGGGAGCAACTTCGCCCCGATCCCCGGCGACCTCGCCGCCGTCGGCGGGTTCCGGATCGGCGGCACCTTCCCGGTCGTCATCATCTTCGCCCTGGTCATCGCGGCGGTCGCCCACATCGTGCTGACCAACACCCGGATCGGCCGGTCCATCTACGCGGTCGGCGGCAATCCCGTCGCGGCCCGCTTCTCCGGCATCCGCAGCGACCGGGTGCAGATCCTCGCCTTCATGGTCTCCGGCTTCCTGGCCGCGATCGGGGGACTCATGATCACCGTGCGGCTCGGCGCGGGATCCGCGTCATCGGGCACCGGCCTCGAGCTCACCGTCATCGCCGCCGTGGTGATCGGCGGGACGAGCCTGTTCGGAGGCGAGGGCAAGGTCGCCGGGACGCTGCTCGGCGTCCTGCTGCTCGGACTGGTGCAGAACTCCATCAACCTGCTCGCGGTGCCGGCCAACGTCGACCTCGTCGTCAGCGGCGTCGTCATCATCCTGGCGGCCGGAGTCGACGTGTACCGGCGGCTGAAGCTCGAGCCGGCGCTCGCGCGCCGGGCCCTGGAGCGGCAGAAGCGCGAAGAGGCCCGGCGCGATGCCGCCGCAAGAACTCCCCTGGCAGAGGCGGAGCCGGCTGAGTCGAAGGTCGACCAGCCGAACTGACGAGGCCGTCACCTCATCAGTGTCAGTAGCGATCAGCAAAGGAGCAATCGTATGAAGCACAGCGTAGCAGCGGCCCGGGGCGGACTCGCCCGCAGAGCCGCTCGAGTCGGGATGGGCATCGCGCTCTCAGCCGGGCTGGCCGTCGCCCTGACGGCCTGCGGCAGCTCGGGCGGCGGCAGCCCCACGACCGCCCCTGATGGGGGCGACACCGCCAGCGGCATCGCGGGCAAGCGCATCAGCTACATCAGCTTCGGGCAGCAGTACGAGTTCATCGTCGGCCTCACGACCACGATCGAGAGCCGCCTGAAGGAGGCGGGCGCGCAGGTCACCACGCTGGACGGCAAGTCCGACCCGAACCTGCAGACCACGCAGGTGCAGGACGCCCTCGCCCAGCAGCCCGACGCGCTCATCATCGACCCGGTCGACCCGTCGCTCATGACCGCGGCGATCCAGTCGGCGAACGCCCAGGGCGTCCCCGTCTTCATCGTCGAGTCGCTGCCGGACGGCGTCGACTACGCATCGTTCGTGGGCTACGACAACGTCGCGGCGGGGGAGCTCGGCGCCGACACGCTCGCCAAGTTCATCGGCGAGCAGGGCACCGTGCTGCAGCTCCAGGGCGGCGTCGCGTCGAAGCAGGCCGGCGAGCGCAAGGAGGGCTTCGACAAGGCGATCGCGAAGTACCCGAACATCACCGTCCGCGACCTGAAGACCGAGTGGACCGCCGAGAACGCGAACAGCATGACCCTGGACGCGTTCACCAGCGACCCGGACATCGTCGGCATCTGGTCGCACAACGACGAGATGATCCGCGGCGCGGTCGCGGCGCTCGACCAGCTCGGCAAGAACGCGAAGTCCGGCGAGAGCGGGCACGTGTTCATCGTCGGCCACGACGGCACGCCGCTGGCGCTGCAGCGCATCCGGGACGGGATCCAGGACGCGACCGTGGTCTACGACGCGATCGAGATGGGCAATCTCACCGCCGACAACATGATCGCGTTCTTCAGTGGCAAGAGCTTCCCGAAGGACACGATCATCAAGCCGTTCATCGCCAACGCGGCGAACGTCGACGACGCGTCGCTCTGGGGCAACCTGCCGGCGCTCAACTGACCCGCGGCGGGGGCGGCGTCACCCAGCACGCAGATGCCGCCCTCGCCTCGGCAGGCGACCACACGAACGCATCGAACCGATAGGAGAGAACGGAAATGGCGACGACCAGCTACGAGAAGAAGGACGTCTGGCACTACAGCGAGATCGCGGAGGACGAGGAGACCGCCCGCCTCATGCCGGGCTTCGAGATCCAGTACATCATCACGGACGACACGACGGACAACGACGCCAACGCCGTCTTCGGCCACTGCGTGTTCCCGCCGAAGTCGCAGCACTTCCCGCACAAGCACCTGGCCGCCGCCGAGGTGGTCTACGTGATCAAGGGCCGGGTCGTCAACGGCTCGGTGGCCGAGGACGGCACCATCACCGAGACGGAGTGCGGGCCGGGCATGGCGACCTTCGTCGAGCAGCGCCAGATCCACTGGACCCGCAACCCCTACGACGAGCCCTGCGAGTTCGTCTTCTCCTACTACGGAGCGCCCAGCCTCTGGAAGAGCGCGTACGTCGACCTCACCGAGGAGGTCCCGATCGCGAACGTCGAGGTCGACGGCGTCCTCGTGCACGAGGAGAAGGTCGACCTCGAGCTCGCCAAGTACCTCTGACGACCTCGCGGGATCGGTCGGCGGTCGCCGACCGATCCCCTGGGGCCGCTGTCGACGACGAAGGAAGAACAATGCGAATCATTCAGGTCGGACTGGGTTTCTGGGGCGCCGACTGGGCTCAGGTCAGCGCCACGAACGGGCGGACGGAGCTCGCCGCGCTCGTGGAGATCAACGCCGAGCAGCTGAAGACCGTGGGCGACGCCGTCGGCCTGCCGGAGGACCGGCGCTTCACGAGCCTCACGGAGGCGATCGCGGCCGTCGACGCCGATGCGGCGCTGGTCGTGGTGCCGCCGCACGTGCACGAGGCGGTCGCCTTGGAGGCCCTGAACGCCGGGCTGCACGTGATGGTCGAGAAGCCGTTCACGACCACCATCGCGGCCTCGCAGCGGCTCATCGCCGCCGCGGAGCGCGCCGGTCGCCGGATCATGGTGACGCAGAGCTTCCGATTCCGTCGCGGGCCGCAGACGGTCCGGCGGCTCATCCAGGAGGGGGCGGTGGGCCGCATCGAGGCGGTGTACGGCCGGTTCTACAAGGATCCCGCGTTCACCGGCTTCCGCGTCGAGATGGACGATCCGCTGATCGTCGACATGTCCATCCACCACTTCGACTACATCCGCGGGATCTTCGGCCTCGAGCCCGCCGTGGTCCGCGCCCGCAGCTTCAACCCGAGCTGGTCCAGATTCGCCGGCGACGCGAGCGCGAACGTCCAGTTCACGACCGCGGACGGAGCCGAGATCTCGTACGTCGGCTCCTGGGTCTCGCGCCGGCCGTTCACCTCCTGGGACGGCGCGTGGGAGATCCACGGCACCCACGCGTCGATCTCCTGGGACCACAACCGGGTCCTGCTCTATCCGCACGGCAACGTCATCGGCGAGACCGTGTACAAGGCCGGGACCCTGGAACGGGAGGACGACGTCCTCGAGGTCCCGCTCGACGAGGTGCCGTACCAGGAGCGGCTGGGGACGATCAACGAGTTCCTCGCGGCGATCGCCGAAGGGCGCCAGCCCGAGACCCACGGCGGCGACAACATCCGATCGCTCGGCCTGGTCCTGGCCGCGGTCGAGTCCACCCGTCGCGACGGAGAGCCCATCGACTTCGAGCGGTTCCTCGTCGACGAGGCGGCCCGGGGCTGACGGGCCGCGCGATGCTGGACGAGGGAGACAGGCGATGACGGACAGGCGGACCGACCCCCGACCGCTGCTCGAGGTGCGCGGCGTCAGCAAGACCTTCCCGGGCGTCCGAGCGCTCGACGACGTCCGGCTCACGGTTCGTGCGGGCGAGGTCAACGCGCTCTGCGGCGAGAACGGCGCCGGCAAGTCGACCCTCATCAGCATCCTGTCCGGCGTGGCGACCCCCGACGCCGGGGAGGTCCTGGTGGACGGGCGACCGCTCGTCCACACGCCCACCGGCGCCATCGAGGCGGGGATCGCCACGATCTACCAGAAGCGGCAGTTCGTCCCCGCATTGACGGTCGCCGAGAACGTCATGCTCGGCAACTGGCCGACATCGGGCGGGTTCGTGAGCCGGCGGCGGATGCGGAAGAAGGCCCTCGAGGCGCTTCGCGAGATCGCGCCCCACCTCGACCTCGACCGGCTGGGCCGGGAGCTGTCCCCGGCCGAGGCGCAGGAGCTGGACATCGCACGCGCGCTGTCCCGCGACTCGAAGATCCTCATCCTCGACGAGCCGACCACTGCGCTCTCCCCGCCGGAGGTGAACCGCCTGCTGGAGCTCGTGCGGAAGCTGCGCGCGTCGGGGATGGGCATCGTCTTCGTGTCGCACTGGCTGGAGGAGGTCCTCGAGATCGCCGACCGGGTGACCGTGCTCCGCGACGGGCGGTACGTGGGGGAGGAGCCCGTCGAGGGCCTCGACGCCCAGACCATCATCCGGATGATGGTCGGCCGGGAGGTGAAGGACGTGCCCATCCCGGAGCGGGTCATCGGCGAGACGGTGCTCGAGGTGCGGCACCTCAGCCGGCTCGGCAGCTTCAACGACGTCTCCTTCGACGTCCGAGCCGGGGAGATCGTGAGCCTCGCGGGCATCGCGGGCGCCGGGCGGACCGAGGTGGTCCAGGCCGTGTTCGGAGCGGATCCCTACGACGACGGCACCGTCGCCGTGGACGGCGTGACGCTGCGACCGGGCGACGTCGTGGGCGCAGTGCGCGCCGGCATCGGGCTCGTGCCCGAGGAGCGGCACCTGCAGGGTCTGGTCGAGCAGCTCTCCGTGCGCGAGAACATGACCCTCGCCGCGCTGCGGGAGGTCGCCCCGGGCGGCTGGCTGAGGATGGCGCGGGAGGCCGCCATCGACAAGCGGTACACGAAGGAGCTGGCGATCAAGGCAACGGCGTCGTCCGTCCGCATCTCGACGCTGTCCGGCGGGAACCAGCAGAAGGTCCTCATCGCGCGGTGGCTGGCCCGAAGGCCCCGGGTGCTCATCCTCGACGAGCCGACCAAGGGCGTCGACGTCGGCGCCAAGGCCGAGATCCACTCGCTCATCGCCCGGCTCGCCGAGGCGGGCGTCGCCATCGTCCTGGTGACGTCCGAGCTCCCGGAGGTGCTCCTGCTCAGCGATCGCGTCCTCGTCATGCGCCAGGGCCGCATCGTCGCCGAGGTGCCGAAGGATCGGCTCACCCAGGAGGCCGTGATGGCGCCGGCGACCGGCGAGGCCCCGAGCATGGAACAGGAGGCGTTCGCATGAGCAGAGCGAGGCTGCTCCCCGTCTATCTGGAACCGGCGCCCTCGGACGCCTTCCGTCGTCAGCTCGACGCGCTGAAGCTGCTGGCCGAGGACCTGGTCGAGTGGCAGGAGCCGGTGCAGATCGCCTCGGCCGCCGGTGTCCCGACGGACGCGGTGATCGTCCCGGACATGAGCGGCGTCGCCTACCGCTCGTTGACCGAGTTCCGCTCCATCGCCACGCCGATCCTCGTGGTGACCTCGGAGTTCGGCACCGTCAGCATGTGGGACTGGGAGATCCGCGACTACCTGCGACGGCGCGGCGTGGAGACGGTCGCCCCGACGAATCTCCAGGAATTCCACGACATCGCCCGAGCGCTCGCGGTCAAGACCCGTCTGCGCGAGGGGAGGATGCTCGCCTACCAGGACGACCTCGGCGCCGGCATGCAGCCGGACATCTTCAAGCGGTTCTACTGGTGGGAGGACGAATGCGTCCAGGACCTCCAGGACGCATTCGGCGTCACGATCGAGCACCGCAGCTACCGGGGCCTCATCGCCCGGGCGGATGCCATCGAGCAGGATCGGGTCGAGGCCGAGCTGGAGCGGATCTCCGGCTCCGTGCCGATGGGGGGCGCGCTCGGACGAGAGGCGCGGCTGCTCGCCCTGCGGCTGAAGCTGGCCCTCGACGACGAGCTGGACGAGACCCCGGGGGTCCTGGCGGCGGGGATCAACTGCCTGAACGAGTCGGCGACGGCGCGGACCACCCCGTGCCTGGCCTGGAACCTGCTCTTCGAGGAGCGAGGCCTGATGTGGGGCTGCGAGGCGGACCTCACCTCGATGATCACGCAGTTCATGGTCTGGGAGTCGCTGCGGACGCCGGCGATCATGACGAACCTGTATCCGTTCCTGATGGGGGACGCGGCGCTCAAGCACGAGAAGATCCCCTACTTCCCGCCACGGGAGCACCCGGAGAACTACATCCTGACGGCGCACTGCGGCTTCTCGGCCCTCATGCCGCAGTCCTGGGCGACCCGCTGGACCCTGCAGCCGCCGGTGCTGGAGATCGTCGACCCGCTCGCCAACGCGATCGACGCGGAGCTGCCGCTCGGCGACCTCACGATCGCGAAGATCACGAGCACGATGGACTCGTTCGTCGTCACCCCGGCCCAGCTCACGAACTACGAGCAGTACGAGAACTCCGACTGCCTCAACGGCGCCGTGCTCCGGGTGGAGGACGGCTACCGCTTCGAGGAGCACCTCGCCTCCCACCACGCCGTGCTCTGCGTCGGTGACATCGTGCGGCGGCTCGACGTGATCTCGGGCGTGCTCGGCGTCTCGATGACCAGGATCTGAGCGGAAGCCGCGGAAGGCAGGGAGCAGCAGGAATGAAGGCAGTGGTCTACGACCGACCGGGCAGCTACGCGATCGCCGAGGTCCCCGTGCCGGAGCCCGGTCCGGGCGAGGTGCTCCTGAAGGTCCTCGTGGCCGGCGTCTGCGGCACGGACCTGCACATCCACGAGGGCGAGTTCGGGCCGTCCTATCCGCTGACCCCCGGCCACGAGTTCGTCGGAGAGGTCGCCGTCCTCGGCGAGGGCGTCGACCAGGTGACGCTCGGCGATCGGGTCGCCGTCGACAACACCGCCTCCTGCGGTCGCTGCGTCGAGTGCCGGCGCGCACGACCCGCGTTCTGCCGCAGCCTGGTCGCCCAGGGGGTGAACGCGCCGGGCGGGTTCGCCGAGTACGTCGTCACGGACGCGAACCGGTGCTTCGTCGTCAACGACCTCGAGGCCGAGGTGGCCGTCTTCGCCGAGCCGGCCGCGTGCGTCGTGCACGGCCTCGACGTCCTGAACCTGCGGAGCGGCGCGAGCGTGCTGCTCGTCGGCGCGGGACCGACCGGCCTGCTGCTGACGCAGCTGCTCGCCGCCTCCGGCGCGAACCCGCTCACGGTGGCCGCCCCCAGCGAGCACAAGCTCCGGCTGGCGGCGGCCCGCGGTGCCGATCGCACCGTGCGGATCGCGCGCGGCGACGATCTCCAGGGGCTGCTGCGCCCGCTCACCGACGATCAGGGCTTCGACGTCGTGATCGACGCGACGGGCTCGCTGGACGTCCTGGAGCATGCCATCCCGCTGACGAGGACCGGAGGGACGGTCTTCGTCTACGGCATGGCCGGCGAGTCCGCCCGGCTGCCCATCTCGCCGTACGACGTGTTCCGGCGCGAGCTGACCGTCAAGGGCTCGTTCGCGCAGCAGTACTCGTTCGACCGGTCGCTGCAGGCGCTGCGCACCGGACGGATCGGCACCGACGGGCTCATCACCCACCGGTTCCCGCTCGACGACTACGGCGCGGCGCTCGACGCGGTGCGCGACAGCGCGTCGATCAAGACCGTCATCGTGCCGTAGGGAAGGGAACCGGAACATGGCGCGCCACCCTCTGGGAGTCAGCTCCTTCCTCCTCGCCTCGCCCTTCTCCGACGACGACGACGCCGAGTACGACCGCGTCGCCGCCTGGGGCTTCGACGTGATCGAGGCCTGCGTGGAGGATCCCGGCGTGCTGCACGCCGACTCCATCGCGGAGGCCGCCACGCGCAACGGCCTGGCCGTGTCGATCTGCGGCGTCTACGGATCCGACCGGGACGCCTCCAGCGACGACCCGGCGATCCGCGCGAACTACCTCGCGTATCAGCGGCACTGCATCGATCTGGCCCAGGCGGTCGGGTCCCCGCATGTCGCCGGACCCATGTACTCGGCGGTCGGCAAGGCCAGGATGCTCGCGCCCGAGGAGCGCCGCGCCGAGCGGCGCCGTGCGGCCGAGAGCATCCGCGCCGCTGCCGACTACGCGGGTGAACGCGGGGTGCGGCTCGCGATCGAGCCGCTGAACCGCTTCGAGAACGACATGATCAACATCGTCGACCAGGGTCTCGAGCTCATCGAGCTGGTGGATCGACCCAATGTCGGACTGATGCTGGACACCTTCCACATGAACATCGAGGAGCAGGACCCGGGCGACGCGATCCGCCGTGCCGGGGAGAGGACGTTCCACGTCCAGGTCTCGGAGAACCACCGCGGCACGCCGGGCACCGGCAGCATCGACTGGCCGCGGATCTGGCAGGCCCTCGACGACATCGGATACGACGGGTCCGTGGTCATCGAGTCCTTCCTGCCGGAGGTCGTCGAGATCGCCAAGGCGGTCTCCCTGTGGCGTCCCTGGGCGCCGTCGGCGGAGTCGCTCATCACCGGAGGACTGGCGTTCCTGAAGGCGCAGCTGCGCTGAGCCCGGCGCGCAGGCTCAGAACCTGCCGAGCAGACGGGCGGGGTTGCTCGTGGTGAAACGGGCGACGACGTCCGCACCCAGCTCCCGCTCGAGCCGGGGGAGCACCCTCCTGCCCAGATACTCCAGGCCCGGGATGCCGCCGTAGGCCCGATAGCGCGACCGCCGCGCGACGTCCCCGCCGAGCAGGACGCGATCCCGCCCGCCGGCGGCGCACACCTCCGCGATGCATGCGGCCAGCGTCGAGTCGGGCCAGTCGCGATGCCGTGCCCAGCCGTCGTAGCCGAGATAGGCGCCGGCCGCGGCCAGCTCGGCGTGCAGGACGGGATCGGGGTTCCGGTCGACGTGCGCCAGCACCACCGCGTCGGCGGTGACGCCCTCCGCGCTCAGCGCGGCGAGGATCTCCAGCGCGGCGCTGCCGTGCTCGAGATGCACCATGACCGGCGCCCCCGTGCGGCGATGGGCTCCTCCCGCCGCAGCCGCGGCGCGGCGCTCGAAGAGGCCGATCCGCCAATAGCCGATGCCGAGCTTGACGAGACCCGCCCGGACCTGCGTCGCCCGCCGATCGCGATCGTCCGAGGGGACGTCCGCCACCGGCATGCCGTCGAGGAGATCCTGGACGAAGAGCTCGGTCAGCGCGTCCTCGTCCGCCTCGAGCACCCAATGCCCCGGCGGGTAGTGCTCCCGCTTGTGCAGCCCGGTCGACGCCACGATCCGCAGCCCGGTGGCCCGGGCGATCCGCTCGAGCCCGAGGGGATCGCGGCCGAGTCCGATCGGGGTGGCGTCGACGAACGCCGCGAAACCGGAGTCGCGCAGCGACTCCGCCTCCCGACCGCTCGCCTCCTCGTCGTCCAGCTCCTCGCCCCGCAGCAGCGGCGACGCCTGGAACATGTGCTCGTGATAGTCGGTCGCGCCCAGCTGCTCGGCGACGACGTCGCCGAGCACCGTCCGGACCGCTCCGGTCACGCCGCCCCGGCCCGCACTCGGTCGAGTGCCGAGCGGAATCGTCGCGCGTTCTGCTCCACGACCCGCCAGTCGCCCGCGGCGAGCGCCGTCGCCGGGGTCAGCTCGCCGCCGGCGCCGATCGCGATGGCCCCGGCGGCGAACCAGTCCGGGAGATTCCGCTCGTCGACCCCGCCGGTCGGCATCAGCGGCACCTCGGGGAAGGGCCCGCGCAGCGCCCGCAGATAGGACGGGCCGCCGAGCGACGAGGGGAAGACCTTGACCACATCGGCGCCGAGCTCCACGGCGAGCATCAGCTCGGTGGGCGTGAGCGCACCGAGCATCACCGCCGCACCGGTCGCCTTCATGTCCTCGGCGATCGCCGGGCGCGTGCCCGGCGCGACGAGGAAGGCCGCACCCGCCGCCACGACCTCCGCCGCCTGGCCGACCCGGGTCAGCGTGCCCGCGCCGAGCAGGACGTCCGAACCGTACCGCTGCGACAGCTCGCGGATCACCGCGGCCGGCTCGGGCGTGCTGTAGGTGATCTCCAGCGCCCGCACGCCGCCGCGGACCAGCGCGTCGGCGGCGAGCAGGCAGCTGTCCACGGAGGGCGCTCGGAGCACGGCGATGATGCCCTGCTCGCGCGCGGCCGATACTGCGATATGGGTCATGTCCCGTCACCGGTCCTTCCGAGATGCGTGCAAGGCCTCGAGCAGATTCGCCACCGCGTACGAGGTGGCGCGGCGGACGCTCTCGCGTGTGTACCCGCCGATGTGCGGAGTCGCCACGACTCGCGGATGCCGCAGCAGGGGCGTCGGCTCCGGCGGCTCGGACGCGAACGCGTCGACGGCGTACGCGCCCAGCGATCCGGAGTCGAGGGCCGCGAGCACGGCCTCCTCGTCGACGATCGAGGCCCGGGCGGTGTTGACGAGCACGGCGCCGGGCCGGAGCAGCCGGAGCAGGTCGGCGGTGATCAGCGGGCGCCCGTCCGGAGTGCCCGGGACGTGGAGCGAGACCGCGTCGGCGGATCGGAGCGCTTCTTCGAGTCCCGGCACCGAGTACTCGGGAACCGACACGAACGGATCGAAGCCCGCCACCGCGGAGCCCAGCGCGGCGAAGAGATCCGCGACCTTGCGGCCGATGGCCCCGAGGCCCACGACGCCGACGCGCAGCTCGGCCATCTCGGTCGCCTCGCCGCGCTCCCAGCCTCCGGACTTGACGCTCGCGCTGGCCCAGGGAACGCCTCTGATGCAGGTGAGCGCGAGCGTCAGCGCCAGCTCGGCCACGCCCTGAGCGTTCGCGCCGCGAGCGCGCAGGACCGCGATGCCGAGCTCCTCCGCGGCGTCCAGGTCGATGGCGTCGACGCCCGTGCCGTTCCGGCTGATCACGACGAGGTCCTCGGCGGACTGCAGCACCTCTCTGGTGATGGGCTCGACGCCGGCCAGCCAGCCCACGACGCCCGGCAGCAGCCGCAGCAGCTCCGGCGTCGTCGGAGTCCTCCCGGGCTCGGCGGCGACCATCGAGAAGCCGGCAGCACGCAGCGGCTCCAGCTCCGGGATCCGATCGAGGCGCTGTCGGGTCAGCGAACGGGGAGTCACCAGGATCGTCCCCGGCCCCCGAGCCATTCGTCTCACATGTCCTCCATGGTCTGCCGGACGCTCAGGCTCGGAGCGCCTGTTCGCCGCGCCCCACGCATCGATCTGTAGTAATACTACTGTCAAGATGCACCAGAAGCCCATAAAGACTGAGATTCAGCGGCCGATGACCGTCCCGATCTTGCCATTTGCGGCAATATGGGGTAGTTCTACTACCTATTCATGCCGTATCAGGCGTTCGACAATGACGACGAATAAGGAGCAGGCCTCATGCTGGTCGGAATTGACAGCTACAGCTTCCATCGCTACTTCGGCGAGATCTACGACGGCGGGCTTCAGGTCGACCCCGGTACGCGCTGGGACATGCTCGGCGACTTCGTCCCCTACGCCGTGGGCCTCGAGGTCGACGAGGTCGCACTGGAGACGATCTTCTACCCCGTCATGGACGACGGCTACTGCGCCGACCTGAAGGCCGCCCTCGACGCGGCCGGGCTCAAGCGGGTCATCGGGTGGGGGCACCCGGATGGCCTGCACACCGGGAAGGACGAGACGGCGTTCGCCGACATGATCCGGCACATCCCCCGCGCGGAGAAGGTCGGCGCGCAGATCATGCGCATCGTCGCGGGGAGCATGCTCTACGTCCACGACGACCACGCCGAGATGGTCAAGCGCTCGATCGCCATGCTGAAGCGCGGCATCGAGGTGGCCGAGGACCATGGCGTGACCCTCGCCCTGGAGAACCACATCGACTTCACCAGCGAGGAGATCGTGCAGATCCTCGAGGGAGTCGGCTCCGAGCACCTGAAGGTCAACTTCGACACCGGCAACTCGCTGCGGCTGTTCGAGGACCCGGTGCAGGCCGCCCGGAACGTCGCACCGTACTGCGTCGCGACCCACACCAAGGACATCGTCCTGCGTCGCTTCGGTCCGCCCGAGGAGCGGTTCACCTCTTGGCCGTCGGCACCGGCCGGCGAGGGCCTCATCGACCTGCTCGCCATCGCCCGCGTGCTCGACGAGGCCGGGTTCGAGGGCTCGCTGGCCATCGAGATGGACCTCATCGCCGAGCCCTGGGTCTCCCTGCCCGAGGAGGAGAACGTCCGGAAGGGGGTCGAGTACCTCAAGGGGATCCGCCGGCAGCTCGAGGCGGAGAAGGGCCGGGCATGACCGTCCGGCCCGCCGCCCCCGACCCGCGGCCGGTGCTCCGATTCGGGATGCTCGGCTACGGCTTCATGGGCAAGACCCACAGCAACGCGCTCAAGACCCTGCCCTACATCTTCTGGCCCGGCGGCGCTCGGACCGAGCTCGTCACGATCGCCGGACGGAACGAGGCCGCGGTCGCCGAGGCGGCCACCCGCTACGGCTGGCGGCAGTCCACCACGGACTGGCGCGACGTCGTCGAGGACCCGGAGATCGACGTCTTCGACAACGTCGGGCCGGACGCCGCGCACTTCGAGCCGACGCTCGCCGCGATCGCCGCGGGGAAGCACGTGGTGTGCGAGAAGCCGCTGGCGAGCACGTACGCCGAGGCCGCCCGGCTCGCCGACGCCGCGGCCGATGCCGGGGTGAGGTCGCTGACCTGCTTCAACTACCGGTTCGTGCCCGCGGTGCGGCTCGCGCACGACATCATCGCCTCCGGGGAGCTCGGCGACGTCTACAGCGCCCACTTCCGGTATTCCCAGGAGTGGCGGACCGATCCGACGGCCCCGCTCGGCAATCCCACCGGCGCGCTCGACATCATCGGCAGCCACGCCGTCGACCTCTCCCGATATCTCATCTCGGAGATCGACGCCGTCTCCGCGTTGATCACGAGCCCCGTCACGACCCCGGAGCGCGGAGAGCCGATCGACACCTTCGACGCCGTCGTGAGCTGGTCGGGCGGTGCGACCGGGACTCTGGGGGCGATCCTGATCGCGCCGGGGCGCAAGAACCGTCTGAGCTTCGAGATCAACGGTTCGAAGGGGAGCCTGCTCTGGGACCTGGAGAACCTGAACATCCTGCGCTACCACCAGCGTCGCGGGGAGCGGACCGAGGGCTTCACCGAGGTGATCGTCAACGAGGCGCACCATCCGCTGGTGGCCGCGTGGTGGCCGAGCGCGCACGTCCTGGGCTGGGAGCACTCGCACATCAACATGCTGGCCCACTTCGCCGAGGCGATCGTTGGGGGCGGAGACGTGGCCCCGCACGCCGCGACCTTCGCCGACGGCGCCGCAGCGGCGCGGGTCTCCGAGGCCGTGCGCAGATCGGCCGCCGCGGGTGGCCAGCGGGTGGCCGTCGCAGAGGTCGTCTGAGTGCCGGAGACGACGGCGCCGGGCGCCCCGGGGTCTCGTCGGTCCGGACTCCGGGATCGGGATCGGCCACCGATCCTCGGCATCGGGAGGTGCTAGGATCGTTGATCGCTGCTCCCGGTGGGCAGCGGTGTTGCGCGGGTGGCGGAATGGCAGACGCGCTAGCTTGAGGTGCTAGTGCCCGTTAGGGCGTGGGGGTTCAAGTCCCCCCTCGCGCACAGAGTGGAATGGCTCCTGATCCGGGGTTCCGGTCCCGGGTCCGGAGCCGTTCCCGTCCCCGGGGTTACGTGCCTCCGTCGCTCTCCTCGGGCGGCTCGCGGACGCCCGATCCGTCCGCCCCGCCGCCGGGCCCGCTGCCGATGCGCCATGACCGGAGCGCCTGCGGCGGCGTTCGCACGGATGCGATATATCTTCCCCGTGACCACGACGACCCAGTCCGAGCCCAGAACCGTCCGCATCGAGACCGAGGCGGTCTACGCGGCCCTCTCCGCGGGAGCGCTGGGAGCGGTGCTCGGCGCCGTCGCGACGTGGGGCACGGCGCTCGCGTTCTGGGGATGGCCCTCCGCCGGCGGCTTCGCGGCGATCGTCGCGGGCGCGGTGGCCATCGCCGCGGCGGCGACCGCCTACTCCCGGTCCGGCGCGCTGCCGGGGCAGGAGTGGCGCCGCGGGCTGCGGTCCGGGCGGGCGGTCGTGAACGTGGTCTCCGTGACCATCGCGCACGCGGCCCTCGCCGCCCTCGCGACGGCCGTCGTCTACCTGGTCCTCGGCCTCGGCTTCGTCGGGATGGTCCTGCGGCCCTTCGAGGGCGCCGTCCTCGGCGCGGTCTCGACGGGACTCGCCGCCTATCTGGTGTACCTCTCGGCGTCCCGCATCAGCACCCAGCGGCTGTCCTCGCTGCTGCTGTCGTTCGTCGCCCTGGGCACGCTCACCGCGATGGCGACCTCGCCGGACCCCGACTGGTGGCGCTTCCACTTCAGCGAGCTGGGGACGTTCGCGGCCTTCTCCAGCGTCGTGTTCAACGGCACCCTGATCGCCGCCGGCCTGCTCGTCACGACCTTCGCGGCGTACGTGCAGAGCGATCTCAGCGCGCTCGTGACGACCGGCAGGCTCACGAGCCGCCGCAGCCGGTCGGTGGTGCCCGCGCTGCTCGTCGTGATGGGCGTGATGCTCGCCTGCGTCGGCATCGTGCCGGTGAACCTGAACGAGCCGATCCACAACCTCGCCGCATCGGGGATGGCGCTGATGTTCTTCGGCCTGCTCGGCTCCTCGCCGTGGCTGCTGCGCGGGATGCCGCGGGCGTTCTTCCTCTCCACGGCCGCGATCGGCGCGGCGTTCGTCGCCGCCGTCGTGCTCTTCGTCGTGGGGTTCTTCGGGCTGACCGCGTTCGAGATCGCGGTGTTCGCGCTCATCTTCGGCTGGATCGCGATCTTCATCCGATTCCTCGGCGTCACCGGCCAGAAGGAGTAGGCGCCCGGGATCGCGCCCTTCGGCGCACCGGCCCGCGCCGCTAGCGTGGAGCCATGGCCGAGGAGCTGAGCCCGACCGCGCGGGTCGCGCGCGATCTCATCCGGTTCGACACGACGAACTGGGGCGAGGGGCGCTCGAACGGCGAGACCGAGGCGGCGCGGTACCTCGGCGGCCTGCTCGCCGGCATGGGCCTCGACCCCGAGTACGTCGACTCGGCGCCCGGCCGCACGAGCGTCGTCGCCCGCGTGCCCGGACGGGATCCGGCCCGCCCGGCCCTCGTCGTGCACGGGCACACCGACGTGGTCCCGGCCGATCCCGCGGCGTGGAGCGTCGACCCCTTCGCCGGGGAGGTCCGCGACGGCATGCTCTGGGGCCGCGGCGCCGTCGACATGAAGGACATGGACGCGATGATCGTCACGGCGATCGGCGACATCCTCGCCTCCGGGCGGCTGCCGGCGCGCGAGCTGGTGGTCGCCTTCTTCGCCGACGAGGAGAACGGCGGCGTGCTCGGCTCGCACTGGCTCGCCGAGCACCGCCCGGAGCTCTTCGCCGGCGCGACGGAGGCGATCAGCGAGGTCGGCGGATACTCGATCGACGTCGACGGACGACGCGCCTACCTGCTGCAGACGGGGGAGAAGGCCCTGGTCTGGATCCGCCTGGTCGCCACCGGGCCCGCGGCGCACGGCTCGCGGCTGGTGCGGGAGAACGCGATCACCCGCCTCGCCGAGGCCGTCGCCCGGATCGGCCGGATCGAGTGGCCGATCCGGCTGACCACGACGACCGAGGACCTCGTCGCCCAGCTCGCGACGCTGCTGCCGGCGATCGGCCGCGACCCCGAGGAGCTGGTCCTGGCGACCGGCACCGCCGCCGGCTTCCTGCTGCCGTCGCTGCGCAGCACGAGCAACCCGACGCTGCTCTCCGCCGGCTACAAGCACAACGTCGTCCCCGACCGCGCCGAGGCGCTGATCGACCTGCGGCCGCTGCCGGGGCAGGAGGACGCCGTGCTCGACGCGATCCGCGCGCTGCTGCCGGAGGGCGTCGAGCTCGAGGTGCTGCGCCGGGACATCGGCCTCGAGCTCCCCTTCGCCGGGCCGACGGTCGAGGCGATGCGCGCCGCCCTCGCCCGGCACGACCCCGGTGCGCCGGTGCTGCCGTACCTGATGCCGGCGGGCACCGACAACAAGGCGCTCTCCCTGCTCGGCATCGCCGGCTACGGCTTCGCGCCGCTGCGGCTGCCGGCCGACCTCGACTTCCCGGGCCTGTTCCACGGCGTCGACGAGCGCGTCCCGCTCGACGCGCTCGACTTCGGGACGGCCGTGCTCACCGACTTCCTGCTGGACTGCTGAGACCCGCGGGTCGAATAGGCCGCGGACCCGTTCGAGACCTAGGCTCGACCTCCGTGAGTTTCATCGAGGCCGCGATCCTCGGTCTCATCCAGGGACTGACCGAATTCCTCCCGATCTCCTCGAGCGCGCATCTGCGCATCGCGGGCGAGTTCTTCGGGCACGATCCCGGCGCGACGTTCACCGCGATCACGCAGATCGGCACCGAGGTCGCCGTGGTCCTCTACTTCTGGAAGGACATCGTCCGGATCGTCGGGCGATGGTTCCGCCACTTCGCGCCGGGCTCCGGGATCCGCCGCGGCGACCCGGACGTGCGGCTGGCCTGGCTCATCATCATCGGGACGATCCCGATCGGCCTGGTCGGCTACCTCGCGCAGGCGGAGATCCGCGGCGTGTTCCGCTCGCTCTGGCTGGTGGCGACGGTGCTCATCGTCTTCGGCCTGCTGCTCGGCATCGCCGACTGGCTCGGCCACCGTCGGCGCGAGCTGGACCACATGACCTACCCGCACGGCCTGCTGATCGGCCTGGCGCAGATGCTCGCGCTGGTGCCCGGCGTCTCGCGCTCCGGCGCGACGACGGCGACGGGCCTCGCCCTCGGCTACACCCGCCCGGCGGCGGCGCGGTTCGCGTTCCTGCTCGCGATCCCGGCCGTGCTCGGCAGCGGGGTCTACGAGCTGGTCAACGCGCTGCGCGGCAAGGGCGACGCCGGCGCCGGCGCCGTCGTGATGCCGTTCGGGCTCGCCGAGACGGCGCTCGCGACGATCGTCGCCTTCGTCGTCGGCTACGCGGTGATCGCGTTCCTGATGCGCTGGCTGCAGACCCGCTCGTTCCTGCCGTTCGTGGTCTACCGGGTGCTGCTCGGCGGCGTGATCATGGTGCTGCTGGCGACGAACGTGCTGCAGCCGTACTGAGCCGGCGGCCCTGGCCGCAGCCGCCGGGCCGGCTAGCGGGCGTCGCCGCCGCGGCGGCGCAGGTAGCGCTCGAACTCCTCGGCGATCGCGTCGCCCGTCGCCTCGGATGCCTCGACGGTGTCCCGCGCCCGCTCCAGGGTCTCGATGTAGGAGGCCATCTCCTCGTCGTCGTCGGCGAGCTGGTCGATGCCGGACTCCCACGCCGCCGACTCCTCGACGAGCTCGTCCCGCGGCACCTCGATCCCGAGGAACTCCTGCAGCCGGTCGAGCAGCGCGAGGGTCGCCTTCGGGCTCGGCGAGTTGTGCACGTAGTGCGGCACCGACGCCCACACCGAGAGCGTCGGGATGCCGGCCGTCTCGAGCGCGTCGGCGAGCACCCCGAGGATGCCGGTCGGCCCCTCGTAGGACGAGCCCTCGACGTCGAGCGCCGCCCGCACGGTCGCGTTCTCGCTGGAGGCGAAGGTCGAGATCGGCCGGGTGTGCGGCACGTCCGCGAGCATGGCGCCGAGGAACACGACGAACTCGATCCCCGCGTCCTGGATCAGCTCGAGCACCTCGCCGGCGAACGTCTTCCACATCCGCGACGGCTCCGAGCCGAGCAGCAGATGGACCGTGTCGTCGCGGACGGCGGGGGAGAAGAACGAGACCCCCGGCCAGAGGATGCGACGGGAGCCGTCCTCCGCAGTGGTGACGATCGGCCGGCTGAACTGGTAGTCGAAGTAGTCCTCGGGGTCGAGCTCCGCGACCGGCTCGACGTCCAGGAGGTCCCGCAGTCGCCGCACCGCGCCGCTCGCCGCCTCGCCGGCGTCGTTCCACCCCTCGAAGGCCACGACGAGCGTCGTGCTGCGGGAGAACGGGACCGGGCCCATGCGACTCCTTCCGGCCGGTGCTCAACAGGATAGGACTACAGTCGTCGGAGATGGTCGAGGATCGCGGGACCGGCGCGCGCGTCGGGGTGCTCTGGGACATGGACGGCACGCTGGTCGACACCGAGCCCCTCTGGATGGCCGCGGAGACCGAGCTCGTCACCTCGTTCGGCGGGGTCTGGACGCGCGAGCACGCCATGGCGTGCGTCGGCAAGGGACTCGACGACTCCTCGGCGATCATCCAGGCCGCCGGCGTCCGGCTCGGCATCGACGAGATCACCCGCTGGCTCACCGACCACGTCAAGGCGCACCTGAACCCGGAGACGATGCCGTGGCGCACGGGGGCGAGGGAGCTGCTCGCCGCGCTCCGCGAGGCCGGCGTGCCGACGGCGCTGGTGACGATGTCGCTGCGCGACATGGCCGCGCACGTCGCCGGCCGGCTCGGCTTCGAGGGCTTCGACGCGATCGTCGCCGGCGACGACGTCGAGCACGCGAAGCCGCACCCGGACCCGTACCTCCGCGGCGCCGCGGCGATCGGGGTCCCGATCGACTGCTGCGTCGCGCTGGAGGACTCGAACATCGGCCTCGCCTCCGCGATCGCCTCGGGCGCCTGCGCCGTGGCGATCCCGTGGATCGTGCCGATCGAGCAGCGGCCCGGGCTCACGATCTGGGAGAGCCTCGCCGGTCGCGGGGTCGACGACGTGATCGCGCTGGTCGAGGCCCGCTCGCGCCCGCCGGCCGGCGCCGGGGTGCCGTCGTGACCGCGCGGCGCGGCCCGTTCGCACCCGGCGAGCGCGTCCAGCTGACGAGCTCGAAGGGCCGGCTGAACACCGTCACGCTGGTGCCAGGGGGCGCGTTCCACTCGCACCGCGGCTACGTCTCGCACGACGCGATCATCGGCCGGCCCGACGGGACGGTCGTGCTGGCGAACAACGGCGACGAGTTCCTGGCGCTGCGCCCGCTGCTGAAGGACTTCGCGCTCTCCATGCCGCGCGGCGCGGCGATCGTGTATCCGAAGGACGCCGTGCAGATCCTCGGTCAGGCGGACGTGTTCCCCGGCGCGCGCGTCGTGGAGGCCGGCGTCGGCTCCGGGGCGCTCACCCTCTGGCTGCTGCGGGCGATCGGGCCGACCGGGTCCCTGCTGTCGATCGAGCGGCGCCCGGAGTTCGCCGACATCGCGCGGGCCAACGTCGAGGCGTTCACCGGCGAGGTGCCGGACAACTGGCGGCTCGAGCTCGGCGACCTCGCCGAGGCGCTGCCGTCCGCGGTCGAGCCCGGCGGCGTCGACCGCATCGTGCTCGACATGCTCGCGCCCTGGGAGTGCGTGAGCGCCGCCGCCGCGGCGCTCGCCCCCGGCGGCGTCCTCTGCTGCTACGTCGCGACGGTCACGCAGCTCTCCCGCACGGTCGAGGCGATCCGCGCGCTGCAGGCCTTCACCGAGGCCGAGTCGAGCGAGACGCTGGTGCGCACCTGGCACGTCGAGGGCCTCGCGGTGCGGCCGGACCATCGGATGAACGCGCACACCGGCTTCCTGCTCACCGCGCGCCGGCTCGCACCCGGGGCAGCGCCGCTGGAGCGCCAGCGCCGGGCCTCCAAGGACGACTACGACGAGGCCGACGTCGAGGCCTGGACGCCGGGCGCGCTCGGGGTGCGCGAGGCCAGTCCGAAGCGGGCCAGGAAGACCGCCCGGCAGGCCGCCGCGGCCGCGAATGCTCGCAGGGAGGGGCCGGTAGAGTAGGCCGGTGCGCAAGTCCACCGGCATCCTGCTCGCCTCCGGCCTCGTGCTGTCGCTCGCCGCGTGCGCCGCGCCGACCGGCCCCGCGATCGACGGCGGCAGCCCCGTGGACCCGGCCCGCTGCACCCCGATCTGGGCGCGCGGCGGACTCGCCGAGGACATCACGGCGACCGGCGACTTCGGGACGACCTCGATCACCGCGGACTTCCCGACGCCGTTCGTCGCGCACGACGCGACGACGAGCGCGATCCTCTCGGCCGGCGACGGCCCCGTCGTGGGGCCGACCGACATCGTCGGGGGCACGCTCTCGATCTTCGACGGGAAGACCGGGTGGCTGATGACGCAGACCGACGCGACCACGCTCTTCCCGCTCGGCAGCGAGGCCACGCCGTACTTCGACGCGGCGGCGTGCGCGACGGTGGGCTCGCGCGTCGCTGCCGTCGGCACCAGCGCCGACGTGCTCGGCGCGTCCTTCGTGTCCGCGAACGGCATCGACCCGGACATGACCGTCGTCAGCGTGCTCGACATCCAGCACGCCTACCTCAGCCGCGCCCAGGGCTCGACGCCGCCGCCGCAGAACGGCCTGCCGACCGTCTCGTACACCGCGGACGGCCGCCCCGGGCTCTCCTTCACGAACGCGGCGGCGCCGACCGAGCTGCGCGCCGAGACGCTCATCGCCGGCACCGGCTCGACGGTCGAGGCGGGCGACACCCTGCTCGTCCACTACACCGGGGTGGTCTGGGACACGCGCAAGGTGTTCCAGTCGACCTGGGACCAGGGCGCTCCGGTGCGGCTCGCGCTGTCGAGCGTCGTGCCGGGCTTCGCGACCGCGGTCGTGGGGCAGCGCGTCGGGTCCCAGGTGCTCGTGACCATCCCGCCGGACCTCGGCTACGGCGACAGCCCGCCGAGCGGATCCGGCATCACCGCGACTGACACCCTGGTCTTCGTCATCGACATCCTCGGCGTGCTGCCGGCTGAGTGATTCCCACTCAGGCATCGCGGCGGGTCGCTCGGGGACACTGAGCGCATCGCGGCGAGCGGATCGCGGGGGAGGACGTCGGGGTGCGAGGCACGGGCCGGAGCCGGCTGCTCGCGATCGGGAACGCGACGATCCTCGCCGCCGCCGTGCTCCTGGCCGGGTGCTCCGGACCGGCCGGGAGCCCCGGACTCGGCGGCTCCGACGGCGAGACCGCGACACCCGACTCGAGCACCGGGCCCGCCGACGAGGCAGGGGACCGGGGCCCGGTCGGGGACGAGGGTCTCGCCGGGGAGAACGGCGATCGGCCGGTCTACGTGAAGTTCACGCTCCCGTACCGCTACCCGACCGGCACCACGATCTCCGCCCAGCGGATCGACGCCAACTGCGTGCGGGACGAGGTCGAGGGCACCTGGCGGGCCGAGCGCTCCGGCATCATCGTCGTCTTCATGTTCACGAACTCCGACGGGCAGTGCATGTGGGAGAGCTCCTGGGCGACCTGGCGCCTGACGGTGGCGACGCCGGGCGGCGGCTCGGAGTGGACGACCTTCGAGATCGCCCAGACCAACACGCCGAAGCCCTACGCCACGATGATGCTCGAGGGCAAGTGCTGGGGCGAGCAGCTGCAGTGCTTCCCGACCACGAGCGAGGTGCAGTCGCCGCCCATGGGCGCCCGGATCGACATCGTCTTCAAGTAGGGCTCCGGCGCGCACCTAGACTCGCTCCCGTGGCCGAGGTACCGAACAATTACGAGCGGCAGTTCAGCCTCGTGCTCGCGCTCGTCGCGACGTCCGCGGGCCTGCGGAAGTCGGAGATCCTCAGCACGGTGCACGGCTACGCGCAGCGCCACCGCGACGGCGACCGGGCGGCGGGGACCGCGCTCGACCGGCTGTTCGAGCGCGACAAGAGCGCGCTGAAGGAGCTCGGCGTGCCGATCGAGACGATCGACGACCCCGGCGATCCGGGGAACAACCAGCTCGCCCGCTACCGCATCCCGCGCTCCGCCTACCAGCTGCCGGAGGACGTGACGTTCACCCCCGGCGAGCTCGCGATCCTCGGCCTCGCCGCCGAGGTGTGGCGCGAGGGATCGCTCTCCGCCGACTCGCGACGGGCGCTCACCAAGCTGCGCGGCCTCGGCATCGCCGCGAGCGACCCGGTCGTCGGCTACCTGCCGCTGGTACGGGCCGTCGAGCCGGCGCTCGACCCGCTGCGCGGCGCGATCCAGGAACGGCGGGTCGTCGAGTTCGACTACCTGAAGCCCTCCGACGACACCCCGACGCGCCGCCGGGTCTCGCCGCTGGACCTGCTCAACCACCTGGGACGCTGGCTGCTCGTCGCCGCCGAGGCCGACGGCGGCAGGAGGACCTTCCTGGTCCGCAGGATCGTCGGGGAGGTGCGCGTGACCGGTGATGCGGGGCTCGCGCCGGCGCCCGACGAGGTCGAGCGCGAGCTCGCCGAGCTCGAGCGCGTCGCCCGGCGCAACGCGGCGCGCGTCGCGGTCGCGCCGGGCTCCGACGCGGCGATCCGGCTCCGGAACCGTCCGGGCAGCGTCGTGGTCGAGTCGGGCGTGCTGGAGCTGCACGACCCGGACCTCGCGCTGCTCGCGGACGAGCTCGTCGCGCTGCACCCGGAGGCGACCGTGCTCTCGCCGCCCGCGCTGGTCGACCTGGTCGTCGAGCGGCTCTCCCGGATCGAGGGGGCGCATGGCTGAGCCCGCCTCCCGCGCCGGCCGGCCGGCGAAGGGGCCCGACCTCGACGGCGCCGAGAAGCTCGCGTTCTACCTCGCCTTCGTGCCCTATCTCCGCGAGCTCGGACCGGTGCCGGTCGCCGAGGCCGCGGCGCACTTCGGGTACCCGGAGGCCTTCATCCGCGAGTCGGTGCTCAAGATCATGACGATGGGCGTGCCGGGCGAGACCGGCATGTACCTGGCGCAGGACCTCTTCGACTTCGACCTCGCGGCGCTCGAGGAGGACGACGAGCTGGTGCTCGTGCAGCGCGTCGCCATCGACGACGTGCCGCGGATCTCGGCCCGCGAGGCCGCCGGCCTGCTCGCCGGGCTCGCGGTGCTCGGCGCCGACCCGGCGATCGCCGCCGTCGCCGACTTCACGAGCCTCCGCGAGAAGCTCGCCCGCGGCGCGGCGGACGCCCCGGCCGAGCCGATCGTCGCACCGGCGGCGGGCGGTGTGCCGGGCTTCGCGGTGCTGCGCGACGCGATCGCCGCCGGGCGGCGGGTCGCGTTCGACTACCGGGGCGCCGACGGCGCCAGCGCGCGCCGGGAGGTCGACCCGATCCGGCTCGAGTCGACCGACGCCGAGCACCACCTGCGCGGCTGGTGCTTCCTGCGCGACGACCTGCGGACGTTCCGGCTGGACCGCATCTCGGGGCTCGAGGTGCTCGACGCCGCGGTCGAGCACGGCGTCCCCGACCTCGACGCCTCGGAGATCGGCTTCGACCCGGGCCCGGAGCACGGGGTCGTCACGATCGAGTGCGACGCGGCCGGCCTCCCGCTGATGTCCGGCTACCGGCCGAGCGCCGCGCGCCGCATCGCCGGATCCGTCCGGGTGCGGATGGAGGTCGCGATCGGCTCCGACGCGGCGCTGCGACGGATCCTCGCCGAGGTCGCCGGCGCCGTCGTCGTCGCGCCGGACTCGGCGCGCGAGGCGGTGCGCGCCTGGGCGCGGGACTCGCTCGGGCGGTACCGGGAGCACGCCGGGTAGACTGTCCCCACCTCACGAAAGGATCGGGAATATGGGCCTCTTCCGGGAACCCTGGGTCATCATCCTGATCGTCGTGCTCGTCCTCCTGCTGTTCGCGGCGCCCAAGCTGCCGGCCTTCGCCAAGAGCCTCGGCCAGTCCATGCGGGTCTTCCGCAAGGAGGTCAAGACCATGAAGGACGAGAAGGCCGCCGACGCCGAGGCGGACGCGACCAGGAGCGGCGCCGGCACCGTCGCCGACGGCGCGGTCGCGAGCGAGGCGGACGACTCGAAGCCGTCCACCTGAGCGCCGTGGCCGCGAAGCCGGCGCGCGGGGGGCGGGATCCCGAGCGGACCATGTCGCTCGGGGGTCACCTGCGGGAGTTCCGCAAGCGCCTGCTCCTCGCGTTCCTCGGCATCCTCGTCGGCACGGTCTTCGGCTGGTGGGCGTCCGACTACGTGTTCGTCGGGCTGCAGGCGCCGATCGCGACGGTGGCGGCGCAGTCCGGCCGGGACGCGGCCCTCAACTTCGACACCATCGCCGGCTCCTTCGACCTCCGGCTGCAGATCGCGCTGACCATCGGCTTCGTGGTGTCCTCGCCGGTGTGGCTCTACCAGCTCTGGGCCTTCCTGGCGCCCGGGCTGGTGCGCCGCGAGCGCCGATACGCGATCGGCTTCCTGCTGTCCGCCGTGCCGCTCTTCCTCGGCGGCTGCATCGTCGGCTGGATGGTCATGCCGCACATCGTGGAGCTGTTCGTCGGCTTCGCGCCGGCCGACTCGATCTCGAACCTCTCGGCCCGCTACTACTACGACTTCATCCTCAAGCTCATGATCGCCACCGGGGTCGGCTTCGTGCTGCCCGCGGTGCTGGTGTTCCTGAACTTCGCCGGCATCCTCGGCGCGCGGACCATCCTGAAGGGCTGGCGCATCGCGATCATCGCGGTCGTGACGTTCACGGCGTTCGCGACGCCGGCGACCGACATCGTCTCGATGTTCCTGCTCGCGGTGCCGATGCTCGTGCTGTACTTCGCCGCGGCCGGCGTCGCCGCGCTGAACGACCGGCGGCGGGCGAAGCGGCAGGCGGCGTTCCTCGCCGAGGAGGGCCTGGACGACGACCTCGACGACGACCTCGCCCCGGCGGAGTAGGCCCGCTCAGCGCAGCGCCGCGCCGAGCTCGTCGCGTCCGGCGACGCCGAGCTTGCGGTAGACGCTCGCGAGATGGTTCTCGACCGTGCGCACCGAGAGCCCCAGCCGGTCGGCGATCTCGCGGTTGCGCAGCCGCGCGGCCGCGGCGTCGGCGACCGCGAACTCGCGAGCGGTGAGCTCGACCGGGCGAGCCGCGTCGGCGCCGCGGAGCTGGGCCGCGAGCAGCGCGGCGCGGCGGGCGAGCGGCGTCGCGCGCTGCGCCCGGGCGAGCTCCTGCGCCTGCGCGACGGCGTCGAT
>MKVN01000039.1:108198-127945 GCA_001898855.1 Micrococcales bacterium 73-13
GAGCACGCCGGCGGGTCGGCCGAGCCGGACGATCGCGTGCGCGGCGAGCGCGGCGAAGGTCGGATGCTGCGCGTCCAGACCGCGCCGGACCGCCCGATCGACGGCCGCCTCGGCGCCGTCGAGCTCGCCGTCGGCGGCGAGCAGCCAGGCCTCCGCCTCGGCGGCCTGCAGGTCGGTCGGGACGTTGGCGCGCTGGTGCTCCTCGCCGATCGAGGCGAGCAGCCCGCGGGCCTCCTCGTGGCGGCCGAGCCGGGCGGCGGCCGTCGCCCGCAGCGCCCGCGCCGGGCCGAGCGCGGCGATGGAGTCGCGCCAGGCGAGGAACTCCGCCGCGTCGCCCGCGGCCGCCAGCGCCGCCTCCGGCTCGCCGCGCAGCCAGGCGAGCAGCGCGACGGCGTAGGCCCAGAGCCCCTTCGACTCGTCGTCCCTGCGCGCCCGGACGTCGAGGACGTGCGCCAGCGCGTCGGCGCCGCGCGCCTCGTCGACGAGCACCAGGAACTCGCCGAAGTCGACCGCGGCGGCGGCGTGCGGCAGCTCCTGCCCGTGCGCGTCGGCGAGCGGGCGAGCCCGCTCGATCGCGACCCGAGCGGTGGCGAGGTCGCCCGTGAACACGGAGCGGGAGAGCCGCAGCAGCTCGACGTTGAGCCGCTGCAGCCCGTCCTGGGTCGCCCACTCCGGATCGGCGACGCCGCCGCCCGACCAGAAGCGCAGCTTGGCGACGTTCGCCTCCAGGAACTCGATCGCGGCCGGGTCGCTGAGCCGCGGCAGCTGGTCGGCGGCGATCCGGGCGCCGCCCGCGGTGTCCATCCGGCGCACCGCGTGGTGGAAGCCGAGCCGGCTCGCGGCCCGCGCCAGCAGCGCCTCGTCGCGGACCGACGCCAGCAGCCCGGCGAACGCCGCCTCCGCCTCGTCCACGCGACCCGTCGCCGAGAGCGCCTCGGCCCGGGTCAGCGCGGCCTCCTCGGGCAGCGCCTCGCCGCGGGCGGCGGCGAGGCCGGCGGCGCGGTCGACGAGCTCGATGGCCGACTCGCGCTCCTGGCGCAGCAGCGCCTGGCCGGCCGCCCAGCTCAGGTCGGCGACGGACGGCGGACGGCTGCTGCGCCCCGCGGCCGCGATCCCGCGGAACCGGTCGACGGGGTCGTCGGAGGCCATCAGCCGACCCGCCGCCTCGAGCACCCGCGCGTCGCGCGCGCCCTCGTCCAGCTGCGCGAGCAGCACCTCGCCGTGCAGCGGCTCGGCGAGCACCGCGACACCGCCCGCACGACGCTGCACGAGGCCGTCCGCCTCGAGCGCGTCCAGCGCATCGACCTCGGTCGGGTCGGCCGGGCGGGGGAGCGCCCCGGCCGCCGCGATCAGCTCGGCCAGCCTCCGGACGTCGGGATCGAGCTCGGCGTACCGCCGGGCGATCGACCGCCGCAGCCGGGCCGGCAGCGCCCGGGAGACGAGCCGCAGTCCGTGCGGCCCCGGCACGACGGCGGCCTCCCGCACGGCGCTCGCCACGAGCTCCCTCAGGTGCAGCGGGTTCCCGCCGGCGCGATCGAGGAGGGAGCGCAGCTCGTCCGGGTCGACCCGCCCGCCGAGCGCGGTCTCGACCGCCATCGCCGCGGACGCCCGGTCGAGCCGGGGCACCTCCGTGACGGCGACGATGCCGTCCTCGGCGAGCCGCGCGATCTCGTCGCCGAGCGCCTGCGGGCTGGGGGCGCTGAGCACCGTGCGGACGCCGTACGAGCGCACCAGACGCACGATGACGGCGCCGGAGGCGCGATCGATCAGGTGCGCGTCGTCGATCAGCAGCACGTGGTCGGCGCGGGACGGGACCAGCACGTCGTAGATGCGCTGCAGACGCGACTCGGTGCTGCCGTCCCCGGCGAGATCGGCCACGAGCGGGGCGAACGCCGCGAGCGGCAGCTCGCGCAGCGGCTCGGCGCCGGCGATCGGGATGCGGGCGTGGCCGCGCTCGGCGAGCCGGTCGCCGATCGCCGCGAGGAGCGTCGACTTGCCGGCCCCGGCGGCGCCGACGAGCAGGTGGGAGCGGGTGCGGCGCTCGGAGACGTGCGCGGCGACGCGGTCCACGACCTCCCCGTCGAGACGGATCCGCCAGTCGAGCCGCCCCGCACGGCCGTCATCGCCCATCCCGCGATCCTAGTCAGAGCTGAGTGGGAACCACTCAGTCGGCGTCACGGCCCTAGGACGTCTCGAGCGCGCTCCGGACCACGTCGAGGCCCTCCACGAGCAGCTCGTCGCCGATGCTGAGCGGCGGCAGGAAGCGGATGACGTTCCCGAAGGTGCCGCAGGTCAGCACCACGACGCCCTCGGCGTGCGCCGCCGCGGCGACGCGCGCCGCGAGCGCGGCGTCCGGCTCGCCGGAGGCGGGGTCGACGAACTCGGCGGCGATCATCGCGCCGCGGCCGCGCACGTCGCCGATCCGCGGGTCGGCGGCGCGCATCGCGTCCAGCCGGCCGCGGAGGATCGCGCCGATCTCCCGCGCGCGCTCGACGAGCCCGCCGTGCTCGTAGCGGTCGATCGCCGCGAGCGCCGCCGCGCAGGCGATCGGGTTGCCGCCATAGGTCCCGCCGAGGCCGCCGGGATGGACGGCGTCAAGCAGGTCGGCGCGCCCCGTGACGGCGGAGAGCGGCAGGCCGCCGGCGATGCCCTTCGCCGTGACGATGAGGTCGGGGACGACGCCCTCGTGCTCGCAGGCGAACATCGCGCCGGTGCGGGCGAAGCCGGTCTGCACCTCGTCCGCGATGAGCACGACGCCGTTGGCCGCCGCCCAGGCGGCGAGCGCCGGCAGGAAGCCGTCGGCCGGGACGATGAAGCCGCCCTCGCCCTGGATCGGCTCGATCAGGATCGCGGCGAGGCTCTGCGCGCCGATCTGCTTCTCGATCTGGGTGATCGCCCGCCGCGCGGCCTCGGCGCCGTCCAGGCCGCCGTCGCGGAACGGGTACGACATCGGCGCCCGGTAGACCTCCGAGGCGAAGGGGCCGAAGCCGCTCTTGTACGGCATCGCCTTCGCGGTGAGGGCCATCGTGAGGTTGGTGCGCCCGTGGTAGGCGTGGTCGAAGGCGACCACCGCGGAGCGGCCGGTGGCGGCCCGGGCGATCTTCACGGCGTTCTCGACCGCCTCGGCACCCGAGTTGAACAGCGCGGTGCGCTTCTCGTGGTCGCCGGGGGCGAGGCGGTTGAGCGCCTCGGCGACCGCGACGTAGCCCTCGTAGCCGGTGATCATGAAGCAGGTGTGGGTGAAGGCCTGGGCCTGGTCGACGATCGCGGCGACCACCTCCGGCGCGGCGTTGCCGACCGTGGTCACCGCGATCCCGGAGCCGAGGTCGATGAGCGAGTTGCCGTCGACGTCGAGCAGCACGCCGCCGCCCGCCGCGACGACGAACACCGGGACGGTGATCCCGACCCCGCGCGGGACGGCGGCGGACTTGCGCGCGAGGATCTCGCGGGAGCGCGGGCCGGGGATCTCGGTGACGAGCTCGCGGCGCTGAGGGAGTGCGGGTCCGCCGACCGCGGACGGGGAGGTGATGGTCATGGTCTTCCTTCGCGAGGGGCGCGAGCAGACTAGCGGTAGTCCCGTCGGGACGCCCAGCACCCGGCAGTAGGCTCTCGGCATGCCCGAGCCGTCCGCAGCGGAGCGGTTCGCCGCCGCGAAGCGGCGCAGCCGGACGCCGGTGCTGAACGACTTCCGGGAGCGGCTCGGGTTCGAGCTGGACCCCTTCCAGATCGCCGCGTGCGAGTCGCTCGAGGAGGGCCGCAGCGTGCTCGTGGCCGCGCCCACCGGCGCCGGCAAGACGATCGTCGCCGAGTTCGCGATCTACCGGGCGATGCTCGGACGCTCCGAGCACGGCGAGGACGCGAAGATCTTCTACACCACCCCGATGAAGGCGCTGTCGAACCAGAAGTTCGGCGAGCTGGTCGCCGCCTACGGCGCGGAGTCCGTCGGGCTGCTCACCGGCGACGTCAACATCAACGCGGGCGCCCGGATCGTCGTGATGACGACCGAGGTGCTGCGGAACATGCTCTACGCCGACTCCGAGCTGCTGCGAGGCCTCGCCTGCGTGGTCATGGACGAGGTGCACTACCTCGCCGACCGTGCCCGCGGCGCGGTGTGGGAGGAGGTCATCATCCACCTCCCGCTCGACGTGCGGATGGTCTCGCTGTCGGCGACGGTGTCCAACGCGGAGGAGTTCGGCGACTGGCTGCAGGCGGTCCGCGGCGACACGGAGGTCATCGTCTCGGAGGACCGGCCGGTCCCGCTCGACCAGCACGTGCTGGTGCGGCATCGGCTCGTCGAGCTGTTCGAGGACCCGGCCGCCGTCGCCGCCGGCCACGCCGCGCGGGTCAACCCGGAGCTCGTCGAGGCGGCGCGCGCCGGCACCCGACGGATCCCGCCGGGCCACCGGGGCGGCCGCGGCGACCGGCGCCGACCGGGACCGGGCGTCGGCCGGCTCGACGACCGCGTGCCGCGGCCCGAGGTCGTCCGGATCCTCGGCGAGCGGAACCTGCTGCCGGCCATCGTGTTCGTATTCAGCCGGGCCGGCTGCGAGCAGGCGGTGCAGCAGCTCGCCAGGGACGGCATCCGGCTGACGACGGCGGAGGAGCGCGAGGAGATCCGCGCCGTCGCGGAGGAGCGCTGCCGGAGCCTGCCGGACGAGGACCTCGGCGTGCTCGGCTACTGGGACTGGGTCGGCGCGCTCGAGCGCGGCGTCGCCGCGCACCACGCGGGGCTGCTACCCGCGTTCAAGGAGACCGTCGAGACGCTCTTCCAGCAGAAGCTCCTGAAGGTGGTCTTCGCGACGGAGACGCTGGCGCTCGGCATCAACATGCCGGCGCGCACGGTCGTCCTGGAGTCGCTCGAGAAGTTCAACGGCGAGGCCCGCGTCCCGATCACCCCGGGGGAGTACACCCAGCTGACCGGCCGCGCGGGCCGGCGCGGCATCGACGTCGAGGGGCACTCGGTCGTCGTGTGGCGACCGGGCGTCGACCCCGCCGCGGTCGCCTCGCTCGCCTCGCGGCGCACCTATCCGCTCAACTCCTCGTTCCGCCCCACCTACAACATGACGGCGAACCTGCTCGACCAGTTCGGCCGGGCGCGCGCCCGGGAGATCCTGGAGTCCTCGTTCGCGCAGTTCCAGGCCGACCGCGCGGTCGTCGACCTCGCCCGCCGGGTCCGCTCCCAGCAGGAGTCGCTCGCCGGCTACGCGCGGTCGATGGAGTGCCACCTCGGCGACTTCCGGGAGTACTCCGGCATCCGGCGCGAGCTCACCGACCTGGAGCGCAGGAAGGTCGACCAGAACGCCGGCCGCGGGGAGCGCGAGCGCCGCCAGCACCGGCTCGACGAGCTGCGGCGGCAGCTGAAGCGCCATCCCTGCCACGCCTGCCCCGATCGGGAGGCGCACGCGCGCTGGTCGGAGCGCTACTGGCAGCTGAAGAAGGCGACCGACCAGCTGCAGCGGCAGATCGAGAGCCGCACCGGCGCGGTCGCCCGCGTCTTCGACCGGGTGACGGAGGTGCTGGTCGAGCTGCGGTACGCCGTGCCGGTCGCCGGACCCGGGGCGCACGACGAGCACGACGAGCCCGAGGACCTCGAGCTCACGCCCGAGGGCCGCCGCCTCAAGCGGATCTACGGGGAGCGCGACCTCCTGGTCGCGGAGTGCCTCCGGCTCGGCCTCTGGGACGGCCTGGACCCGGCCGGCCTCGCCGCGATCGCGACCTGCCTGGTCTACGAGCCGCGCCGCGAGGGCGGCGGCGAGCACGGGATGCGGCTGCCCGGCGGCCGCGCGCTCGCCGAGGCGATCGAGCGCACCGCCGACCGGTGGGCGGAGCTCGACGACCTGGAGCAGGCGCACCGGTTCGAGGGCAGCGATCCGCTCAGCGTCGCGCTGGTTCCCGCGATGCATCGCTGGGCGCGCGGCGGCTCGCTCGACGCCGTGCTGCGCGACACCGACCTCGCGCCGGGCGACTTCGTGCGCTGGGCGCGGCAGACGATCGACCTGCTCGACCAGGTCGGGAAGGTCGCGGACGGCCCCGTCGCCCGCACCGCCCGGCAGGCCGTCGACGCGATCCGGAGGGGCGTGGTGGCCGGTGCCGAGCTCTGATCGACCAGCGGCGCCGCTGCCATGGTGGGCCGCCCTCCCGACGGCCGCGATCGGCGGGATCGTCGCCGACCTCGCCTACCCGGACGTCGGCTGGTGGCCGATGGTGCTGCCCGGGGTCGCGCTGGTGCTGGTCGCCCTGATCGGGCGCGGATTCTGGATGGGCGCGCTCATCGGCCTCGTGTACGAGACCGTCTTCTACCTGGTGCAGATCCAGTGGGCATCGCAGTGGGTCGGGCCGATCCCCATGGTCGCGCTCTCGCTCGCCGGCGGCGTCGTCTTCGCGATCGGGGCCGGCCTGATCGCGCTCGCGTACCGCTGGCTGCCGCGGGCCTGGCCCCGGTCGTGGCCCGCGTGGCCGCTGCGCCTCGTGCTGCTGCCGATCGCCGTCGCGGGGCTGTGGACGGCGCGCGAGGCGATCTTCAGCGTCTGGCCGTACGGCGGCTTCGCCTGGGGCCGGATCGGGCACTCCCAGATCGACTCGCCGATCGCCCACCTGTACGCCTGGGTGGGGATCTCCGGGATGACGTTCCTCGTCGTCTGGCTCGTCGCGCTCGTCGTCGAGGCGATCCGGTTCCGCGGCATCCGGGGGTACCTGCGCCCGATCGCCCCGGTGCTGCTCGCCGTGCTGATGCTCGCCTGGCCGGCCTGGTCGCAGGCGCCGACCGGCTCGCTGCGGATCGCGCTGGTGCAGGGCGACGGCCCGGCCGGCTACTTCGACCAGCGCGGTGCCGGCGACCTGCTCGCCGCGCAGGTCGCGGCGACCGCGCCGGTCATCGAGCGCGTGCGGGCGGGGGACCGGATCGACCTCGTGCTCTGGCCAGAGGGCGGCAGCGACTGGGACCCGCAGACCGACCCGTACACCGCCTCGGTGTGGGACGCGATCACCCGGGCCACGGGCGCGCCGCTGCTCGGGCAGGCCATCACCGACCGCGACGGCGTCTACTACAACACCGCGATCCTCTGGCACGACGGCCGCGCGCTCGACACCTACGACAAGCGGCACCCGGTGGTCTGGGGGGAGTACATCCCGGATCGGGAGTTCTTCCGACTGCTCGTCCCCGAGCTGGTGAACATGGTCGGCCGGGAGTACGCCTTCGGGACGACCGACGCCGTGATGGACCTGCCGACCGACGAGGGCACCGTGCGGATCGGGGTGAACATCTGCTACGACATCGTCGACGACGCGCTGCTGCGCGAGTCGGTCCTGGAGGGCGGCCGGGTCATCCTGGCGACGTCGAACAACGCCGACTTCGGGCGGACCGACGAGAGCGCCCAGCAGCTCGCCTTCGCCCGGATCCGGGCCGCCGAGCTCGGCCGCAGCGTGGTGAACGTCTCGACGGTCGGCATCAGCGCCGTGATCGGCGTCGACGGCCGGGTCGTGGAGTCGCTGCCGTGGTACCAGCCGGGGACGATCGTCGCCGACGTGCCGCTCTACGACTCGATCACGCCCGCGGCGGCGGCCGGCCGGGTCGTGGAGATCGTGGTCAGCGCGCTCGGCGGCCTGCTGCTGCTCGGCGCGGGGCTCGTGCTGCTGGTGACCCGGCGACGGGAGCGCGGTCCGGAGCCGACGGAGTGACCCCGACGTCGGCGATCCGAGTCGCGGCCCTCGTGCTGGCGGCGCTGGGCCCGGCCGTCGGCGGGGCCGGTGCGCTGCCGGCCGCGCCCGCGCTCGCCGCGCAGTCGGCCGACGTCGACGACTTCGCGATCGAGTCCTTCGACGCGGCGTACGAGCTCGGGCGCGACGCGGAGGGGCGCTCGACGCTGCGCACGGTCGAGCGGATCGTCGCGGTGTTCCCCGACTTCGACCAGAACCGCGGCATCGTCCGCGACCTCCCGCGCCGCTACGCCGATCACGACACCGAGCTCGCGGTGCGCTCGGTGACCGACGAGCACGGCGTGCCGCGGCCGTTCACGACCGAGGCCGACGGCAACTTCCTCTCGGTCGTCATCGCGGTGCCCGAGGGCGGCTTCGCGCACGGCCGCCAGAGCTACGTGATCGACTACACCCAGCGCGACGTGACCGGCTTCTTCCAGGACACCGGCGTCGACGAGTTCTACTGGGACGTGAACGGCACCGGCTGGGCCCAGCCGTTCGGCCGCGTCAGCGCGCGCCTCGTGCTGTCGCCCGAGCTGTCGGCGGCGATGACCGGCGGGACCGCCTGCTACCGCGGCCGCGCCGGCTCGGGCCGGTCCTGCGAGCTCTCCGCCCTGGACGGGGCGATCGTCGTCGACGAGCGGGGCCTCGGCCCCTACGAGAACGTCACGATCGCGGTCGCGTTCGCGCCCGGCACCTTCACGGCACCACCCGAGCCCTTCCTCGAGCGGGTGCCGCTGCTCGTCTACGGCGGCCTCGCGAGCCTCGGCGGCGCGATCCTGCTCGTCGTGCTCATCGCGGTGCGCTGGGGCCGGGGCGTGCGGACCGGACGCGCGATCATCGCCCAGTACGAGCCGCCGGAGGGGATCGGCGCCGCGGTCGCCGCGCAGCTGCTGCGCGTCGGGGGCAGGGCCATGACGGCGACGCTGCTCGACCTCGCGGTGCGCCGGCGGCTGCGGCTGCTGCACGACGAGCCCACCGGCCTCTACGGCGTCCAGTCGCTCACCGACGAGGGGCTGCTGCCGATCGAGCACAGCGCCTACCGGAGGATCTTCGGCGGGGCCGGCCCCGGCGCGACGCTCTGGTTCCAGCCCGCGGACACCCGGCTCGGCGACGCCGCCGCGGCGCTGCGCGCACAGGCGCGCGAGGCGGTGAGGCAGGCGGGGCTGGTCGGCCGTGTGAGCGGCTGGCTGATCGGCGCCGTCGCGCTGCTGCTCGTGCTCGCCCTCGCGCTGCCGGTGCTGCACGCGATCGTCACCGGGGACTTCGTGCTGATGACGATCCTACTCGCGGTCGGCGGGAACCTGATCGTCTGGGTGCTGGTGTTCGTCCTCGGGGGGCTGTCGATGCTGCGTCCGCGGACCATGGCCGGCGCCCTGCTGCACGACCACCTGATGGGGCTGCGCGAGTACATCCGGCTCGCCGAGGCGGATCGCATCCGGATGCTGCAGAGCGCCAGCGGCGCGGAGCTCGACGAGCACCGCGTCGTGCGCGTCTACGAGCGACTGCTGCCCTACGCCGTGCTCTTCGGCATGGAGCGGGAGTGGCAGGCCGAGCTCGCCAGGTACTACCGGGAGTCGACGCCGGAATGGGTCGGCGGCGCCTCGTCCTCGGTCTCCTTCTCGCGGTCGCTGTCGATCGCGGCCTTCGGCTCGACGGTGGCCTCCAGCCCGGTGACGAGGACGTCGTCCGGGTCGGGCTCCGGCTCCTCGTTCTCGTCGTCCTCCGGCGGCTCCTCCGGGGGAGGGTCGTCGGGCGGGGGAGGCGGCGGCGGAGGCGGGCACGGGATCTGAGGCGTCCGAGCCGGCGAGGGGTGCCGCCCGGCCGGCTCAGGCGGTCTTACGGTCCTGACCGCGCTGCGCGCGCAGGATCTCGAGGCGCTCCGCGAGGATCTCCTCGAGCTCGGGGATCGTGCGGCGCTCGAGCAGCATGTCCCAGTGGGTGCGCGCGGCGCGCTCCTCGCCGGGCTCCTCCTCGACGGGCTTGCCGGCGGCGTCGAGCAGCACGCCGGACTGACCGGTGCGGGCGTTCTCCCAGCGGGCCGGGATCTCGGCGTCCTCGGCGAAGACGACCTCGAACTCGGCGCCGTCCTCGGCGCGGTAGCGGGCGGTGATGCGCTCGACGAAGTCGACGCCCTCCTCCGACTGGAAGCTCTGGGCGCCGAGGCGCATGCCTCGCAGGCTGCGATCTGCCATTCTGTGGCCTCTTTCCCTGGAGTCGAACGGATCACCCGGCTCGTGCCCGGGTCTGCTCCGATCAACGCTCAGCGGGCCGCGCCGCTGCCGGCGCACCCGCGAATCACAGCGGATTCGCAGGGATGCTAGCCGCGGCGGCTGTGGGAACGCCGAGATCGGCGCGGTCGGTCACCACGCCGTCGACGCCGAGCGCGAACAGCTCCGCCATCCGCTCCTGGGCGTTCACCGTCCAGACGTGCACCTCGACGCCGGCCGCGTGGAATGCGCGGATCATCCGGCGCGTCGTCGTCGCCAGGCCGAGCGCGCGCTCCGGGATCTGGACCGCGTCCAGGCCTCGCAGCGCCCGTCGGACGCCGGGGCCGAAGCCCGCCTTGCCGGCGAGCAGCGCCCGCACGAAGCGGGAGGCCGAGGCCGAGGTCGCGACGCCCGGCAGCAGGGCGACCGCGGCCCGGCGCCGCGCCTCGGAGAACGACGAGACGAGCACCCGGTCGACCGCGGCCGCTGCGCGCACGGCGCGGGCGGTGGGCTCGACCGCGGCCGGGTCCTTGACGTCGATGTTGAAGCGGATGCCGGCGAACGCGTCGAGCGCCTCGGCCAGCGGGACGAGGCCCTGGCCGGCGCCGAGCCCGACCCGCGCCAGCTCGGCGGCGGTCAGCTCGCCGATCCGCGCGCCGAGCCCGGCGACGCGCATCAGGTCGGGATCGTGGGCGAGGATCGCGACGCCGTCCGCGCTCGCGTGCACGTCGGTCTCGATGTAGGCGGCGCCGACCGCGACGGCCCGCTCGAAGGCGAGCAGCGTGTTCTCCGGGACGTCGATCGCCAGCCCGCGATGCGCGAGCACGCGCGGTCGCGGCGGCTCGAAGAAGCGGGTCATGCGCCGCGCCGCCGCCTCAGGCGCCGGGCTTGGAGAAGCCGCGCGCGACGCTCTTCAGCGCGTCGGTGAGCTCGCTCGGGATCACCCAGAGCTTGTTCGCGCCGCCCTCGGCGAGCTTCGGCAGGGTCTGCAGGTACTGATAGGCGAGCAGCTTCTCGTCCGGGTCGCCCGCGTGGATCGCCTGGAAGACGGTCTGGATCGCCTCCGCCTCGCCCTTGGCGCGGAGCACCGCCGCCTGCGCGTCGCCCTCCGCCTCCAGGATCGCCGCCTGGCGCTTGCCCTCGGCCTCCAGGATCTGCGACTGCTTGGTGCCCTCGGCGGTCAGGATCGCCGCGCGGCGGTCGCGCTCGGCGCGCATCTGCTGCTCCATGGAGGACTGGATCGACGCCGGCGGGTCGATCGCCTTCAGCTCGACCCGGCCGACGCGGATGCCCCACTTGCCGGTCGCCTCGTCGAGCACGCCGCGCAGCTGCGAGTTGATCGAGTCGCGGCTGGTCAGCACCTCCTCGAGGTCGAGCCCGCCGACGACGTTGCGCAGCGTCGTCGTGGTGAGCTGCTCGACCGCGGCGAGGTAGTTCGCGATCTCGTAGGTGGCCGCCCGCGCGTCGGTGACCTGGAAGTAGATGACGGTGTCGATGGAGACGACCAGGTTGTCCTCGGTGATCACCGGCTGCGGCATGAACGTCACGACCTGCTCGCGCATGTCGACCAGCGGGCGCAGCCGGTCGACGAACGGCACGAGCATGTTCAGGCCGGGGGAGAGGGTCTTCTGGTAGCGGCCGAGGCGCTCGACGACGCCCGCGAAGCCCTGCGGGATGATCCGGATCGCCTTGAAGATCGTCGTGAGCACGAAGATCGCGAGCACGATGAGCAGGGCGATGACGAACAGCTGTCCGATCACGTCGCCGACGGGCTTGCTGAAGTCGAACATCAGGGCTGTCCCTCCTCGTTGCTCCCGCCGACCGGGCTGACCGCGCCGACCAGGACGATGGCGCCGCGCACCTCGAGCACGACGATCTCGTCGCCGACCGCCGCCTCGGCGCCGGGCACGAGCCGCGCCGACCAGGTCTCGCCGTTCTCCAGCTTGACCTCGCCGAGGCCGTCGACGAAGGCGCCGGTCACCCGTCCGGTCTGCAGCGCGATCGCGTCGATGTTGTGCCGGGTGGTGTCCTGCCGCTTGCGCAGCGCGCGCAGCAGCAGCGGCCGGATCGTGAACAGCAGCAGCGCGGCGAGGATCGCGGCGAGGGCGATCTGCAGCCACCACGGGCCGCCGAGCAGCGTCGTGCCGAGCCCGCCGACGAGCGTGCCGGCGGCGACCATCGCGAAGGTGAACTCGAGCGTGAACAGCTCGATGATGATGCAGACGAACGCGATGCACAGCCAGACGATCCAGGTCCACTGGGTCAGGTCCACGCGGCTCCCTTCCTCCTCCGAGGGTACCCGTGCCCCTGGACTAGGGTCGAGGTCGTGACAGAACCACTCGCCCCAGGGGCGCTCGCCGGCAAGCGGGCGCTCGTCACCGGATCCTCCCGCGGCATCGGCGCCGACACCGCGCGGCGGCTCGCCGCCGCGGGCGCGACGGTCGTGGTGAACTACCGGAGCAAGGCCCCGCGGGCCGAGAAGCTGGTCGGCGAGATCGAGGAGGCCGGCGGCTCGGCGTTCGCGGTCGGCGCCGACCTGACCGACCCCGAGTCGGTCGCCGCCCTCGCCTCGGAGGTGCGCGCGCGGCTCGGCGGGCTGGACGTCCTCGTGCTCAATGCCTCCGGCGGCATGGAGTCTGGCATGGGGGAGGACTACGCGATGCGGCTGAACCGCGACGCGCAGGTCGGCCTGCTGTCGGCGCTCCGCCCGCTGCTGGACCGGGGGAGCCGCGTGGTGTTCGTCACCAGCCACCAGGCGCACTTCATCCGCACCACGCCGACGATGCCGGAGTACGAGCCGGTCGCGCGCTCGAAGCGCGCGGGGGAGGACGCGCTGCGCGCGCTCGTCCCGGAGCTCGACGCGGCCGGCATCGGCTTCGTCGTCGTCTCCGGCGACATGATCGAGGGCACCATCACCGCGACGCTGCTCGAGCGCGCGAACCCCGGGGCGATCGCCTCGCGCCGCGAGTCCGCGGGCCGGCTGTACAACGTCGCGGAGTTCGCCGGCGAGGTCGCGCTCGCCGCGGTGCAGCCGATCCCCGAGGACCACACCCGCTACGTCGGCGACGTCAGCGGCTTCGCGGGGGACTGAGCCGGGCGCGATGGGCGACGGCAGCACGCGCTACGCGAGCCGGGTCCTGCTGTTCGACGGCTCGGGCCGGGTGCTGCTCTTCCTCGAGGAGTTCCCGGACCTGCCCGGCCAGGCGAAGTGGATCACGCCGGGCGGCGGCGCCGAGCCCGGCGAGACGCCGCACCAGACGGCCGTCCGCGAGCTGCACGAGGAGACCGGCCTGCTGGTCCCCGACCTCGGGCCGATCGTCCACTCCTACGGGTTCCCGGTGAACCGGCCGGGCGCCCGCCACTCGTTCGCGCACTGGGACTTCTTCGTGCACGCCGTCGACGAGCCGTTCGAGCCGTCCCGCGAGCGCTGGACCGCCGAGGAACGACTGACCGTCAAGGACGTCGGCTGGTGGTCGGCCGAGGAGCTCGGCACGGCGGGCCGGGGCTATGCGCCGTTCGACCTGACCGACCTCATCGAGCGCTTCCGGCCGGAATAGCCGATAATCAATATTATGTCAGATCAAGGATCCCGAGACCCCGGCCCCGCCGGCGGGCCCGGCTTCCGTCGCCACCCCGTCTCCCAGGAGGCCGCATGACCGCCGACCACGTCCTCGCGATCGACCAGGGCACCACCTCCAGCCGGGCGATCGTGTTCGACCGGACCGGCGCGCCGGTCGGGACCGGCCAGCTGGAGCACCGCCAGCTCTTCCCCGAGCCCGGCTGGGTCGAGCACGACCCGATGGAGATCCTGCAGAACGCCCGCGAGTGCGTGGCGACCGCGCTCGCCCGGGCCGGCATCGGCGCGACGCGGATCGCCGCCGTCGGCATCACCGACCAGCGCGAGACGACGGTGGTCTGGGACCTCGCGACCGGGCGGCCGATCGCGAACGCGATCGTCTGGCAGGACACCCGCACCCAGGACCTCGTGGACGAGGTCGCGGCCGGCGACCCCGAGCGGTTCCGAGCGCGCACCGGGCTCCCCCTGGCCAGCTACTTCTCCGCGTCGAAGATCCGCTGGATCCTGGACTCGGTGCCCGGCGCGCAGGGCCGCGCCGAGCGCGGCGAGCTCGCGTTCGGCACGATCGACAGCTGGCTGCTCTGGCACCTGACCGGCGGCCCCGGGCGCGGGGTGCACGCGACCGACGTGACGAACGCCAGCCGCACGCTGCTGATGGACCTCGCGACGCTCGACTGGGACGAGGAGCTGCTCGCCGCCTGGGGCGTCCCGCGGGCGATGCTCCCGGGCATCCGCTCCTCCTCCGAGGTCTACGGCGCCGTCGCGGACGGCCCGCTCGCCGGCGTGCCGGTCGCCGGCATCCTCGGCGACCAGCAGGCCGCGACCTTCGGCCAGGCCGCGTTCGAGGCCGGCGAGTCGAAGATGACCTACGGCACCGGCGGCTTCCTGATCATCAACACCGGCGAGCAGCCCCTCCCCTCCCCCGCCGGGCTCATCTCGACCGTCGCCTACCGCCTCGGCGACGAGCCGGCCCGCTACGCGCTCGAGGGCTCGGTCGCCGTCGCGGGCTCGCTCCTGCAGTGGCTGCGCGACAACCTCGGCCTCTTCGGCTCGACCGCCGAGGCGGACGCCCTGGTCGCGAGCGTCGAGGACAGCGGGGACGTCTACTTCGTCCCCGCGTTCTCCGGGCTGTTCGCCCCCTACTGGCGCCCCGACGCGCGCGGCACGATCGTCGGCCTCACCCGCTTCTCGACGAAGGCGCACATCGCCCGCGCGGCCGTCGAGGCGACGGCCTTCCAGACCCTGGACGTCATCGAGGCGGCCGAGCGGGACGCGTCGCCGCTGCGCGAGCTGCGCGTCGACGGCGGCATGTCGCACAGCGACCCGATGCTGCAGTTCCAGGCCGATCTGCTCGGCATCCCCGTCGTGCGCCCCGCGGTCGTCGAGACGACGGCGCTCGGCGCGGCCTACGCCGCCGGGCTCGCGGTCGGCGTGTGGGACGGCCTCGACGAGCTCCGCGCCAACTGGCGCGAGGGCGCCCGCTTCCTCCCTCGGATGCCCGTCGAGGAGCGCGACCGCCGCGTCGCGCGCTGGCACCGCGCCGTCGAGCGGTCCCTCGGCTGGCTCGACTGAGCCCGTCGCGGGTCGGGACTCCGGCGCGTCGCCGACGCCGAGCGCCGCGGATCAGGACCGCTGCGTCGCCGCCGCCCAGGCCTCGAGCCTCGCGGCCGCGAGGCCGGAGTCGACGACGCCCTCGGCGCGGCGCAGCTGCGTCGCGAGCCGTTCCCGGAGCGGCACGAAGCGCTCCTCGGGGCGGCGCCACAGCTCGTAGGCGGCGAGGCCCGCCGCGGTGTTCAGCAGGATCACGTCCCGGTGCGGGCCGCGCTCCCCGGCGAGCACGGCCCGGATGGCCTCGGCGTTGCGCTCCGGCTCGTCCCCGACGATGTCCTCGATCGCCGCCCGCGGGATGCCGAGCTCGACGGGGTCGATGTCGTGCTCCTGGACGGCGCCGGCCGTCACCTCCCAGATGTGCGAGTGGCCGGTCGTGGTCAGCTTGTCGATGCCGTCGTCGCCGCGGTAGACGAGCGCCGTCGCCCCCCTGGTCTGGAACACGCCGACGATGAGCGGCACCCGGGCGAGGTCGGCGACCCCGACGGCGGACGCCTCCGGTCGCGCCGGGTTGCAGAGCGGCCCGAGCACGTTGAACAGCGTCGAGACCCCGATCTCGCGGCGGGTCGGGCCGGCGTGCCGGAAGCCGGGATGGTGGACGGCCGCGTTGGCGAACGTCACGCCCACCTCGGCGAGCACCTCGGCCGCCCTGGCCGGCGGGATCTCGATGTCGACGCCGAGGGCGACCAGCACGTCGGACGCGCCCGAGCGGGAGGAGGCCGCCCGGTTGCCGTGCTTGACGACCGGCACGCCGGCCGCGGCGGCGATCACGGCGGCGGCCGAGGAGATGTTGAGCACGCCGTGCGGGTCGCCGCCGGTCCCCACGATGTCGAGCACCTCGGTCGGCACCGCCAGCGGCGCGGCGTGCGCGAGCGCCGCGTCGCGGAAGCCGACCACCTCGTCGACCGTCTCCCCCTTGATCCGCAGCGCGATCAGGAGCGCCCCGAGCTGCGACGGCGTCGCCGTCCCGGCCATCACCTGACCCATCGCCCAGCCGGCCTCGGCGATGGAGAGGTGCTCCCCGGACACCAGTGCGCCGAGGATCGCGGGCCAGGTCGGTTCGCTCGTCATACCGGGAATCCTAGGCGGCGGGCGGCCGGGCGGCGGCCGGCCGCGGACATCCCGCGCGAGTTGCCGTCGGCCGTCTCGCAGTCCGCCATAATGGACGTGTGAGCACCGCATCGCTAGCACGTCCGATGGTGAACCGGCCGAATGTCGTGCAGGTCGGCACCATCGTGTGGCTCGGCAGCGAGGTCATGTTCTTCGCGGGCATCTTCGCTATCTACTTCACCCTCCGGGGCGCGGCCCCGGAGCTGTGGGCGACCGAGAGCGCGAAGCTCACCGTCCCGTTCTCCGCGGTGAACACGGTGATCCTGGTGCTCTCCTCGGTCACCTGCCAGTTCGGCGTGTTCGCCGCCGAGCGGCTGCAGGCCCGCCGCACCGCCCGCTGGTGGAACTGGTCCAAGTGGGGCGCGATCGAGTGGTTCTACCTGACCTTCGCGATGGGCGCGATCTTCATCATCGGCCAGGTGCTCGAGTACGCGATGCTCACGCAGGAGTGGCTCACCATCAACTCGAGCCCCTACGGAACGATCTTCTACTTCTCCACCGGCCTGCACGGCCTGCACGTGACCGCCGGACTCGTCGCCTTCCTCTTCGTGATCGGCCGCATGTACTCGGTCTCGCGCTTCACGCACCGCGAGGCGACCAGCGCGATCGCGATCTCGTACTACTGGCACTTCGTCGATGTCGTCTGGATCGGCCTCTTCGGTGTCATCTACCTGCTGAAGTGACCCGGACGACCGAGACCGACTGGATGACGACGTGACGAACAAGTCTGAGACGCCGAAGCCCCGGAGACGAGGCCGGCGGCACCCGCTCGCGATGGCCGCGCTCATCGTCGGCGGCCTGCTCGGAACCGGGGGCGCCTACGCCCTCGCGACCATCCCCGCCGGGGCGGAGACCTCCGCGGCGAGCGCCGCGCAGGCGGCGCAGGGCGAGGCGCTGTTCGCCGCGAACTGCGCGAGCTGCCACGGTCTCGACCTGCAGGGCACGGAGGACGGCCCGACGCTGATCGGCGTCGGTGCCGCGTCGGTCGACTTCCAGGTCGGCACCGGCCGGATGCCGCTCGCGATGAGCGGCCCGCAGGCGCCGTCGAAGCCGGTGCAGTTCACGCAGGAGCAGATCGCCGCGCTCGCCGCCTACGTCGCCTCCGTCTCCCCCGGCCCGGCGATCCCGGACGAGCAGTACCTCACGGGCGAGAACGCCGACCTCGCGCAGGGCGGCGAGCTGTTCCGGATCAACTGCGCGATGTGCCACAACGTCGCCGGCGCCGGCGGCGCGCTCACCGAGGGCAAGTACGCGCCCCCGCTGACCGGCGTCAGCCCCGTGCACATCTACGAGGCGATGCTGACCGGCCCGCAGAACATGCCGGTCTTCAACGACGACAACATCACGCCCGAGGAGAAGGCGAACGTCATCGCCTACCTCAAGTACCTCGAGACGACCCCGTCGGTCGGCGGCGCCTCGCTCGGCTCGCTCGGCCCGGTCTCCGAGGGTCTCTTCGTGTGGATCGCCGCGCTCGGCCTGATCGTCGGCATCACCATCTGGCTCACGGCGAAGTCGAACTGAGGGGGGCGGCATGACCGAACAGCATGAGCTTTCCGCGCACCCGGAAGCCCCGGAGCGCTCCTCCGGCATCGCGGTGATCTCCGAGCACCCGGTCGAGAACCCCGGCTTCCCGCCGGAGCGGCCGCGCGTCACCGACCTCGACCCGAAGCAGGAGAAGGGTCAGGAGCGCCGCATCGTCGCCCTGTTCTTCGTCTCCATCATCGGCAGCGTCGCCGCGATCGCGCTGTACATCCTGTTCCCGATCATCCCCGGCGACATGCAGTCGGTGCGCAACAACACGATGTTCGTCGGCCTCGCGATCGCCCTCGCGCTACTGGCCATCGGCGTCGGGGTCGTGCACTGGTCGAAGGCGCTCATGCACGGCCACGACCTCGTCGAGGAGCGGCACGCCACGCGCGGCTCCGAGGCGACGCGGGGGCGCGCGGCCGAGATCTTCACCGAGGCGAACCAGGAGTCCGGCTTCACCCGGCGCCGGCTGCTGCGGAACACGCTCATCACCGCCGCCGTGGTCTCGCCGCTGCCGGCCGTCGTGCTGCTGCGCGACCTGGCGCCGGCCGCGGACCCGGTGCCGCTGCTCAAGCACACCATGTGGGACAAGGGCGTTCGCCTCACCCGCGACCCGTCCGGCACCCCGATCCGGGCCGCCGACGTCACGCTCGGCTCCGCCTTCCACGTGATCCCGGAGGGGCTCAACGAGCTCGAGCACGGCAGGCTCGAGGAGAAGGCGAAGGCCGCGGTCCTCCTCATGCGGCTGAAGCCCGAGGACCTGCACGTCTCCCCCGAGCGCGAGGACTGGAACTTCCGCGGCATCGTCGCGTACTCGAAGATCTGCACCCACGTCGGCTGCCCGGTCGCGCTCTACGAGCAGCAGACCCACCACCTGCTCTGCCCCTGCCACCAGTCGCAGTTCGACATCACGCGCGAGGCGCGGGTCATCTTCGGCCCGGCGAAGCGGCCGCTGCCGCAGCTGCCGATCACCGTCGACGACGACGGCTACCTGGTGGCCCGCAGCGACTTCACCGAGCCCGTCGGCCCGAGCTTCTGGGAGCGTGTCCTGTGACGAGCACCGCAACACCGCCCGTCGGCGCGCCCGAAGGGCCCGGCAAGGGCATGCGCTTCGTGAACTGGGCGTCGAACTACATCGACGAGCGCACGAGCGTGTCCGGCTTCGTCAAGTTCATCGGCCGGAAGATCTTCCCGAACCACTGGTCGTTCATGCTCGGCGAGGTCGCGCTCTACAGCTTCATCGTCATCCTGCTCTCGGGCACGTTCCTGACGCTGTTCTTCCAGGCGTCGATGACCGAGCTCGAGTACGACGGCTCCTACGCGCCGCTGAAGGGCGTCCACATGTCGGCGGCGATGGCCTCGACGCTGGACATCTCCTTCGACATCCGCGGCGGGCTGCTGATGCGGCAGATCCACCACTGGGCGGCGCTCGTCTTCGTCGCCTCGATCGGCCTGCACATGCTCCGGATCTTCTTCACCGGCGCCTTCCGCAAGCCGCGCGAGCTGAACTGGATCGTCGGCTTCCTGCTCTTCGTCCTCGCGATGGCCGAGGGCTTCACCGGCTACTCGCTGCCCGACGACCTGCTCTCCGGCAACGGCCTGCGGATCATCGACGGCATGGTGCTCGGCATCCCGGTGATCGGCACCTGGCTCTCGTACCTCATCTTCGGCGGCGAGTTCCCCGGCGAGGACATCGTCGGGCGGCTCTACATGCTGCACATCATGCTGCTGCCCGCGCTCGTCATCGGCCTGATCGCGGTGCACCTCGTGCTCATGGTCGTGAACAAGCACACGCAGTTCGCGAGCCCCGGCGCCACCTCGAAGAACGTCGTCGGCGTGCCGATCCTCCCGGTCTTCGCGGGCAAGGCCGCCGGCTTCTTCTTCCTGGTGTTCGGCGTCGTCGTGCTGATCGCCTCGCTGGTCACGATCAACCCGGTCTGGGTGTACGGACCATACGATCCATCCCCGATCTCCGCCGGCACCCAGCCGGACTGGTACATCGGCTTCGCGGACGGCATGC
>MKVN01000040.1:0-17750 GCA_001898855.1 Micrococcales bacterium 73-13
GCCGTCCGTCCCGCAGCCGGTAGACCCGGGAGTCGCCGATGTGCGCGACGACGACCTGATCGTCGAGGACGGCGATGGCCGAGACGGTCGTCCCCATCCCGGCGAGCTCGGGGTGCTCGGCGACCAGGTCGGCGATCGAGGCCTGCGCCTCGACGAAGCCGTCCCGGAGCGCCCGCTGCGCGGCGGCGGCCGAGCCGAAGTCGTGGTCGAGCTCGGCGAGCCCGCGGATCGCGATGGCCGACGCGACGTCGCCGCCGGCGTGCCCGCCCATGCCGTCGGCGACGACGTAGAGCGAGCGCCCCGCGTAGCCGGAGTCCTGGTTGTTCGACCGGGCGAGTCCGACGTCGGAGACCGCGTGCGCGCGGGTGCTCGTCGCCATCGGCTAGGCCCGGAGCTCGAAGGTCGAGGTGCCGATCGTGATCGGGGTGCGCAGCGGCACCGGGGTCGGCGCGTGCACCCGGACGCCGTCGAGGAACGTGCCGTTCGTCGAGTCGAGGTCCTGGACCACCCAGCCGTCCGGCCAGCGCAGCAGCCGCGCGTGCCGCCCGGAGGTGAAGTCGTCGCGGATCACGAGCCCGGAGTCCGAGGAGCGACCGATGGTGAGCTCCTCCTCCGGAAGCTCCAGCTCCAGCCCGGCCTTCGGCCCGTCCGTGACGACGAGGCGCCGTGCGGGCTCGCCGCCCGCGGCCGGCGGCGCGGCGACGGCGGTGCGGCCGGTGCCGCCGCTCGTCCGGGAGGCGACCTGCTCCTCGCGCGCACGGGCGACCACGCGGCGCACGCGCTGGCCGAACAGGTCGGAGCGCAGCGCGTAGACCACGCCGAAGACGAGGACCCACATGAGTGCCAGGAAGCCGAACTTCAGCAGCATGTAGGTGAGCTCGCTCATCGGCCGCCCCCTCCGCCGGCTCCTCCGGCGGCTCGCGCGAGGACGCGGAAGACGATCCGCGTCCGACCGATGTCGATGACCGAGTCCGGCTCCAGCAGCGCCTGCTTGAAGGGCTTGCCGTCGAGCTTGGAGCCGTTCGTCGAGCCGAGGTCGTTGACCTGGGCCCGCTTGCCGTCCCAGATGACCTCGACGTGCTTCCGGGAGATGCCGGTGTCGTCGACGGTGATGCCGGCGTCGCTGCCGCGCCCGATCACGGTGCTCCCGCGCCGCAGCTCGTGCCGCACGCCGTTCACCTCGAGGATCGGCGTCCAGTCGACCCGGCCCTCGATGCTCGCCGAGCGGACGTCGACCATGCCCTGCGAGAGGCCGGGGTCGGCGACGAAGCGGATGTCGATGCCGCCGGGGAAGGAGTACCGCTGCGCGACGGCGTGCCGCTGCACGAGCTCGGTGAGCTCGCTGACCAGCGGGGCGCCGAGGGCGACGATGCGCTCGTGGTCGACGGTCGAGAGCCGGACGGTGAACTCGTTCGGCACCAGGATGCGGTCGCGCGAGACGATCGCGGCCTTCGTGTCCAGCTCGCGGCGCAGCGCGGCGGAGATCTCGACCGGCTGCACGCCGGACTTGAACGTCCGCGCGAACGCGCCGTTGACGGCGCGCTCGAGCCCGCGCTCGAAGCTGTCGAGAAGTCCCACGCTGCTCCCGTGTCTGCTGATGGCAGGCAACAGGGTAGCCGAGCGCTCTCGGAGCGCCCCGGAGGCGCTCAGGGTGCTACCCTCGATCGGCCGGGTCCTTCCGGCCACGCGCAAGTGGCGAAATGGCAGACGCGCACGGTTCAGGTCCGTGTGCCCGAGAGGGCGTGTGGGTTCAAGTCCCACCTTGCGCACGATGAGCGGCACGACGCGCCCCGCGGACGGGTTCCAGCGGAACGCGCTCGCCCCCGGCCTGCTCGGCGGGCTGATCTGCCTGGTCGGCGCCTTCGCGCTGGACTGGCCGGGCTACACGGTCGTCCTCTACGCGGTGGCGATCCTCGCCCTGATCTGCGCGTGGTTCGCGATCCAGGCCCGGCAGTGGTGGTGGCTCGTCGGGTTCGTGCCGATCGCGGTGCTGTGGAACCCGGTGCTCCCGTTCGCGTTCGCCGGGACCTACTGGATGGCGGCGCACGTCCTCGCCGGCGCCGTGTTCATCGTCGCCGGTCTGCTCATCAAGGTCCGACGGGCCTGATCCCGGGCGCCGGCGCGTCGACCACAATCCACACCGTACCGCCTATCGTGGAGGCGGCACGGCCCGAGCTCGAGGAGGAGCCCATGTCCGAGACCCCCGCGATCCTGCTCGTCCACGGCGCCTGGCACGGCGCCTGGTGCTGGGAGCTCGTCGAGCCGCTGCTGCGGGCCGCGGGCCGAGAGGTGCACGCGATCGACCTGCCGAGCGTGCACGCGGCGCGGAAGGAGCGGCTGGGCCTGGCGGACGACGCCGCGGCGGTGCGGACGGCGATCGAGGCGATCGACGGCCCGGTGGTCGTCGTCGCGCACTCCTACGGCGGCGCGCCGGTGACCGTCGCCGCGGCGGACCTGCCGAACGTGCGGCACATCGTCTACATCTCGGCCTTCGCGCTCGACGCCGGCGAGTCGCTGCTCGGCGCGGTCGGCGGCGTCCCGCCGTCGTGGTGGGTCATCGACGGCGACCTGGTGCGCGCGGGCACGGCGGCCGAGCCGCCGGAGGCGCTGTTCTTCGGCGACGTGGCGCCGGAGGTCGCCGCCGCCGCGGTCGCGCGGCTGACGTCGCAGTCGATCCGGCCCTTCCGGGAGGAGCTCACCGCGGCGGCCTGGCGCACCGTGCCGTCCACCTACGTCGTGACCGAGCGGGACGGGGCCACGCCGGTCCCGGCGCAGGAGGGGATCGCGGCGCGCGCCGGCTCGACCGTGGTGCGCATGGACACCAGCCACTCGCCGTTCCTCTCCCAGCCGGAGGCGACCGCCGAGCTCATCCTCGCCGCCGGGCGCTGAGGCGCGCAGGGGCGGGGCCCTCCGGCGCGGTCAGGCGACGCCGAGCAGCAGGGTGACCGCCACGGCGAGCAGTCCGACGCCCGCCAGCGCGAGTCCGCACAGCCAGCGCGGGAAGTCCGTCCAGCGCGCCCAGAACCAGCCGATCCACCACAGCGCGACGATGGCGATCGCGTTCGAGAGCCAGAGCGCGAGGTTGTCGCCGATCGGCAGCGCGAACGGGATGAGCGCCGGCCACAGCACGACGCTCGTCGCGCAGAACGACGCGAGCGCCGCCCAGCCGTCCGCCGCGGTCAGCCGCAGCGGCGGCACCGGGCCGCCCGCCGTCCGCGCGGCGAGCCGCTCGCGCCCCAGCTGGAACACCGCGGACAGCACGGTGAAGAGCGCGTCGATCGCGGCCCAGGCGAGGATCAGCAGCACCGTCGCCGTCACGATCTCCTCGCGCGAGGGCTGCTCCTGCCAGAAGGCGTACCGCGCCGCGCTGGTCGTGCCGATGATCATGATCAGCGCGAACACGATCTCGAGCAGCGAGTGGCCCGCGTCGAGGGTGTTCGCGAGGCGGTGCAGCACCCCCCGGCGCGCCGGCTCCGGGGCGCCGCTCAGCGCACGCCCCTCATGAGGCGCAGCACCCAGGGCGAGATCGCCAGCGTCACCGCGGCGAGCACGAGCGTCCCGATGCCGAGCGCGAGGAAGTACGGGCCCTCGTTCTGCTCGTCGTAGAGCTGGGCGAGCGTGCCGGACACCGCGCCGCCGACCGCGAGGGAGAGGAAGTACAGCGCGAACATCTGGCTGGTGAACGCGCGCGGTGAGAGCTTGGTGGTCAGCGCGAGACCGGTCGGGCTGAACAGCAGCTCGCCGATCGTCCACACCAGGATGATGCCGGCGACCGCCAGCAGCGGGGTGCCGTGCGCGCCGGTGCCGATGAACGGCAGGAACAGCAGGTACGCGATGCCGACGGCGGCGAAGCCGAGCACCCACTTGACGACCGTGCTCGGCTGGCGCCGGCCGAGCTTCGTCCAGATCGCGGCGAACGCCGAGGAGAGGATGAGGATGAAGATCGGGTTGATCGACTGCACCCAGGCCGGCGGCATCTGCCAGCCGAACAGGTCGAGGTTCGTGCGGTCGTTGCCGTACTCGGCGGTCAGCGTGAAGGACAGCAGGTAGACCGACCAGATGCCCACGTTGACGATGAACAGCGGGACGAAGGCCCACACCCGCGATCGCTCGGTCGCGTCGATCTTCGGGCTCGACAGGATCACGGCGAAGAGCATGATCGCCGCGAGCGAGGAGACGACCGTGACCGTGACGGGCAGCTCGTCCAGATCGAGCACCTGGAGGGCGATGAGCAGCGCGACCAGGCCGACGACCGCGAGCGCGCCGACGCCGTAGGCGATCAGGCGGCCGCGGCCGACCGGGTTCGGCACCTGCCGGGTGACCTCCGGCAGGCCGCGTCGCCCGAGCCAGTACTGGACCAGGCCGAACGCCATGCCGACGGCCGCCGCCCCGAAGCCGATGTGGAAGCCGAACGAGCTCTGCAGCCAGCCGGTCAGCAGCGGGCCGAGGAAGCCGCCGAGGTTGATGCCGAGGTAGTAGAGCGCGAAGCCCGCGTCGCGGCGCGGGTCGTCGGCCGCGTACAGCTTGCCGACGATCGCCGAGGCGTTCGACTTCACGCCGCCGGAGCCGAGCGCGATGAGGACCAGGCCGATGGCGAGTCCGGCGCCGGCCGGCAGCACCGCCATCGCGACGTGGCCGAGGGCGACGGTGATCGCGGAGTAGAACAGCGTCCGCTCCGCGCCGAGCACGCGGTCGGAGATCCAGGCCGCCAGGATCGTGGAGAGGTAGACGGATCCGGCGTAGGCGCCCATGATGCCGCCGGCGGTGGACTGCGGGATGCCGAGGCCGCCCTGGGCGACCGTGTAGTACATGTAGTAGAGCAGGATCGCCTGCATGCCGTACCAGGAGAACCGCTCCCAGGTCTCGACCCCGAAGATGTGGACGAGGGCCCACGGCTGGCCGAAGAAGCGGCGCGTCGGGACCGATCTCGGATCGGTCACGGTTTCCTGAGCAGACGCACCCGGCATGGCTGCAATGGTGGCAGAACCCCGGGCCGCTCGGCATACTCGCCGCATGATCATTTCTCGTTTCGCCGCCGTCGCCGGCGGCCTCGCCATCGCCGCGTCCGCGTTCGTCCTCGCCGGCTGCTCCAGCGGCTCGCCGTCGGGCGGCGACGTGCTGCCGCCCGTCACGGTCCAGGCGAACGACCTCCAGGGCAAGACCGTCGAGATCAACACGAAGCAGCCGCTGAACATCGACACCGGCGACCTGCCGGTCGACAGCTACTCGCTCGTCTCGGCGACGCCGGAGGGGATCGTCGAGTTCACGCCGGGCCACAAGGACGCCACGGCCGAGTTCAACCCCGGCTTCACGGCGGTCAAGGAGGGCACGGCCCAGGTCGAGCTGAAGAACGCCCAGGGCGGCATCCAGAACCTCAGCTTCACGATCAAGGTCGTCCCCGCCCCGTAGCGATCGCTCGGGCCGCGCCTCAGAACAGCCGATCCGGCCGCTCGTCGAGGCCGCGCATCGCGTCGTAGTCGAGCAGCAGACAGACGATGCCGCGGTCCTCGGCGAGCGTGCGCGCCTGCGGCGCGATCTCCTGCGCGGCGAACACGCCGCGCACCGGCGCGAGCCGCGGGTCCCGCCCGAGGAGCTCGAGGTAGCGCGTCAGCTGCTCGACCCCGTCGATCCCGCCGCGGCGCTTCACCTCGACCGCGACGTGGCGCCCCTCCGCGTCGGTCACCAGCAGGTCGACCGGCCCGATCGCGGTCGGGTACTCCCGCCGCACGAGCCGGGTGCCCTCGCCGAGCAGCTCGACCTGCTCGGCGAGCAGTCGCTGCAGATCGGCCTCGACCCCGTCCTTGCGCAGTCCGGGGTCGGCGCCGAGCTCGTGCGAGGAGTCGTGCAGCACCTCGTGGATCGAGATGACGAGCAGGTCGGCCGTCTTCGCCTGGTCGATGCGCCAGACGACGGTGACCCCGGCGGCGGACTGCTCCTCGTCCGGCTCCATCTCGACGAGCGCGCACGGCGGACTCATCCAGTTCAGCGGCTTGTAGGAGAGCGAGTCGCTGTGCACGAGAACGGAGCCGTCCGCCTTGAGGACCAGGAGCCGAGTCGCCAGCGGGAGGTGTGCGGAGAGCCGCCCCGCGTAGTCCACGGAGCACCTGGCTATGACGAGTCGCATCGTCTCCACGGTAGCGGGCCGCGGCCGGCGGTCCCTGTCGCGGCGATCGCGTGCGGACTACCGTGGAGCGGTGAGCATCTTCGTGAACGTGCCGGTGTCCGACGTCGAGCGCTCGAAGCGGTTCTTCTCGGCGATCGGCTGGAGCCTCGACGCGCGCTTCACCAGCGAGCACGGCGCGGCCTTCGTGATCGACGAGGGCCAGTACCTCATGGTGGCCGAGCGCGAGTTCTTCTCGGGCATGATCCGGAGCGGGAAGACGCTCGGCGACCCGGCGGAGGTCGCGCTCGCGGCGATCGCCTTCGATCTGCCGAGCCGCGAGGCGGTCGACGCCCTCGTCGCCCGCGCGGAGGCCGCCGGGGCGACGCTCGATCCGGTCGACGACTACGGCTTCATGTACCAGCGCGGCTTCGACGACCCGGACGGGAATCACTTCGAGCCGTTCTGGGCGGAGCCGGACGGTCCGCCGAGCGACTGAGCCCGGCGCCCGCGCCGCCGTCGAGTCCGCAGAACGGAGCATCGAGTGACCGAGACCGCCCAGCGCAGGCTCGTGCAGGAGTACCTGGAGGGATTCCGCGCCGGCGACCACGCCCGCATCCTCGCGACGCTGACCGAGGACGTCGTGTGGGTGATCCACGGGCATCGCACGACCCGCGGCAAGGCCGAGTTCGACGGCGAGATCGAGAGCCCCGGCTCCGCGGGGAGCCCGGAGCTCGATGTGCGGCAGGTCCTCGAGGACGGCCCCGTCGTCATCACGACGGGGGAGGGTCGCGGCGCCACGGTCGAGCACGGTCCCTTCCGATTCGCGTTCTGCACCGTGTTCGCCTTCCGCGCCGGCCTCATCGCGCGGGTCGACTCCTACGTGGTCCCGCTGCCCTGAGCCTCCGGCGGGCGCTTCCCGTCCCATGCGACGGCTCGCGCGGCCGGGCGCACGGACGGGCTCGCGACGAGCGCGAGGGCGATGAGGACGAGCACGACGGCGAGCGCCGGCAGGATGCCGGTGCGGTCGGCGATCAGGCCGACGACGGGGGGCCCGGCGAAGAATGCGGCGTAGCCGATCAGCGAGACCGCGGCGACGCGGCTCGCGGCGGTCGCCGGGTCGTCGCCGGCGGCGGAGAGCCCGATCGGGAAGCCGAGCGCCGAGCCGACCGCCCAGACCACCACCCCGACGACGACCGCCCAGGTCTCGGGCACGAAGATCACGAGCGCCGAGCCGACCGCGGCGACCAGCGCGGAGCCGACGAGGATCGGCATCCGGCCGAAGCGGTCGACCATCGGCGATCCGACGAATCGCGCGATCGTCATCGCCGCGGTGAACACGCCGAGCATGAGGGCGCCCTGCGCCTGGTCGAAGCCGCGCTCGTCGACGAGCCCCAGGACGAGCCAGTCGTTCGCCGCCCCCTCGATGTAGGCGAACGCGAAGACGACGAGCCCGAGCAGGATGGTCCTCGGCTGCGCCCAGACGGCGCGGCGCTGCGCGAGCGTCGGCTTCGGCGGGGCGTCCTCGGCGACCGCAGGGATCCAGCGCGGGACGACGACCGCGACGACGAGCCCGATCGCGGCGCACGCCGCGAAGTGCGGGACGACGCCGATGCTGAGCTGCGCGGCGAGCGCGCCGAGTCCGGCGCCGATCACGGTGCCGAGGCTGAAGCCGCCGTGCAGCAGCGGCATCACCGCCCGTCCCGCCTTCCGCTCGAGGGCCGCGCCCTCGACGTTCATCGCCACGTCGCAGAGCGAGACGCATCCGCCGAGCACGGCGATCGTCGCGGCGGTCGCGGCGTAGCTCTCGAGCCAGGCGGCGGCGACCGCGACTCCCGCGAACGAGACGGAGAGCACCGGCAGCGCGAGCCGGGTGATCCGAGCGGCGCCGAGCGCGTGCAGCAGCGGGCCGGAGCAGGCGAGGCCGACGAGCGAGCCGCCCGCGAAGAACGCGAGGATCAGCCCGACGCCGCCCGGCTCGACGTGCAGGTGATCGCGCAGGCCGGGCAGCCGGGCGAGCACCGTCGCGATCGCGAAGCCGTTGAAGGTGAGCACGGCGAACACGGCGTTCCGCCAGGCGGTGCTGGAGATCGGCGCGGCGCTCACCGATCCAAGCTAGTCGTTCCGGGGTCGGCGCCCGCGTCCGGCTCAGGCCGTGGAGGGGCGTCCGCGTCGGCGGCTCGCGATCGGCTGCGGCGTCTCCCGGTCCTGCGGGAAGTCGGCGAAGACGAGCCCGGCGACGAGCGAGCCGGGGTCGACGCCGAGCGTCTCGGCCAGGCGGACCAGGGTCGCGAGGTTCGGCAGCGCCTTGCCGGTCTCGTAGCGTCCGAGGTTCGTCGCGTCCACCTTCGCGTGGTACGCGACCTCGAGCCGGGATGCCCCCGCGGTCAGCCTCGCGCCGGCGATCCGCTCGCCGATGATCCGCGCGGCCGCCGACTCCGTCCCTCTCATCGCTCCCAGCGAACCCGAGCCATGGTCGATGGTCGAGAGGACTACGACCATGGTCTTTTGACCATGTCGGAAGTACCGGATACCGTTCGACCATGTCCGGTCGCCTCACGCTGTCGTGGGCGAACAAGGACCGCGCGCTCGTCTCGGACGGCGCCGGCGGCTACCGGTGGGTCGATCCCGACGACCCGCGCGCTCGCGAGGTCCGGCTGCTCGAGGAGGTGTCCCGGCACGGGGACGGCGAGAACCTGCTGATCCGCGGCGACGGGCTCGCCGCGATGCGCTCGCTCGCCCGCATCCCGGAGTACGCGCGGCGCTATCGCGGCCGGGTGAGGCTCGTCTACATCGACCCGCCGTTCAACACCGGGCAGGCCTTCGAGCACTACGACGACGCGCTGGAGCACTCGGTGTGGCTCGGGATGATGCGCGAGCGGCTGGAGGCGATCCGCGAGCTGCTCGCGCCGGACGGCTCGGTCTGGGTCCACCTGGACGACGCGGAGATGGCGTACTGCAAGGTCCTGATGGACGAGGTCTTCGGCCGGCGCAACTTCGTCGCCACGGTGGTGTGGCAGAAGCTCTACGCGCCGGAGAACCGGACCGACCTCTCCTCGATGCAGGACTATCTCCTGGTCTACGCGTCCGACCGGGCGGCCTGGAAGTCGGCGCGCAACCTGCTCGATCGGAGCGAGCGCCAGACCGCCCAGTACCGGAATCCGGACGACGACCCGCGCGGCCCGTGGAAGGGCGAGAACTTCACCGGGAAGGCGGGCCCCGGGCGCCGCGCCGAGCAGTTCTACACCATCGTGAGCCCGGCGGGCCGGGCCTTCGACCCGCCGCCCGGTCGCTGCTGGGTCTACACCCGGGATCGCTACCAGGAGCTGCTCGAGGACGGCCGGATCTGGTTCGGGCGCGACGGGACGAGCGGTCCCTCGGTGAAGCGGTTCCTCGACGAGGTGTCGTCGGGGGTGGTGCCCGGGACCTGGTGGGCCTTCGAGGACGTCGGCCACAACCAGGAGGCGAAGCAGGCCCTGGTCGCGATGTTCCCCGGTCAGACCCCCTTCGACACCCCGAAGCCCGAGCGCCTGCTCCAGCGGATCGTCCACATCGCCTCGAACCCCGGGGACATCGTGCTCGACGCCTTCGCGGGGTCGGGCACGACGGCCGCCGTCGCGCACAAGATGCGTCGGGGCTGGGTGGCCGTCGAGCGGGAGGAGTCGACCGTCGAGGCGTTCACCCGTCCTCGGCTGGCGAAGGTGGTCGACGGCGAGGACCGGGGCGGGATCACCGAGGCCGTCGGCTGGATCGGCGGCGGCGGGTTCCGCGAGCTCCGGGTCGCCCCGCCGACCTACCGGGTCGTGGAGACCGCGGGGTTCCGCGCGCTGGGCCTGCCGGCGGTCGACGGCGCGACGCTCGCGCGGTCCGTGGCCGCGCAGCTCGGCTACGAGGTCGAGCCCGATCTCGCCGGCGGTCGCGACGACGGCGTCCCCTCGATCGGATCGGGGGGCGCCGCGGGCTGGGCCTCGCAGCCCTTCGCCGGCCGCAAGGGCCGCGCCCGTCTCGCCGTCGTCGCCGGCGTGGCCGACGAGAGCCTGGTCGACGGGCTGCTCGCCGGGCTGGACGAGGGGGAGACGCTGACGCTGGCGACCACGATGGCCGCGCCGGGCACGGCCCAGGCGCTGCGGGCGCGCAGCCGGGGCTCCCGGCTGCTGCTCGTGCCGCACGACCTGTTCCGCTCGCGGGGCGCGGTCTCGTGACCTGGCCTGGCCTCGATCCGGCGCTCGCGGAGTCGGTCGCCGCGGCGATGGACCTCCGCGACCCGAACCGGCGCGCCCTGCTCGCACTGGTCGAGCAGGTGGCGCGCGGCGACGGCCGGGAGGTCGTCGCCGACCTCGCGACCGGCGTCGGCAAGACGTATCTCGCCGCCGCGCTCATCGACTACGCGGCGCAGCAGGGGCTGCGCGACGTGCTCGTCGTGGTGCCAGGGCGCACGATCCTGGAGAAGACCATCGCGAACCTCACGCGCGGGTCGCCGAAGTTCGTGCCCGGTGCCGAGATCGAGCCGCTGGTCGTCACCGCCGAGAACTTCCAGCGCGCGGAGATCGGCGACGCGCTGCACGATCCGCGGCGGCTGAAGGTGTACGTGCTCACCGTCCAGGTCATGCTCCGCCCGGGCGACAACGCCTCCCGCCGGGTGCGCGCGGAGGACGAGCACATCGGCACCGCCCTCTATGACCACCTCCGCGCGCTGCCGGACCTGCTGGTCATCGCCGACGAGCACCACGTGTACCGGGAGCGCGCGACCGCGTTCTCCGAGGCGATCCGGGACCTCGGCGCCCGCGCCGTGGTCGGGCTGACCGCCACGCCGGATGCCGCCGACGTCGCCGCGGGCCGGGTCGTGTTCCGCTACCCGCTCGCCGAGGCGATCGCCGACGGGCTCGTCAAGGTGCCGGTCATCGCCTATCGCGCGGACGGCCGCGGCGAGCAGGAGCTGCAGCTCGCCGACGCGGTCCGGCTGCTCGAGGGCAAGGCCCCGCTGTGGGCGACGTTCTCCGAGGCGGCCGAGGCGCCCGAGGTGCATCCGGTGCTGTTCGTCGTCGCGCAGACCATCGAGGACGCGAACGCCGTCGCCGAGCGGCTCGCCGCGGACGACCTGCTGCCGGGCGAGGGCCGCGTGCTCGTCATCACCTCGGAGTCGAGCGACGTCGCGCTCGGGATGCTCGCGCGCGTCGAGGAGCCGGACTCGCCGGTCCGGGCGATCGTCTCGGTGAACAAGCTCCGCGAGGGCTGGGACGTCAAGAACATCGGCGTCGTCCTGGCGCTGCGCGCGCTGGCGTCCGAGACGCTCACCGAGCAGGTGATGGGTCGCGGGCTCCGGCTGCCGTTCGGCCGGCGCACGGGCGTGCCGGCGATCGACCAGCTCGACCTCGTGGCGCACGAGTCGTACGCGCAGCTGCTGCGCGCCAAGGACGCGCTGCTCGAGCGGCTCGTCGGAGCGGAAGCCGGTGCGAGCCGGCCGGACGAGGAGCGGCCGATCGTGCTGTTCGAGACGGGCGCCGGTGCCGCGGGCGACGGCGGCGCCTTCGGGCTGGGGATGCCGGTCGCCGGCTCCCCCTCGAGCGTCGGCCTCGACGGCGTCGGCCTCGCCGAGATCCTGCTCGCGCAGGAGCAGGGCGCCCTCGAGGCGCAGGCCGTCGCCGACGAGCGCCGGCTCGGCGAGGCGATGCCGCGGAACGCGGGCCTCGCCCCGATCGAGTTCCCCAGGGAGCGCTTCGAGTACGCGCCTCCGGCGTTCTCGCTCGCGTCGCTGCGCCTCGTCGACGTCGAGCAGCGCGGCAGCCGCTATCGGACCGAGCCGGAGGTGCGGATCATCCGGCGCGCGATCCAGGCCGATCGGGACGTGCTCGGCGAGGTCCGCGTCCGCGAGGAGCGGGTCGAGTCCGCCGAGGCCACGGTGCAGCTGCGCAGCGCCGACGAGGTGCGCGCGGGCCTCGTGCGCCGCCTGCTCGGCAGCGGGCTCGTCGCCGCCGAGCTCGACGAGCAGGCCCGCGCCGTCGAGCTCGTCGACGCCTTCCTGCGCGGCGCCGGGGTCGAGCGGGACGGTCACTACGAGTGGTCCGCGGACCTCGCCGACCGCGCGGACGCGGCGCTCTTCGGGCTGGTCGAGGCCGCCTACCGCGCGAACCGGGCTCGGCCGGCCTTCACCTGGGACCCCGTGCTGCTGCCGCCGCGCCGCCCGATGCCGCTGCAGACGCAGGACAAGAACGCGCCCGAGGCGGCCTTCCGGGTCGGCGCCTGGTACGGCGAGTGGACCCGCGGCGTCGAGCGCTACGCCCAGCTCGACTCCGCGACCGCCGAGTTCCGGCTCGCGAAGAAGCTCGACGACTGGGACGGCGTCGACCGCTGGCTGCGCCTCTACGTGCACGGCGACGGCTGGATCCGCTGGTTCGGCGGCCGGTACTTCCCGGACTTCGTGGTCGTCGCGGTCGATGGCGCGCAGTGGATCGTCGAGGCGAAGTCGGACAAGGCGGCGACCGACTCCGCGGAGGTCGCGCAGAAGGCCGAGGCCGCCCGAGAGTGGGTGCAGCGGGTCAACGCCTCGCGCCGCTTCGGCACCTGGGGCTACCTCCTGGTCACCGAGACGCAGATCGCGGCGGCCGCCTCCTGGGAGGCGCTGGTGCGCGCAGCCCGCTGACGGCGAGCCCGCCTAGGCTCGATCCATGAGCGACGCAGCGCCCTCCGGCATCGACCTCCACGAGCTCGACCCCGGGATCCGCCCGCAGGACGACCTCTTCCGCCACGTCAACGGCAAGTGGATCGACCGGACGGCGCTGCCGCCGGACAAGGCGCGCTACGGCTCGTTCCACATCCTGCACGAGGAGGCGGAGGAGGCCATCCGCGCCATCATCGAGGAGTCGCAGCGCGCCGAGCCCGGCACCGACGCGCGGAAGGCCGGCGACCTGTTCGCGTCCTTCATGGACGAGGCGGCGATCGAGGCGAGGGGCGCCGAGCCGCTCGTCCCGCTGCTGGCCGAGGTCGCCGCGATCGACTCGGTCGAGTCGCTGCTGGCGACGGTCGGCCGGCTCGAGCGCGCCGGCGGCCCCGGCTTCGTCCACCTCTACGTCGACAACGACCCGGGGGACCCGGAGCGGTACCTGCTCAACGTCGTGCAGGGCGGTCTCGGCCTGCCGGACGAGTCGTACTACCGGGAGGAGAAGTTCGCCGAGATCCGGGCGAGGTACCGCGAGCTCGTCGAGCGCCTGCTCGTGCTCGCCGTAGTGGACGACGCCGCGGCGCGCGCCGACCGGGTGGTCGCGCTCGAGCACGAGATCGCCGCGGCGCACTGGGACAAGGTCGCGTCCCGCGACGCCCAGAAGACCTACAACCTGCTGGCCTGGGACGAGGTCGCCGCGCTCGCCGGCCCGGCGCCGATCGCCGCCTGGCGGGACGCGATGGGCCTCGAGCCGGTGCACACCGCGGAGCTCGTCGTGCATCAGCCGAGCGCGCTGTCCGGCATCGCCGCGCTGCTCACGGCGGAGCGCCTGCCGGCGTGGCGGGACTGGCTCGCCTTCCACATCGTCCGCGAGCTCTCCGGCTCGCTCTCCGACGCGTTCGTCCAGGCCGGCTTCGACTTCTACGGCCGCACCCTGACGGGCACGCCGGAGATCCGCGCGCGCTGGAAGCGCGGGGTCACCCTGGTCGAGGGCGTCCTCGGCGAGGCCGTCGGCCGCGTCTACGTCGAGCGCCACTTCCCGCCGGCCGCCAAGGCGGCGATGGACGAGCTCGTCGCCGACCTCATCGAGGCGTACCGCCGCTCGATCTCCGAGCTCGAGTGGATGGGCGAGGCGACCAGGGCGCGGGCCCTCGAGAAGCTCGCGAGGTTCACGCCGAAGATCGGCTACCCGGTCAGGTGGCGCGACTACTCGGCCCTGGAGATCGTCGCCGACGACCTGATCGCCAACGAGCGGGCCGCCGCGGAGTTCGAGTTCCGCAGGGAGCTCGCCAAGCTCGGGCGTCCGATCGATCGCGACGAGTGGTTCATGACACCGCAGACGGTCAACGCCTACTACAACCCGGGCTTCAACGAGATCGTCTTCCCCGCCGCGATCCTGCAGCCGCCCTTCTTCTCCGCCGAGCGCGACGCGGCTGCGAACTACGGCGCGATCGGCGCGGTGATCGGCCACGAGATCGGCCACGGCTTCGACGACCAGGGATCCCGCTTCGACGGCGAGGGGCGGCTCACCGACTGGTGGACCGAGGACGACCGGGCGGCCTTCGAGCGGCGCACCGGCTCGCTCATCGCGCAGTACGAGGCGCTCGTCCCCGAGCAGCTCGGCGGCGACGAGGCGCACCATGTGAACGGGGCGCTGACGATCGGCGAGAACATCGGCGACCTCGGCGGACTCGGCATCGCGTGGCGGGCCTACGGAGTGCATCTCGAGCGGCAGGGTCTGACCGTGGGCCCGGTGATCGACGGTCTCACCGCCGCGCAGCGCTTCTTCCTCTCCTGGGCGCAGGCCTGGCAGCAGAAGGGCCGCGACGAGGAGGTCATCCGTCTGCTCGCGATCGACCCGCACTCGCCGAGCGAGTTCCGCTGCAATCAGATCGTGCGGAACATCCCGGCCTTCTACGAGGCCTTCGGCGTCGCCGAAGGGGATCGGCTGTGGCTGGCGGAGCCGGAGCGCGTCGCGATCTGGTGATCCTCGCGGGGCGGGCTCCGGCGGAGCGCGGCGCGCCGTGCTGTCAAGCCCCAGTATTCCCGTAGCGGCATGCATCCGCCTGGGGTTACTGTGGACGCATGAGTCTGAAGGGCAAGCTGGTGCTCATCGGGCTCGGCGTCGGCGTCGGCTACATCCTCGGCGCGAAGGCCGGGCGCGAACGGTACGACCAGATCGCGAAGGCGGCGGGCACGGTGTGGAACGCCCCGCTGGTCAAGGACGTGCGCGAGACCGCGGCCACGTTCGTCAACGACCGGCTCGAGGACGCCGCCTGCCTGCTGAAGAAGGGCGCCTCCGGCGTCATCGACCGCATGACCGGCGGCCGGCGACGATCGGCGCGCACCGCGGCCGCGCCGCCGGAGTCGTTGTGAGCGACGCCGACTCGGCGCCGAAGCGCTCGCTGCTCCAGCTGCTCAGCGCCCTTCCCGGGCTCGTCAGCGATCTCATCCGGGCGGAGATCGACGCGCTGAAGGCCGAGCTCAAGGAGCGGGCGATCCGCGCCGGCATCGGCATCGGCCTGCTGCTGGCCGCCGCGCTGTTCCTGCTGCTCGCCGTCATGGTCGGCGTGTTCGCCGCGATCGCCGGCATCGCCACCGCGCTGCCGCTGTGGGCGAGCGCGCTCATCGTCTTCGGCGGGCTGCTGATCATCGCGATCGTGCTCCTGCTCGCCGGGGTCGCCGCGCTCAAGTCGTCGGGGAGCGGCACGGACCGCCTCGGCTCGATCGGCGAGGACCTGCGCACGCTGCGCCGCACCGGCCGGGGCACGGTGCCGCCGACGGACGGGCAGGAGGCCTGAGATGCAGCAGCGGACCGCTCCCGAGCAGCGCGTGCTCGCCGCCCGCGCCGAGCTCGCGGCGACGCTCGACGCGATCGACGACAAGCTCAACGTGCCGAAGCGTGCCCGAGCGGCGACCGCGAGGATCCGGGAGTCGGTGCGGCGCAACCCGGCCCCCTGGATCGCCGGCGTCGTCGGCGCCGGCCTGGTGCTCGCCGGGGCGATCGCCTGGACGGCTGTCCGGCGCTCCCGCTGAGCCTCCGGCTCGGCTCGGCTAGACCGCGAGTCCGACGCCGAGCAGCGCGACGGCGAGCAGCGGCACGGCGCCCTGGATCAGCGCCCCGCGCAGCAGGCGCCTCCGCGAGGAGACGAGCAGGACGATCGCCGCGGCGAGCATGCACAGCGCGCAGAACCCGCCGACCCAGCCCCACGCGCTGAGCCCCGCGACCGGATCGACCCCGGCGACGATCCCCCCGATGCCGCCGGCGATCGCGCCGACGGCGAGGAACAGGTTGTAGAAGCCCTGGTTGAGCGCCCACGGCCGGGCGATCTCCGCGTCCGCCGCGGAGGCGATCCCGAACTGCCGCCAGGTCGACCGCGAGCGCCAGAGCACCGACTCGAGCAGGAAGATGAGCACGTGCACGGCGCCGGCGAGGACGACGAGCGCCAGCCCGACGACGATGAGGACGGAGGACATCGCTTCGCCTAGCCGAACAGGATCGCGGCCTCGTCGTAGCGGGACTGCGGCACCGCGTTCAGCCGCCCCGTCGCGTCCTCGAGCGGGACGTGCGTGATTTCCGTGCCGCGCAGCGAGACCATCCGCCCGAATCGGCCGTGCACGACGGCGTCGACCGCGGCGAGGCCGAACCGGGTCGCCAGCACGCGGTCGAAGGCGCTCGGCGTGCCGCCGCGCTGGATGTGCCCGAGCGTCGTGCAGCGGGTCTCGATCCCGGTCCGCGCCTCGAGCTCGGCGGTGACCATCTCCCCGATCCCGCCGAGCCGGGGCCGGCCGTAGCTGTCCCGGCCCTGGACGGAGTAGGCCTCGGCGCCGCCCTCCGGGACGAAGCCCTCGGCGACCACGACCAGCGGCGCGCGCCCGCGGTCGCGGGCGGCGGTGACCCAGCCGGCGAGCCGGTCCCAGCTGGTGTGCTGCTCCGGGATGAGGATCGCGTGCGCGCCCGCGGCCATGCCGGAGTGCAGCGCGATCCAGCCGACGTGCCGTCCCATCACCTCGGCGACCATGCAGCGCCCGTGCGAGTCGCCGGTGGTGCGGAGCCGGTCGAAGGCCTCGGTCGCGATCCCGACGGCGGTGTCGAAGCCGAAGGTCATGTCCGTCGCGGAGAGGTCGTTGTCGATCGTCTTCGGCACGCCGACGATCGGCACGCCGAAGCCGGCCAGCTCCCTGGCGGCCGACAGCGTGCCCTCGCCGCCGATGACGATGAGCGCGTCGACGTCGAGCCGCTCGAGCGTCGCGCGCGCCGTGGCGGCGGTCGGGTCGTCCTCGAAGGGGTCCGTGCGCGAGGTGCCGATGATCGTGCCGCCGAGCTTGCCGATGCCCTGGATGTCCCGGCGCGCCAGCGGGACGGCGTCGCCCTCGACGACGCCGCGCCAGCCGTCGCGGAAGCCGATGAACTCGCGGCCGTAGACCTGGGTGCCCTTGAGCACGACGGCCCGGATGACCGCGTTCAATCCGGGGCAGTCGCCCCCGCTGGTCAGGATGCCGATCGCCACGGAATCACCGTAGCGGTCGGCGCGACCGGTGAGTACGCTCCACGTGACGGACCTCACCCATCTCAGAGAGGCAACGATGACCGACCCCAACGCCCAGCCGCCGCAGCAGCCGTACCAGCCGCCGCAGCAGCCCTACCCGCCGGCGCAGCCGTACCAGCAGCAGCCGGCCGCCTACGCGCCCGGCGACTTCCCGGGCAAGACGCTCGGCATCGTCGGCCTCATCCTCGCCTTCCTCTGGTGGCTGTCGGTGGTGGGCCTCATCCTCAGCATCATCGCCTTCAACCAGTCGAAGAACGCCGGCTTCAAGAACACGCCCGCGAAGGTCGGCATCATCGTCGGCTCGATCGTGATCGGGCTCTCGGTCATCGTGACGATCATCGTGATCGTGATCGGGATCGCCGCGGCGAGCATCGGCGGCGGCGTCCTGCAGGGCCTCTGCTCGACGCCGGGCGTCAGCTGCTGACCCGCTAACCGGACTCCA
>MKVN01000040.1:17785-37786 GCA_001898855.1 Micrococcales bacterium 73-13
CAGTTCCGCCGCAGGATGCGCGCGCGCCCGATCGACGAGGTCGGCCGGGCGTCGACGCCGCTCGAGCTCATCTTCGACCTGACCTTCGTGGTCGCCGTCTCCCTGCTCGTCGACGCGTCCGCGCAGGAGCTCCTGGCCGGCGACGGCTGGTCGATCCTGCCCCGGTTCCTGATGACGTTCTTCGCGATCTGGTGGGCCTGGGACCAGTTCAGCTGGCTCGCCTCGGCCTACGACACCGACGACATCCCCTACCGGGTGCTCACCATGGTGCAGATGGCCGGCGTGCTCGTGCTCGCCTCCGGCGTGCCCGCCGCCTTCGAGCGCGACGACTGGCTGGTCGTCACGATCGGGTACCTCATCATGCGCGTCGGGCTGGTCGCCTCCATCTCCCGCGCGATCCGCGACGACACCGAGACCGGGCGGGTCGCGCTGCGGTACGTCATCGGCATCTCCATCGTCCAGGTCTGCTGGCTGCTGCGGCTGCTGCTGCCCTCCGGCCACGGGCTGATCGAGGGGTCCTTCGTGCTGCTCGCCGTCGCCGAGCTGATCGTCCCGATCTGGGCCGACCGCGCCGGCGGCATCAACTTCCACCCCCACCACATCGCCGACCGGCACGGGAGCTTCACGATGATCCTGCTCGGCGAGAGCGTGCTCGCCGCCGCGACCGCCTTCCGCGACGTGCTCGCGCAGACCGGGCTGGACGTGCTGCTCGCGGTCGCCGGCCTCGCGGCGCTGGTCATCCTGTTCGCGCTGTGGTGGGTCTACTTCGAGGAGCCGGCCGCGGAGCGCCTGGAGGCCAGGCGCAGTCGTGCGGTCTACTACGCCTACGGTCACTACGTCGTGTTCGCCGCGCTCGCGATGGTCGGCGCCGGGCTCGAGGTCGTGGTCGCCGACGTCGCCGGCCGCGAGCCGGTCGGCGGCGTGCTCGCGGCCGGCGCGCTCGGCTGGCCGGTCGCGGTCTTCCTGATCGCGCTGTGGGCGGTGCACGCGCCGCTCGCCGAGCCGCGCGCGATGGACCCGGTCCCGACCTGGACGGCGGCGGCGCTGATCGCCGCGGTGCCGTTCGCCGCGGGGTCGATCGGCACGCTCGGATGCACCGTCGCGATCGCGCTGCTGGTGGTCGCGCTGCTCGTCGCGGTGCTGCTGCGGTCGCGGCGCCGCGAGCGGCTCGGGCCCCGGCCGACGGTCCGCTGGGAGGGCTAGGCTGACGAGGGAGGCGCGTCATGGAGCTCGATCCGGAACTGCTGCGACGGATCCGTGCTCGCGCCGCCGGATACGACCGGGCGAACGCCTTCTTCGACGAGGACCTCGCCGAGCTGCGGGCGGCCGGCTACCTTCGAGTGCGACCGCTGCTGGAGACGGCCCGAGACCAGCGCCGGCTCGCCGCGCACGCGCCCGCCACCGCGCTCGGGATCAACATGCACCTGGTCTGGGTCGGGGTGGCGAGGACCCTGCGCGACCGGGGCGATCGGAGCCTGGACGGGGTGCTGCGGGACGCCGAGGCCGGAGAGCTCTTCGCCTTCGGCCTCAGCGAGCCGGGCAACGACCTCGTGCTGTGGGACTCGGCGACGGTCGCCGAGCGCGTCGACCCGTCGCCCGGGTCCGGGGCGGCGTCGGGCTGGGCGTTCCGCGGGACCAAGGTCTTCACGTCCCTGGCGCCGGCCTGGACCCGGCTCGGCGTGTTCGGCCGCGCCGAGACGCCGGACGGGCCGCGACTGGTGCACGGGTTCCTCACCCGAGAGGACCCCGGCGTCACCACGCTGGACGACTGGGACGCGCTCGGCATGCGGGCGACCCAGTCGCGGACGACGGTGCTCGACGGCGCGGTCGTGCCGGACGAGCGGGTGAGCCGGATCCTGCCGGTCGGGCCGAACGCCGACCCGTTCGTGTTCGCGGTCTTCGCGAACTTCCTGCTGCTGATCGGCTCGGTGTACGCGGGCATCGCGGATCGCGCGCTCGAGCTCGCGGTCGAGGCGGTGCAGGGCCGCCGCAGCCGCGCGACCGGCCGGTCCTACGCGCAGGACCGGGACCTGCGCTGGCGGCTCGCCGACGCCGCGCTCGCGCTCGACGCGCTCGCGCCGGACCTGGAGTCGCTCGCGGCGGACGTCGACGCGCTCGCGGACCGCGGCGCCGCCTGGTTCCGCCTGCTGACCGGCGCGAAGCATCGCGCGACGGAGACGGCCAGGGTCGTGGTCGACCACGCGCTGCGCGCCGCGGGCGGCGCGGGCTACCGCGGCTCGGCCGAGCTGTCCCGGCTGCAGCGCGACGTGCTCGCCGGCGTCTTCCACCCCAGCGACACGGAGTCGGTGCACGCGACCGTCGCCGCGAGCCTGCTCGGCCCGCTCGAGCCCTGAGCCGGCCGCGGTGCTCGTTAGACAGGCTAATGAGCTACGCTAATGGATCGTGGTCGATGAGTCGGAGGAGCTGGCGCGGCTCGCCTCCGACCTCCGGGTGGCCGCCTTCCGGCTCACCCGCCGGCTTCGGATCGAGTCGCACATCGACGAGGTCACCGACTCGCAGCTGACGGTGCTGCTCTGGCTCAGCCGGCTCGAGCGCGCCGCGCCGGGTGCGCTCGCCGAGCTCGAACGGGTCAGCCCGCCGTCGATGAACCGGACGCTCAACGTGCTCGAGACCGCCGGCTACGTGCGTCGCATCGACGACCCCGAGGACGGGCGCCGGGTCATCGTCGAGATCACTGAGCGCGGCGCGGAGCTCGCGAGCACCGCCCGGCGCCGCCGGAACGCCTGGCTCAAGGCGGAGCTCGGCCCGCTCCCGGCCGCCGACCGCCGCACGCTCGCACGGGCGGCCGAGCTCCTGGACGGGATGACGCTGCGGTGAGGGGCGCGATGTTCCGCTCGCTGGGCCGCTTCAACTACCGGCTCTGGTTCTTCGGCTCGCTCGTCTCGAACGTCGGCTCCTGGGCCCAGTCGACGGCGCTCAGCTGGACGGTGCTGACCTTCCTCACCGACGACGACCCCGCGGCGATGGGCGTGTGCATGGCGCTGCAGTTCGGCCCGCCGCTGCTGCTCGTCGGCATCACCGGCTGGGTCGCCGACCGCTTCCCCCGCCGCCGGATCCTCCTGGTGACCCAGGCGGCGCTCGGCAGCACGGCGCTCACCGTCGGCGTGCTGCTGCTCAGCGGGGTGCTGACGCTGCCGCTGATGTACGCGCTCGCGCTGCTGTTCGGCATCGCCACCGCGTTCGACAACCCGACCCGCCAGGCCTTCGTCTCCGACCTGGTCGGCCGCGCGGACGCCTCGAACGCCGTCGCGCTCAACTCCGCCGCCTTCAACACCGCCCGCCTGATCGGTCCCGCCGTCGCGGGCTTCGCGATCGTCGCGGTCGGCAGCGGCTGGGTGTTCATCGCCGACGCGGTGAGCTACCTCGCGACGATCATCGTGCTGCTGGCCATGCGCCGCGGCGAGCTGGTGCCGAGGGCGAAGGCGACCGGCGTGCAGCGCTTCCTCGACGGCTTCCGGTACGTGCGCCGGCGCGGCGACCTCGTCGCGCTGTTCGCGATGGCGTTCATCATCGGCGCGTTCGGGATGAACTTCCCCATCTTCGCCTCGACCATGTCGCTCGAGTTCGGGCACGACGCGGACGGCTTCGGCCTGCTCAGCTCGATGCTCGCGATCGGCTCGCTCGCCGGGGCGCTGCTCGCGGCGCGACGGGCGCAGGCCCGGCTGCGGGTGGCGATCGCGACCTCGCTGCTGTTCGGGATCTCGTGCGGGGCGTCGGCGTTCATGCCCGGGTTCTGGAGCTATGCGGCGGTGTGCGTGATCACCGGGTTCTCCGTGGTCACCATGCTCACCACCGCGAACGGCTACGTCCAGACCACGGCCGAGCCCGTGCTGCGCGGCCGGGTGCTCGCCATCTACATGGCGCTCATGATGGGCGGCACCGTCATCGGCGCGCCGATCGTCGGCTGGGTCGCGGCGGTCGCCGGGCCGCGGGCGGCGATCCTGGTCGGCGGGGCCTCCGGCGTCGTCGCCTTCCTGATCGGGGTGAGCTGGTTCCTCCTCTCCGGTCGGGTGCGGCGCAGCGCCGACGCCCGCCTCGGGATCGAGGTCGTCGAGACCCGGCCGATCGACCTCGTCGTCGCGCCGGAGGAGTTCTCGGACGCCGTCCTCGGCGCCACGCCGATCCGCGAGGAGCCGGAGGACGACCTGCCGGAGGAGCCGGAGGGCGCGGTGGCCGTCCGGCCCACCTGAGCTACGTCCGCGGGACGAGCCGGCGCAGCTGGGTGACGTGCCGCGGGGCGAGCTCCTCGACGGAGGCGACCTGCAGCAGCCGCATGGTCTGGACGATCTGCCGGGTCAGGATCTCCATCGCGCGGTGCGCGCCGTCGACCCCGCCGGCCATCAGGCCGTACATGTAGGCGCGGCCGACGATGGCGCACCGCGCGCCGAGGGCGATGCCCGCGACGATGTCGGCGCCGTGCATGATGCCGGTGTCCACGATGACCTCGGTGTCCCGCCCGACCTCCCGGACCACGTCCGGCAGCAGGTGGAAGGGGATCGGAGCGCGGTCGAGCTGGCGCCCGCCGTGGTTCGACAGGATGATGCCGTCGACGCCGAGGCCGGCGAGCCTCTTCGCGTCGGCGAGGTTCTGCACGCCCTTGACGACGAGCCTGCCCGGCCACATGCCCCGGATCACGTCGAGGTCGGCGAACGAGATCGTCGGGTCCATCGCCGAGGACAGCAGCTCCCCGACGGTGCCGCCGGTCGAGCTCAGCGAGGCGAACTCGAGCTTCGGCGTGGTCAGGAAGTCCCACCACCACCAGGGCCGCGGGATCGCGTTCACGAGCGTGCGCATCGTCAGCTGCGGCGGGATGGAGAAACCGTTGCGGGTGTCGCGGAGGCGGTTGCCGCCGACCGGCGCGTCGACGGTGAACATCAGGGTGTCGAAGCCCGCGGCCGCCGCGCGCTCGACGAGGCCGTACGAGATCTCCCGCTGGCGCATGACGTAGAGCTGGAACCAGTTGCGTCCCGGGTTCAGCTCGGCGACCCGCTCGATCGCGGTGTTCCCGAGGGTGGACAGCGTGAACGGGATGCCGATCCGCGCGGCGGCGGACGCGCCGCCGACCTCGCCCTCGGTGTGCGCGATCCGGCTGAAGCCGATCGGCCCGATCGCGAACGGGTAGGCGCTCGGGCCGCCGAGCACGGTGGTCGAGGTGTCGACCCGGGAGACGTCGTTGAGGATGTCCGGGTGGAACTCGACGTCCTCCCAGGCCTGGCGGGCGCGCGTCAGCGAGATCTCGCCGTCGGCCGCGCCGTCGACGTAGTCGAAGGCGGCGCGCGGCGTCCGGCGCTGCGCGATCGCCCGCAGGTCGTGGATGGTCAGCGCCGACTCGAGGCGGCGCCGCTTCGCGCTCCACACCGGCTTCTTGAACCTCATGAGCTCGAACACGTCGCGCGGGTTCGGGAACTTCCTCGTCACCATGGGGCGGTGGTCCTCACTGTCGGGCGCGGTCTCGGTCGTAGGCGGCGAGCAGCCGGTCGCGCGCGCCGCGGATGTGCTCGCCGGTGAGCCGCCCGGCGAGGTCGGCGTCCCCGGCGACGACGGCGTCGAGGATCGCCTGGTGCTGCGCGGCGATCTCGGCCGGGGTCAGCACGCGCTCGGCCTGCACCTGCGCGATGCACATCTCGATCTCGCCCATCAGCAGCCCGTGCATCCGCACCAGCCGGGCGTTCGGCTGACCGGCGACGAGCTCGCGGTGGAAGGTCGCGTCGATCCGGGCGAACGGCGTGTCCGGGTCGATCGCGAGCAGCTCGCGGTGGGCGCGCAGCGCCGCGGCCGGGATCGAGCCCGACCGGGCGAGCCGCTCGATCGCGGCGCGCTCGACGACCTCTCGGCTCTCGTAGATGTCGGCGATGTCGCCCGCGTCGAGGGACGGCACCCGCGCCGCCTGATGCGGCGCGCGGCGCAGCAGGCCGTCGCCGACCAGCCGCTCGATCGCGAGCCGCGCGGTGGAGCGCGCGACGCCGTGCCGCAGCGCGACCGCCGACTCGGTGACGGCGGTGCCGGGCGGCAGCGCCCGCTCCAGGATGGCGTCGCGGAGGGCCGCGTGCAGCGCCTCGGGGAGGACGCTCGCCTCGTCGAGGGCCGCGTTCGTCACGATCAAAGATTGTCGAACAATCTGGAGGATTGCAAGTCAATTCTTCGCGTCCGGCGGGCGCGCTCCGAAACATCCCCGACACGGCTTCGCTCTACGCTTTCGTCATGGCGGACCTGTTCGAGGGCTACGGCGCCCCGAAGCCGCGGCTCGGCGCGCTGCCGTGGGACGAGATGTTCGCCGGGGACGGGGGCGTCCGCGAGCCCTACGCGGAGATCCATCGCACGCTCGCCTCGATGAGCCCGGAGGAGATCCGCGGTCGCACCGACGCGCTCGCCAAGTCCTATCTCGCCCAGGGCGTCACCTTCGACTTCGCCGGCGAGGAGCGGCCGTTCCCGATCGACCCGGTGCCGCGGGTCATCGCGCAGACCGATTGGGAGCACGTCCGCTCCGGCGTCGCCCAGCGCGTGCGCGCCCTCGAGGCCTTCCTCGCCGACGTGTACGGGCCGCAGCGCGCCGTCCGGGACGGCGTCATCCCGGCGTCGCTGATCACCTCGAGCAGCCACTTCCACCGGGAGGCCGCCGGCGTCGTGCCGGCGAACGGCGTGCGGATCCAGGTCTCCGGCATCGACTGCATCCGCGACGAGCAGGGCGTCTGGCGGGTGCTCGAGGACAACGTGCGCGTCCCCTCCGGCGTCAGCTACGTCATCTCGAACCGACGGGTCATGGCCCAGACACTGCCCGAGCTGTTCGTCAGCATGCGGGTGCGGCCGGTCGGCGAATATCCCGCCCGGCTGCTGGAGGCGCTGCGGGCGAGCGCCCCGGGCGGCATCGAGGACCCGACGGTCGTGGTGCTCACGCCCGGCGTGTTCAACTCCGCGTACTTCGAGCACGCGCTGCTCGCCCGCCTGATGGGGGTCGAGCTCGTCGAGGGCCGGGACCTGTTCTGCTCGGGCGGCCGGGTCTGGATGCGCACGACCGCGGGCCCGACGCGGGTCGACGTGATCTACCGGCGGGTCGACGACGAGTTCCTCGACCCGCTGAAGTTCCGCGCCGACTCGATGCTCGGCAGCCCGGGGCTCATGCTCGCCGCCCGGCTGGGCAACGTGACGATCGCGAACGCCATCGGCAACGGCGTCGCCGACGACAAGCTCGTCTACACCTACGTGCCCGACCTCATCCGCTACTACCTCGCCGAGGAGCCGGTGCTGCCGAACGTGCGGACCTGGCGGCTCGAGGAGCCCGGCGCGCTCGAGGAGGTGCTCGACCGGCTCGACGAGCTCGTCGTCAAGCCCGTCGACGGCTCGGGCGGCAAGGGGCTCGTGGTCGGCCCGGACGCGACCCGCTCGGAGCTCGACGCGCTGCGGGCCCGCCTCGTCGAGGACCCGCGCGGCTGGATCGCGCAGCCGGTCGTGCAGCTCTCCACGATCCCGACGCTGGTCGAGGACGGGATGCGGCCGCGGCACGCGGACCTCCGGCCGTTCGCCGTCAACGACGGGCACGACGTCTGGGTGCTGCCGGGCGGGCTCACCCGCGTCGCGCTCCCCGAGGGCCGCCTGGTCGTCAACTCCTCGCAGGGCGGCGGCTCGAAGGACACCTGGGTCGTCGGCTCCGTCCCGCTGCACGTCGAGCGGCACTCGATCCAGGGGCTCGTCGCCGACCAGGCGTCGATCACCACCTCGATCCCGATCATCGACCTCGACAACCCGCCGCAGCAGCACGACTCGCGCGGCGGTGCGGCGCTGCCGGCGCAGCAGCACGGCCAGCAGGAGTCGCAGGCCCAGCAGCAGCCGCAGCAGCAGGGCGCGCTGCCGGAGCGGTCGCCGCGCCGCGCGGAAGGCGAGGAGTCCCCGTGCTGAGCCGCATCGCCGAGGCGCTGTTCTGGATCGGCCGCTACATCGAGCGGGCCGACGGCACCGCGCGCATCCTCGACGTGCACCTGCAGCTGCTGCTGGAGGACCCGTGGATCGAGGAGGACGCGGCCTGCCGCGCGCTGCTCTCGGTGATGGGGACGCCATCGCCGAGGGGGGACCTCGGCCGCGAGCGCGTGCTCGAGATCCTCGCCGTCGACCGGGGCGAGCCGGCCTCGATCGCCTACTCGCTGAGCGCCGCCAGGGAGAACGCGCGCCGCGCGCGGGAGGTCGTCAACACCGAGCTCTGGGAGTGCCTCAACACGACGCGGGCGATGACGCCGATCGCCGTCCCGACCGAGAAGGTGCACGAGTTCTTCCAGTGGGTGCGGGAGCGCTCGGCGCTCGCCGTCGGCATCATCGAGTCGGCCACCAGCCGCGACGACGCCTGGCTGTTCTTCACCCTCGGGCGCTCGATCGAGCGGGCCGACATGACCGCTCGGCTGCTCGCGACCCGTTCGCTCACCGACGCGTCGGGGCCGAGCTGGACGACCATCCTGCGCTCCGTCGGCGCGAACGAGGCCTACCTGAAGACCTATCGCGGCATGCCCTCCGCCCGCAACGCCGCCGAGTTCCTCATCCTCGACCGGCTCTTCCCGCGCTCGATCCTCTACTCGGTGCTGCGCGCCGAGTCCTGCCTCCGCGAGATCGAGCCGGGCCCGGACGGCCGCGTCGGCTTCTCCGATCAGGCGCAGCGCATCCTCGGCCAGATCCGCAGCGAGCTCGAGTACCGCCCCATCCCCGAGGTCCTGGAGTCGCTGACGAGCTGGATGGAGCGCGTGCAGGTCGCCACCTCGGCGGCGTCCGAGGCGATCCGGGAGCGCTACTTCCCGAGCAACGCGATGCCGATGTGGGTGGGGGAGACGACGTGAAGCGACTGCGCATCCGCCACGTCACCGGCTTCGCGTACGACGGCGACGTGACGGCGAGCTACAACGAGGCCCGGATGCTGCCGCTGAGCCTCGACGGCCAGCTCGTCATCTCCTCGGGCCTCGAGATCGCCCCGGTCGGCGCGCACCACGACTACGTGGACTACTGGGGCACGCGCGTCACGTCGTTCGAGGTGCTCACGCCGCACCGGGAGCTCTCGATCACCGCGACCAGCGTCGTCGAGGTGCGGCCGCGGTCGACGGCCCCCGGCGAGGTCGACTGGGCGACGCTGCGCCGCCGCTGCGCCGAGTCGACGTCGACGGTCGAGCAGCTCGCGCAGACCCGGCTCACCGCGCCGCCCGCCGAGCTCGCCGCGCTCGCCGAGCGGATCGCCGCGTATCACCGCGATCCGTCGGACGCCGCCCTCGCCGTGTGCACCGCCGTCGGCGAGGCGCTCGAGTACGTGTCGGGCGTCACCAGCGTGCACTCCTCGGGCGCCGACGCCTGGGCGCAGCGCAAGGGGGTCTGCCAGGACATCGCGCACGTCGCGCTCGGCGCGCTGCGCGCGGTCGGGATCCCGGCGAGGTACGCCTCCGGCTACCTCCACCCGGTCGCGGAGGCCGAGATCGGCGCGACCGTCGCCGGCGAGTCGCACGCCTGGGTCGAGTGGTTCACCGGATCCGGCTGGCAGGGCTTCGATCCGACCAACGGCATCGGGATCGGCGACCGGCACGTGTGCGTCGGCCGCGGCCGGGACTACGACGACGTGCCCCCGCTGCGCGGCGTCTACGCGGGCTCGGTCGCCTCGTCGCTGTTCGTCGGCGTCGAGATCACCCGCGAGGCGTGAGCCGCGGGCGGCGGCGAGCCGTCCAGACGAGCCCCGCGCCGAGGACGAGGAACGCCGCCGCGATCGCGGCGCCCGCCGGGTCGAAGCCGGTGTCGGGCAGCACGTGCCGGACGAGCCGGTAGAGGTGCTGGCTGTCCGCGTCGGCGCCGAGCGCGGCGAAGGCCGTGACATAGGCGTCGCCGGTCGAGGTCACGAAGGGCGGCACGATCGCGCCCGCAGGACCGATGCGGGCGATGGCGGCGTCCGCCGCGTCGTAGAGGTAGTTCGTCCTGGTCCCGATCGGGTCGCTCGGCGAGACGACGGGGAAGCCGTTGAACAGCAGGACGTCCCCCCAGGCGGCGAGTCCGAGCTCGCCCTCGAGGTCGGTGCCGGCGGAGGTGCCGATGGGCGTCGCGGTGAGGCCGTCGTCGCTGCGGTAGAGGCGGCGCTCCGCGCCGTCCTGCATGAACCAGGTGACCGCGCCCCGGAAGACGGTCGGGCGGCCGGGGTTCAGCCCGCCGAGGTCGCTGGTCGGCTGGGCGAGGTCGCCGGAGACGAAGGAGTACAGGTGCTGCGTCCCCGAGATGGCGCCGGCCGCGAAGTAGGTGCGGCCGCCGTGCTCGAGCACGCCGTACGCCGCGGCGTACGTCGCCGCGGGCGGCGACGCCGGGAACGCGACCGCCTCGGCCGCCGAGGGACCGGCCCGGCGGAAGAGCTGGTCGCTCAGGATGTCGGCGCAGGACTGCACGTAGTAGACGTAACCGCCGGCCGAATGCAGATCGCCGGCGGCGCTCGCCGGATCGGTCGTCCCGTCCGCGCACTTCGGCAGCGGCGTCGTCGCCGTCGGCGCGATGCCGGGCGCCGAGGCGGGGTCGGCCCGCGGGACCGAGTGGAGAAGGCCGTCGCCCTGCATCACGACGTAGACGTCGGCGCCCAGGATGGCGAGCTCGTCGGGGAACGCGTCGTCCGCGGGCCAGTCGTACTGGGCGACGGCGTCGGCGACCGGGTCGTAGACGTGGATCGCGTTGCGACCGCCGGCCGGCGAGAGGAAGTAGAGCATCGCGCCGTCGGTCCGCAGGCCGCTCACCTGCCCGAGGGAGCTCGTCGTGCCGACGGGGCCGACCGCGCCGGTCGCGGGGTCGAAGGCGAACAGCCACGACCCGCCGGGCGAGGACGGGCTCGTCCCCTGGAAGTAGACGACGCCGCCCGCCTCGAGGAGCGGCCCCACGACGCTGTAGACCGAGCCGGGGGCGACCTCGACGAGCTCGTACCCGGCAGCGGACGCCGCCGTCGATGCGGGCAGCGCGCCGCCGAACGCCAACCCTGCCGTCATCACTGCTGCCGCTGCCGCGGCGCGTCCCCGTCGATGCACGTGTCCCGCTCCCCATTCGGTCGACGGGGCAAGCGTAGACCCGGGGAGTAGATTCCCTGCATGGCGGTGACGCGCAAGGATGCGACGTTCAAGGACCCGATGGGGGTCGCGATCCACTATCACGTTTGGTCGCACCCGCAGCCGAAGGCGGTCGTCCAGCTCGTCCACGGCCTCGGCGAGCACGCGCTGCGCTACGAGGCGCTCGCCGGCGAGCTGGTGGCGGCCGGCTACGAGGTGTGGGCGGACGAGCACCGCGGGCACGGCCCGACCGGCCTCGGCCAGTGGGGCGGCGACCGATCGAGGCTCGGCCGGCTCGGCAAGGGCGGCCACGACGCGGCGGTCGACGCGGTCCGCGCGTTCGGCCGGCTCATCCGGGCCGCCCGGCCGAGCGTCCCCTTCGTGCTGCTCGGCCACTCCTGGGGGTCGTTCATCGCGCAGATCCTGCTCGACACGGATCCGCGGCCGTACGACGCCGTGGTGCTCTCGGGCACCGCCTTTCGCACGCTGCGCGACATGAACGGCGGCGATCTCAACGCTCGCTTCAAGCGGCTCGGCACGACCGGCTACGAGTGGCTCAGCCGGGACGCCGCGGTCGTCGCGGCGGCCGCCGCGGACCCCCTCATGTTCAAGGCGAGCGCGATCAGGGTGTTCGGCATCCGGGACGCGCTGAGGCTGCTCGGCAAGCCGCCTCGCGGCCTCGCGGCCGAGCGCGACGTCCCGCTGCTCATGGTCGTCGGCTCCGAGGACCCGCTCGGGGGCGAGCGCTCGGTGCGCAGGCTCGCGGAGGCCTACATCGCCAGGGCCGGCCTCACCGACGTCACGGTGATCGTGTATCCGGGCGCGCAGCACGAGGTGTTCAACGAGACGAACCGCGACGAGGTGGTCCACGACGTCCTCACCTGGATGGACGCGCACATCGGCTGAGCGCGAACATCGCGACCGGGCCCGCGGTCCCCGCTGGTCGTAGGCTCGAAGGATGCACGGCGAGTACAAGGTCCCCGGCGGCAAGCTCGTCGTGGTCGACCTCGACGTCGTCGACGGCCGGTTCGCCGGAACGCGCATCGCCGGCGACTTCTTCCTCGAGCCGGACGCCGCGCTCGAGGCGATGAACGCCGCGGTCGACGGCCTGTCCGCCGACGCCGGCGGCGGGGACATCGCCGGGGCGATCCGCACCGCCCTGCCGGCGGACGCCGAGCTGCTCGGGGTCACCCCGGAGGGCGTCGCGACCGCCGTGCGACGCGCCGTCGCCGGTGCGCGGGAATGGGCCGACTATCCGTGGCGCCTGCTGCGGGGGCCCTCGCTGCCGCCCCGCGTCCAGGTCGCGCTCGACCAGGTGCTCGCCGAGCGCGTCGGCGCGGGACGCCGGGAGCCGACCCTGCGGTTCTGGGAGTGGGACCGCTCCGCGGTGGTCATCGGCTCGTTCCAGTCGGTCATGAACGAGGTGGACGCCGAGGCCGCGCGGCGCCACGACGTCGAGGTGGTCCGCCGGATCTCCGGCGGCGGCGCCATGTACATGGCCGGCGGCCAGGTCATCGTCTACTCGATCACCGCTCCCGCCGACCTGGTGTCCGGCATGAGCTTCGCCGACTCCTACGCCTTCCTCGACGACTGGGCGGTCGCCGGGCTCCGCTCGCTCGGCATCGAGGCCGCCTATCAGCCCCTGAACGACATCACGAGCCCGGTGGGCAAGATCGGCGGCGCCGCGCAGAAGCGCCTGTCCGGCGGCGGCCTGCTGCACCACGTCACCATGGCCTACGACATGGACGGCGAGCGGATGACCGAGATCCTGCGGATCGGGCGGGAGAAGCTGAGCGACAAGGGCATCGCCTCGGCCGCGAAGCGCGTCGACCCGCTGCGGTCGCAGACGGGCATGGAGCGCGAGGCGATCATCGATGCGCTGATCGCCGTATTCCGCGAGCGGTATGGACTGCGCGACGACGTGCTCGCCCCCGAGGAGCTCGCCGAGGCCGAGGCGCTCGCGGCCGCGAAGTTCGCGAGCGAGGCCTGGACCTACCGCGTCCCCTGAGCGTCGCCCGACGACGTCCGGTCCGCCTCGGCCGGGGTGCGGCGGGGGAGCACGACGGGCCGTCCCGTGTCCGGATCGGGGAGGATCCGCACCGGGGTCCGGTAGACCTCCTCGACCCGCTCGGCGCTGAGGACCTCGGCAGGCGAGCCGTCGGCGACGAGCCGCCCGCGATCGAGCATCACGAGATCGTCCGCGTACGCCGCGGCGAGCGAGAGGTCGTGGAGGACCGCGACGACCGCCCGGCCGCGCCCGGCGAGCCGGCGCGCGATGCGGAGCACGTCCTCCTGGTGACCGAGGTCGAGCGCCGCGGTCGGCTCGTCGAGCAGCAGCACCGGGGTCTCCTGCGCGAGCACCCGCGCGAGCGAGATCCGGGCGCGCTCGCCGCCCGAGAGCGTGGGGAAGGGGCGGTCGGCGAACGCGGTCGCGTCGGTCTCCGCGAGCGCCGCCTCGATCGCGCGCTCGTCGTCGTCGGCGCTCGGGGTGCCGAGCCACGGCGCGCGGCCCATCTCGACCACCTGCCGCCCGGTGAACGAGAAGGCGACCGCGTTCTGCTGCAGCAGCACGCCGCGTCGCCGCGCGAGCTCCGCCGGCGACCAGTCGCCGAGCGGGCGCCCGTCGAGCTCGACGCTCCCCCCGGTCGGGGCCGTGTCCCCGGCGAGCACGCCGAGCAGCGTCGACTTGCCCGCGCCGTTCGGGCCGACCAGGGCGAGCACGCGGCCGTAGCCGATCTCGAGCGAGATCCCGTCGAGGATCTCGACGTCGACGATCCGGTGGCCGACGCCGTGCACGCGGTAGGCGATCGTCATGCCCAGCCGCCCGCCTTCGCGCGATTCCGGCGGATCAGCCAGAAGAAGAACGGGCCGCCGATGATCGAGGTGAGCATCCCGATCGGGAGGTCCGAGCCCGGGATCGCCGTGCGCGCCACCAGGTCGGCCCAGACCAGCAGCGCGGCGCCGCCGAGCACCGAGCCGACCAGCAGCGTGCCGTGGCTCGGCCCGAGCAGCATCCGGATGAGGTGCGGGACGACGAGGCCGACGAACGCGATGATGCCGGCGAAGGCGACGGCGACGCCGGTCACCAGCGCGACGACGACGATCGAGACGACGCGCAGCCGCTCGACGCGGACGCCGAGGTGCGCCGCGGTCCGCTCCCCGAGCGCGAGCAGGTCGTAGCGCCGGGCGAGCCGGAGCGCGACGGCGGTCGCCGGGGCGCCGATGGCGACGACGACCAGGACGTCGCTCCAGCGCGAGCCGTTCAGCGAGCCGAGCTGCCAGAACACGATCTGCTCGCGGCTGGCCGAGTGCGACGCGAACAGGATGAGCGCGAGCCCCGCGCTCGCGAAGGCGTTGACGGCGATGCCGGTGAGCAGCAGGGTCACGACCTCGGTGCGGCCGCGCGAGCGCGCGGTCGCGTACACCAGGAGCGTCGCGAGGAACCCGCCGACGAACGCGGCGGCGGCGACCGTCCAGCCGCCGAGGGCCGCCGCCCCGAAGGCGATGGCCGCGGCCGCGCCGAGGGCGGCGCCGGAGGAGACGCCGACGATCCCGGGCTCGGCGAGCGGGTTGCCGAAGACGGCCTGCATCACGACGCCCGCGACCGACAGCAGGGCGCCGACGAGGACGGAGAGCGCCAGCCGCGGCAGGCGGACCTGCCAGATGGTGCCCTCGATGAGGGGGTCGGTCGGCGCCCAGGCGTTGTCGACGCCGACCGCCCGCAGCACCGAGCCGACGAGCTGCGCGGGGGAGATCGGCAGCTGGCCGAGCGCGAAGGAGGCGAGCACGCCGCCGACCAGCAGCACGGCGATCAGCGAGAGGACGAGCGTGCGCCGCGCCGCCGGGGTCCGCGTCCCCGTGCTCATGCGGGGTCCGGGGCGTAGATCGCGCGGGCGAGTGCGTCGAGCACCCCGGCGCTGCGCGGTCCGAAGGAGAGGATCTGCCCGTCGGCCATGTCGACGATGCGCCGCTGCCGGCCGGCCGTGGTGAGCGCGATCGCCGGGATCCGGTCGAGCAGCCCGTCGACGCCGCCGACCGACTCGAGGCCGTCGGTCATGACCAGCAGCAGATCGGGGTTCGCGACGGCGATCGCCTCGTCGGTGATCGGCTGCATGCCGCGCCAGCCGAGCTCCCCCGCGACGTCGACCCCGCCGAGCGCGTGGATCAGGTCGTCGGCGCCGGACTCCTCGCCGAAGAGGTAGTAGACGCCGTTCCCGCCGCGCAGGTAGAGGAACATCATGCGCAGTCCCGGCACGGGCGCGAGGCGGGCGATGGACCGCTCGGTCGCGGCGACGTCGGCGCCGATCCGCTCGGCGAGCAGCTCGCCGGTCTCGGGGGCGCCGTAGACGGCGGCGACGTCGCGGGCGAGCGCCTGGGCGCCGGCGAAGGACGACTCGTGCTCGACGAAGACGACCGTGATGCCGACGTCGCGCAGCTGCTCGACGACGTCGCGCGGGCCCACCGTCCCGTCGGTGATGACGAGCGTCGGGGCGAGCGCGATGATGGACTCGGCGTTGACCGCATGGCCGCCGGAGGTGACCACCGGGAGGTCGACGGCGCCGGGGAACGTCGTGGACTGGTCGCGCCCGATCAGGCTGTCGCCGAATCCGAGGCCCCAGATGGTCGCCGCGAGCGATCCGGCGAGGTCGAGCGCGACGACCCGGGACGTGTCGGTCACCGTGACCCGGACCTTCCCGCCGAGGTCGTCCGAGTCGACGGTGGCCGGCAGGCGCTGGGCGGGGCGGGCCTCGACGGGCTCGATCGCGGCGTCCTGCAGGATCGCGGTCGAGGGCCCCACGTGGCCGAAGGGGTCGGCCGGGGTCGGCAGCTCGTCGAGCGGGACGAGGGGCGCGCCGTCGCCGCTGGGCTCGGCGGGCGTCGTGCCGACGCCGGCGCAGCCGCCGACCGCGAGCAACAGCACGAGCGCGGCGCCGAGACCGCCGCGGCGCAGCCGGGGCACGCTAGGCGACGTCCGCGCGGGCGTCCAGCTCGTCGAACATCGCGGCGTTGTGGTCGAACGCGGCCTGCGCCTCGGCGGCGGCGATCCCGCGCTCGGCCTCGTCGAGCTCGAGGGCGTCGAGCGCCTCGCGGTACGCGCGCTTGTAGACGACCGGCTTCTCGATGCCGTCGAAGCGGTAGAACGACAGCTGCTCCGGGGTCGCGCCGTAGTGGCGGGCGATCATCGCGCCGATCGCCTGACCGCCGGAGAGGTCGCCGAGATAGCGCGTGTAGTGGTGGGCGAGGTACTCCGGGACGCCGCCGGCCGCGACCTCGCGGAGCCGCGCCGCATAGGCGGCGGTCGACGGCAGGGCGGGGTGGCGCTCCCGCCAGTCGGCGACGCCGAGGGCCGCGAGGTCCGACTCGATCGCGGCGAGCCGGGCGAGCCGCGGGTCGCCGAGCGGTGCCGGGTCGTCGGACGCGTCGCGGGACTCGAGCGCCTCGTAGACGTGGGCGAGCTGGGCGAGGTAGCGGACGTAGTCCTCGAGGGCGAGCTCGCCGCCCATCAGCGCGGAGATGAAGGTCCGCGTCTCGGCGCGCCGGTGCTGGTCCGACGTCGAGGCGCGCAGCAGCTCGGAGAGGGCCGGCGGGGCATCGACGACGGGCATGGCGATCGCGTTCGCGGTGGTCATACGGCTGATTCTATCTTGAGGTAAGGCTTGCCTTGCCCATTTTTTGACAGGGCCGGAACCCTATGCATAGGCTTACCTAAGTAAAGCAAGCCTTACCTGGGCTGCCCTCGGCATGCCGTAAGGCGCACATCTCCGGTGCCTCGCACCCCGAATCGGAGGACGACTGCGCGAAATGAGCGATTCGACGCCGACCCCCACCCGCGCCCCGCGCTGGATCGCCGCGCTGACCGGCCTCGCCCTGGCCTTCGGCGGTGCGCTCGTCGCGGTCCCGGCCTACGCCGAAGGGGATGCGCCGGTCGAGGTCGTCGAACCGGCCACGGCGCCCGAGCCCTCCGCGGACGAGGCGACCGCTCCCGAGGAGCTCCCGTCGGAGACGGCCCCGGCGGACGACGAGACGCCCGCCGAGGAGGCCCCGGCCGCCCCCGAGTCGGAAGAGCCGGTCGGCGACGAGCCGGGGCTCGGCGCCCCGTTCATGATGACCATGGACGCCGAGGAGCCGGCGCCGACGGTGACCGTCTCGAAGACGACGGGCCTGGCCTGGGGCGGCGAGACGATCACCGTGTCGGGCACCGGCTTCGTGAACGCCGGCGCCGCGACCACCGGCACCCGCCCGCCGCTGTCCGGCAAGTTCACCGGCGCGTACATCGTCTTCGGCAAGTTCGCGGACACCTGGAAGCCGAGCGACAACGCCGCCTCCTCGGCGCGCTTCGGCATCGAGACCCGCTGGGGCGTGCTCGCCGAGGACCTCGCGACCATCGGCGGCGCCGGTGCCGGCGGGGTCGTCATCGCCGCGGACGGCACGTTCTCCGTCACCATGACCGTGGCGGCGTCCATCGCGAACGACCTCCGAGCCGGCAACTACGGCGTCTACACCTACGCCGGCGGCGGCGCGAAGCACGCCCCGTTCGAGACGTACACCCCGATCGAGTTCGCCGCGCCCGCGCCGCAGGTCCTCGTCTCGAAGACGAGCGGCCTGGCCTGGGACGGCGAGACGATCACCGTCTCCGGCACCGGCTTCGTGAACGCCGGCGCCGCGACCACCGGCACCCGCCCGCCGCTGTCCGGCAAGTTCACCGGCGCCTACGTCGCGTTCGGGAAGTTCCTGGACACCTGGAAGCCGACGGACAACGCCCCGTCGAGCGCCCGGAAGACCCTGGTCACCAAGTGGGCGGTGCTGCCGGAGGACGTCGCGACGATCGGCGGCGAGGCGGCCGGCGCCGTCGCGCTCGGCACGAACGGCTCGTTCAGCTTCACCATCCAGGTCTCGGCCTCGATCGCGAACGACCTGCTCGCCGGCAACTACGGCATCTACAGCTACCCGGGCGGCGGGGCGAAGTACGCGCCGTTCGAGACGTACACCCCGATCGAGTTCGCCGCCCCGGCGCCGCAGGTCTTCGTCTCGAAGACGACCGGCCTCGACCCCGACGGCGAGACGATCACGGTGTCCGGCACGGGCTTCGTGAACGCCGGCGCGGCGACCACCGGCACCCGGCCGCCGCTGTCCGGCAAGTTCACCGGCGCCTACGTCGTGTTCGGGAAGTTCCTCGACGCCTGGAAGCCGACCGACAACGCGCCGTCGAGCGCGCGCAAGACCCTGGTGACGAAGTGGGCCGTGCTCCCCGCCGACCTCGCGACGATCGGCGGCGAGGCCGCCGGCGGCGTCGCGCTCGGCACGAACGGCTCGTTCAGCTTCACGATCGAGGTGTCCGCGACCGAGGAGAGCGACCTGCTCGCCGGGAACTACGGCATCTACAGCTACCCGGGCGGCGGGGCGAAGTACGCGCCGTTCGAGACGTACACCCCGATCGCGTTCACCGGTGCGGAGTCGCCGACGGACCCCGGGACGGGACCGGGCACGCCGACGGACCCGGGCACCCCCGGCACCCCGGGCACGAGCGGCCCGTCGCTGTCGATCAGCCCGACCTCGGTCCCGGCCGGCCAGGCCGCGAGGATCACCGTCTCCGGCTCCGGCTACACCGGCGCCGGCGCCGCGGACGGCGTGTACGTCGTGCTCGGCTCGTCCTCGCTCTGGCAGCCCGGCCAGGCGCTGCCGGCCGACGGCTGGATCGCCCTCGCCTGGGTCACGCCCGGTCAGATCAGCGGCGGCTCCTGGTCGACGACGCTGACCGTCCCGGCGGGCGCGCTCGTCGCCGGCGGCTCCTACGGCATCGGCACCTCCGCCGCGCACGGCCTCTCGCAGACCGACCGGAGCCTGGACCGCTGGGCATCGCTGACGATCGGCACCGGCCAGGCCGCGCCCGTCGCGCTGCTGCAGCCCGGCGAGACCCGGACGCCCGCCGCGGCACCGCCCGCGACCAGCGGCGTCAGCGTCCTCGGGCAGCTTCCGCCGGCGGGCGGCCTCGCCACCTGGACCGCCAGCGGCTTCCAGCCGAACGAGGCCGGCATCATCGTGGTCATCTACTCCGACCCGGTCGTGCTCGGAACGGTCACCGCCGACGCGAACGGCGTCGCCACCTGGACGGGGCGCCTGCCGGCGACGCTGACCGGGACGCACACCTTCACGTTCCAGGGCTCCGTCAGCCGCGGCGCCGTGGTGCACCTCCAGCCGGCCCCGGTGGTCTCGGCCTCGGCCTGCACGGTCGACGACGCGACGCTGACCTGGGGCTTCAAGGAGTCGTTCCGCGCCTACCTGACCAGCTCCATCGCCAACGGCGAGTGGACGCCGGCCGACGGCGCGAGCTACCAGACGCCCTCGTTCTCCTGGTCGGGCACCGGCTCGCTCGACGCCGACGGCGCGACCGGGGACCTCGCGTTCCGGGGCTCGGTCCGGTTCACCGGCCACAGCGGGGCGCTCGACACCACGATCGCCAACCCGCGGATCGTCCTGACGGCGAGCGGCGCCGAGCTGCTGCTCGACGTCAGCGGGACCACCCAGGACGGCACCCCGGTCGACGCGCACGGCGTGGAGTTCGCGACGCTCGACCTCTCGGGGGTCGTCCCGGAGAGCTCCGACGGGACCCTGACCTGGACCGCGGTGCCCGCGGTGCTCACGGCGGCGGGCTCGGCGGCGTTCGGGACCTACGCCGAGGGCGAGGAGCTGGACCCGGTCACGCTCTCCGTGGTGCTGTCCGCGGCCTGCGGACAGGCGGCCGGGGTCGAGGAGACGGCCGCCCCCGAGGTCGCGGCGCTCGGCACGGGCGCGCCCTCCGGAGCGGACCTCGGCTGGATCTGGTGGCTCGTCGGCGGCCTGGTGCTGCTCGCGATCGTCGTCGCGATCGTCGTGACCGTCGTCCGGCGCCGGGGCGCCGCGTAACAGGCACCGGCGGTCGTCGCGGGCGTGATGCGCTGCCCGCGGCGAC
>MKVN01000040.1:37827-80748 GCA_001898855.1 Micrococcales bacterium 73-13
CCGGCGACGAAGGGGCAGCTCGGGATGACCCGGGTCCCCTGGGCGCGGGCGTCATCGAAGGCCCGCTCGGCGAGCAGGCCCGCGAGGCCCTGCCCGCGATGGCTCGGCAGGACGACGGTGTGCTGGAGGTCGATGACGCCGTCCGCCGACTCGTAGGAGATGAAGCCCCCGATCTCGCCGTCGACGACGACCTCGTAGCGGGACTCCGAGGGGTTGTTCGCAACGGTCGCGCTCATGCCGAGACCATAGACCCGAAGGCTGTCCGAGGGCCGGGTGCGCCGCCGCTCACCAGATCGGCGGCCGCCGCGCATCCCATCGCAGGACGGCCTCGAGCTGGGCGCCGAGTCCGAGGAGCACCGCCTCGCCCCCGGGCCGGCCGATGAGCTGCACGCCCATCGGCAGCGCGGGGCGCTCCGCGCTCGGCTCGGTCAGCAGCACCGGCAGCTGGATCGCCGGCAGGCCCGCGGCGTTGACGAAGCTCGTCCAGGGGGTCACCTGGCACTGCTGCTCGAAGTTCCGCTCGCCGTCCGCCGCGTCGTAGTGGCCGACGAGCGGCGGCGGCACCGCGAGCGTCGGCGTGAGCACGGCGTCGTAGCCGGAGAACGCGGCGATCGTGTCGCGCTCGAAGCCCGCTAGCCAGCCGGTCGCCGCCGCGAGCTCGCCGACGTGGCGCCTGCGGCCCTCCTCGCGCAGCCAGGCCGTGAGCGGCTCGAGCAGCCCGACCGCCTCGTCGGGGATCGGCAGCGAGGCGGGGCCCGCCTGCCAGATGACCCGGAAGTGGTCCGGATAGGCGGCGCCCGGCGTCCACTCGAGCTCCTCGACGCGGTGGCCGAGGCCGCCGAGCTCCGCGATCGCGGTGTCGAGCGCCGCGCGCGCCTCGGGCGAGACGGCGATCTCGTACCAGGAGGACCAGGGCGACACGGTCGTGACACCGATCCGCAGCGGCGCCGTCGGCTCGGCCCGGCTCGCCGCCGCGAGGAAGGGGCCTCCGCCGGGCGGCGCGGTCGCCCATGTCGGCTCGGCCCCGGCCGGCGCCATCGCGTCGAGCAGGAGCGCGGCGTCGGCGACGGTCCGCGCGAGCGGGCCCGCGGTCACGAGCCCGCCGGGGAACCCGAAGCCGCCGTCCGAGGGCACCCTCCCGCGCGAGGGCTTCAGCCCGACGAGCCCGCAGGCGGCGGCCGGGATGCGGATCGAGCCGCCGCCGTCGGAGCCGGGGGCGAACGGCAGCAGGCCCGCGGCGACGGCGGCCGCCGCGCCGCCCGAGGAGCCGCCGGCGCCGCGCCGGAGGTCCCATGGCGTCCTCGCCGGCACCCCGGCGAGCGGCTCGGTGTAGGACGGGGTCCCGAACTCGGGGGTCGCCGTCTTGCCCAGCGAGACCCCGCCGGCGGCGTCGAGGACGTCGACGAGCGGATCGGAGACCTCCGGGACGTTCGCCGCCATGAGGCGCGAGCCGTAGCGGGTCGGCACCCCCGCCCGCGCGACGAGGTCCTTGTCGGCGAAGGGCAGCCCGAGGATCGGCCGCGTCGCCGCGGCCGCCCGCCCGTCGGCATCGATCGCGGCGGCCGTCTCGAGCGCGCGCGCCGCGGTGACCTCGACGAACGCGCCGACCGTGGCGCCGTGCGACTCGATCCGCCCGAGGTAGTGCGTCACGAGCTCGACCGAGCTCAGCTCGCCGCGGCGCAGCGCGTCGCGCTGCTCGATCGCGGTCAGCTCGTGCAGGTCCGCCATGCCGCCACACTATGCGTTCCGACCATGCGCTCGCCCTGCGCGGCGTCGCCGGTCCGCGCGTCGGTCAGCCGAGTGCGGCGTCGACGATCGCCTTCGCCTCGATCTGCACCTCGGCGAGATGCGCGGGACCGCGGAACGACTCGGCGTAGATCTTGTAGACGTCCTCGGTCCCACTCGGACGGGCCGCGAACCAGGCGCTCTCCGCGACCACCTTGACGCCGCCGATCGCCGCGCCGTTGCCCGGCGCGCGGCTCAGCCTCGCCGTGATCGGTTCGCCCGCGAGCGTCGTCGCCGCGATGTCCTCCGGCGAGAGCCGACCGAGCCGCGCCTTCTGCTCCTTCGACGCCGGCGCGTCGACGCGCGCGTAGGCGGGGTCGCCGAACTCGGCCGCCAGCTCGCGGTAGCGCTCGGACGGCGTCCGTCCCGTCACCGCGGTCAGCTCCGCGGCGAGCAGGGCGAGCAGGATGCCGTCCTTGTCGGTGGTCCACACCGAGCCGTCGCGCTCGAGGAAGCTCGCGCCGGCCGACTCCTCGCCGCCGAAGGCGACGGAGCCGTCCGCGAGGCCCGGCACGAACCACTTGAAGCCGACCGGCACCTCGAGCAGCCGCCGACCGAGGGACGCGGCGACCCGGTCGATCATCGAGGAGGAGACCAGCGTCTTGCCGACCGCCGCGGAGGGCGGCCATGCCGGGCGGTGCCGGAAGAGGTGGTCGATCGCGACCGCGAGGTAGTGGTTCGGGTTCATCAGGCCCGCGTCCGGGGTCACGATGCCGTGCCGGTCGGCGTCCGCGTCGTTGCCGACGATGAGGTCGAACTCGCCGCCGCCGGCCCGGGCCACGAGCGAGGCCATCGCGGACGGGGAGGAGGGGTCCATCCGGATCCGCCCGTCCCAGTCCAGGGTCATGAACGCCCAGCGCGGGTCGACGGAGGGGTTCAGCACCGTGAGGTCGAGCCCGTGGCGGTCCCGGATCGCCGACCAGTAGGCCACCGAGGCGCCGCCGAGCGGGTCCGCGCCGATGCGCACCCCGGCGCGCCGGATCGCGTCGAGGTCGATCGCCTGCGCGAGGTCGTCGACGTAGCCGCCGAGGAAGTCGTAGCCGTCGGCGTCGGCGGCCGCGCGTCGGACGCCCGCGTTCCGCTCGGCGAGCAGCGCGTTCGCGCGCTCGGCGATCCAGGCCGTCGCGTCGGCGTCGGCCGGGCCGCCGTGCGGCGGGTTGTACTTGAAGCCGCCGTCGCGCGGCGGGTTGTGCGACGGCGTGACGACGATGCCGTCGGCCAGCTCGAGCCTCCCGTCGTCGCGGGCGCGCTCGTTGTGCACGACGATCGCCCTGGACAGCGACGGCGTCGGCACCCAGCCGCCGTCCGCATCGGCGAGCACGCGCACGCCGTTGCCCGCGAGCACCCGCAGCGCCGTCTCCTGGGCCGGCAGCGAGAGCGCGTGGGTGTCGGCGCCGATGAACAGCGGCCCCGCGATGCCCTGAGCCGCCCGGTACTCGCAGATCGCCTGGGTGATCGCCGCGATGTGCGCCTCGTTGAACGCGGTGTCCAGGCTCGAGCCGCGGTGCCCGCTGGTGCCGAAGACGACCCGCTGGCTCGGCACGGCGGGGTCGGGGACGCGCTCGTGGTAGGCCTCCAGGAGCTCGTCGAGGTCGACGAGGTCCGCCGGCCGCGCGGGGGTGCCGGCGCGCTCGTGCATACGTCGATTCTCCCCGTTCCACGGGTTCCGGCGCACCCGTCTGCCGGCGGCCTCAGGCGTCGGGCGGCGCGGACGGCTCCGGCGCCCGGACGAGGAGCGCGCCGGGCTCGAGCCGGGCGGCGACCTCGACGGCGTCGCCGAGATGGTCGCCGTCGACCTGCACGCCGATCGGCGCGTCGACGCGCAGCAGCACGCGGTTGCCGCGGTGGTAGATGACGTCGCGGCCCTGCGCCGTCCGCCGGTCGCTGACGCGCCGGCCCCAGGCGAAGCGGCGCAGCAGCGAGTTCTCGATCGCGACGGTCGTCCAGACCTTCGCGACGCCGAACACGCCCCGCGGCCGGAAGCCCGCGAGGTCGAGGACGCCGTCGTCCGGCTGCGAGTCCGGCACGATGCGCAGCCCGCCGGGGAGCGTGTCGCAGTTGGCGAGCACCATCGAGTGGACGCGGGCGCCGCGCAGCGGCCGCTCGTCGACCTGGTAGGCGACGCGGAACGGCTTCGACTTCGGCAGCGTGCGCCAGACCGCGTCGGCGTAGGCCATCCAGCCGATCGTCCGCTTGAGCGCCGGCTTCGTGGCGCGGAGCATCTCGGCGTCGACGCCCATGCCCGCCATCACCAGGAACACCTCCTCGCCGGTCGTCGTGCCGTCCCGTCGGGTCGCCTCCAGCACCCCGACGTCGATCGGCCGGTCGACGCCCTCGAACGCGACCTCGACCGCGCGCTCCAGCGCGAGCGGGAGGCCGAGGTTGCGCGCGAGCAGGTTGCCGGTGCCCTGCGGCACGATCGCCATCGGCACGCCGGTGCCGCGCAGGCCGGCGGCCACCGCGCGCACCGTCCCGTCCCCGCCGACGGCGGCGACCACGTCGGCGCCGTCGGCCGCGGCCCGGGCCGCCAGCCCCGTCCCGAAGTCGTCGGGCGTCGTCTCGAGCCAATCCGGCTCGGCCCAGCCCGCCGCCTCCCGGCCGTGCTCGAAGGCGCGTCGGAGGACATCCGGCTTGATCTTCATCGCATTGAAGACGACCGCCATGCGGGGCACCCTGCCTACGGTAGCCCCGGGCCCCGCCGCCCGGCCAGCCGGCTCGGCCCGGAAGTCTAGACTGACGGCGTGATCGATCCCGTCCTGCTGCGATCGGACCCGGATCGCATCCGCGCCTCCCAGATCGCCCGCGGCGAGGATCCCGACGTCGTCGACCGCGCGATCGCCGCCGACCTCCTCCGGCGCACCGCGCTCGGCGACTTCGAGGGGCTGCGCGCCGAGCAGAACGCGCACTCGAGGACCGTCGCCCAGGCGCCAAAGGAGGAGAAGGCCGCCCTGGTCGCGCAGGCGCAGACGCTCGCGGCGCGGGTGAAGGCCGCCCAGCAGGCCGCGACCGACGCGGAGGCCGCCTTCGACGCGATCGTGTCGGACATCGGCAACGTCGTGATCGACGGCGTGCCGGCCGGCGGCGAGGACGACTGGGCGCTGGTGCGCGAGGTCGGGACGCCGCGGGCCTTCGACTTCGAGCCCCGCGACCACGTCGAGCTCGGCGAGCTGACCGGCGCGATCGACATCCCGCGCGGCACGAAGGTGTCGGGCTCGCGGTTCTACTTCCTGCGGGGCTGGGGCGCGCGGCTGGAGCTCGCGCTCATGCGGCTCGGGCTCGACACCGCGATCGAGGCCGGCTTCGAGCCGCTCATCACCCCCACCCTGGTCAAGCCCGAGATCATGCGGGGCACCGGCTTCCTCGGCGCGCACGCCGACGAGATCTACTACCTGCCCGCAGACGAGCTCTACCTCACCGGCACCAGCGAGGTCGCGCTCGCCGGCTACCACGCGGACGAGATCCTCGATCTGTCGGCCGGCCCGATCCGCTACGCGGGCTGGTCGGCGTGCTACCGCCGCGAGGCCGGTGCGGCGGGCAAGGACAATCGCGGCATCCTGCGGGTCCACCAGTTCCACAAGCTCGAGATGTTCTGCTACACCGCGCAGGAGGACGCCGAGGCGGAGCACCTCCGACTGCTCGGGCTCCAGGAGCGGATGCTGCAGGCCTGCGAGCTGGCCTACCGGGTGATCGACGTCGCCGCGGGCGACCTCGGCTCGAGCGCCGCGCGGAAGTACGACGTCGAGGCGTGGGTGCCCACCCAGGAGACGTATCGCGAGCTCACCTCGACGAGCAACTGCACGACGTTCCAGGCCCGTCGGCTCGGCATCCGCTCCCGCGGCGAGGACGGCCGGACCTCGCCGGTGGCCACCCTGAACGGGACGCTCGCCACCACGAGGTGGATCGTCGCCATCCTGGAGACCCATCAGCGGGCGGACGGCGCGATCTCGGTGCCGGCCGCGCTCGCGCCCTACCTCGGCACCGACGTCATCCCGGTCCGCTGAGCTCGATGGACGACGCTCGCGGATCGCGCGCCGCCGACGGCTGGCTCGTCGCCCTCGATGTCGACGGCACGATCCTGCACGAGGACGAGTCGCTCGACGCGGTCGTCGTCGACGCGGTGCGGTCGGCGCGCGACCGCGGGCACGAGGTCATGCTCGCGACCGGCCGCTCGTGGCACACGACGCAGCCCGTGCTGCTCGCCCTCGGGCTCAGCCCCGACTACGTCGTCTGCGCGAACGGCGCGATCATCATGCGGCGGCAGGGCGAGGTGTTCGGCGACGAGGCCCCCGACTACGTCCGCGCCCACGTCGAGACCTTCGACCCGACCGAGGTGCTCATGCGCATCCGCGACCACCTCCCCGACGGCAGGTTCATGGTCGAGCTCGCGGACGGACGGCGGCTGTTCACGGCGGGGATGTTCGACTGGGACCTCTCGAACGCGGTCGAGGTCGGCTTCGACGAGCTGCTCGGCACGTTCGCGACCCGCGTCGTCGTGGTGTCCCCCGACCACGAGCTCGAGGACTTCCTCGGCGTCGTCGAGCGGATGGGCCTGCATCGCGTCTCCTACGCGGTCGGCTGGACCTCCTGGCTCGACATCGCGCCCGACGGGGTCAACAAGTCGACGGCCATGGAACGCGTCCGCGGCTGGCTCGGGGTGCCGCGCAGCCGCATCCTCGCGGTCGGCGACGGTCGCAACGACATCGAGATGCTGCAGTGGGCCGCGCTCTCCGGCCGCGCCGTCGCGATGGGCCAGGCGCCCGACGAGGTGAGGGCGGCGGCGACGCAGCTCGCGCTCCCGGTCACCGAGGCGGGCCTCGCCCCGGTGCTCGACGCCCTGCCCTGAGCGCCGCGCCGGGTCTCGTGCGCTCGGCGCCCGGCTACGGCTGATGCGCAGGTTCCGTCGCTAGACTCGCGGGGCCAGACAGGGAGGGCTGTCCGAGCGGCCGATGGAGCCGGTCTTGAAAACCGGTGGGCGGAGACGCCTCGTGGGTTCGAATCCCACGCCCTCCGCGCAGGCGGCGATCGGACGGAGCAGAGGAAGGGGATGCGATGAGCGACTCGCTCGAGCGCGGGCCGAAGCAGCTCGTGCCCCGGCACGCGAAGCGCCCCCGGCAGAACCCGGCCGGGCTCGTCGTCGGGATCGTCGCGTCCGTGCTCGCGATCGTGCTGCTCGCCGGCGGCGCCGTGAGCGCGGTGGTCTGGAACACCTTCTCCAAGCAGCTCGCCGGCACGGTCCACCTGATCTCGGAGACCGACGCCCCGCCGCCGGACATCGGCGCGATCGAGGGCGGGTTCAACATCCTGATCGTCGGCTCCGACACCCGCGAGGGCGCCAACAACGTCGACGGCTCCGGCGAGGGCGGCGTGCTCAACGACGTCAACATCCTGCTGCACGTCGCCCACGACCAGCAGAGCGCGGTCGCGATCAGCGTGCCCCGCGACCTCTACGTCGCGGACACCAGCCCCTGCGCCTGGACCAAGATCAACACCAGCCTCGCGGCCGGCGACTTCCCCTGCGCCGTCGACACCATGTCGGCGCTCACCGGGCTGCCGGTCCAGTTCGCCGGCATGATCACGTTCAACGGCGTGATCCAGATGGCGGACGCGATCGGCGGCGTGCAGATCTGCGCCGACGCGCCCATCCTCGACGAGGACACCGGGCTCAACATCCCTGCCGGCTACACCACGGTCACCGGCTTCTACGCGCTCGCGTTCCTGCGCACGCGCGGCGCCGTCGGCGACGGCTCCGACCTCGGCCGGGTGAGCTCGCAGCAGGTCTACCTCTCCTCGCTGATCCGCAAGGTGAAGGCGGACGGGGTGCTCAACGACCCGCTCGCGCTGCTGAAGATCGCGCAGGTCGCCCTGGCGAACATGACGCTCTCCGGCAGCCTCGCGGATCCGTACACGATGGTGCAGATCGCGCTCGTGCTGAAGAACCTGCCGCTCAACCGGGTCACCTTCGTGCAGTGGCCGACGTACTACGGCACGCCGGCCGAGGGCGAGACCAGCGCGCCGGTGATGACGAACTGGGCCGCGGCGGACCAGCTGCTCGCCTACATCAACTCCGACCAGCCCTTCGTCCTCCCGCAGGTCGGCGACGACCGCGGCTCGACGCTCGACCCGAACGGCGCGCTCACCGACGAGGAGCAGGCGCAGCTGGCGGACAACACGGGGCTGCCGGTGCTCGACGGGGTCTCCGGTCAGACCGCCGCGGACTTCTCCTGCTCCGTGGCGAACTGAGCGCCCCGGGCCGGTAAGCTTGCCGGGTACTCGGAGACGTCGCATAGTCCGGTCGAGTGCACCACCCTGCTAAGGTGGAGTCCCCTCCGGGGGACCGAGGGTTCAAATCCCTCCGTCTCCGCTCTGGAAGCTCCTGCTCGGCACCGGATCCCTGCACGTCATCACGATGGCGGGACCCGCGTTCCCGGCGGTGGAAGCCCGTGGTACCGTCGGGGCCATGTGCGGGAGCACTCCACGGCTGGACCTGTCCGGCGTCGGCGTGCTCGGCCCAGCTGGCCATGCCCCGCAGTTCGGTGGACTCGTCCCGGCCCTCGCATGAACGAGACATCCGCCGCCGACCTGGACGAGATCCGCGACCTCAAGTCCAGGTACTTCCGCTACGTCGACGCCAAGCGCTGGAGCGCGCTGCGGGACCTGTTCACCGATACCGCCGAGTTCGCCGGCTTCGCGTTCGTGCGAGAGGGCGAAGGCCCGGACTCCTTCGTGAGCGGCGCGTCGGCGTATCTCGACGGCGTCCAGACCGTGCATCAGGGCTTCATGCCCCAGCTCCGCGCGCTCGCGTCGGACCGGGTGGGGGGATCTGGTCGATGTTCGACCAGCTGGTCTGGGAGCCCGGCTCGCGCGGGTTCAGGGGCATCGACCTTCCCGGGCAGTGGGGCATCCGCGGATACGGGCACTACGAGGAGGAGTACCGCCGCACCGCTGCCGGCTGGCGCATCTCGTTCATGCGTCTGAGCCGACTGCGGATCGAGCCGCTCGTGGGGCCGGGCCATGACATCCCGGCATACGACCTCGTCGGTCTCATGCCGGATTGGCTGGACTGATCGCTCTCGGCTCCCTCGGAGGGCTACCGCCGCTGCGCCGCCCGCGGCGCCGCCGTCGGATCCGGCAGCCCGCCGCCCGTGCCGCGCAGCGCGCGCAGCGCGTAGAGGATGGTGGCGAGGTCGACGAGCTCCTGCCCGAGCGCGCCGGCGATCGCCGGGATGGCGCCGGTCATCGCGATCAGCATGAGGCCGAGGCTCAGCGCGATGCCGATCCAGATCGCGGTTAGGGCGACCCGGAGGGTGTGCCGGCTGATCGCCACGGCGTCCGGCACCCGGGCGAGCGAGTCGACGAGGATCACGACGTCGGCGGCCTCGCCGGCGGCGGTCGCGCCCTTCGCGCCCATCGCGATGCCGATGTCGGAGGCCGCGAGCACGGGGGCGTCGTTGACGCCGTCGCCGACCATGAGGGCCGGCCTCGGCCGCAGCTGCGCGGCGAGCGCCACCTTCTCGGCCGGCAGGAGGTCGGCGTGCACCTCGTCGATGCCGACGGCCGCGGCGACCGACTCGGCCGTGGTGCGGGCATCGCCGGTGAGCATCGCGATGCGCGAGACGCGCTCGCGGCGCAGCCACGCGATCACCGCCGCCGACTCCGGCCGCGGCGCGTCGGCGAGCACGAGGGCGCCGGCGAACCGTTCGTCCGCGGCGACGTAGACCGCGGCCTGACCGGGCTCGAGCCGGACCGGCCGCGTCTCCGGGGCGAGCGCGGCGACGGTCGCCAGCTTGCCGACGACCACGGTGCGGGCCCCGATGCGCGCGGTGACGCCGTTCGTGGCGACCTCGTCGGCCTCCTCCGCGGCGAGCAGCGCGAGACCCCGCGCGGCGGCCGCCTCGCGGATGCCGTCGGCGAGCACGTGCGAGGAGTACTGCTCCGCGGAGGCGGCGAGCTGCAGCAGCTCCGACTCGTCGAAGCCCTCGGCCGCACGCACCTGCACCAGCTCGGGTCGGCCGCGGGTGAGGGTGCCGGTCTTGTCGAAGGCGGCCGAGCGCACCCGCGCGAGCTGCTCGATCACCGCGCCGCCCTTCATGATGATCCCGGCCTTGGCGGCCCGTGACAGGCCGCCGATGAACGCCACCGGGGCCGCGATGAGCAGCGGGCACGGGGTGGCGAGCACCAGCACCTCGGCGAAGCGCACCGCCTCGCCGGAGAGCAGCCACGCGAGGCCGCCGAGGGCGAGCGCCACCGCCGTGAACGGGAGCGCGAAGCGGTCGGCGAGGCGCACCACCGGCGCCCGCGACTCGCCCGCGACCCGCACCAGCGCCACGATCTGCTGGTATTGGCTGTCGGCGCTGCGGCGCGTGGCGCGGAGGCGCACCGCGTGCGTGCCGTTCAGCACGCCGGAGCGCACCTCCTCGCCGGCCGTCCTGGCGACCGGCAGGCTCTCCCCGGTCACCGACGACTCGTCGAAGGAGCCGTCCGCGAGCAGCACGCCGTCGACCGGCACCAGCTCGGAGGGGCGGACCAGCAGCAGGTCCCCGATCCGCACCTCGTCGACCGGCACGTCCCGGATCCGCTCGGCGTCCGGGCCGCCGTCCGAGATCAGGTGCGCGGTCTGCGGGGAGCGGTCGAGCAGCGCAGTCAGCTCGCGCCGGGCCCGGCGCGCGGCGAAGTCCTCGAGCGCCTCGCCGCCGGAGAGCATGAGCACGATGATGAGCGAGGCGAGGTACTCGCCGACGGCGAGCGTGGCGACCATCGCGACGAGCGCGAGGACGTCGAGCCCGAAGTGCCCGCGCAGCAGCTGCCGGAGCATGCGGATCGCGGTCCACACGACGAACGCGCCCACGCAGACGGTCGCCGTCCAGCGCGCGGCCTCGGGCAGCCCGCTCGCGAGCAGGGCGAGCACCACGACGAGCACCAGGATCGCGAGCGCGATGACGGGGTACCGCCGCAGCGGCCGGAGCAGGCGCACGCCCCCAGCATCGCCGCCATCGGCTCGCGCCGCCAGGAAGGTGAGGCGAACCTGGCCCGGCCGACGACCGGGCTCCGCGGCCGTGCGGTCGGCCGCCGCCGCCGCGCCTCCGGCGCTCAGGCGGTCGTGTAGCCGCCGTCGACGGGCAGGATGACGCCGGTGATCGTCCCCGCCGCGGGGGACAGCAGGAACGCGATCGCCGCGGCGACCTCCTCCGGCGTCGACGAGCGGCCGATCGGGTGCGAGTGCCGGATGTCGGTGAGCACGGTGTCGCGCACCTCGCCGGTCGGCGGCAGGAAGTCGTCCATGAAGCCGGTCTCGATGTGGCCGGGGGCGACGGCGTTCACCCGGATGCCCTTCGGGGCCAGCTCGATCGCGGCCATCCGGGTGAGCTGGTGGACGGCGCCCTTGGTCGCCCCGTAGAGGATCTGGTCCGGCATCCCGATCAGGCCGGACATCGAGCCGGTGTTGACGACGGCGCCGCGCGACTCGGCCAGCGCGTCCTCCGCGGCCTTGATGTGCAGGAACGCCCCGCGGACGTTCGTGCGCATCAGCGCGTCCCAGAGGTCGGCCCCGGTCTCGGAGATCGGCGACATGTTGAAGCGCGCGGCGTTGTTGACGAGCCCGGTGAGCGCGCCGAAGCGGCCGACCGCCGTGGCGACCGCGTCCTCGGCGGTCGACTCCTCCGCGACGTCGCCGACGACGACCGCGACGTCGTCCGAGGCGAGCGCTCCCACCGCCGGATCGAGGTCCTCCGCGACCACCTTGCCGCCGGCGGCGACGAGCGCGCGCACGACGGCCGAGCCGACGCCGCCCGCGGCGCCGGTGACGATCGTGACCGCCTGCTGAGCGGGATGCTGCGTCATTCGCGTGCCTCCTTGCACCGGGTCCGACCGGCCGCCGCCTGCTCTGCCGCCGACCGTCATGGCGACGACCGGCGACGGCAGGGCGGTCCGCGCCCTGCGCTATACTCGATGGGCTGGTCTCCGGGCCGGCGGGCGCCCGTAGCTCAACGGATAGAGTATCTGACTACGGATCAGACGGTTGGGGGTTCGAATCCCTCCGGGCGCACCGCATTCGGGCCTCCGCGATCCTTCCCATCTCGTCGACGAGCGACCGCCTGCCGGCGAGGACGCTCACCTGCTGCTCGGACGAGGGATCTCCCGCCTGAAGCGCGTTCGAGTGCCGCCTCCCGCCAGGTGCATGCCCCGTCGCCGCCCGCGTCGTGAAGCCCGACTTCTGCGAATCGAGAAACGCGACTACTATCTTAATAGATACTGTACGAGCGTCGTCGCCGGCCAGAGCCGTCGGGCGTCGTTCATCCGGCTCCGTCCCCGCGACGGAGCCGGTCGGCGCGACCGAGCCGGCTGGAGGCACCGATTAACGAGCAGATCGCCGTGGCGAGCGTCGGGGAGCGGCTGCGCTCTCTCCGTCGCGAGCGACGGATGAGCCTCGCCAGCGTCGCGTCCCAGGTCGGCATCTCGGCGAGCTTCCTCTCGCAGGTCGAGACGGGGAAGGTGTACCCGTCGGTGGCGAGCCTGCTCTCGATCGCGAACGCGTTCGGCGTCTCGCTCGACGACCTGTTCGGCCGCAGCGCGGCGGAGCCGATCGGGCGGACCACCCAGGAGTCGCGGGCGCTTCCGCAGCCGGTCAACGACCGGCTCGCGGACCTCGTCATCCGCGCCGGCGACGAGCAGACGATCGAGCTGGAGACCGGCGTGACCTGGTCGCGGCTCTCCGACGGCGGCGGGGTGCTGGCCAGCTCGCTGCTGTGCACCTACGAGCCGGGGGGTCGCGACACGCTCGACGGGCGCCTCAAGCGCCACGCCGCGTGGGAGTTCGGCTACCTGCTCGAGGGCCGGCTGGCGCTCAAGCTGGAGTTCGACGTGATCGAGCTGCACGCCGGGGACTCCTTCTGCTTCGACTCCGATCGGCCGCATCTCTTCGAGAACGTCTCCGACCAGGTCGCCAGGGGCGTGTGGTTCGTCCTGCACAAGCAGGACGCCGTGGTCGTCGACCGGGACGGGCTCGACCGCCGCGCGGTCTCGACCCAGATCTGAGCCGAACCGGTCCGCGGGAACCGGCCGTCGCGGCTACTGCGTCGTGTACCCGCCGTCGATGACGAGCTCGGCGCCGGTCATGTAGCTGGACTCGTCGCTGGCGAGGAAGAGCGCGCCGTAGGCGAGCTCGCGCGGCCGGCCCAGCCGCTTCATCGGGGTCATCTCGACGACGCCCGCGGTGATCCCGGCGTCCTGCGCGGCGATCAGCGGCGTGTCGATGATCCCCGGGTGCAGCGAGTTGCAGCGGATGCCGTCGCCGACGTAGGAGAGCGCGACGTTCTTGCTGAGCAGTCGCACCGCGCCCTTCGAGGCGGTGTAGGCGGCGACCCCGGCCGCGCCGGCGATGCCCCAGATCGACGAGGTGTTGATGATCGACCCGCCGCCGCCGGCCCTCATGAGCGGGACGGCCGTGCGGCAGCCGAGGAAGACGCCCTGGACGTTGATCGCGAAGATGCGATCCCAGTCCTCGATCGCGATCGAGTCGATCGGCTCGTAGGAGCCGACGATGCCCGCGTTGTTGAAGAGCACGTCCAGACGGCCCGCCGTCTCGTGCACGTGCTCGACCAGGGAGCCCCACGACCCGGCGTCGGTGACGTCGTGCTCGACGAACTCGATGCGGGGGTGCGCCAGCGGCTCGTCGTAGGAGAGGTCCGCGGCGAAGACCCGCGCGCCCTCCTCCGCGAACAGCTCTGCCGAAGCGCGGCCGATCCCGCGCGCTCCACCGGTCACGATCGCGACCTTGCCAGCCAGTCTCATCTTCATCCTCTCTGATGAACCCCGTCGAGTTTAACTAATACCAAATATTATCTTCACGCAGGCGTTGTGTTCTGTAAAGCCGTCATGTACTTTGAAGCAGGCATTCAAAGGAGATGCAAGGAGGGCGACATGACGAAGCCGTTGATCGTGTCCGACACGGGATCGCCGTCGACGATGGTGGGCCTTCACGGCGGCGCCGGCGTCAACCGCTGGAAGCGGTTCGTGACCGGCCTCATGCTGCACGCCGACTGGGACTCGTTCGAGCACAACTCGCTGCAGCCCGGCGGCGTCATCGGCGAGCACGTCCACACCCGCACGGAGGAGATCTACTTCGTCGTCAGCGGTCGCGGCGAGATGACGTTCGACGGCGAGACCTTCGAGGTGGAGCCGGGCGACCTGATCATGACGCCGCTGAACGGACGGCACGGCATCCGGAACCTGGGCGATGAGCCGCTCGAGTTCGTGGTCGCCGAGGCGCTCCCCCCGGAGATCGTCAAGCTCCTGCCCGAGTACTCGCCCTCCGCGAACTGAGGTCCACGATGCCCTTCAAAGTCAATCTCCTCCGCGGCGAGCCCTCCCGGATCGACGAGGTCATGGCCGGGCCCTGGCGCGACATCCGCGTCGAGACGATCGGCGCCGAGCCGCTCCGGCTCGCCTCGGTCGACGTCGAGTACGCCGGCTTCGTCATCGACGGCGTCTGCATGATCGCGCCGGAAGACGGCGAGCCCATCGAGCTGGTCCGCGGCGGCGCCTTCGCCATCCCGCGCGGCGGCGAGATCTCGGTGTCCGCGGCCGATCCGTGCCGGCTGCTGCTCATCGAGATGGCGCTCTCCGCTGGAGGGGATCACTGAGGTGACCGGTCGGGTCAGGATGCGGCTCCGGGGGATCTCGAAGTCGTTCGACGGGACGACCGTCTTCAGCGGCCTCGACCTGGACCTGCGCGCCGGCGAGGTGCTCGTGCTGCTCGGCGAGAACGGCGCCGGGAAGTCGACGATCAAGAACATCCTGTCCGGCATCGTGGCCCCCGACGCGGGCACCATCGAGTTCGACGGCCAGGCCGAGGCCTCCTGGTCGCAGTCGCGGGCCGCCGAGCTCGGCGTCGCCGCGATCCACCAGGAGCTCAGCCTCTTCCCGAACCTCTCCGTCGCCGAGAACGTCCTCATCCGCGAGCTCAGCCGGTCCTCCGTCGGTCCGGTCTCCCGTCGCCGGCTCGTCCGGGAGGCGGCGGCGCTGTTCCGCGACCTCCTCGGCGTCGACCTCGACGTGACCCGGCCGGTCGAGTCGCTCTCGCTCGGGCAGCGGCAGGTCGTCGAGATCGTCAAGGCGGTGCGGATGGCCTCGTCCGTCCTCATCCTCGACGAGCCGACCACCTCGCTCAGCATGCACGACCGCGAGCAGCTGTTCCGCGTGATCGGACGGCTGCGCGCCGAGGGCTTCGCCATCGTCCACGTCACGCACTTCCTCGACGAGGTCGCCGCGGTCGGCGACCGGGTGGCGATCATGCGCGACGGCGCGATCGTGGCGCAGGCCGCCGCCGGGGAGCTCTCGGCGGCGCAGATCGAGCAGCACATGATCGGGCGCGAGGTCGCGGCCGTCGCGCGGGAGCGGGCGAACGACCGGCCCGCTGAAGGCCCGGTCGCGCTCGAGGTCGCCGGCCTCGACGACGGCGAGCGGGTGCGGGACGTGTCCTTCTCCGTGCGCCGCGGCGAGATCCTCGGTCTCGCCGGCCTCACCGGCGCCGGGCGGACCGAGGTGCTGCACGCGATCGTGGGCCTGCGGCCCGCCCTCGGCGACGTGGCCGTCGCCGGCGTCCCCTACCGCGCGCGCCGGCTCGCGGAGTCCAAGCGCCGCGGCCTGGTCCTGGTCTCCGAGGACCGGCGCCTCGAGCAGGCCTTCCTGCAGCGGCCGATCGCGGAGAACGTCACCGCGCCCTGGCTGTCGAGGGTGTTCCGCCGCGGCGGCTGGCTCGACCGGAGGCGGGAGCGGGCGTTCGCCGGCGCGCTGGTCGACGAGTTCGACGTGCGCTACGACTCGCTCGACTCGCCGATCGCCTCGCTCTCCGGCGGCAACCAGCAGAAGGTGATCCTCGCGCGCTGGATCTCCTCCGATCCCGAGGTCGTGCTCCTCGACGAGCCGACGAAGGGCATCGACGTCGGCGCCAGGGCGCAGATCCAGGAGCGCGTGTTCCGGCTCGCCGCGCGCGGGGCCGCGATCGTCGTCGTCTCCTCGGACCTGCCGGAGCTGATGTCCCTGAGCGACCGGATCCTCGTCATGCAGCGCGGTCGCGTCACCGCGGCGTTCGCCCGCGAGGAGTTCGACCCGGCCGCGATCCTCCGCGCGGCCTCCGGCGCCGGCGAGTCGGGGGCGGCGGCATGATGGCTCGCCTGACCCCCGGGAATCGGCAGCTGATCGCGCTCGTGGTGCTGCTGGTCGTCGTCGCGGCCGGCTTCACGATCGCGTCGCCCACGTTCCTCAGCCCGGGGAACGTCGTCAACATCCTCGTGCAGGCGGCCCCGACGATCATCGCCGCCGTCGGCATGACGTTCGTGCTCGCCGCCGGGTGGATCGACCTCTCCGTCGGGTCCGTCCTCTACCTCTCCGTCGTGTTCGCGCTGGTGGCGTCCGGGACGAGCAGCGGGATCAACGGCGCGTCCAGCGTGTGGACCTACTTCATGGCGCTCGGACTGGCCCTCGGGCTCGGCGCGGTGAACGCGCTGCTGATCCAGCTCTTCCGCGTGTACCCGCTGCTCATCACCCTCGGCACGCTGACGCTGTACCGCGGCATCGGCCTGCGGATGACCGACTCCGGCAACCTGGCCGCAGACGGCCCGATCCAGGCGATCGGCCGCGGGAGCGTCGCGGGCATACCGCTGCCCCTGATCATCGCCGTGGCGGTCGTGGTGCTCGGCATCCTGGTCCTGCGGTACACGAGGTACGGCCGATACGTCCTCGCGATCGGCGGCGCCCCCCGATCGGCGATGGAGACCGGCCTGCCGGTGAACCGGGTCCGGCTGCTCGTCTTCGCCGGCAGCGCGCTGTGCGCCGCCGTGGCGGGCCTCATCATCGCCGGCCGGACCGGCACCGCGCAGACCTCGCTCGGCGACGGCTTCGAGTTCACCGTCATCACCGCGGTGATCGTCGGCGGCACCTCGCTGTTCGGCGGCCGCGGCTCGGTGCTCGGCAGCGCGCTCGGCGCGCTGCTGCTCTCGCTCATCTCGAACGGCCTGAACCGGATCGACGCGTCGATCTACGTCTACGACGTCGCGGTCGGGATCGTGCTGTTCGCCGCCGTCCTCACCGACGCGGTCGCCTCCGGCCGCCTCCGGCCGAGCCGGCTCCGAGTTTCTCGCAACCGCGAGAAACAGCCCCAGAGCATGCCAGTGCCCTAGGGCTGCATTCCCGCAATCCATCATTCCGGAAGAGGTATGACATGAAGAAAGCTAGGGTGCTGCACGCGGCCATCGCAAGCGGCGCGCTCACGGCCCTCGCGCTGACCGGCTGCGCCGCCGGGGGCGGCGGCGGGTCGACCGGGGGCTCCACCGGGGGCACGGGCGACGAGACGATCACGGTCGGCGTCTCGTGGGACAAGATGATCGGGTTCCGCGAGGGCGAGAAGGCCTACCTCGAGCAGGCCGCCAAGGAGCTCGGCGTCGAGCTCGTCTTCCAGGACGCCGACAGCGACGCGCAGCGTCAGTCCAGCCAGATCGAGACGATGATCTCGCAGGGCGCGAAGGGCATCCTGGTGATCCCCTACGACCTGGAGGCGATCAAGGCCGACATCGACGCCGCGAACGCGGCGGGCGTGCCCGTGGTCAGCTTCGACCAGGCGCCCGCCGACGTCTCGTGGGTCGCCTACCACGTCGGCGGCGATCCCTACGCGGACGGCAAGGCCGCGGGCGAGGCGTTCGTCAAGATCGCCGACGGGAAGCCGTTCCAGCTCGTGGAGCTGCAGGGCGCGCTGAACAACGACAACGGCATCCAGCGCTCGAAGGGTCTCAATGACGCCGTCGCGAGCGCGTCGAACATCGAGATCATCTCGCAGGTGCCGACCGACTGGACGCCGGAGAAGGCGCTCGCCGGCGTCGAGAACGCGCTCCAGTCGCACCCGGACCTCAACGGCATCTACGTGCCGACCGAGGGCCAGCTCTCCGCGGTGTTCTCCGCGCTCCAGGCGGTCGACCGGCTGAAGACGGTCGACGAGCCGGGCCACGTCGCGATCGTCTCGATCGACGGCGACCCCTCCGGCTGCCAGGCGCTGAAGGACCGGCTCATCAACCTGAGCCTCGCCACCGACGTGCCGACGATGACGAAGAACGCGCTCACGCAGCTCCTCAACGCCATCAAGGGCCAGCCGGTCGCGAAGCCGGAGCTGCTGCCGGGCATCCCGGTCACCCCCGACACGATCGCCGAGAAGGCCCCGCTCGTCTGGGGCTGCCAGTCCTGACCCGAACCGGTTGGGGCGGCCGGTCGGCCGCCCCAACCGTCCGGACCGAATGAGAGACCAGAGGGACATGCTCCGCCCCATCCTCCGCACGCTGAATGCGGCGCCGATGCTGCCGGTCCTCGTCGTCGTGATCGTCGTCTTCTCGCTCGTCGCCCCCGGCTACCTGAACCCCGCGAACATCCAGAACCTGCTCCGGGACTCCTCGGTGCTGATCATCGCGTCGATGGGGGCGACGCTGGTCTTCCTGGTCTCCGGCCTCGACCTGTCCGTCGGGTCCGTCGTGGCCGCGTCCTCGGTCACCGCGGCGATCGTCGCGGGGCAGTCGGGGGACCTCGCGCTGGGCCTGGTCGCCGGGGTGGTCGTCGGCCTCCTGGTCGGCGTGCTCAACGGCGTGCTGATCGGCCCGCTGGGCCTCAACCCGTTCGTGACGACGCTCGCGAGCCTGCTCGTGGTCCGAGCGCTCGCCTATGTCTCCGCCGCCATCGCGAGCGGCCAGGGAGGCACCGCGGGGGCGGTGGCGATGCCGGACGGCGTCGCGGGCTTCGGGCGGGGCGTGGTCCTCGGCATCCCGAACGTGTTCATCGTGGCGATCGCGATCGTGGTCCTCTCGGTGCTGCTGCTCGAGAAGACCACGTTCGGCCGCCGCGTCCGGCTGGTGGGGCAGAACGACGTCGCCGCGGCGTTCGCCGGGATCTCGGTCGCCCGGGTGCGCCTCCTCGTCTACGCGATCGCCGGCCTGCTCGCCGGCGTCGCCGGGATCATCCTCGCGCTGCGGCTCGGCTCGGGGAGCCCCGCAGCAGGCGACGACATGCTGCTGCAGGTGATCACCGCCGTGATCATCGGCGGGACCGCCGTCTCCGGCGGCTCGGGCGGCATGGTCCGCACCGTGTGGGGCGCGCTGACGATCGTCGCGATCGAGCGCGGCATGAGCGTGCTCGGGCTGAAGTTCTACGACAACCTCATCGTGCTCGGGGTCGTGATCCTGCTCGGCACCCTGTTCCACCGGGTCAAGTCCGGCCGGATGGGGTAGGTCGCCCGCTGCCCCGCCAGCGGTGGTAGTAAGGGACTCTCGAGGAGAGGAGCCGCCGATGAGCGAGGCCGAGGAGCCGAGCCCGATCCAGCGCCTGCTGGGCGATTTCGCACCGAAGTTCGCGGACCTGACCGACGAGGTGCTGTTCGGCGACGTCTGGAGGCGTCCCGAGCTGTCCCCGCGGGACCGCAGCCTGATCACGATCACGAGCCTGGTGAGCACGGGCAGCATCGCGCAGCTCGAGATGCACATCCCGTTCGCCCTGGCCAACGGCGTGACCGAGGAGGAGATCAAGGAGGCGATCGTGCACGTCGCGTTCTACGCCGGCTGGCCGCCCGCGCTCTCGGCGCTCACGCTCGCGAAGCGCATCCTGGCCTCCTAGTCCGATTTCCCCGGTGGATCGCTTTGGCACTCCACCTGAACGAGTGCTAGCCTGACTGTTGGCACTCGACGGGCTCGGGTGCTAATCCGCAGTCGTTCAAGAAGAAGAGGTCTCAACCGTGTCGGTTTCCATCAAGCCGCTCGAGGATCGCATCGTCGTCCAGCAGGTCGAGGCGGAGAACACCACCGCGTCCGGTCTCGTCATCCCCGACACCGCCAAGGAGAAGCCGCAGGAGGGCGAGGTCGTCGCCGTCGGTCCGGGCCGGGTCGATGACAACGGCAACCGCATCCCCGTCGACGTCGCCGTCGGCGACCGCGTCATCTACTCCAAGTACGGCGGGACCGAGGTGAAGTTCGGCGCCGACGAGTACCTCGTCCTCTCGGCGCGCGACGTCCTCGCCGTCGTCGTTCGGTGACATCCGCCGAATCCGATTCGCGAACGCCCGCGGGACCGCAGTCCCGCGGGCGTTCCGCATTCGGCCCCGGACTCGCCTACGCGATCGGGGCCTATCTGCTCTGGGGCGTCCTCCCCGGCTACTTCGTGCTGCTCGACCCGGCGGGGCCGATCGAGATCGTCGCGTGGCGGGTCCTGCTCTCGCTGGCCTTCACCCTGCTGCTCGTCGCGATCGTGCGCGGCTGGCGCCGGCTCGGCGCGGTCGTCCGCGACGGCCGCTCGATGGCCTGGCTCGCGCTCGCCGGATGCCTGGTCACGGTCAACTGGCTGGTCTTCGTCTTCGCCGTCCTCACCGGTCACGTCGTCGAGGGCTCGCTCGGCTACTTCATCAACCCGATCGTCACGGTGCTGCTGGGCGTGCTGCTGCGCGAGCGGCTGCGACCGCTGCAATGGGTCGCGGTCGGCGTCAGCGGGGTCGCGGTCGTCGTGCTCGCCGTCGGCTACGGCTCCTTCCCCTGGATCGCGATCCTGCTCGCGCTCAGCTTCGGCTTCTACGGCCTCGTGAAGAACCGCGTCGGCGGCCGGGTCGACGCGATGAGCGGGCTCGTCGTCGAGACCGCCTACGTCGCGCCGGTCGCCGTGGTCGGCCTGGTCTGGGTCGGCGCCACGGGCGGCGTCGCGTTCGGCCAGCACGGGGCGTGGCACACCGTGCTGCTGCTGTGCGTCGGCGCGGTCACGGCGGTGCCGCTGCTGCTGTTCGCCGCCGGCACGCGCCGGCTGCCGCTCAGCGTCGTCGGGTTCACGCAGTACTTCGCGCCCGTCCTGCAGCTCGTGACCGGGGTCGTGCTGCTCGGCGAGCCGATGCCGCCGGCCCGCTGGATCGGCTTCGCGATCGTCTGGCTCGCGCTCGGCATCCTCACCGTCGACATGGTCCGGCAGCTGCTCCGGACGCGTCCGGCGCGCGGAATGCCCGGAGCCGCCGGACGTTAGCATTGAGCATGGCTGACTACGACCCGTTCGGATTCGTCGGACTCACCTACGACGACGTCATGCTCCTGCCGGGGCACACCGATGTGATCCCGAGCGAGGCCGACACGACCACCCGGCTCACGAGGCGGGTCAGCCTGCACACGCCGCTGCTCTCGGCCGCGATGGACACCGTGACCGAGTCGCGGATGGCGATCGCGATGGCGCGCCAGGGCGGCATCGGCGTGCTGCACCGCAACCTCTCCATCGAGGACCAGGCGGCGCACGTCGACAAGGTCAAGCGCTCCGAGTCCGGCATGATCTCGAACCCGGTGACGACGACCCCGGACGCGACGGTCGCCGAGGTGGACCGCGTCTGCGGCCAGTTCAAGGTCTCCGGCCTGCCGGTGGTCGAGGGCGACGGCCGGCTGGTCGGGATCATCACCAACCGCGACATGCGCTTCGTCTCCCCGTTCGAGAAGGACACCACCTACGTCCGCGACGTCATGACGAAGGCGCCGCTGATCACGGCGCCGGTCGGGGTCGACCCGAACGCGGCGATGGCGCTGCTCGCCCAGCACCGCGTCGAGAAGCTCCCGCTCGTCGACGCCGAGGGCCGGCTGAGCGGGCTCATCACGGTGAAGGACTTCGAGAAGAGCGAGAAGTACCCGAACGCGACCAAGGACGCCGAGGGCCGGCTCCGGGTGGCCGCGGCGATCGGCTTCTTCGGCGACGCGTGGGACCGCGCCCAGGCGCTGCGCGAGGCGGGGGTCGACGTGATCGTCGTCGACACCGCGAACGGCGACTCGCGCGGCGTGCTCGACATCGTCGCGCGGCTGAAGTCCGACGCCGCCTTCGCCGGCGTCGACGTCATCGGCGGGAACATCGCGACCCGCGACGGCGCGGCGAACCTCGTCTCGGCGGGGGTCGACGCGGTCAAGGTCGGCGTCGGGCCGGGCTCGATCTGCACCACCCGGGTGGTCGCCGGCGTCGGCGTCCCCCAGGTCACCGCCGTCTACGAGGCCTCGCTCGCCGCGCGCGAGGCGGACGTGCCGGTCATCGCCGACGGAGGCCTGCAGTACTCGGGCGACATCGCGAAGGCGCTCGTCGCCGGCGCCGAGTCCGTCATGCTCGGCTCGCTGCTCGCCGGCACCGACGAGGCGCCCGGCGACCTCATCTTCGTCAACGGCAAGCAATTCAAGCAGTACCGCGGCATGGGCTCCCTCGGGGCCCTCCAGACGCGCGGGAAGAGCACCTCCTACTCCCGCGACCGCTACTTCCAGGCCGACGTGCCGAGCGACGAGCAGCTCATCGCGGAGGGCATCGAGGGCAAGGTCCCGTACCGCGGCCCGGTCGGCTCGGTCGTGTACCAGCTGCTCGGGGGGCTGCGGCAGTCGATGTTCTACACCGGCGCCCGCACCGTCGAGGAGCTGCGCGCGAAGGGCCGCTTCGTGCGGATCACCGCAGCGGGGCTCAAGGAGTCGCACCCGCACGACATCCAGATGGTCGTCGAGGCGCCGAACTACCGCGGCTGAGCGGCGGTCCCCGGCCAGACACGCGCCTGGGCGGGATCGGCGGCGACGGGGTCGCCGAACCAGAAGAACCACAGCCGCCAGAAGTTGTAGTTGCCGTACGCCTGGCAGTCGCCGTGGGCCCCGGCGAGGACGTCGGCGCTCGGCTGGTACGGCGTGTAGTCGTAGAGCGCCGCGGTCGCCGCGTTCCGGATGAGCACGGTGCCCGCGCCGCAGCCGGGCGCGTAGAGGATCTCGTTCGCCGCGTAGGGCTGGTAGTTGAACAGCTCCGGGCGCTGCACGTAGAGCTGGTAGGTGCGCGCCGCGTGGTAGACCTGCCCGACGAAGCCCGCGTAGGCGTCCACGCAGGGCGCCGAGTCGTAGCAGGCGTAGCCGGTGGCCGCGGCGTACTGCACCTCCCACGGCCAGCGGTCGGTCACCAGCCCCTGCTCCTTCTCGAGCGTGACCAGCAGCACCCTCGGGCTGATGCCGCAGGCCGTCGCCACGATCGAGATGACCTCCGCGGAGGTCGCACGGTCCCGGCCCTCGATCGGCTCGCAGTACCGCGATCCGTCGTCGCCGACCTCGTCCAGCGCCGGCACCGTCCAGACGAGGTCCTTCAGGCACCGGTAGGGCCAGCCCGAGTCGGACTCCCGCTCGCTGCGCGCGTGCCAGGTCTCGCAGTACGGCACCTGGGCGTCGAGGAACGCCTGGATCTCCTCGGCCGTCATCGAGTCGGCGTCGAAGAAGTTCGCGTCGCTGACGATGAGGCCCGGATCCCACCACTCGGCCGGCGGCGCCGGCACGGACGCGACGCGATCCACGCCGTTGTCGTCCGGGTAGGACCAGCCCGCCAGCGAGCGATCGAAGGAGGCGGCCGCGCTCGGCGTCGGCGCGGGCTCCGGTGCGCCTCCGGAGCCGCCCCACGGCGCCGCCGGACCGCTGCATCCGGCCAGCGCCGCCGCCGCGGCGAGCCCGAGCAGCGCGCCGAGGATCCTCCGCATCGGGCCAGCATAGGCGGGCCCCCTGACCCCCGATCTCGGGTCAGGCCGGGCCCGGCGGCCGATGCCGCGCCGTCCTAGGCTGGAGTCCTATGTCGGCACGGCGCAGCGCGGTCCTCGTCACCCCGGCGGAGCTCGCCGACGAGCTCGCCTCGGAGACGCCGCCCGTCGTGCTCGACGTGCGCTGGCGCCTCGACCGGCCGGACGGCTGGGACGCCTACATCGCCGGTCACATCCGCCGCGCGGTCTACGTGCGCCTCGACTCGGAGCTCTCGGACCCCTGGCAGCCCGCCACCGCGGGGCGGCACCCGCTGCCGAGCACCGCGGACCTGCAGAACGCGGCCCGCGGCTGGGGGATCACCAGGACCTCGCGGGTGGTCGTCGTCGACGACAGCAACGGGCTCGCCGCCGCCCGCGCCTGGTGGCTGCTGCGGGACGCCGGACTGTCCGACGTCCGCCTGCTCGACGGCGGTCTCGGGGCCTGGCGGGCCGCGGGGCTCCCGCTGGACACCGGCGTCTTCGTGCCCGACCGCGGCGACGTCGTGCTCGCCCGCGGCCGGATGCCGGTGGTCGACATCGACGGCGCGGCCGCCTTCCCCTCGCACGGCGTGCTGCTCGACGTCCGCGCGCCCGAGCGGTTCCGCGGCGAGGTCGAGCCGATCGACCCCGTCGCCGGGCACATCCCGGGCGCGGTGAACGCGCCGACGACGGGACATCTCGCCTCGGACGGCTCGTTCCTCCCCGAGGAGGAGCTGCGCGAGCGCTTCCTCGCGCTCGGCGTCCGGGACCGGGTCGCGGTGTACTGCGGCTCCGGCGTCACCGCCTCGCACGCGGCGATCGCGCTCACCCTCGCCGGCTTCGAGCCGGTGCTCTATCCCGGGTCCTGGTCGGAGTGGTCGAACCACCCGGACCGGGCCGTCGCCCTCGGCGACTAGGCGTCGTCACACTGGGGCGGCGCCCCGACCCGCTTCGCTAGGGTGAGGCCGTGGCAATTCACGACGACATCACGACCGCGTTCGGCGGCACCCCGCTGGTCCGGCTCAACCGCGTCAACGACGGCGGCGCCCGCGTCTACGCCAAGCTCGAGTTCTACAACCCCGGCTCGAGCGTCAAGGACCGTCTCGGCATCGCGCTGATCAACGCGGCGGAGGCCTCGGGCGAGCTGCAGCCCGGCGGCACCATCGTCGAGTCGACCTCCGGGAACACCGGCATCGCGCTCGCCCTGGTCGGCGCGGCGCGCGGCTACCACGTCGTGCTCACCATGCCGGCGTCGATGTCGAAGGAGCGGCGCGCGCTGCTGAAGGCGCTCGGCGCCGAGCTGGTGCTCACCGACCCCTACAAGGGCATGACCGAGGCGCTCGCGGTCGCGGAGCGGATCGCCGAGGAGCGCGGCGGCCTGCTGGTGCGGCAGTTCGAGAACGAGGCGAACCCCGCGATCCACGAGGCGACGACCGGCCCCGAGATCTGGGAGGACACCGACGGCGCGGTCGACGTCCTCGTCGCCGGCGTCGGCACCGGCGGCACCATCACCGGCGCCGGCCGCTACCTGAAGCGGCGCAAGCCCGGTGTCAAGATCGTCGCGGTGCAGCCGACCGACTCGCCGATGCTCACCGAGGGCCGCGCCGGCGGCCACCGGATCCAGGGCATCGGGCCGAACTTCGTGCCGCCGATCCTGGACCGGGAGCTCATCGACGAGGTGATCGACGCCGAGTTCGACGACGCGGTCGCGACGGCCAGGGCGCTGGCGACGCAGGAGGGCATCCTCGCCGGCTTCAGCTCGGGCGCCGCCGTGTGGGCCGCGGTGCAGCTGTCGAAGCGGCCGGAGCACGCGGGCCAGACGATCGTCGTGGTGGTGCCCGACTCCGGCGAGCGCTACCTGACGACGACGCTGTACGAGGACCCGGCTCCGGAGGCCGCCACCAGCTGACGAGCCGGAGGGCCGGCTCGGGACCGGAGCCTCAGCGCGCCGTCGCGATCCGGCGGACCCCCTCCTCGAGCACTTCGGGGGAGCAGGCGAAGTTGAGCCGCGCGAAGCCGCGCCCGGTGTCCTTGCCGAACGGCCGCCCGGCCGAGAGCGCGACCGCGCCGCGCTCGAGGATGCGCCGCGCCGGGTCGTCGCCCCAGCCGAGCGGCCGGAAGTCGAGCCAGGCGAGGTAGCCCGCGCGCGGCTCGTGGTAGACCGCCTCGGGCAGCTGCTCCGCGAGCAGCTCGCCGAGGCGCCGCCGGTTCGCCTCGATCGAGGCGACCACCCCGGCGAGCCAGTCGCGGGACTCGTCGAACGCCGCCGTCGCGGCGTGCGCGCCGAAGTGGCCGGCGCGATGCCGCACGCTCTCCGGCATCCGCGCGACGCGTCGCGCCGCCGCCTCCCCGCCGGGGACCCAGAACGCGCAGCCGAGGCCGGGGATGTTGAACGCCTTGCTCGCCGAGGTGACCGCGATGCCGGTGGCGCGGGCCGCCTCCGACACCGCGAGGTAGGGCACGAAGCCGCCGTCCGAGTGCGCCAGCGGCCCGTGGATCTCGTCGGAGAGCAGCAGCACGCCGTGCTCGGCCGCGAGCTCGGCGAGCCGCGCGAGCGTCTCGCGCGGGTGGGCGACGCCGACCGGGTTGTGCGGGTGGCAGAGCACGTGCACCCGCACGCCGTCGGCGTACGCCGCCTCGATCGCGTCCAGGTCGAGGGCCCAGCCGGCCTCGCCGAGCGCCAGCGGCGCGTCGGCCACCACGCCGCCGGCCTCCTCGATCAGCCCGTAGAACGGGTAGTAGACGGGCGAGTTCAGCAGCACCCGGTCGCCGGGCTCGATCGCCGCCCGGACCAGCTCGGTGAGGGCGACCACGACGTTCGTCGTCGCCTGCACCGTCGCGGGGTCGAGCTCCCAGCCCCACAGGTCGGCGGCGAAGCCCGCGAAGGCCCGGCCGAGGCCCGGCCCGCGCGGCTCGTAGCCGGTGTCGGAGCGGCCGATCATCCCGACCAGCCGTGCCGCGATCGCGGGCGCGAGCGGGAAGTCCATCTCCGCGACGAACATCGGCAGCACCTCGGGCGGGTACGCCGTCCACTTCGAGGAGGTCCGCTGCCGCAGCAGCGCGAGCGGATCGGCCTGGACGCCGGTCGGGGTGGTCATGACACCAGTCTCCCACCGGCCTCGGACCGGGCCCGGATAGGCTGATCCACTGTGACGGACATCGAGATCGGACGGGGCAAGCGAGCCCGCCGCGCCTACGCGTTCGACGACATCGCGATCGTCCCGAGCCGTCGGACGCGGGATCCGCAGGACGTCGGCGTCAGCTGGACGATCGACGCGTTCACCTTCCCGACCCCCGTCATCGCCGCCCCGATGGACTCCGTGATGAGCCCCGCGACGGCGATCGCGCTCGGGCGCCTCGGCGGGCTCGGGGTGCTCGACCTCGAGGGCGTCTGGACCCGGTACGAGGACCCGGTCCCGGTGCTCGAGGAGATCCGCGGGCTGCCGGCCGAGCGCACCACGACGCGGCTGCAGGAGCTCTACGCCGAGCCGGTCAAGCCGGAGCTGGTCACGGCGCGGCTCGCGGAGATCCGCGCCGCGGGCGTCCCGGTGGCCGGGGCGCTCAGCCCGCAGCGCACCGCGGAGCTGCACCGCACCGTCGTCGACGCCGGCGTCGACCTGTTCGTCATCCGCGGCACGACGGTGAGCGCCGAGCACGTGTCGAAGAACTGCGAGCCGCTGAACCTCAAGCGCTTCATCTACGAGCTCGACGTGCCGGTCATCGTCGGCGGCGCGGCGACGTACACGGCGGCGCTGCATCTCATGCGCACCGGCGCGGCCGGTGTGCTCGTCGGCTTCGGCGGCGGGGCCGCCTCCTCGACGCGCTCGACGCTCGGCATCCACGCGCCGATGGCCTCGGCGGTCGCCGACGTCGCCGGCGCCCGGCGCGACTACCTCGACGAGTCGGGCGGGCGCTACGTGCACGTGATCGCCGACGGCGGCCTCGGCACCAGCGGCGACGTGGTCAAGGCGATCGCCTGCGGCGCCGACGCGGTCATGCTCGGGACGGTCCTCGCCCGCGCCGCGGAGGCGCCGGGCGCCGGCTGGCACTGGGGCGCCGAGGCGCACCACGCCGAGCTGCCGCGCGGCAGCCGGGTCGAGGTGGGCACGGTGGGCACGCTCGAGCAGGTGCTCTACGGCCCCGCGCACCAGGCGGACGGCCAGGTCAACCTGATCGGCGCGCTGCGCCGCTCGATGGCGACGACGGGCTACTCCGACCTCAAGGAGTTCCAGCGGGTCGAGGTCGTGGTCGCGCCGTACGCCCCCGGGACGCGCTGAGCGGGGCCCGGATGCCCTCGCCGGAGCACGGCCGGATCGGCCCAGCGGAGCGCGCGGCCGCCATCGAGCGGATGAGCGGCTCGTCCGACGAAACGCTCGACGTCCTCGTCATCGGCGGCGGCGTGGTCGGCGCGGGCGCCGCGCTGGACGCCGCGACGCGGGGGCTCTCGGTCGGCCTGATCGAGCAGCGCGATCTCGCGTCGGGGACCTCCAGCCGCAGCAGCAAGCTCGTGCACGGCGGCATCCGCTATCTCGAGCAGCTCGACTTCCCGCTGGTCCGCGAGGCGCTCATCGAGCGGGGCCTGCTGCTGGAGCGGATCGCGCCGCACCTCGTCCATCCCATCCGGTTCCTCTACCCGCTGCGCACGCCGCTCGTCGAGCGCCTCTACGTCGGCGCCGGCATGACGCTCTACGACCTCTTCTCCTGGACCGGCGGACGTCCGCCCGGCGTCCCGCACCATCGCCACCTCAGCCGGCGTCAGCTCGCCCGGGCGATGCCGGACCTCCGCCGCGACGCCTTCCTCGGCGGCCTCGTCTACTCCGACGGCCAGGTCGACGACGCCAGGCTGGTCGCGACGATCGCGCGGACCGCCGTCGCCTACGGCGCCGCCGTCGCGACCCGGGTGCGCTCGGACGGCTTCCTCGTCGAGGACGGCGCGGTGGTCGGCGTCCGCGCCAGGGACCTCGAGTCCGGCGCGGCGCTGGAGATCCGCGCCCGTCGGGTCGTCGTCGCGACCGGCGTGTGGACCGACGACACGCTCGAAGCGGCCGGCGCCGAGCGGTCGATCCGCGTCCGGGCGTCCAAGGGGGTCCACCTCGTCGTGCCGCGGAACCGGTTCCGCTCGAAGGTCGGGCTGCTGCTGCGCACCGAGAAGTCCGTGCTGTTCGTCATCCCGTGGGGCCGGCACTGGCTCATCGGGACGACCGACACCGACTGGGAGCTCGACCTGGCGCACCCGGCGGCGACCGCCGCCGACATCGACTACCTGCTCGCGCACGTCAACGCGGTGCTGGCGACCCCGCTCACCCGCGACGACGTCGAAGGGGTGTACGCGGGGCTGCGGCCGCTGCTCGCCGGCGAGTCGGAGGAGACCTCGAAGCTCTCGCGCGAGCACCTCGTCGTCCATCCGCTGCCCGGCCTGGTCGCGATCGCCGGGGGCAAGCTCACCACCTACCGGGTGATGGGCGAGGACGTCATCGACGCCGCGGCGATCGGCCTCGACGGCGTGCCGGCCTCGGTCACGACGGACATCCCGCTCGTCGGCGCCGACGGCTACCCGGCCGCCCGCAACCGTCGCGGCCGGATCGCCCGGGCGACGGGCCTCGCGCCGGATCAGATCGACCGCCTGCTCGGGCGCTACGGCGCCCTCGTCGACGACCTCGCCGCGCTGATCGTCGAGCGGCCGGAGCTCGCGGCGACGCTGCCGGGCACCGACTACCTCGGCGCCGAGGCGGTCTACGCGGTGACGCACGAGGGCGCGCTCCACCTCGACGACGTGCTGACGCGTCGCACCCGCATCTCGATCGAGACCTGGGACCGCGGCGTGGCCGCGGCACCGGTCGTCGCCGGGCTGATGGGCCGGACGCTCGGCTGGGACGAGAGCAGGGTCGAGCGGGAGATCGCCGCCTATCACGAGCGCGTCGTCGCCGAGCGCGCGAGCCAGGACCAGCCCGACGACGAGTCGGCCGACCGCGTGCGGCTGACCGCGCGCGACGTGCTCGACCGATGAGCGAGGCGCACGAGGTCCGGCCGGTCGAGCCGACGTTCTGGCAGGTCGCCCGACGGGCGCGCTGGATCGCGGTGCTCGTCGTCGCGCTCGTCATCGCGGCCGCCTTCGCCTTCCTCGGCCGCTGGCAGCTCGAGCGCTCCATCGACTCCTCCCGCGCGACCGGCCCCGACACCGAGACCGCGGTGCCGCTCGGCGAGATCGCGCGACCGCAGACCGGCGTCGGCTCGGAGTCCGCCTGGCGGCGGGTCAGCGTCGACCTCGTGATCGTGCCCGGCGACACCCTGCTGCTCTCCGGCCGGGTGAACACCGCCGCGCCCGGCTGGTGGGTCGTCGCGCACGCCGTCGACCCGGACGGCGCCAGCCTCGCGGTCGCCGCGGGCTGGGCGGCGACCGAGGCCGAGGCGCAGGCCGCGGCGGCCGCCTTCGACGCCGCGGGAGCGCTCGGCGAGGTGACCGGCCGCTATCTGCCGAGCGAGTCGCCGCAGGAGTCCGACTTCGAGTCCGGCCGGCGCTCGGCGCTCGCGACCGCCGAGCTCGTCAACCTGTGGGGCGCCGTCGGCGACGCCTACGGCGGGTACCTCGTGCTCGACGTCCCGCCCGCGGGCCTGACGGCGATCGACGCCCCCGCGCCGGCGCGGGACGTCGAGGTGAACCTGCTCAACCTGTTCTACGCGCTGGAGTGGGTGCTCTTCGCCGGGGCGGCGGTGTTCATGTGGTGGCGGCTCGTCCGGGACGCGCAGCAGCGCGAACTAGAATCGGCTCGTGGCGGCCCCTAGAGTCTCGGATCTTCCCCGCATCCGCGTCGCCCTCGGGTTCTACCGGGTCAGCGCCGCGGTCACGGGCGTCTTCCTGCTGCTGCTCGTCGTCATGATGGTGACGCGCTACGGCTTCGGCCTGGACCTCGAGCTCGGCGGGCCGGACGGCCTCGTCTCGCTCGCGCCGAAGGAGATCATCGAGGCGGACGCCGCCGTCAACCTCTCGACGATCATCCTCATCGTCCACGGCTGGCTCTACGTCGTCTACCTGATCTGCGACTTCGCGCTGTGGCGCTTCGTCCGCTACTCCTTCGGCTACTTCTGCTTCGTCGCGCTCGGCGGCATCATCCCGTTCATCTCCTTCTACTTCGAGTGGCGGGTGCCGCGGGACATCCGCGCCTGGACCGCCGCGGTCGCCGAGCCGGCCTCGGACGGCGAGCCGGCCGGGGACGAGGCGCCCGCCGGTTCCGGGGTGCCGTCGTGAGCGCGCCGCGCCCGGTGCTCGTCGTCGACTTCGGCGCGCAGTACGCCCAGCTGATCGCCCGCCGCGTCCGCGAGGCGGGGGTCTACAGCGAGATCGTCCCGCACTCGGTCACCTCGGACGAGGTCCGTGCGAAGGACCCGCTCGGCATCATCCTCTCCGGCGGGCCGTCGAGCGTCTACGAGGAGGGCTCGCCCGCACTCGACCCCGCGATCCTCGGGCTCGGCCTGCCGGTGCTCGGCATCTGCTACGGCTTCCAGGTGATGGCCCAGCAGCTCGGCGGCGAGGTGGCGCGCACCGGAGCCCGCGAGTACGGCCGCACCCCGATGCGCGTCTCGGGCGGCGGCGGGCTGCTGCTCGGCGACCAGCCCGCGGAGCAGACGACCTGGATGAGCCACGGCGACTCGGTGGTCCGCGCGCCGGAGGGCTTCGAGGTGCTCGCGTCCACCGAGGCGACGCCGGTCGCGGCCTTCGGGAGCGCGCAGCGCCGGATGTACGGCGTGCAGTGGCATCCGGAGGTGCGCCACAGCGAGTTCGGCCAGCGGGTGCTGGAGAACTTCCTGCTGCGCGCGGCGGGGCTGCCGGCCGACTGGAACTCGGGGAGCGTGATCGCCGAGCAGGTCGAGCGCATCCGGGCCCAGGTCGGCGCGGGGCGCGTCATCGCGGGGCTCTCCGGCGGGGTCGACTCGGCGGTCGCGGCCGCCCTCGTGCACCGCGCGGTCGGCGACCAGCTGACCTGCGTGTTCGTCGACCACGGGCTGCTGCGCACCGGCGAGCGGGAGCAGGTCGAGCGCGACTACGTCGCCGCGACCGGCATCCGGCTCGTCACGGTCGACGCGAGCGAGCGATTCCTCATGGCGCTGTCCGGCGTGACCGAGCCGGAGGCGAAGCGGAAGATCATCGGCGAGCAGTTCATCCGGGTGTTCGAGCAGGCCGAGCGCGAGCTCGTCGCCGAGGCGGCGGCGGACGGCGAGCCGATCCGCTTCCTGGTGCAGGGCACGCTCTACCCGGACGTCGTCGAGTCCGGCGGCGGCGCGGGCGCCGCGAACATCAAGTCCCACCACAACGTCGGCGGGCTGCCCGAGGACCTCCGCTTCGAGCTCGTCGAGCCGCTGCGGACGCTGTTCAAGGACGAGGTGCGCGCCATCGGCCGCGAGCTCGGCCTGCCGGAGGCGATCGTCGGCCGCCAGCCGTTCCCCGGGCCGGGGCTCGGGATCCGCATCGTCGGCGAGGTCACCCGCTCGCGCCTCGACCTGCTGCGCGAGGCCGACGCCATCGTGCGCGCGGAGCTGACCGCCGCCGGCCTCGACGACGAGATCTGGCAGTGCCCCGTGGTGCTGCTCGCCGACGTGCGGTCGGTCGGCGTGCAGGGCGACGGCCGCACCTACGGGCATCCGATCGTGCTGCGGCCGGTGAGCTCGGAGGACGCGATGACCGCCGACTGGACGCGACTGCCCTACGACCTCCTCGCGCGCATCTCGAACCGCATCACGAACGAGGTCGCCGGGGTGAACCGGGTCGTGCTCGACGTCACCTCGAAGCCGCCGGGCACCATCGAGTGGGAGTGACCGCCGCCGGCTGACCGCTGCCCGACCGGCGCCGCCCCGATCGGAGCTAGGCGACCACGCGCAGCACGACGTCGCCGCCGACCTGGGTGAGCGAGACCTGCCGCGCCCGGTCGCGCAGGTCCTTCAGGCCGATGCCGCCGCCCGATGCCGCCCCGATGCGTCCCGGGTTCGCGACGACGACCTCGACGGCGTCGGCCGAGTCGGGCACCACCCGGATCGCGACGGCCGCCCGCTCGCCCCGGCCGTGGCGCACCGCGTTCGTCAGGCCCTCGGTCAGCGCGTCGTGCGCGACGGCGGCCGACGGCGGCCGGTCGGCGAGCCGGTCGAGCGCCGCCGACTCGACCTCGACGGCGAGGTCGAGCGAGAGCGACCAGGCGTGGAGCGAGGCGCGGAACCCGTCGCGGATCGCCGTCGACGAGGCGGACAGGTCCCCGTCCCCGGTGACCGGGTCGGCGAGCAGCCGGTCGACGCGCTCGATCAGTCGCACCAGCGGCTCGTCGCCGGCGGTGCCGAGCCGCAGCTGCAGCGAGGTCGCGATGAGGTCGCCCTGGATCTCGGTGTGCAGCAGCCGTCCGGTCGCCCGGCTCACGGTCGCCAGCCGCTGCCGGGCGCGGAACGACCGCTGCTCCGCATCGGACACCGCGGTCGCGATGCGCTCGTGGTGGCCGGAGACCTCACGCATCCGGCTGGCGAGGATCCCGAGGCAGAAGCCGACGACGCCGTAGCCGACCGTGCCGATGGTGAAGTAGTACCAGTTCTTCGGCGTGGCCCAGACCGGCCCGAGCATGGTCGCGGTCACGAGCGCGCCGAGCAGCAGCTGCGAGATCGCGAGGCCGGCGGTCGCCGCCCTCGGGCGCGTCGGCAGCGGGACGGCGCGCAGCAGCAGGCCGCCGGCGAGCGAGACGGCCGCACCGGCCGCCGCGAGGGCGGCGCCGAGGGCGAGCCCGTTCGCGTTGAACTCCGCGGGCACCAGCACGACGACGGCGACGAGCGTGGTGAGCCAGGCGGCGGCCGGGGCGATCCTCGACTGGTGGAGCTCGCCGCGGACCACCGGCTGCGGCTCGACCGCCGCCGGATCGATCCCGACGTCGCCGAGCGCGTCCCCGAGGTCCACGTCCGAGGCGCGATGGCTCAGGGGCCGCACCACGTCGTGCGCGACCTGGCGCAGCTCGTCGGAGAGCTCCGCCGGCGGCAGGCGACGGGGGACCAGCGCGTCGAGCGCCTCGAGCACCGGACCGCGGACCTCCCGCTGGAACTCGTCGGCGACGCGATCGGCGGTCGCCTCGATCCGGTCCGCCTGGGCCTGGATGGTGGTGAGCACGACGAGCAGCCGCTGCCGGCCGTCCTCGCGTCGGGCGAGCGACTCGCGCAGGCCGTAGATGAGCGCGCAGCCGGTGGCGATGACGAACAGGTTGAGCAGGAACCGGATCCAGGTCTGCGTCTCGACCAGGTCCAGGCCGAACGCGTGCTGCAGCGCCGAGACGAGCGCCGGCCGCCCGACCGCGATCGCCAGCAGCGCGACGGCGACGACCGTCCAGCGCGCCCTGGGACGCGAGGCGACCGCCGTCTCGATCGCGCCGAGGCCGAGGAAGACGCCGAGCAGTGCCGCGTGCACGATCGCCGCCACCGCCGCGCCGTGCCACCAGAGCGAGACGGTCGGCGCCGTCTCCATCCCGCCGAGGGCGATGACCAGGTAGGGGGCGAGGACCAGCCATGCCCAGGCCGAGAAGAAGACCGGGCGCGGCGTGGTCCCCCGCTTCACCTCCGTGCGATGGCGATGAGCCGCAGGATCTCGAGGTAGAGCCACACGACCGTGACCATGATGCCGAAGGCGCCGGTCCAGCCGTACTTCCGAGGCGCGCCGTTGCGGACGCCCTGCTGGACGAAGTCGAAGTCCAGCACGAGCGAGTAGGCGCCGAGCAGCACCGCGAGGATGCCGAGGATGACGCCGAGCGGGATGCCCGCGATGGTCACCGAGCCGCGCAGCCCCCACGGGTCGGCGACGGCGCCGGTCATCATGAGCACGATGTTGATCACCGAGAACAGCAGGTAGGCGACCATCACGATGAGGAAGATCTTCGTGGCCCGCTTCGAGGCGCGGATCTTCCCGCTCGCGAACAGCGCGAGCGTCACGCCGACCACGACCAGGGTCGCGAGCACCGCCTGGAAGACGATGCCGGGCTCCATCACCTCGTAGAACATCGAGATGCCGCCGACGAGCACGCCCTGCGCCGCCGCGTAGAGCAGGATCAGCGCCGGCGAGGGCTCACGCTTGAACACGTTCACGAAGCCGAGCACGAGGGCTACCAGGCCGGCGCCGACGAAGATCCCGACCGCCGTGCCGGAGGATCCGCTCTGCAGCGCCGTCGAGGTCGCGATCCAGCCGATCACGGCCCCGGTGATGAGGATCGCGAAGGTCAGCCCCGACTTCACGAGCGTGTCCTGGATCGTCATCGGCTCGGTCGCGATGCGCTGCGCCGACGGCTGGTCGTAGAGGTCCTGGAGCTGCTGGGCGGTCATGGTCGCGACGGCGCCCTGGCCGTCCGACTTGAAGGCCTCGTTCCGGAATGCGGGGTTCTGCATGCCAACAGGCTAGAGGAGGGACCTGACAAGCACGAAGAGGCCGCCGGCGATCGCCGCGCAGAGGGCGGCCGTGGAGAACGCGATCGCCAGGCCGCTGCCGGTCAGCGTCGAGGTCGCGACGGCCGGCGCCGGGGCGGGCTCGACCCGCGCCCCGCACATCACGCAGAACCGCGCGCCGGGCTGCAGCTCGGCGCCGCAGCGCTCGCAGCTCGTCATGCGGACAGGGTACCCGCGGTCCTAGCCTTGCTCCATGGTCCTCGTCATCGCCCACCGCGGCGCGAGCGGCCATCGCCCGGAGCACACCGCCTCGGCCGTGCGGCTCGCCGTCGAGCTCGGCGCCGACGCGATCGAGCCGGACCTGGTGCCGACCGCCGACGGCGTCCTCGTGGTGCGGCACGAGCCGGAGATCTCCGACACGACGGACGTCGCGGACCACGCCGAGCTCGCCGACCGGCGGCGCACGCGCGTCTTCGAGGGCGAGCCGGTCACCGGCTGGTTCACGGTCGACCTCACCTGGGAGGAGCTCTCCCGGCTCCGGGCGCGCGAGCGGCTCCCGGAGCTGCGCCCCGCCTCCGCCGCCCACGACGGCGAGGACCCGATCCTGCGGCTCTCCGAGCTGCTCGACCTGCTGCCGGCGGACATGGTGCTGGTCGCCGAGCTGAAGCATCCGGCGGAGCTCGCGGAGCTGGGGTTCGACATGGTCGGGCTGCTCCTCGCGGAGCTCGGCGACCGGGTGCCGCCCGAGCGCCTGGTCGTCGAGTGCTTCGAGCTCGCCGCGCTGGTCGAGGCGCGGGATCGCGGGCTCGCCGCGACGACGGTCCTCCTCTCGGAGACGCCGGTCGACCCGGGCGCGCTGCCCGACTCGATCGACGGCGTCAGCTACGACAAGGCGCTGCTGCTGGCAGCGGGCGGCGAGCGGCTGGTGCGGGACGCGCACGAGGCCGGTCTCGCCGTCTACACCTGGACCCTCCGGCCGGAGAACGCCTTCCTCGCGGAGCGGCACCGCCTCGGCGACGACCCCGCGGCCTGGGGCGACTGGCGCGGCGAGTACGCCGAGCTGCTCGCGACCGGGGTCGACGGCGTCTTCGCCGACCACCCCGATCTCGTCCGGGAGGTCGTCGGCGGCGCTTAGGGTGGTCGGGTGATCGACGCGCAGCTCCTGGCGGGCCTGAACCCGCGGCAGCGCGAAGCCGTCGAGTACCGCGGCCAGGCGCTGCTCATCGTCGCCGGTGCGGGCTCGGGCAAGACGTCGGTGCTCACCCGGAGGATCGCCGGCCTGCTCTCGACGAGGGAGGCGTTCCCCAGCCAGATCCTGGCGATCACCTTCACGAACAAGGCGGCCGCCGAGATGCGCGAGCGCGTCGAGCAGCTCGTCGGCACGCATGCCGCCGACGGCATGTGGATCTCGACGTTCCACTCCGCCTGCGTCCGCGTCCTCCGCCGGCAGGCCGAGGCGATGGGCTACAAGAGCGGGTTCACGATCTACGACGCCGCCGACTCGAAGGCGCTCGTCAAGCGGCTCATCCGCGAGCTCGACGCGGACGCCCTCGGCTTCACGCCGGGCGGCGTCCTCTCCCGTATATCCCGACTGAAGAATGAGCTGACCGACCTCGACGCCTTCGCGCGCGGCGTCGACGACTCGGATCCGCGGGAGCTCGGGTTCCTCGAGCTCTACCGGCGCTACACCGCGGCGCTGCGCCGGGCGAACGCGCTCGACTTCGACGACATCATCGGCGAGACGGTCTACCTGTTCCGTGCCTTCCCGGAGGTGGCCGCGCTCTACCGGCGACGGTTCCGGCACGTCCTGGTCGACGAGTACCAGGACACCAACCACGCGCAGTACGCGCTCATCCGGGAGCTCACCGCGCCGGTGGACGCCGAGGTCGCCGACCGGGTCGAGGCGCTGCACGGCTTCCAGCGCGGGCTGCGCGACGCGGACGGGTCGATCCCGGCCGCGAGCCTGACCGTGGTCGGCGACTCGGACCAGTCGATCTACGCCTTCCGCGGCGCCGACATCCGGAACATCGTCGAGTTCGAGCAGGACTTCCCGAGCGCGCACACCATCCTGCTCGAGCAGAACTACCGCTCGACCCAGACCATCCTCGACGCCGCGAACGCGGTCATCGCGAACAACTTCGACCGCAAGGCGAAGAGCCTCTTCACCGACGTCGGCGCCGGCGATCGGATCATCGGCTACACCGGCTACTCGGGGCACGACGAGGCGCAGTTCGTCGCCGACGAGATCGAGGCGCTGCGCCGCTCGGGCGTCGGCCATCCGCAGATCGCGGTCTTCGTGCGGACGAACGCGCAGACCCGTCCGCTCGAGGAGGTGTTCATCCGGGAGGGCGTGCCGTACCGCCTGGTCGGCGGCACGCGGTTCTACGAGCGCGCCGAGGTGAAGGACGCGTTCGCCTACCTCACGCTCGCCGTCAACCCGGACGACGACCTGGCGCTGCGCCGCATCGTCAACACGCCGAAGCGCGGCGTCGGCGACGCGACCGTCGCCGCGCTGCAGGCGAAGGCCGACCGGGAGGGCGTGCCGCTGCGCGAGGTCATCCGCGAGCCCGAGGAGCTCGGCCTCGGGCCGCGGGTCACCCTCGCGCTCGGCGACCTCTCGCGGCTCATCGACGAGGCGGCGCTGCTGGCGACCGGCGTCGTCGGCGACGGCGAGGACCGGATCCCCGCCCGCCCGCCGCACGAGGTGCTCGTCCACCTGCTCGCCAAGTCGGGGCTGCACGCCGCGCTCGCCGGCTCCGACGACCCGCAGGACCAGGCCCGGGCGGAGAACCTCGACGAGCTCGTCTCGCAGGCGAAGGAGTTCCGCGTCCAGTTCCCCGAGGGCACCACGATCGACTACCTGACGAACGTCGCGCTGTTCGCCGCGGCCGACGAGCTGGAGGGGGACGCCGGCGGCAAGGTCACGATCATGACCCTGCACACCGCGAAGGGGCTCGAGTACGACGCGGTCTTCATCACCGGCATCGAGGAGTCGCTGCTCCCGCACCGCATCAGCCTCAACGAGCCCGGCGGCCTGTCCGAGGAGCGGCGGCTGTTCTACGTCGGCATCACCCGCGCCCGGAAGCGGCTCTTCCTGTCGCTCGCGACCTCCCGCGCCGCCTACGGGGACGTGTCGGTCGCGATGCCGTCGCGGTTCCTCGCCGAGATCCCCGGCGAGCTCATCGACTGGCGCGACTCCGGCGGCGGAGCCTTCGGCGGCGGAGGCGAGCTGGGCTTCCGAGGGGGGTCGGGCGGCCGCGCCGGAACGGGCCTGTCGAGGACGTCGGGGCGGACCGGCTCGGGCGGGCCGGACCGGCCGGCGCGCGCGCTCGGTGAGTCGACGAGGCCGAAGACCGAGTGGAGGTCCGCGGTCGGCGCGATCCGCGACAACGGCGACCTCCGGCTCGCCGTCGGCGACCGCATCCGCCACGACGACTTCGGCGAGGGGCGGGTCGTGAACGTCGTCGAGAACGGCCCGAGGACCGTCGCCGAGGTCGAGTTCGAGTCGCGCGGTCGCAAGCGCCTGCTCGTGAAGGTCGCCCCGATCGCGAAGCTGTAGCGCTCGCCTCAGTCGAGCGTGATCGCGTCCGGCTGGTCGCCCTGCTCCGCCTCGGGCGGCAGCGGACGGCGCTTGACGGCGACCAGGTGGACGATCCAGACGACGATCGCGAGCAGCGCGTAGGCGCCGAACAGCAGCAGCCAGCGCAGGAAGTCGCCGGGGATCTCGCCCCAGGACTTCGGGATCGTCAGGAGCACCAGCATGAACGCGGCGAGCCCGACCGCGTAGGCCGCGCCCCAGACGAGCCGCCGCCAGCCGAAGATGCGCCCGCCGTCGAGCCCGGCGATCGGCAGCAGCGCGAGCGGCAGCGATGACACCCCCTTGATCGTCATGCCGGCGAGGAACTCGACCAGGAAGACGATCGCGAACTGGTCCGTCTCCACCGGCGCGAGCAGCGAGTAGCCGATCCAGCCGATCGCGCCGAACGCGACGGAGATCGCCGATCCGACGAGGGTGACGACCGCGCTCCGGGCCGCGGTGAGCGTCGCCGCGTAGGCGATGCCCGCGACCAGGCCGAAGATGACGCCCGGCTCGAGCTCGAGCAGGCGGGCGACGAGCACCGCGAGGGCGACGATGACCAGCGAGCCCCAGCGGAACCGCAGGTAGGGCGCGGAGTCCGGCTGGAGGCGGCGGGCGACCGCGCGGACGATCGCCCACGTCACGAGGTTGAAGACCAGGAACGAGCAGAACAGCGTGATCACGACCCGCAGCGACATCGCGTTCCAGCCGAAGTCCGGATCGACGAAGGCGCCGATGATCGCCGCGAGCGCGAAGCCGGGCCAGATGAGCCATCCGGGCAGCCCCGAGCGCCGGATGGTCCGGGGCGGCGCGGGCTCGGTCGCGGGGGCCGCGGCGGCCTCCTGCCCCGGCGCACGGCGCCGACGGCGGGTGGTCAGGAAGTGCACCAGCCGCTGGTAGCGGGCGCCGACGACCGAGTTGAGCAGCGCCGACGGCCAGCCGAGCACGAGGGTCAGCACGATGGCCGAGCCGGCGATCACCGCCGTCTGGGTCGGCGTTGGCAGCGCCTGCGGGATGGTGCGCAGCGTGCTGAGGACGCTGGGGTCGTCGACGCCGTCGGCGGACCAGGGCCGAGCCCCGTACACGTCGACCTGGAGGACGGCGCCGGCCAGCGCCGGGTCGAGCACGTAGCGCGCCCCGTCGGCGTAGGACAGCTCGACGAAGGCGTCCGGGTGCGCCGGATCCCCGGCCCGGTAGCGCATCGCGTCGGCCGACGGCAGGGCGAGCGCCTGCGCGAGCGACAGCGCGACGAGCGAGCCGTCGCCGACGTCGACGGTCACGATCGGCTGGTCGACCGGGCCGGTGAGCCATCCGGCGTCGGTGAACGCGCGCAGCACCCGCTGCGCCTGGGCGAAGTCGGTGTCGACGAACAGCGTCGTGTAGGAGAAGCCCTCGTCCCAGGGCTGGCCGGCGATGCGGGACTGGCAGTCCGGGACGATGCCGCGCATCGGCGGCGGGACGTGGCCCGGGTCGGCGACGAACAGCTCCCGGCCGGGCCCGGCGAAGGAGGAGTCGGCGCACGCCGACGCATCGGCCCGAGCGCTCGCGGCGGTCCCGCCGATCCCCGCGACGGCGACGATCGCGACGCCGAGCGCCACGAGCGCGCCGCGGACGACGCCCCCCGCCCCGATGGCCATGCGGGCACTGTAGCGGTGCGCGGGTCCGCTGCGCGAGCATCGGGGGCGCCGCGCGTCGGAGCGCGGTCGTGCGGCGCGCCGCCGACCCGCCTAGCATCGGAGCATGAGCATCGTCGTCGTCGCCCGCCTGTTCCCGAAGCCCGGCCGCAAGGCCGACTTCCTCGCCGCGCTCGAGGCGGCGAGCCCCGCCATCCACGCGGAGCGGGGGTGCGAGCTCTACGCCGGCCATGAGGCGCCGGACGGCAGCCTGGTGCTGATCGAGAAGTGGGCGACGCAGGCCGACCTCGACGCGCATGCCGTCGGCGAGCCGGTCCTCGCCTACCGGGCGGCCAAGGCCGAGTTCGAGGAGCGGCCGCCGGTGGTCGAGGCCCTCGTCCCCCTCGGCTACGGCGACGCGACGCGCGGCACGGTCTGATCCCGCCCCGGCTCCTCAGGAGACGGGGATCAGCGTGTACTTCGTGTCGAGGTACTCGTGGATGCCCTCGAAGGAGCCCTCCCGGCCCATGCCGGACATCTTGACCCCGCCGAACGGCGCCGCCGCGTTCGACACGAGCCCCGTGTTGAGGCCCATCATGCCGGTGTCGAGGCGGTCGATCATGCGGTGGCCGCGGGCGAGGTCCTCGGTGAAGACGTAGGAGACGAGCCCGTACTCGGTGCCGTTGGCGAGGGCGACCGCCTCGTCCTCGGTCGAGAACGTCGTGATCGCGAGCACCGGGCCGAAGATCTCCTCGCGCAGCAGCCGGGCGTCCGGGGTGACGTCGGTCAGCAGCGTCGGCGCGTAGAACGTGCCCTCTCCGGCGATCGGGGCGCCGCCGAGCACCGCCCTGGCGCCCTTGCCGATGGCGTCCTGGACCAGCTCGTCGGTCGCGTGCACCTGGTTGTCGTCGACGAGCGGGCCGATCGTCACGCCGTCCTCGGTGCCGCGCCCGACCTTGAACGCCGAGATCCGCTCCTGCACCTTCGCCGCGAAGGCCTCGGCGACCGACTCGTGCACGATGAAGCGGTTCGCCGCCGTGCAGGCCTGCCCGATGTTCCGGAACTTGGCGAGCATCGCGCCCTCGACCGCCTTGTCCAGGTCGGCGTCGTCGAACACCACGAACGGCGCGTTCCCGCCGAGCTCCATCGAGACCCGCAGCACGCCCTTGGCCGCCTGCTCCATGAGCCGGACGCCGACCTCGGTGGAGCCGGTGAAGGACAGCTTGCGCAGCCGCGGGTCCGCGATGATCGGCGCGGAGAGCCGCGAGGCCGAGGACGAGGTCACGACGTTCACGACGCCGGCCGGCAGGCCGACCTCCTCGAGCAGCGCGGCGAAGGCCAGCGTGGTCAGCGGCGTCAGCGTCGCGGGCTTGACGACCGAGGTGCAGCCGGCGGCGAGCGCCGGCGCGATCTTGCGGGTGGCCATCGCGAGCGGGAAGTTCCACGGCGTCACCAGGTAGCAGGGGCCGACGGGGCGCTGCGAGACGACCATCCGGCCGGTGCCCTCGGGGTTCAGCCCGTAGCGGCCGTGGATGCGCGGCGCCTCCTCGGAGAACCAGCGCAGGAACTCGGCGCCGTAGTTCACCTCGCCGCGGGCCTCCGCGAGCGGCTTGCCCATCTCCAGCGTCATGAGCAGCGCGAACTCCTCCCGCCGCTCGACGAGCAGGTCGAAGGCCCTGCGCAGCAGCTCGGCCCGGGCGCGGGGCGCGGTCGCGGCCCACGACTCCTGGGCGGCCACCGCGGCGTCCAGCGCGCGGACGCCGTCGGCCGGCGTCGCGTCGGCGATCTCCTTGATGACCGCGCCGGTCGACGGGTCGTGGACGGGGATCGTGCCGCCCTGCTCGCCGTCGACCCATCGGCCGCCGATGAACAGCTGACCGGGCACCCCGGCGAGGAGATCGAGTTCTGCGCTGACGCTCATGCCGCAAGCCTATGCCGCGGCGCGGGGCGCCGTCCGAGGCCGGAGCGATCCGGCCGGCGCTGCGACGGGGGTAGGCTGTCTGGCGGCCCGATTCCCTTGAGCCCTAACTTGAGCCCTAAGGACCGCAGTGGATCTGTTCGAGTACCAGGCCCGTGACCTCTTCGAGAAGTACGGGGTCCCCGTGCTCGCCGGCATCGTCGCGGACACCCCCGAGGAGGCGCGCGCCGCCGCGGAGCGGCTCGGCGGCGTCACCGTCGTCAAGGCCCAGGTCAAGACCGGCGGTCGCGGGAAGGCCGGCGGCGTCAAGGTCGCGAAGACCCCGGACGACGCCTACGAGGCCGCGAAGTCGATCCTCGGGCTCGACATCAAGGGGCACGTCGTCGGGCGCGTGATGGTCGCCGCGGGTGCGGACATCGCCCAGGAGTACTACTTCTCGGTGCTCCTGGACCGCGCCAACCGGTCCTACCTCAGCCTCGCCAGCTACGAGGGCGGCATGGAGATCGAGCAGCTCGCCGAGGAGCGGCCCGAGGCGCTGGCCCGCGTCGAGGTCGACCCGGCCGTCGGCATCACGCCCGAGAAGGCGCGCGAGATCGCGGTCGCCGCGAGGTTCCCCGCCGAGATCGTCGACAAGGTCGCCCCGGTCTTCGTCAAGCTCTACGAGGTCTACACCGGCGAGGACGCGACGCTGGTCGAGGTCAACCCGCTGGTGCTCACCGGCTCGGGCGACGTGATCGCGCTCGACGGCAAGGTCTCGCTCGACGACAACGCGGAGTTCCGTCACGAGGACCACCTCGCGCTCGAGGACAAGAGCGCCGCCGACCCGCTCGAGGCGAAGGCGAAGGCGCACGACCTCAACTACGTCAAGCTCGACGGGCAGGTCGGCGTGATCGGCAACGGCGCGGGCCTCGTCATGTCGACGCTCGACGTCGTCGCCTACGCCGGCGAGCGGCACGGCGGCGTGAAGCCGGCGAACTTCCTGGACATCGGCGGCGGCGCCTCCGCGGAGATCATGGCCGCCGGCCTCGACGTCATCCTGGGCGACGAGCAGGTCAGGAGCGTGTTCGTGAACGTGTTCGGCGGGATCACCTCCTGCGTCGCCGTC
>MKVN01000040.1:80782-80879 GCA_001898855.1 Micrococcales bacterium 73-13
GGGACCGCGCGACCAAGCCGCTCGTGGTGCGACTCGACGGCAACCAGGTCGAGGAGGGCAAGGCCATCCTCGCCGCCGCCGGGCACCCGCTGGTGAC
>MKVN01000041.1 GCA_001898855.1 Micrococcales bacterium 73-13
GCAGCCGGGTCGAGGTCGGTGCGGAAACCACGGGGATGTCGGGGGTCTTGGCGAGACTTGACTTGTGACTGGAGGTGGATGGTGAACGATCGCGGCTACATTCCCGGTAACCCATCTGGCCTGCCCGGATACGACGCTCCCGGCGAGGAGGCCTATGCCGCGTCCATCGACACCGACGAGGACCATGACCTCGTTCCCGCTCCGCCCCGGCCGATCCAGCTGATCGCGCCTTCCGTCCCTCGGGCCTCGCGGTACTGGATCTGGTTCATCGCCGCGGCCGTGCTGATCGGCTTCCTCGGATTCATGCTCTGAGAGGCTCCACGCCGCTCTTGCGGTGACCGCAGCATCGCCCGAGGTGGTACAAGAGTTGGAACGCGGCTCAGTGGGAGGGCGTAGCGGAGATGCTGGCCCGTTACGGCTCCCACGCATAGGCGACCTTAGGTCGCATGGAATGGACGAAGTGTTGGCTACGGCTAGACCAAGTTGATGACGGCCGTCTTCGACGCGAGCAAATGCCCGACGGGCAGCACTCCCCGAACCCGTCCATCCTCCCACCAGTAGTGGGCGGCGTCGGGGAAGTGGTCGGGGTCGAGGCGATGTAGGGCATTGGGGTTGTGGTAGATCTGTAGACCGTCGATCCAGCGTTCCTCGTAGCCCTCCGAGACCTCACGCGCGAACGCAACCCATCCGTCCGGCTGTAGCTCATGACCAGAGTGAAGGATCTTCGCCCTGCTCTCTCCGAGGCCTGCGCCGGTGCCGATCCGATTGAACTTCGAGAGCGTGCCGTTCGCGTTGAACAGCACTGCCGAGACATGCTCGGACCCCGGCTCGGCGAAGAAGTTCGAGTCGATGACCTTCTCGCCCCAGGTGTGATGCGTCACGGGTGTAGCCGGTTCGCCCGGCTGACCCTCCTCGCCGGCGCCGTAGAGGTAGCGCGCGAGAGACTGGCCGCTATAGGTCATCGACATAGGCTCGTGGAAGTCCTGGATCCCGATCACGAACGGGAGGGACTCCCACCACGGCTTCTCCCAATAATGCTTTCCGAGCTTGGCCGTGAGCGGTCCGGCAAAACGGATCGGCAGGTAGTTGTCAACGTAGTCCTGGACAGCTGCTCGGGTCGTCGGTCGCATGGATGGCAGCAGCGCTCCGCTCGCATCCCTGGACGGATTGATCGTCGTGGCCTCGACAAGCACCCTGCCGACTAGGCTTCGAGCTCGGAAGTCAGGAGCGGGGGACGGCTGGACGACCTCGTGGCCGGCCTCCACAAGCGTCGCGAACAGATACAACTCCCATACCCGAGCATCGAACCCGTCGGATTGGAACTGCTGCACGAAGTTCCCGTCTTGGTTCTCGTACCAGCGCATGAAAATGCCGACCAGCTCACGCGCCGCCCGCCATCCGTCCGAATTCGCGAGTTGGACGAACCCGGGGTCCAACCTCGCCTCAGCAACCTCCGGGACGAAAAAATCGATCGGCTTGCCCTCGTCGCCTTGGACCCGACGGCGATCGAGATCCTCGAGGACCTCACAAGCACGTGTGTCGACATCGGTCCGAGCCTCGTCGGCAGACGCGACGAACGCCGTTTGTCCGATCCATCTGTACCGACCACTGAGATCCGCAGCCATCAGGACTACCGAGTACTCGTTGTCGGTGTCGCGAATCATTGCGGCGAATAGTTCAGCTTCACCAGCCTCGAACCACTCGACTTCCTCACCGAATAGCGGCAACTCCGGACGTCGCGCATAGCCGGCGAACGCGTTGAAGCGTTGACGGGAAATCGATTTCGCAGAGAACGCAGATTTGGTCACAAGTTATCCATGGAGCAGGCCGAAAGACACCACCAATACTGCCGCGTTTCACGCCATGTCCGCTCACGCCGGGCATACAGCTTGTGGTCGCGGGACAATAGGGCGAGGGGCCGCCCTAGGGCCGGCCGATCGATGACGTCTGGCGCGCGACGCCTGCCTCCACGTGAGGCGAGGTTTTCGACCAGCGTCTCCGTGCCGTACACCGGCGAGTACGCCGGAATCGGTTTCCATTTCTGGCCGGATGTGGAGGGGCGGACGGGAATCGGACCCGCGTAGTTTGTTTGGAAGACTATTCCTGCGGGCACGGGCCGGCGGAGGGGCAATGGACGAGGAGCAGGGAACCGCCGGCGGCTCGGCCCGCCGCGAGTATGAGCGCCGCCGAGCCAAGGACGAGCAGCACATTCGTCAACGGTGGGGGCGCTTCGGCGGCATCGCCGTCGCGCTCTCCGATGAGCCTCAGAGCACCCGTGCTTGGAGCAGCGGCGCGGCGGGGGAGGAGCGCGTCGGTGCCGGTCTGGATGGCATCGCCTCAGCGAAGATTCGCGTGCTGCACGACCGCCGAATCCCGGGTACCCGCGCCAACATCGACCACCTTGTTATCACGCCGGGCGGCATCTGGGTGGTCGACTCGAAGCGCTACAAGGGCCGGCCGGAGCTGCGCGTCGAGGGCGGAATCCTGCGTCCACGAGTCGAGAAGCTCGTCGTCGGAGGCCGCGACAAGACCAAGCTCGTCGACGGCGTCGAGTGGCAGGTCGAGCAGGTCCGCTCCATGGCGGACGCCGTCCCGGTCATTGGGGCCCTTTGCTTCGTGGAAGCGGACTGGCCGCTGATCGGGGGCTCCTTCAGGCTGCGTGGCGTCGAAGTGCTCTGGCCGAAGAAGCTCGTCGACAAGCTGAGTGCATCGACCGGCACCGTCGACGTCGAGGCAACGACCTCGATCCTTGCGGCCCGGTTCCGCAGCGCGATTTGACCCCCACCAGAAACCCGGCATTTACTCCCCGAAATCACTCGATCCACCCCGAGCCGACCCGATACACTAGCCCCACGGCGTCAGCCTGGAATCCCTGATCAGACTAGGAATCCCGGCGGATTCCGAGGCCAAGCGAGCTAAGGCGAGACCCCGAGAAACCCTCCAAGGGGTCGCAGGCTCAAATCCCTCGCTTTCCCCGACATGGCGCCCGCATCGCCCTAGACACCCACTCGATCGGCGTGCCAGCGATGCACGCCTACATCGTCGGTCTCCGCGAGCCGGGCCAGAGCCCGAGCCGAGGCCGCACTCCCGATCGGTCTCGACGGGGCGCCACGACCGGCGCTGCCCGCCCGCTACTTCTTCGCGTCCTTGACCACCGTGGCGTCGAACACCTTGCCGAAGTCCGGCAGGCCGGTGCGGCCGGAGGCGACGAGCGCGTCGGTCATCGGCCCGGCGAGCGCCGCGGGGTCCATCGCGAGCAGGCCGTTCGAGGCGGTGTAGGCGCTCTGGATGAGCGGGATCATCGCGTCGAGCGAGGCGACCTGGGTCGGCTCGTCGAGGCCGAGGTCGGCTCCGTAGGAGGCGATGACCGTCTTCGCCGCCGCGGTGGTGTCGTCGATCGTCGCCTGCCAGCCCCGCTGGGTGGCGCGCACGAAGCCGACCACGGCGTCGCGGTGCTCCTCGAAGAAGGAGCGGGTCGTGACGATCAGCCCAGCGTAGGACTCGAAGCCGAGGTCCGCGAAGGTCACGGTGTTCACGTCGATGCCCTGCAGCTGGTAGGGGATCGGCTGGTTCGTGACATAGGCGTAGTACGCGTCGATCTGGCCGTCGAACAGCGGCGCGGCGTCGTAGCCGACGCGGACGTCCTCCCAGTCGGGCTGCAGTCCGTTGACCTTGAACAGCGTGTCGATGTCGGCGGTGCCGGACTCGTCCGTGCCGATGCGCAGGCCCACGAGGTCCTCGGCGCTCTTCACCGTCAGCGGCGGCACGGTCATCAGGCCGGCCGGCGACTGCTGGTAGAGCGCGCCGACGACGACGAGGTCGGCGCCGGTGCCGATCGCGTCGACGAAGCGCGCGAGGTTCGAGACGATGCCGATCTCCGCGCCGCCGCCGGCGATGACCGCCGCGGTCGAGGCCACGTCGCTGCCGTCCAGGAAATCGACCTCGAGCCCCTCCTCGGCGTAGTAGCCGTCGGCGTCCGCGACGAACATGCCCGCGAAGCCGGTGTCCTTGACCCAGTCGAGCTGGAACGAGATGGCGGTGGCGCCCTCCGGGCCGGGCGCGTTCCCGCCGCCCGAGCAGCCGACGAGAGCGAGCCCCGCGGCGGCGAGGGCGACGACGCCGGCGAGGGCGCGGGATCGGATCCGAGGCACGGCGGTCTCCTTCGAGGGTGCGGGGAGGGTCGCTGCGACTCTAGGCAGCCGTCGCCCCGCGACTCCAATCCGTTGTGCCAATGCGCTCATAAGCGGATCGAATGACGTCGGCTCCGGGCCCGAGCCGGGGCGGGTGACGGGCTCAACCGCCCTGCGCCGTGATCCGCTCCACCATGGCCGACGCCGTCCGCAGCACGCCCGCGCGGCGATCTCCGGCGAGCAGCCCGAGGCCGAGCGCGACGGCGTCGAGGTCGACGATCCGGCGGGCGACGACGTCCCCGCGCTGGTAGACGTCGGGCACCGCCGCGGTCGTGATCGCCATGCCGCGGTGCGCGGCGACGAACGCGTACATCTCGTCGACGGTCGCCTTCGGCGGGCCGACGACGCGCCCGATCGGCGCGGCCTCGGGACGGGGCAGGCCCAGCCAGAGCTCGCGGAACCCGACCGGGCCGTCCTCGAAGCCGGGGTCGAGGATCGGCTCCCCGGCGAGATCGGCGAGCCGCACCTCGGGACGGGCGGCGAGCGGGTGGTCGACGGGCAGCAGCGCGACCCGGTCGACGCGCGCGAGCTCGCGCAGCACGCACTGCGGCAGCTCGGCGCCGAGCGGGTACTGCAGCAGCGCCAGGTCCGCCGAGCCGTCGACGAGCGCCTCGTGCTCGCGCCCCCACGCCAGCTGCACGGCGACCACCTCGATGCCGTCCGCGCCGGAGGTGAGCGCCGCGTCGAGCAGCGCGGGGGGCGTGCCGGGGGAGAAGCCGATCGTGATGACCTGCCGCCGCGGGCTGCTCGCGGCGCGGCGCGTGCGGGCCTCGGCGCGCTCGGCGGCGGCGATCAGCGCGAGCGCCTCGGGCAGCAGCGTGGCTCCCGCGGCCGTCACGAGCACGCCGGTGCTCGGGTCACGACGGTTCCGCTCGACGAGGCGGCAGCCGAGCTCCCGCTCCAGCCGGGCGATGCCCTGGCTCAGCGCCGGCTGCGAGATCCGCAGCTCCCGTGCCGCGATCGTGAACGAGCGCGTGTCGACGACGGCGACGAACCGGCGCAGCAGCTCGAGGTCCAGCACGGCCGCCTCCAGGGCTCGGCGGAGGTTATTCACCGATCTTATGACATCAGTGGGCACGCGCATTGGAGACCGATGCGGCGCTGCGCCTACAGTCGGCTCGACACACCTCGGGAGGACGGTCCATGGCACCGACGGGCATCGCGCTGTCCGGCATCCGGAAGCGCTTCGTCTCCCGCTCGACGCAGGTCCAGGCCCTGGACGACTTCTCGCTCGAGGTCTCCGGAGGCGAGTTCGTCGCCCTGCTCGGCCCCTCCGGCTGCGGCAAGTCGACCGTGCTGCGCATCGCCGCCGGGCTGGAGCGGGCCGACGAGGGCTCGGTCGCCGTCGACGGCACCAAGCCGCAGCGGCTCGGCCGGGACGGAGGGCTCGCGGTCGCCTTCCAGGACAACGCGCTGCTGCCGTGGCTCTCCGTCCGGGACAACATCGCGCTGCCGTACCGCCTGACCCGGCGCCGCGTCGAGCCGGAGCGCATCGAGGCGCTCATCGAGCTGGTCGGGCTCTCCGGCTTCGCCCGCGCCCGCCCCGGCGAGCTCTCCGGCGGCATGCGCCAGCGCGTGTCCATCGCCCGATCGCTCGTGCTGCGCCCGCGCGTCCTGCTCCTCGACGAGCCGTTCGGCGCGCTCGACGCGGTCACCCGCCACCGGCTGAACGTCGAGCTCGCCCGCATCCTGGACGCGGAGCGCTCGACGACGCTGCTCGTGACCCACTCGGTCGAGGAGGCGCTGTTCCTCGCGGATCGCGTGGTCGTCATGACCGGGCGGCCCGGCCGGGTCAAGCTGACGATGCCGGTGCCGTTCCCGCGCCAGCGCGAGCGGTCGATCCTCGCCGACCCCGGCTTCCTCCGCCTGGCCGCGGAGCTCACCGCCGCCCTCGACGAGGACGATCCCACCGCGGCGGCGGGGGAGCCGGCGTGAGCACGCGCCTCGGCGCCCGGCTCGGCCTCGGGGTGCTCGGCGTCCTGCTGCTGCTCGCGCTCTGGCAGCTGGTCGGCGTCACGGACCTGCTCGGCCGCTCGATCCCGCCGCCGACCGAGGTCGCCGGCACGCTCGTCGACCGCGCCGACCTGCTCGGCCGCGCCGCCTCGGCGACCGGCCTGCGCGCCCTCGTCGGCGGCCTGATCGGCCTCGCGATCGGCCTCGCGGTCGCCGCGATCACCGCGTTCCTGCCCTCGACGACGAGCGTCGTGGTGCGCACCGCGGTGCTCGTCAACGCGATCCCGATCGTCGCGATCGGCCCGGTGCTGATGAGCCTGCCGACGCGCCCGGTGATCCCGGAGGTCTTCGCGGCGCTCTCGGTGCTGTTCAGCACGGTCGTCGTCGCGAGCGACGGCTTCCGCTCCGCGGCCTCCTCCAGCCGGGACGTGTTCCGCCTGCACGGCGCCTCCGCGGGCGTCCGGTTCCTCCGGCTCCAGCTGCCGAGCGCCGCGCCCGCCCTCGCCGACGCACTGCGCCTGGCGGTCCCGGCCGCGCTGCTCGGCGCCGTGCTCGGCGAGTGGTTCGGCGCCGATCGCGGGCTCGGCGTCGTGATGGTCTCCTCGATGCGGAACATCCAGTACGCGCAGCTCTGGGCGGCGGCCGTCGTCTGCGTCGTCATCTCGCTGGCCGGCTACGCGATCGCGACCGCGCTGGAGCGGCTCGCGTCCCGCCGCTTCGGCCGCGAGGGCGTCGCGGGCGCCGAGGCGCCGCGGATGCGCCGGGCGACCGGCGTGCTGCTCGGGATCGCGGTCCCGGTCGCGCTGATCGTGCTCTGGCAGCTCTGGATCTCCCTCGGCCAGGTGCCGCTCATCGTCGCGCCGAGCCCGCTCGCGGTGCTCGGCGCGCTCGCCGCCGGCCCGGGGGACTACCTCGCCGCGGCCGGGATCACGCTCGCGATCGCCGCGGGCGGCGTCGCGATCGGCGGCCTGATCGGACTGCTGCTGGCGGTCGTGGTGTCGCTCGTGCCGTGGCTGTCCGCGATGCTCTCGCCGCTGTCCCTGCTCATCCCGACGGTGCCGATCGTGGTGTTCATCCCGATCGTCGGCAGCGTGTTCGGCTACGGCCCGGTCACGGTCGTCGTCTCCTGCGTGCTGATGGCGTTCTTCCCGGTGTACGTGCTCGCGCTGAGCGGCCTGCGGGCGCGGCCGGCGGGCAGCGACGACGTGTTCCGGCTGCACGGCGCCGGCCGGCTCACCGTGCTCGCCCGGCTCGCGCTGCCCGCGTCGGTGCCGTCGCTGCTGCTGGCGCTGCGCCTCGCGGCGGCGAACGCGATCCTGATCGGCATCAGCGCCGAGTGGCTGATGGGCCAGGGCGGCCTCGGCCGGCTGCTCAGCGAGCGCCGCGTCGCGCTGGACACGCCGGGGTCCTGGGCGGCGGTCGCCGTCGCGGTCGCCCTGTCGGTCGCCGCGTACGCGGGGGCGAGCCGACTGGAGCGCTCCGCGGCGAGGCGGTGGCGCTCGTGAGCCGGTCCCTGCGCGAGCTGCCGAAGGTGCACGTGCACGTCCACCTCGACGGGTCCTATCCGCTGCCCGCCGTCCAGGCGCTCGCGCGGCGACGGGGCGCCGCGTTCGCCGTCCCGGACCGCTTCGAGACGGTCTGGGACTTCTTCGACGCGTACGGGACCGTCCCGCAGCTCGTCGAGGACCTCGACGACCTCGCCGGACTGTGCCGGGCGCTGGTGCGCGCCGAGGCCGAGGCCGGCGTCCGCTTCCTGGAGCCGGCGATCGAGCCGCAGCTCTACGCGCCGCGACTCGGATCGCTGGAGACCGTCGCCCGCGCGACCGTCGACGCGCTGCAGGCGGCCGGCGCGGAGCACGGCATCGAGGTCGGCGCGAACCTCACCATCAACACCGACCAGGACGAGGCGATCGCCGCCGAGCTCGCCCGGATCGCCGCCGTGCTCGCCGGCCGGGGCGTCACCGCCCTCGGCACCGCCGGCTTCGTCGAGCCGGCCGGCCTCGCGCGGTTCGCCGGCGCCGCGCGCATCGCGCGGGACGCCGGCCTCCAGGTGGTCTCGCACGCCGGCCAGACCGGCGGCCCGGAGAGCGTCCGCGAGGCGCTCGACGAGCTCGGCGCCACCCGGATCTCGCACGGCGTGCGCGCCGTCGAGGACGAGGAGCTCGTCGCCCGCCTGGCCGCCGAGCGGATCGTGCTCGACGTCTGCCCGGTGTCGAACGTCGCGCTCGGCGTCGTCGCCGCGCTCGCGGCGCACCCGGCCCCGGCGCTCGCGGCCGCGGGCGTGCCGGTGACGCTGAACGCCGACGACTCGCTCTGGCTCGGCAGCGACGTCGTCGCGCAGTACGAGGTCGCCCGCGAGGTGTGGGGGCTCTCCGACGAGGCGCTGGCCGGCCTCGCCGGCGCCGGCGCCCTCGTGCCCGGCCTGTCCGCGACCGGCCGCGCGGCGCTCGAGACGGACCTGGCCGCGTGGCTCGCGGCCGAGGCGGCGGCATGACCGCGCGGACGACGAGGAGGGGCGCATGACCGGCATCGTGCTCGGCGCATTCGAGATCAACGGGGTGAACCTCACCAGCCAGGGCCTCTGGGCGCATCCGGAGCAGCACACCGTCCGCTACACCGACCTCGACTACTGGGTGGAGCTCGCCCGGCTGCTCGACCGCGGCGGCTTCGACTTCCTGTTCCTCGCCGACTCCTACGGCTATCCGCACCTGAACGGAGAGACGCCCGCCGTCGCCTTCGAGCAGGCCGCGGAGATCCCGAAGAACGACCCGATGCTGCTCATCCCGGCGCTGGCGCTGGCCACCGACCGGCTCGGCTTCGCCGTCACCAGCTCGAGCACCTACGAGGCGCCGTACGCGAACGCGCGGCGGTTCGCGACGCTCGACCACCTGACCCGCGGGCGCATCGCGTGGAACGTCGTCACGACGACGGCGACCGTCGTCAAGGACCTGTTCGGCGCCGAGCGGCTCATCCCGCACGACGAGCGCTACGCCGTGGCCGAGGAGTACCTGCAGCTCTCCTACGAGCTGTTCGAGGGCTCCTGGGAGGACGGCGCGGTGCTCGCCGACCAGCGCCGCCGCATCTACGCCGACCCGGCCAAGGTGCACAAGGTCGTCCACCACGGGCGCTACTTCGACGTCGAGGGCTACTTCAACTGCGAGCCGTCGCCGCAGCGCACGCCGGTCATCTTCCAGGCCGGCGCCTCGCCCGCCGGACTCGCCTTCGCCGCCCGGAACGCCGAGGTCGTCTTCGTGCAGGGCCGGAACGCCGAGGCGGTCGCCGAGCAGGTCCGCACGCTGCACCGGCTCGTCGAGGAGGCCGGACGGGACCCCGCCTCGGTGAAGGCGATCGCCGGCCTCTCCGCGGTCGTCGGTCTCGACCGCGCCGACGCGCAGCGCCGGCTCGACGACTACCTGTCCTACGTGCACGAGGACGCGGCGCGGGTGTACTTCGCGCAGATGACCGGCATCGACCTCGCGGCGCTCGCCCCCGAGACCGAGGTGTCCTCGCTGTCCACCCAGCAGAGCCGCACCCAGCTCACCCGCTTCGACGGCGCGACCGCCGCCGAGGCGTTCGCCGAATTCGCGCGCCGCGGCATGCGCGAGTTCATCCTGCTCGGCTCGGGCGAGCAGATCGCGGACGAGATGGTCGACCTCGTCGAGCGCACGGGCCTCGACGGCTTCAACTTCACGCCGTTCGTCAGCCCCGGCTCCTACCGCGACTTCGTCGACCGCGTCGTCCCGGCGCTGCGCGCCCGCGGCGCCGTGCCGCCCGTGCCGGTCGGCGGTACGCTGCGGCAGCGGCTGTTCGGCGAGAGCCGGCTGCCCGGCACCCACCCCGCCGCCGCCGCGCGGCACCGCGCCCCCGAAGCCCCCCAGGAGCGAGCATGACCTACGTCCCCGACTTCCCGACCCAGCACGTCCCGGCCGCGGACCGCTACCAGGGCGCCCGCTACCGCCGCGTGGGGCGCAGCGGCCTGCAGCTGCCCGAGATCTCACTCGGCCTCTGGCAGAACTTCGGCGAGACCCGGCCCTTCGAGACCCAGCGCGCGATCGTCCGGCACGCATTCGACCACGGCGTCACCCACTTCGACCTGGCGAACAACTACGGGCCGCCGCACGGCAGCGCCGAGGAGCACTTCGGGCGCATCCTCGGCGGCGACCTGCGCGGGCACCGCGACGAGCTGGTCATCTCCACCAAGGCCGGCTACGACATGTGGCCGGGTCCGTACGGGGAGTGGGGCTCCCGCAAGCACATGCTCGCCTCGCTCGACCAGTCGCTGCGGCGCCTCGGCGTCGAGACGGTCGACATCTTCTACTCGCACCGCGCCGACCCGGAGACCCCCCTCGAGGAGACGATGGGCGCGCTGCACACAGCCGTGACCTCGGGCAAGGCGCTCTACGTCGGCATCTCCTCCTACTCGCCGGAGCGCACCAGGGAGGCGGCGCGCATCCTCGCCGGGCTCGGCACGCCGCTGCTCATCCACCAGCCCTCCTACTCGATGGTGAACCGCTGGGTCGAGCACGGCCTGCTCGACGTGCTGGGCGAGCTCGGGGTGGGCTGCATCGCGTTCTCGCCGCTCGCGCAGGGCCTGCTCACCGACCGCTACCTGGACGGCATCCCCGCCGGCTCGCGCGCCTCATCGCCCGGCTCGATGCGCAGCACACCGCTCGACGAGGACACCAGGGCGCGGCTGCGCGCGCTGTCGGCGATCGCCGCGGACCGCGGCCAGAGCCTCGCCCAGCTGGCGCTGAGCTGGGTGCTCCGGGACGCCAGGGTGACCTCGGCGCTGGTCGGCGCGTCGAGCGTGGAGCAGCTCGCCGCCAACCTCGCCGCCGCCTCGGCGCCGCCGCTGACCGAGGGCGAGCTCGCCGCGATCGACGAGCACGCGACCGAGCTCGGGATCGACCTCTGGGCGGCGTCCAGCGCCGTCGGAGCGCAGGAGCGGGCGCGGTCATGACCCACCCGAACCTGGGCGAGGTCCACCCGCCGGTCTACCAGGCGATGCTCGAGCTCGACGACCGCGCGGCGCGGGCCGCCGCCGAGTCGGGGCTCGACGCGAGGCTCGTGGAGCTCGTGAAGATCCGGGCCTCGCAGCTGAACGGCTGCGCCTTCTGCCTGCGGATGCACGTCGCGGACGCGATCGCGCACGGCGAGAGCGCCGAGCGGCTCGCCGTGATCGCGGCCTGGTGGGAGTCGCAGTACTTCACCGAGGCGGAGCGCGCGGCGCTGCAGCTGACCGAGCGGGTCACCCGGATCGGCGACCACGGCCGGCTGCCGGACCGCGGCGTCGACCCTGCGGCCCACCTCGACGAGCGGCAGCACGCGGCGGTCGCCTGGCTCGTCGTCGTCATCAACGCCTGGAACCGGATCGCGATCACCAGCCACTACCCGGTCGGGCCCGAGGACTGAGCGCCGATCGAGCCCGGCCTGCCGTGGCGGCGGGCGCGGCGCGGCCGGCGCGGTAGCGTCGGGTCCATGACCGAGCAGCGGGCGCGCGGGCGGGCCTGGCTGCGATCGGCGCCGTGGATCTTCATCCTCGCCGCGATCGGCACCGTCCAGGTGATCCGCGCCCAGCCGTTCGACGCCGCGGTCTTCGGCGTCGCGGCGGTCGCGCTCGCCCTCGACGCGGCCGGCGCGGTGCCGGCCGGCGCGCGGCGCCCCTCGGTCCCGATCAGCGCGGCGATCGCGGTCGCGGGCGTGGTGGCGGTGACGCTGGCCCTCGCGCCGCGGCACGGCCTGCTGGCGGGTCTCGCGGTCGGCGCCGTCGGCGTCGTCGCGGTCGCGCTGGCGTGGCTGCGGCCGCCGCCGCGCGCGGCCGACGACGATCCGGCTGCGCGGCACCGACGGGTGCGCCGGGCCGCGATCGGCTGGGGCGGCGTCGCCCTGGTGCTCTGCCTCGTCGAGCTGTGGTCGTTCCTGCTCGGCCGCTTCACGGCGGAGGCGAAGGAGCTCCACCCGGCGATCTCGGAGCTGCTCGACCCGGCGCTCGGCGACCCCTTCGGCCGCGCGGTGTTCGCCGTCGCCTGGCTCGCGCTCGGCGTCCTGCTGCTGACCCGCGGGAGGTCCGCGCGCGATGCGTGACGTCACCATCGGCATCTACCTGCTCTGCCTGGTCGCGGCGGTGCTGCTCGCGATCGGCGCCCGCGTGCCGCGCTGGGGGATCGGGACGGTCACCGAGCTGCTCGACGGCATCCTGGCCGAGCGCGCGCCGCGGGTGACGCTGGTGCTCTTCTGGTGGTGGCTCGGGTGGCACTTCCTGGTCGGGCAGACCGTCGACGCGCCGCTCGCCGGCTGACGGCATTCGCCGTTCTCGCGTCGCGTTGGTATGAATGGTCCGATGACCTCCACCGACCCCAGCGCCGCCGCGGCGATCACGGGCGTGGTCGATCGGCCGCGGCTGTACCGGATCCTCGATGCCGCGTCGGTGAGGGTCTGCGTGCTGCAGGGGCCGAGCGGCTCGGGCAAGACCACCCTGCTGCGCAGCTGGGCGCTGCAGCGGGAGCCGGTGGAGCGGCTGCTCTGGATCTCGCTCGAGCGCGGTCTGACGACCCGCCACACGTTCTGGCGGCACGTCGCCGCGAGCGCGGTGCGCCGCGGCGGGCTGACCCGCGAGGTCGGCGCGCAGGTCGAGGAGGAGCTCGGCATGACCGCCGACCCGGTCCGGATCGCCGGCGAGCTGTTCGCCCAGGCCGGCCGCGTCGTCCTGGTGCTCGACGCGTACGAGCACCTCGGCGAGATCGCGCCGCAGATCGACGAGGATCTGGCCCGGCTCATCGCGGCGGTGCCCGGCCTGCGACTCATGGTCACCACCCGGGCGCAGACCGCGCTGGTCGACCTCGAGCTGCCCGGCAGCGGGATCGTGCGGGTGGTCACGCTCGGCGAGCTCGCGCTCAACGCGGACGAGGTCGGCGCGCTGATCAGCGCGCAGGCCGGCATCGTCGACGAGCGCCTGGCCCGCTCCGTGGTGGACGCGACGAAGGGCTTCCCGCTGACGGTCCGCGCGGTCGTGCTGGCGCTGTCGCAGCTCGGCCGGATCCCTCGGCTCGACTCGACGGAGTGGCAGGCCGTCGTGGCGGCGAGGCTCGACGCGCTGCTGCCCGACCCGGTCGTGCGGCGGTTCGTCACCGACACCAGCGTCCCGCCCTACGTCGACATCGAGCTGGCCCGCGAGCTGAGCGGCCACGAGGACACCCCGGCGATGCTCGACGCGCTGGAGCGCGACGGCTTCGGGCGCTGGATCCCCTACGCGCAGCAGCGGCTGGTCTTCCAGTACGTCGAGACCATCCGCGACACCTTCCGCACCCACGCCGTGGCGGACTCGGAGCGGTTCCGACGCTCCTGCGTGACGACGGCGCTCTGGCTGCTGCGGAACGAGGAGGTCGTCGACCAGGCGCTGCGCTTCGCCGTCGACGGGCAGGACTACGCGCTCGCCGACCGCGTGTTCGTCTCGCTGGTGATCACGAACCCGGACGCCTACACGACCGATCGCTTCCTGTCCGTGCTCGAGCAGGTGCCGGAGCCGATGCTGACGGCGTACCCGATGCTCGGCTTCGGCTTCGGCCTCGCCCTGATGGCGAATCCGATGCGGCGGCTGGAGGCGCCCCGGATCTTCCGGATCGCGGTGGAGTCGGAGTCCTTCCCGGCCTACATCGAGCCGGCGGTCGACGCGTTCTCGCACGCCGCGATGCGGGCGATCGCGCGCCGCCTCGCGCTGGACTGGACGGCCTCCTGCGCGGCGTCGCTGGACACGCTGCCGCTCGTGGAGCGCATCGCGCCGGAGCAGCTCGCCCGTTTCGGCGAGCACGTCGGCACCATCCTGCGGCAGCTGAGCTTCTCGATCTGGCAGGGCGGCCGGGTCGAGGAGGCGCTCGCCACGGCGAACCGCTCGGTCGCGCTGTGCACCAGGCCGGCGCCGCGGAACTACTCGATGGTCTACGTGGCGGCGATCGGCGCCGTCGCCGGCGACGTCGACTCGGCGGGTGCCGTCCTCGCCGGGGTCGACTGGGAGGTCTGGCCGAGCGAGCTGCGCCAGACCTCGTTGAACGCGCCCGGCCTGATCGCCGAGGCCTACTCGCGCATGGACGCGCACGACTTCCCCGGCGCGGCGGAGGTGCTGCGCGACACGCAGAGCTACCTGCGCACCAACGAGCACTGGCCGTTCCTCACGACCGCCTGGCTGCTGGCCAGGCACGGGCTCGGCCAGGCGCACGCCGAGGCCGAGCGGGTCACCAGGGAGCTCGACGCAGCGGCGCCGCCGCCCGGCGCCGGCGAGAACATGGCCACCGAGCAGCTGCGCGCCGCCCTGGCGAGCGCGTGGCTCACCGCCGACCAGGCGGGGGAGGCGCGCCGGGCGATCGAGGCCGGCCGGGCGGACAGCCCGTTCCTCGCGCCGGCCCGGCTGGCCCTGCTGCTCGCGATGGACGCCGCCGACGCCGCCCTGCGGCGGGCGCCGGAGCTGCTCGGCCTGCCGGGCCACACCATCCGCAGCCGTGCCGAGACCCTGACGCTCGCCGCCGTCGCCGCGCTGCGCGAGGCCGAGCCGGGGCTCGCCTGGGACTGGCTGAGCGGCGCCGCCCTCGCGAGCGAGACCTACGGCCCGCGGCTGCACATCGCGCTGCTGCGGGCGCCGGACCGGCGGACCCTGACCGAGTTCGTCCGCGCGCGGGGAGCGACGGCCCTGTCGCGATATCTCGATGTCCGTCCGGGGTCCGAGGCCCCGCCCGCCGCGCTGAGCCCGCGCGAGCGGATCGTGCTCGCGGCGCTCGCCGAGCACGAGGGGACCCGCGCGATCGCCGAGGCCCTCTTCGTCTCCCCGCACACCGTGAAGTCCCAGCTGCGCAGCGTCTACCGCAAGCTCGGCGTCTCCTCCCGGCGCGCCGCGCTCGCCGCCGCGCACGAGCTCGGGCTGCTCGGGTAGCCGCCGGAGTCCGCTCGCCGAGACGCCCGAGCGGGCGGATCGGCCGCACCCCTCGTTCGAGGGGTGAATTCCGGGATGAAATCCGGGATGAATCGCCCGAAACCGGCCTGCGCCGCCTCGCGAGTGCCGCAGAGTCGAGTCGGCACTCGAAATCCGTCGAGCGGGGTCGGCGACGGGTGCCGTTTCGCCTGAGCACACCCAGAGTCGTAGAGGAAGTCCGCCACGATGCGCGCTGCCGTGCCCCCGAACCCCGTCCGCGAGCGTCGGAGCGCGCGCTCCTGGATCGCCGGGCTCTCGGCCCTCCTGCTCGGCCTGACCGGCATCGCGCTCGGCGCCTCCCCGGCGTGGGCGGACCTCGGCGACCCGGGCCAGATCACGCTGAACAAGACCGTCGACCTGCAGAAGGCGATCACCGCCTCGCCCGGCGACACGTTCACCTACGGCCTGCTGGTCGGCTGCGACGACAACCCGTGCATCGACGCGGTGCTCGACGACCAGCTGCCGCCCGAGTTCGCCGGCTTCACGATCGAGAGCGTGCAGGTCAGCCCGCCGTCGGCGCCGGTCACCGCCGCGCTCACCGGCTGCACGGTCGGCGGCGCGGTCACCGCCTCCTGCCTGCTGCACGCCGACTTCCAGGCCCCGCTCGGCGACCTCGGCGGCACGCCGCAGTTCGGCATCGCCGCGGGCGTCACCTACCGGGTGAACGTGCAGCTCACCGTCCCGCTCGGCCTCTCCCCGAGCTGGGCCTACAACGCCGTGCCAGTCGACAACACCGCGGTCGCCGACGCCGAGACCTCGGTGACGCCCGCGACCGACAGCGCGACGGTCACGGTGCAGGTCCCGGTCGTCGTGGCCGTGACCCCGACGAAGTCCTGGACGCCCTCGAGCCAGCTCTACCAGCCCGGCGCGGCGTCGACGTTCACGATCGGCGCGCGGAACGCGTCGAACCTGCCGGCCGCCTCGCTCGTGCTGCAGGACCCGTCCGTGGCGACCGACGGCGCGGCGACGCTGGACGCCGGCAACCCGTTCAACATCGTCGACTTCACCGGCCTCTGCTCGCCGAGCACGCTGCCGGCCGGCGCCGACCTGGTGCAGGTCGACCTCTACGTGCAGCCGACCCCCACCGACCCGTGGGGCTGGGTCAGCGGCTCGCCCGCCGCGACCCCGACGCCGCCCGTCGTGGCCGGCGCCGTCGGCGGCATCCGGCTCAGCTACACGAGCACGACCGGTGCGACGATCGACGCGATGGGCGCCGCCTCGGCGCAGTGCGTCGAGGTCGCCCAGCGCTCGACGAACCGCACCACCGGCGCCTCGCTGGTCGGCGGCGCCACCGCGAACAACGTGGTGAACGCGACGGTGACCGTGCCGGGCCAGCCGCCCGCGTCGAGCACGGCGGACGCCTCGCTGACGGTCGGACCGCTCAACGTCATCGTCACGCCGGCCAAGACGATCGACCCGTCGGTGATCCCCGCCGGCGCCGACCTCGCCGTCGACCTCAGCCTCGGCGCCCGGAACGACTCGAACGGCCCGCTCGACACGATGACGATCAGCGAGCCGTCGCCGGCGACCGTCGTCCCCGGCTTCCTCTCCGCGGACATCGCCTTCGACTCGTTCAGCTCCTGGACCTGGCCGACCGGCGCGACCGCCGGCACCTTCGTCTGGCACTTCGACTCGGCGGCCGACCAGTCCGTCGGGCTGACCCCGCTCGGCGGCGCGCCGACCGTGCCGTCGCCGGGCCCGGGCGACTTCATCACCGGCTTCACCATCACCTACACCGGCGCGATCGCGCAGGGCGCCGTCGGCGGCTTCGTCTACACGGTGAACACCGACCCCGGCATGATCCCCGACGTCGCGCCGTGGTACCAGGACTTCACGAACCAGATCGAGGTCACCGGCACGAACCTCGCCGGCACCGACGTCAAGACCGCGCAGGACGACGTGCGGATCTACTACCCGGAGGTCGAGCTCGCGATCGACAAGAAGGTCGCGCCCAGCCTGGTCACCCCGGGCGGCACCGTCCTCGCGCAGCTGACGACCACGACGGCGGCGAACTCGGCGCGGGTGAACCCGACCCAGATCGTCGTCGAGGACAAGTGGGAGGGCGATGGCGCCACCGACTTCTGGGACGCGTTCCGCGCCAGGGAGCTGTCGTTCATCCAGATCCCGAGCGGCTCGACCCTGACCGTGCGGTACACCACGGACAGCCCCGCGACCGACCCGGTGAGCTGGATCGACCTCGTCGTCGGCACCACCGGCACCGGCGGCCTCTACAGCAACGACCTGATGGCGCTGCCGACGGGCTCGCGCGACGACATCACCGGCTTCCAGTTCGTCTTCGACAACCCCGCGGGCTTCGCCCAGGGCACCAGCGTCCAGCCGAACATCGTCTACGAGGCGGCGAGCACGCTGCGCACCGGCGGCCCGACCACGGCCGCGCCGGACACCCCCGTGCCCTATGACAACGTCGCGACCGCCGACGGCGAGGGCGAGTCCGGCGGCCAGACGATCACCGCCGACGAGGTGCAGGACGCGGCGACCACGCAGATCGTCAGCTACGGCGGCGGCACGGGTCCCGGCCCGGGCACCACGCTCGCGGACAAGCGCTGGGTGCAGAGCGACTGGAGCACCGACCTCACCTCGCTGCCGTCCCAGTCCGGCTCGACCGCGCGCACCGCGCACGGCTGGGGCGTGACGGTGCCCGGCTACGACCGCGTCGTGCTCAGCGACCCGCTGCCCGGGGCCGAGACCAACCCGGCCGGCACCGCCTTCCAGGCCTTCGACCTGACCGGGATCCGCGCGATCTCCTTCGCGCAGGACCCGCTGCTGACCTGGGACCAGGTCACGCTGGTGGAGATCTACGTCGGCGGCGCCTGGACGCCGGTCACCGCGCCCGGCGGCAGCTGGATGGACGGCACCGGTTTCAAGGGCTACAACCCGAGCGGCGCCGACCTCGCCGCGCTGCGCAGCGCCACCGGGCTGCGCATCACGGTCGAGCCGAACGACGCCGCCCGCGCGGCGAGCAGCCAGCCCGGCCGGCCCGCCCCCGGGTCCGGCGTCGCCTCCGGCGCCGTCCAGCGCCCGCTCTGGCTGCAGTGGCAGCTGCGCAACGCCATGCGGGCGCCGTCCGGCGCCGGCTGGGTGACCGGCGCGGTGACCTACAACACGCCGGACGCCGGCGCGATCCGCAACGACTTCCGGGTGGCCGGCATCTCGGGGCCGAACACGTACAGTCAGGACCGCTCCGACGTCGTCGCGCTGATCGACAACCCGCCGGGCGTCGGCACCGCGAAGGCGGCGGCGACCACCCCGGCGACCAGTCCGACCGCGGTGCGCGTGCCGCACTACGGCGACGTCGACCCGGCGGACTACCCGACCGTGCGGTTCACCGTCGACGCCTGGAACACCGCCGTCGCCCGCGCCTCCTACCTCCGGGTGACCGACCCGGTGCCCTGCCCGGGCGCCGGGGCCTGCGTGACCCCGGCGAGCGACCGCGACCCGGACGTGTTCACCGGCAACGTCTACAGCCCGGTCGGCAACCCCTTCGACCGGTTCACCATCACGGACGTGAGCTTCACGGTCCCGGGCGCCGTGCCGATCGACCCGGCGGCGAGCCAGGTCGCGCTCTGGCGCTACGACGAGTCGACGCACACCACTTCGGTCGACACCATGACGATGGCCGCGCTCGACGCGCTCGGCGCCGTCGACCTCGCGGACGTGGTCGGCATCGGGATCGTCTACCAGAGCACGGACCCGGCCACCACGGGCGGCCTGATCCCGACCGGCAGCGCCTCGTCGAACCAGATCCGGATGACCGTCGACACCGTGCTGCGGCCGACGCTGCGCAGCGACGGCTCGGTCCAGGTCGCCGGCGGGGTCTCCGTCGAGAACGACGTCCTCGGCCAGTCCTACGACCCGGTGCTCGCGCCGAGCGGACCGGCCTCGACGCCGAACTCGACGAACCTCGCCAGGGTCGACCTGCTCTCGGCCGGCCTCGACGTCGCCGCGTCGAAGAGCATCAGCCCGTCGACGATCGTGGAGACGAACCCGGGGGTGCCGGTCACCGTCACGCTCGGCGCGTCCTACGACACCTCGACGATCTCGCCGGAGCGCGTGACGATCACCGACACCGACGCGGACTTCTGGGACGCCTTCGAGCTCGTCTCGCTCGGCGCCATCACCCGACCCGCCGGTGCCGACCTCGCCCGCGTGGACGTGCAGCTGGACGGCGGCCCGACCTGGATCCAGGGCACGGCGGCGGCGACCCCGGTGCTGCCCGGCTCGCTGAGCCTGCCGGCGGACCTGCCCCGGATCACCGGCATCCGCGTGGTGTTCGAGAACGACCCGACCAGGGTGTTCTCCGCCACCGCGCCGCCGGCCGGATGGAGCGCCGAGGCCCTGCTGAACGTGCAGCTGCGCGCCGGGGTCGACTTCCCCGGCTCCGTCGCGAACACCGTGCAGGCTCGCGCCGAGCACACCGACGTGCCCCCGGCCGACGCCGACGCGACCGCCTCGGTGACGCTGTCCACCGGTACCCCGCGGATCGACGTGCAGAAGGAGGCGGTGACCGGCGGTCCGAAGATCGTCGAGCCGGGCGTCAGCTACCCGTGGACGCTCGAGTTCCGGAACACCGGCACGGCGTTCTACACGATCCAGGACGTCTTCGACGACCTCGGCCCGAGCCTGCGCTACGACGGCACCGAGCCGCTGTACGAGACGAACGGCGTCGCGATGCCGACCACCGGCATCGCCGTGACCCAGGCCGCGGACGACGAGATCTCCTTCGGCTTCCCGGCCGGCGCCGTGCTCGCGCCGGGGGAGTGGTACCGGATCACCGTCGGGATCGTTCTGCTGCCGGGGCTGACCCCGGCCGACCAGGCCGTGAACGCGTTCGTCGTCGACACCGACGTGACGTTCGCACCGGGCGACTGCACGAACACCTCCGGCAACGGCCAGGGCGTGCTCGCCGGCGTCGACCCGAACCAGTGCGGCACGACGAACTTCGTCAGCCCGCAGGCGGGCCCGCTGCTGTTCGCGGAGAAGGAGGTCCGCGGCGAGGTGGACGGCACCCTGGTCGACGGGGCGAGCAACGTCACCAACCCGGCACTGCCCTGCACGCCCGCCAGCGGCGGCTTCTACCGCTCGGTGTGCGCGGCCTACACCGCGATCGGCGCCACCGACGAATGGCGCGTCGGCGCCGCGAACACCGGCACCATCGCCTACACCAGCCTGACCATCGTCGACGCGCTGCCGACGCCGGGCGACCGGCTGCTGGCGACCGGCGGCGCCCGCGGCTCGCAGTGGCGCCCGGTGCTCGACCTCGGCTTCGGCATCCAGGAGACGACGGTCCCCGGCTTCCCGAGCGACGGCGTGCCGGCCGGCACGACCGTGGCCTACGAGGTCACCACCGACCCGGCCCCCTGCGTCGGGCTCGGCCCGGGCTCGGCGTGGCCGACCGACCTGACCTGCTCCGGCAACGGCTGGCAGGCGCTGTCCGGCTACGCGGGCGACCCCGCCGAGCTGACCGGCATCCGCATCACGCTCGACTTCACGACGACCGTGGCCGGGGTGCTGCCGCCCGGCGGCAGCATGCACTTCCTGTTCCGCACGGTGAACACGCCGTGGGAGGCCGGCGACGTGCCGACGGCGGGCGCCGTGCACCCGCAGCTGACCACCGGGCCGAGCCTGAAGGCCTGGAACCAGACCGGCGTCACGGCGTCCACGGTCGGCGGCGGCACGCCGCTGCGCCGGGCGCCGGAGCGGGTCGGCGTGCAGCTGCTGACCGGCTCGGCGGCGGTCGAGAAGACGGTGAGCGGGGTGACCTCGCTGGCCCCCGCGCAGGTGACCGTCGATGCGCAGTGCACGGTGCCGGGCGGCGCCGGCGGCCCCGCGCCGGTCGACCTGGGCGCGCTGGCGGTGCTCCCGGTGCCCACCGGCGGCATCGCGCGGCTCGACGGCATCCCGCTCGGGGCGGAGTGCGCCTTCGCCGAGAGCGGCGCGCTCGGCGACTTCGGCGAGGTCGAGCGCACCCCGAGCGGGCCGCAGACGTTCTCCATCCTGGTGTGGGGCGCGGCGACCGATCCCGTGCCGCTGCTGCAGCAGGTGTCGATCGACAACCGCTACATCGCCCTCGCGGTGACCGGCCTGGAGCTGCGCGTGCCGTTGCTGGCGGCGGGCGCGCTGCTCGGGGTCGGCGGCATCCTGCTGCTGCTCGGACGCCGTCGACGGGACGCCTGAACGCCCCGGAGCGGGCCGCCGCCGCCCGAGGTGGGCGGCCCGCTCCGGCTCGCCCGACGGCGCCGGCGTCGGTGCCGGGGTCCGCGCCCGCCGAAGCCGGGAGTCCGCCCCGGAGCATGGACGCGGCAGCGATCCGGCGGGACAATCGGCCCATGAGCGAACCAGGCCATGACCTCGAGTACTTCGAGCGCACCCCGATCGTGCACATCGTGACGATGAGCGACGCCGGCCATGAGGTGGTCACCCCGATCTGGGCGGTCGTGGCCCACGGTCACGCCTACATCCGCAACGGGCACGGGCCGGGCTGCAAGTGGTTCGGCCGCGTGGTGCGCGCGCACGCCGCCGAGTTCGCCGACGGGGAGCGCCGCATCCCGGCGAGCGCCGAGCCGATCCTCGACCCCGACGCGCTCGATCGCGTCGACGACGCCTACCGTGCGAAGTACGGGCACCAGCCCGAGCCGCTCGCCCTGATGCTCGCCGCCGACGCGCGCGGCGACACGCTGCTGATCACCCCGCAGCAGCCGCGGCACCCGGCCACGGGCTCGATCGACCACGTCTGAGCGCGGGTCCGGGGACCGTCCGCCGCGCATCCGAGCAGAGTCCGGGCCGTCCGTCAAGCGATGGCCACGGGTCGGTCGCCCGGCCTACGATCGAGCCGTCGCCGCCCGTCAGGACGGCGGATGGGAGAATCATGGTCACCACGAAGTCCCGGACCGCTCGCAAGCCGGCGACCCGTTCCCGCTCCTCGGCGCACGCGACCGGGGCGCTGCCGACGAGGCTCGAGCACGCGGAGCGCGGCTTCGTCGCCTCGAGCCGGCTCACCGACGACCTGCAGCGCGTGCTCGTCGACCTGATCGAGCTGTCCGTCCAGATGAAGCAAGCGCACTGGGCCGTCGTCGGCCGCAACTTCCGCGACCTGCACCTGCAGCTCGACGAGATCACCGAGACCGCGCGGACGCTGAGCGACGAGGTCGCCGAGCGGCTCCGGGCCCTGCACGCCGTGCCGGACGGCCGCAGCGCCACTGTCGCCGCCGCGACCGCGCTCCCGCCCTACCCGGACGGCGAGGTCGACACCGCCGAGACGGTCGACCTCGTGACCGTCCGGCTCGAGACCGTGGTGCGCACCGCGCGCGAGGTGCACGACGAGGTCGACGAGGAGGACCCGACCTCCGCGGACCTGCTCCACCAGGTGATCGCCGCCCTCGAGCAGCTGGCCTGGATGGTCAGCGCCGAGAACCGCACCCCGTCGACCTGAGGCCGCCGATGCGGGTCGGCGGGCAGGCGCTCGTCCTCACCAACCCCGACAAGGTGATGTACCCGGAGACGGGCACCACCAAGGCCGACGTGCTCGCCTACTACCTGGCGATCGCGGAGACCCTGCTGCCGTACGCCGCGGGGCGGCCGGTGACGCGCAAGCGCTGGGTCGACGGCGTCGGGGAGCGGCCGTTCTTCCAGAAGGACCTCGAGGACTCGGCGCCCGATTGGGTGCCGACCCGCGTCCAGCACCACCGGGACCACGACAACCGGTATCCGGTGCTCGACGCCGCCACCGGGGTCGCGACGCTCGCGTGGTTCGCCCAGGTGGCCGCGCTCGAGCTGCACGTGCCGCAGTGGCGCTTCACCCCGGACGGCGAGCCGGGGCGGCCCGACCGGATGGTCTTCGACCTCGACCCGGGCGAGGGCGCGGGCCTGCCGGAGTGCGTCGAGGTCGCGAAGCTGCTGCGCGCGATCCTCGACGACGCCGGGCTGCCGACCGTGCCGGTCACCTCCGGCGGCAAGGGCGTCCACCTGTACGCGGCGCTGCACGGCGAGCGGACCTCCGAGGCGGCGAGCGAGCTCGCGCACGAGCTCGCTCGCTCGCTCGAGGCCGACCATCCCGAGCTCGTCGTCTCGACGATCCGCAAGGCGGATCGGCGCGGCCGGGTGCTGCTGGACTGGAGCCAGAACCACGCCTCGAAGACGACGATCGCGCCCTACTCGCTGCGCGGCCGCGCCCGGCCGACCGTCGCGATGCCCCGCACCTGGGGCGAGCTCGCCTCCGGCCGGCTGCGGCAGATCGAGCTGCACGAGGTCGCCGGGATGCTGCGCCGCCGCGGCGACGCCGCCGAGCCGCTGCGCGCCGGCGCGGTCCGTCGGCCGTCGGTCGCTGGGTAGGCTCGGAGCATGGTGCTCACCCCCGCGCAGTCCGCATTCGTCGAGAGCCACGGCGCCGCCGCCATGATCACGGTCGGCCCCGACGGCGTGCCGAAGCCGGTCCGCATCGCCTATCGGATCGTCGACGGGAGGATCTGGTCGAGCGGCACCGCGACCCGGGTGCGGACCCGGCACCTGCGTCAGGACCCGCGTGCGACGCTGTTCATCTGGGACCCCGTCTTCGACTTCCTCTCGGTGCACACGACGGTCACCATCCTCGACGGGCCGGACGCCGCCGACCTGAACCTGCGCTACTTCCGGCTGCTGCAGGGCAGGCCGGAGGGGCCGCTCAGCTGGATGGGCTCGGGGGAGCACGACGAGGAGGCGTTCCGCGAGCTCCTGATCGCCGACCAGCGGCTCATCTACGAGTTCGAGCCGACCGGCGCCTTCGGCAGCCTCCGCGACTGAGCGGGGCTCAGCCGCCGTTGTCGAGCGTGGCGAGCGCGCCGCCCTCGACCAGGTACTCGGCGCCCGTCACGTAGGAGGCGGCGTCGGAGAGCAGGAACGCGACGACCTCGGCCACCTCGAACGGCGTCCCCACCCGGCCCAGCGGCGCCGCGCCGGCGACCGCGGCGAGGCCCTCGTCGACGTCGCCGACGAGCTGCTCGACGAGCGCGCGCAGCATCCGGGTGTCGATCATGCCGGGCAGCACCGCGTTCACCCGGACTCCTGAGTCCTTGAGGTCGGCGACCGCCATCTTCGTCAGGCCGACGACCGCGTGCTTCGCGGCGCCGTAGGCGGCGGAGCCGGCGAGCCCGGTCGCCGCGGCGATCGACGCGGTGTTCACGACGGCGCCGCGCCCGCGCGCGATCATGCCCGGCAGCACGTGCTTGAGCCCGAGGAACACGCCGCGCACGTTGACCGCGATCACCTGGTCGAACACCTCGGTCGGGTACTCGGTGATGTGCGCGACGGCGCCCTCGATCCCGGCGTTGTTGTAGAACGCGTCGATGCCGCCGAGCTCCTCGCGGGCGTGCTCGACGTACGCCCTGACCTGGGCCTCGTCGGTCACGTCGGCGACGAAGACCCCGACCCGGCCCGCCGCGTCCGCCTCGGTCGCCACGCGCGTCGCCGCGCGCTCGAGCGCGCCCCGGTCGCGGTCGACGAGGAGCACCCGCGCGCCTCGCCGGGCGAGCACGATCGCCGTCGCGCCGCCGATCCCGCCGGCGCCGCCGGTGATGACGGCCACCCTGCCTGTGAAGTCCTGAGACCCGGACATGATCCACTCTCCTTCTTGCCCCGTTGCAAGACTCCCCGCGCCGTTGCCGGTGATTGGTGCGACCAACCATAGACCCGCTACCGTGGTCGGCACACGGCGACGGCGCCGTGGAACGGGTCACCACACTCCGGAGGCGGCCATGCCCGAGAACGACGGCTCCGCCGAGCTCGACGTCCTGATCGTCGGCGCCGGCTTCGGCGGCATCCACATGCTGCAGCGCGCGAAGGCCGAGGGCTTCACGGCCCGGGCGCTCGAGCGCGGCGCCGGCATCGGCGGCACCTGGTACTGGAACCGGTACCCCGGCGCACGCTGCGACTTCGACTCGTTCGACTACTCCTACGAGTTCGACCCCGAGCTCGAGCAGGAATGGACCTGGTCGGAGCGCTACCCGTCGCAGCCGGAGATCCTGCGCTACCTCGATCACGTCGTCGACCGCTACCGGCTCCGCGACGACATCCGGCTGGAGACGACGGTCACCGCCGCGAGCTGGGACGAGGAGCGCGCTCGCTGGACGGCGACCGCGCAGGGTCCGGACGGAGAGGAGACCCTCGGCGCGCGGTTCCTGGTGCTCGCCACCGGCGCGCTCTCGCTGCCGCGCATCCCGGACATCGAGGGCCTCGACGCCTTCGCGGGCGAGGTGCTGAGCACGGCGGCCTGGCCGGAGCAGCCGCCGGAGCTCGCCGGGCGGCGCGTCGCCGTCATCGGCACCGGCTCCTCCGGGGTGCAGGTCGTCCCGCCGATCGCGGACGTCGCCGAGCGCCTCACGGTGCTGCAGCGCACGCCGTCCTACGTGGTGCCGGCCAGGAACCACCCGGTCTCCGCCGAGGCCTACGCGCGGATCCTCGCCGAGGCCGGACCGCGCCGGGCGAGGGCCAGGGAGGGCTTCCTCGGCGTCGACTTCCCGGCCGCCGGGCCGTCCGCGAAGGCGGCGAGCCCCGCGGAGCGCGAGCGCGCCTTCCAGGAGCGCTGGGACCTCGGCGGCTCGGCGATCCTCGGCTCCTACTTCGACCTGCTCATGGACCGGGAGTCGAACGACCTGCTCGTCGACTGGCTGAAGGCGAAGGCGCGCGCTATCGTGCACGATCCGGAGACCGCCGCCGTGCTGACCTCCCAGGACTACCCGGTCGGCGCCCGCCGGATCGTCATCGACACCGACTACTACGACACGTTCAACCGGGAGCACGTCGACCTCGTCGACCTGCGGCGCGAGCCGATCCGGCGCTTCGTCCCGGAGGGCGTGGTCGTCGGCGACGAGCGCCTCATCCCGCTCGACGCCGTGGTGTTCGCGACCGGCTTCGACGCGCTCACCGGGCCGATCCTGCGGATCGACCTCCGCGGCCGCGACGGCCGCTCGCTCGCCGAGGAATGGGCCGACGGACCGGTCGCGAACCTCGGCGTCCAGGTCGCCGGCTTCCCGAACCTGTTCCTGATCTCCGGCCCGCTCAGCCCCTCGGTGATGGCGAACGTCGTCAAGGCGATCGAGCAGCACGTCGGCTGGCTCGGCGACCTGCTCGCGCACGCCCGCGACGAGGGCGTCGAGCTGATCGAGACCGAGCCGGAGCCGCAGGCGGCCTGGGTCGAGCAGGTGCGGGAGATCGCCGCCGGCACGCTGCTGATGGCCGGCGACTCCTGGTACCTCGGCGCGAACGTGCCCGGCAAGCCGCGCGGCTTCCTCGCCTACGTCGGCGGGATCCCCGCGTACCGGCAGGCCCTCGCCGACGTCGCCGACTCGGGCTACCGCGGCTTCGTGCTCGGCCGCCGCCAGGCCGCCGGCTGAGCCGCCCGGCCCCGCCCGGCCCGCTCCGGTACGCTCGCGGCATGCCCGCGAGCCGCCTCCGCCGAGCGGTCGGCGCGATGCTGGTCGCGGCGCTCGCGCTCGGCGCGCTGACCGGCTGCGAATGGGCGCGGCGGATCCTGGTCGGCGCCGAGGAGGAGATCCATGAGGGGCCGTTCTACACCCCGCCGACGCCGATGCCGAGCGGGCGACCCGGCGACGTGCTGCGAGCCGAGCCGATCCGCAGCGCCGCGGCAGGCGTGTCCGCCTACCGCGTGATCTACCACTCCACCGACCTGGACGGCGCCGACATCCTCGTCTCCGGGGTGGTCGCCGTGCCGCAGGGCACGCCGCCCGCCGGCGGCCGCACGGTCGTCGCGTGGGGGCACCCGACGACCGGCGCCGAGGTGCGCTGCGCGCCCTCGGTCGGCGTCGACCCGTTCGTCAGCATCGAGGGGTTCGACGCGCTCATCGCGCGCGGCTACGCCGTGGTGGCGACCGACTACGCCGGGATGGGCATGCCCGGCGTCGACTCGTACCTGATCGGCGGGACCGAGGGCCGGAACGTGCTCGACGCGGTGCGCGCCGCCCAGCGGCTCGACATCGGGGCGAGCGGCCGCGTCGCGCTGTGGGGGCACTCGCAGGGCGGGCAGGCGGTGCTGTTCGCCGCGCAGCTCGCCGAGTCCTATGCGCCGGAGCTGGAGATCGAGTCGATCGCCGTCGCCGCGCCCGCCGTCGACCTCGGCGGGCTGCTGCAGGCGGACGTCGACGACGTCTCCGGCGTCACGATCGGCGCCTACGCGTTCAGCGCCTTCGCCTCCGTCTACGCGGACACGCCCGGCGTCGACCTGTCGACGATCCTGTCGCCCGGCGCGATCGGGATCCTGCCGGAGATGGACTCGCTCTGCCTGCTCGGCCAGAACCAGCGGCTGCACGAGCTCGGCGCGCCCTACATCGACGGCGGCTTCCTGATCGCCGACCCGACCGCGACCGAGCCGTGGGCGGCACTGCTGCGGCAGAACACGCCGGGCGGCTCCCGCTACGACGCGCCGCTGTTCGTCGCCCAGGGGAAGGACGACCGGCTCGTGCGGCCGGAGCTGACCGAGGCCTTCGTCGCCTCGCAGCGCGCGCTCGGCACCGACGTGACGAGCCTGTCCATCCCCGGCACCGGCCACGGCCTCGTCGCGCTGCGGGCGCTCGACGAGCTGCTGCCGTGGATGCAGCGCCACGCGCCGCCGCGGCTGACCGGCTGACGCGCGTGCAATGCTCGCCACCGGCTCCCGGTCCCGGCAGAATGGCAGCCGGAGCGGGGAGCACGATGGTCGACGATGCCGGAGGGCGCAGACGGATCGTCTACGTCGACATGGACGGCACGCTCGTCGACTTCGCGACCGGCGTCGCCCGGATCGACCCCGACGTCGCGGCGCCCTATCTCGCGCGGGACCACCCGGACGAGATCCCCGGCGTCTACGCGCTGATGGACCCGATGCCCGGCGCGGTGGAGGCCTTCGCCCGGCTCGCCGAGCGCTTCGACGCGTACATCCTGTCGACCGCCGCCTGGCACAACCCCTCGGCCTGGACCGACAAGCTCGAGTGGGTGCAGCGCCGCTGGGGCGCCGGCGAGGACTCGCCGGCCTACAAGCGGCTGATCCTCAGCCACCACAAGGACCTGAACCGCGGCGACGTGCTGATCGACGACAACGCGATGCACGGCGCCGCGCAGTTCCAGGGGGAGTGGATCCGGTTCGGCTCGCCGGAGTTCCCCGACTGGGACGCGGTGCTGCGCCGCCTCCTCCCGCCCCACTGAGCCGCAGACCCGAACACCACGACCAGCACGAGAGGACGGCCATGGCCGCGCACGACATCCCCGACACCCCCGAGACCCGGGCCGCGATGGAGCAGGCGCAGACGGACGCGCTCCAGCGCAACGGCCTGAAGGCCGGCACCGTCGAGCTCTGGGAGGACGGCTATCGCGCTGCGAAGGCCGCCGACAGCACCTTCGAGTGGTGGTACTTCGACTGCCAGCTCGACGACGGCTCGACCCTGGTCGTGACGTTCTCGAACAAGCCGCACACCGCGCCCGACGGCCCCGTCACGCCGACGCTGCTGGTGATCCGCCAGCAGCCGGACGGCTCCAGCGTGCACCTGGAGCCGGCCTTCGGCGCCGAGGAGTTCTCGGCGAGCACCGAGCGCTGCGACGTCCGGATCGGCGCGAGCACCGTGCGCGGCGACCTCGACCGCTACGAGCTGCACGTCGAGGTCGAGGGCATCGTCGCCGACGTGGTGATCGATCGCGAGGCGCCGTCCTGGCGGCCCGGCGCCGGGTTCTCCTACTTCGACCAGGCGAAGACCTCGTACCTCGCCTGGGTGGTGCCGGTGCCCTACGGCACGGTCCGCGCGACGATCGCGGAGGGCGGTGCGACGAAGGAGCTCGCCGGCTCGGCCTACCACGACCACAACTGGGGGAACAGGCTGATGGGCTCGTTCCTCGACCACTGGTTCTGGGGCCGGGCGCACATCGGCGACTACTCGCTCGTCTACGTCCGAATGACGACGAAGGGCTTCATGGGCATGGGCGTCATCAACATCCCGACGTTCTACCTCGCCAAGGGCGGCGAGCTCGTCACCGACGACATGCTCCCGCTGCGGCTGGAGACCGCCGACGAGGTCCCCGGCCCCGGGCACCAGAGCTACCCGACGAGGCTCGACTGGACCTGGCGCACCGACGAGGGCTCGATCTCGCTCACCGTGCGCGACCCGAAGCTCATCGAGTCGCTGGACATGCGCGTCGAGCACAAGGGCTTCGCGAAGGTGCTGCACGCCGGCGACCACCCGATGTACTACGACTTCAACGCCGACGCCGTGCTCGAGATCGACCTCCCGCACCTCAAGGATCGCGTCGAGGGCCGCACCCTCTTCGAGAAGATGATGTTCCACTGACCGCTGCGGCCGTCGATCCGGGCACGCACGGGGTCGCGGACCGGGGGAGGAGGGACGAGAGAGGGCGGGAGGGGCGCGATAGCATCGAGGAGGTCCGCGACGGGGCGGGCCGGATGGGATGCCGTGCCATGAGAGTCACCGCCGCCGTCGCCGAGACCGTCGGAGCGCCGCTGCGCATCCGGGAGCTGGAGCTCGACGAGCTCCGCCCTGACGAGGTCCGGGTGCGGCTCGTCGCGACCGGGGTGTGCCACACCGACGCGGTCGTCCGCGACGGCTGGATCCCGACCGGCTTCCCCATCGTGCTCGGGCACGAGGGCGCCGGCGTCGTGGAGGCGGTCGGCTCGACGGTCGCCGACCTCGCGCCCGGCGACCACGTCGTGCTGACGGTCGCCAGCTGCGGGGTGTGCCGCAACTGCCGATCCGGGCACCCGTCCTACTGCCTGGACTCCTACGGGCAGAACTTCGCCGGCGGCCGCGGCTTCGGCACCGACCACGCCTTCGAGGGCGCCGACGGCGAGGAGGTGCACTCGCACTTCTTCGGGCAGTCGTCGTTCGCGACGCACGTCAACGCCGCCCGGCGCAGCGTCGTCAAGGTGCGCGACGACGTGCCGCTGGAGCTGCTGGGCCCGCTCGGCTGCGGCGTGCAGACCGGCGCCGGCGCCGTGCTCAACGTGCTGCGACCGGGCCCCGGCGACTCGATCGCCGTGTTCGGCACCGGCGCGGTCGGGATGTCCGCGGTGCTCGCCGCGGTCGCCGCGCGCGCCTCGACGATCATCGCGATCGACGTGAACGACGATCGGCTCGCGCTCGCGGCGGAGCTCGGTGCGACGCACACCGTCAACGGCGGCCGGGAGGACGCCCTGGAGCGGATCCGCGAGATCACCGGCGGCGGGGTGCGCTTCGCGCTCGACACGACGGCGGTCCCGAGCGTGTTCACCACGATGGTCGACTCGCTCGCGCCGGCCGGCCACGCCGGGGAGATCGGCGCCGCGAAGGCCGGCACGATCGGCGGCATCGACATCGGGACCACGCTCGGCAAGGGGGTCACCGTCTCCTTCATCCTCGAGGGCGACTCGGTGCCGCACCTGTTCATCCCGGAGCTCATCGAGCTCTGGCGGGGCGGCGCGTTCCCGTTCGACCGGCTGGTGCGGACCTATCCGTTCGCCGAGATCAACACGGCGTTCGAGGACTCGGAGCACGGCGGCACGATCAAGCCGGTCGTGCTGTTCTGAGCCCCGCACCGGGCCGGGTTCGGGCAGACTGACGGCGTGCTCCCCAGATTCCTCAGGCCGCCCGTCGCGTGGGTGTCCCGCACCCGGGTGTTCCGCCGGATGGGCCCGCGGGTGATGCCGCGCCTGGAGCGGGCGACGCGGTTCCTGAATCGCGGCCGGACGCCGATCTCCGGCGCGATCGTCCCCTCGCTCGTGCTGCACTCGATCGGCGCGAGGTCGGGGGAGCCGCGCCGGACCGAGCTGATGTACTGCCCGGACGGCGAGGACATGCTGATCACCGGCAGCAACTTCGCCGGCGACCGGCACCCGGGGTGGACCGCGAACCTCGCCGCGCATCCGGAGGCGTTCGTCGAGGTGCGGGGCCGCCGGATCGACGTGCGGGCGACCCGAGTGCCGCCCGAGGAGCGCGAGGCGACCTGGGCGCTGCTCGAGCGGAACTGGCCCGGCTACCGCAAGTACGAGGTCGCCGCGGGCCGCGAGCTGCGGATCTTCCGGCTCACCCCGCGCTAGCCCGACGGCGGCTCAGTGCAGCATCGCGCCGGCCGGGACCGGGCCGTCCTGCGGCGCGGGCCTGCGGATGAAGAACGAGAGCACGACGATCGCGATCGCGGCGATCGCCGCGACGACGAGCGCGCCGTGGGTGCCGAGCGCGACCGACTCCGGGGTGATCTCGGTGCCGCGGCCCGACGCGTAGATGACCATGAACACCGAGGTGCCGAGCGCGCCGGCGATCTGCTGCACGGTGCTGATCCCGGCGCTCGCGTAGGTGTAGTACTTCGGGTGCACGCCGGCCATCGCGACGGTGAAGAGCGGGGAGAACAGCAGCGCGAGCCCGGCGCACAGCACCAGGTAGAGCGCGACCACGGTCCACTTCGACGCGTCGGGGGTGAACAGGAAGGCCATCAGCCAGAGCGCGGCGGTCGTGATGAACGCGCCGGGGATGATGAGCGGCCGCGGCCCGATCCGGTCGTACAGTCCGCCGACGACCGGCCCGGCGAGCCCCATCAGCAGCCCGCCCGGCATGACCATGAGGCCGGACTGCAGCGGGTCCGCGCCGAGGCCCTCCTGGATGTAGAACGGCAGCAGGGTGAGCGAGCCGAACAGGATCGCGTTCATCACGACCATCGTGATGACCGACCAGGTGAACGCCCGCGAGCTGAAGATGCGCAGGTCGATGAGCGCCGAGTCGGTGCGCTGCAGGCGCAGCTGCCGCCAGACGAACAGGCCGAGCGCGACGAGGCCGACCAGGATCGGCACCCACGGGGCGAGCTGCTCGCGGTCGTCGACCCGGTCGCCGAAGGTGGAGAGCCCGTAGATCAGGCCGCCGAAGGCGAAGATCGACAGGATCACGGAGAGCACGTCGACCGGGACGCGCGAGGTCTCGGTGATGTCGGCCATCCGCCAGATGCCGAGCAGCAGCGCGATGACGCCGAGCGGCAGCACGATGACGAAGAGCGCCGGCCACGGCAGGTAGGTCACGATCACGCCGCCGGCGAGCGGACCGAGCACGGGGGCGACCGAGATGACCACGCCGATCAGGCCCATCATGACGCCGCGGCGCGCCGGCGGCACGAGCGTCATGATCGAGGTCATCAGCAGCGGCGTCATCACGCCGGTGCCGGCCGCCTGCAGCACCCGCGCCAGCAGCAGCACCCCGAACTGCGCGGAGACCGGCAGCAGCGTCGCCGCGCCGCCGACCGCGGTGCCGGCGACGAAGAGGGAGATCGCGCCGATGAACACCGCCCGCGTGGTGAACCGCTTCATCAGGAAGCCGGTGAGCGGGATGACGACCGCCATCGTGAGCATGTAGGCGGTCACCAGGAACTGACCGGTCACCGGGTCGAGGCCGAGGTCCTTCATGATCGTCGGCAGCGCCACCCCGACGATCGTCTCGTTGAGCATGACGACGAACGCCGAGGCGAGCAGCAGGGCGAGCACGACGCGATGCGCCGGTGACAGCCGGGCGGGCTCGGGCGTCGCGGAGGGGGCGGGGACGGGCGCGGACGCGTCGGTGCTCACCCGAGCATCATGCCAGTCAGGCGCCGTCGCCGGGGGCGCCGGATCCGTCGCCGCGCCGCGCGTCGAGGCGGAGCCGGATCAGGGAGGCGACGATCGCGATCGCCATCGCCACGACGATGAACAGCAGCGACGCCCAGGTCGGGATCTCCGGCGCCCAGGCGATGCCCTGCCCGCCGTTGATGAACGGCAGCTCGTTCTCGTGCATGGCGTGCAGCACCAGCTTCACGCCGATGAAGGCGAGGATCGCGGCGATGCCGTACTTGAGGTACACGAGCCGCTCGACGAGGTCGCCGAGCAGGAAGTACAGCTGCCGCAGGCCCATCAGGGCGAAGACGTTGGCGGCGAACACGATGAACGCGCTCTGCGTGATGCCGAAGATCGCCGGGATCGAGTCGAGCGCGAAGACGAGGTCGGTGATCCCGAGCGAGATGAGCACCACGATGACGGGCGTCCACGCCCGGCGGCCGTCGATCACGACCCGCAGCCGGGTGCCGTGGAACTCGTCCGTCGAGTGGATGCGGCGCCGGATGAGCGCGAGCAGCCGGTTCTCCCGCTGCTCCTCGTCCTCGTGGCCGGTGAAGGCCTGGTTCCAGGCGGTGTACACCAGGAAGGCGCCGAACAGGTAGAAGACCCAGGTGAAGTTCTCGATGAGCGCCGCGCCGAGCAGGATGAAGGCCGCGCGCAGCACGAGCGCGACGATGATCCCGGCCATCAGCAGCGGCTGCTGCAGCCGCCTCGGCACCGCGAAGCGGCCCATGATGATGAGGAAGACGAACAGGTTGTCCACCGAGAGCGAGTACTCGGTGAGCCAGCCGGCGACGAACTGGCCCGCGTGCTCGGCGTCCCCGATCGCCCACAGCACGCCGGCGAAGATCAGCGCGAGCACGACGTAGAACGCGACCCACAGCGAGCTCTCCCGGGTGGACGGGATGTGCGGCCGGCGGAACGCGATGACGACGTCGACGACGAGGATGAGCGTGAGGATCGCGAGCGATCCCAGCTCGAACCACGGGTTCAGGGCCATGGACGCCTTTCGACAGGGGTGACCGAATCGTCCGAACGTCTCTCCCGCGGCCGATCGGCCGCCGCCGTCCCGGGCCGCATCGGCGGCCGTCCTGACGAGACGGGCGTTCCGGGATACTCCCCTTCGTGTCGGGCAGTCTACCCGCTCCGCCCGACGGACGGCCCCTCGGCGTCCGCTACAGTGTCGGAATGTCCGACCTCCTCGAGCCGGGTACGCAGGTCGCCCGGAAGCCGGACCGTCGGGCCGCTCGCACCCTCGCCGCGATGATCTTCGCGAGCCGCTGGCTGCAGGCGCCGCTCTACGTCGGCCTGATCGTCGCGCAGCTCGTCTACGTCATCGTCTTCGGCATCGACCTCGCGCACCTGATCCAGGAGGTCTGGCTCGGCATCACCGACCCGTCCCACCACGAGATGGACGAGGCGACGATCATGCTCGCGGTGCTCGGCCTGATCGACGTCGTGATGATCGCGAACCTGCTGATCATGGTCATCATCGGCGGCTACGAGATCTTCGTGTCGCGGATGGACATCGCCGGCCATCCGGACGAGCCGGACTGGCTGAGCCACGTCAACGCGAACCTGCTCAAGGTCAAGCTCGCGATCTCGATCATCTCGATCTCCTCGATCCACCTGCTGGCGACGTTCATCGAGGTCGGCGCCCTGCCGGCCGAGGGCGCCATCTCGGGGGAGCACGAGGCGGGGCGCTACACGCTCACCGGCGTCATCATGCAGGTCGCCATCCATCTCGCGTTCATCGTCTCGGCGGTCGCGCTCGCCTGGATCGACCGGATCGGCTCGCAGCACCGTGCGGAGCTGCGGGCGCAGGCCGAGGGCGCCGTCCACGCCTGAGGGCGGTGCGGGCGCCGAGTGCGCGTCCTCGCGGCCGATCGCCTGACCGGGCCCGCCGGCGTCACTCGGCCGGCGGCGACGCGCCCGCGGCCGGCTTCCTGCGGCCGAGGATCCCGCCGATGAACTGCCAGCCGGCGTAGGCGAAGAGCACGACGGCGAGCCCGATCACCAGCCAGGTCTTGCCGCCGCCCCCGACGGCGTTGTTCACCCAGCCGATCCAGGGGAGCGAGTACCAGACCCGGCCCTTGACCTGGTCGGGGATGACCTGCGCGGCGTCGGGCTGGGCGTTGTTGTCGCCCTGCGTCGTGAAGCGGAGGTCGCCGCCGGTCGAGCGCGACACCGCGATCACCCGGTGCGTGATGTACTCGGCGACCCCTGGCTGGGTCTGGTAGGTGATCACGTCGCCGATCGCGACGTCGTCGGGATCGACCGGCTGCACGACGACGAGCGTGCCCGGCGGGTAGGCGGGCTCCATCGACCGGGTCAGCACCGTCAGGGCGACGGAGTTCGTCACCCAGGGCACGATGATGACGGCGACCGCGAGCCCGACGACGATGAGCAGCAGCCCGCCGCTGATCCCGGCGGCGAGGTAGGACCAGACGCCGCGCTCGCGCCGCTCCGGCGGCGCGGCCTCGGCCGCGTCCTGTCGTGTGGTCATCCCCGCTCCCCGTCCTCGATCGTGTCCCGCTCAGTGCCGCTGGGCGGTGAGCCGCGCGATCGCCCCCGCGAGCGCCGCTCCGACGAGGACCAGGATGGCGTATTCCTCGTATCCGCGCATGGTGTTGAACGGCATGTCCTCGACGCCGATCTGGAGCACGCCGCCGTTGACCGTGCCGAACGCCTCCGCCCGAGCCCCGCCCGAGCCCCCCGGCGCGGTCGGCGCTCCGGACCCGCCGGACCCGCTCGTGCCGCCCTGCGTGCCGTTCGTCGAGCCGGTCCCGGTCCCCGACCCGCCGCCGCTCGTGCCGCCGCCGCCCGGCTGGCCGGCCGGTCCGGGGCCGTTGCCGGACCCGCCGGACTGGGAGGTGCCGCCGGTGGACGAGGTGACCGGCCCGACGGTCATGCTGCCGGTGCACAGCGGCGTGCCGACGGTGTTCAGGTCGACGTCGCTGAGCTCGGCGATGAACGCGATCGAGGCGGACGCGTCCTGCGCGGTCGTCCCGGCGACCGTCTGCCGGAAGGAGAGCGAGGCGTCCACCCGGATGATGCCGCCCGCCGGCAGCGGCGTGCTGCGCACCAGGAAGTCATTGCAGACGATGTCCTCGCCGTTCAGCCGGGAGGTGCTGCCGGATGCGGCGTCGCTCGTGGTGCCGACCGTCGACAGGCTCATCGCGACCGCGAGGTCCGGCGACGTCACGGTGAGCTCGGAGACGCCGATCCGGATCCAGGCGGGCCCGGCCGTCGCGTTGCGCACGAAGAAGGTGCCGTCGAGCGTCGAGCCGGGAACCAGCGTCTGGCCGGGCGGGAAGATCCCCGAGTTCAGCGACGTCGACCAGGTGCGGCCGTCGAGGCTGAGCTCGAGCTCGCCGGCGGCGGATGCCGGGGCCGCGGCGCCGAGCATCGCCGCCGTCGCGACGAGGAGGCCGGTGCCGGCGAGGACGGCGAGCCGGCGGCGGAGCGCGTTCAGCATGGTCGGCTCACAGTGCCGTGATGGTGAGATTCGAGATCGCGCCGGTGCCGCTGGTGCTGTAGTTGCTGCCGAACGACGCGGTGGCGCCGTCGGCGGCGGCCTTGTTCCAGTCGTAGCCGGCGCTGGTGCAGGTGACCGTGGTCCCGCTGGTGGTGCAGCTCGCGTTCCACGGGGACCAGCTGGTCAGCCCGTCGATGGTGAAGCTCACGCTCCAGCCGTTGACGGTGTGACCGGTGTGGTTGACGATGGCGAAGCCGTACTGGCCGCCGCCGCCCCAGCTGTTCGTCAGGGTCGCGGTGACCTCCATGCCCGCGCCCGAGGGCGGCGGGGACGACGGCGCGCCGCAGTAGATCTTGTTGCTGTTCGTGCCCACGTGCTGCAGGCCCATGGTGATCGGCGCGGTGATCTGCCGATACACGTCGGCGTTCGTGATCTGCTGCTCGATGGTCATCGAGACGGAGACGGAGGAGCCCGACGCCGGCAGCCCGTTCGCGCTGAGGTAGCCCTGCAGGTAGGTCCAGAAGGCCTCGAGCGCCGCGTCCGTGCTGTTGAGCTGGATCTGCGTGCTGTAGCCGTTGGTCTGCGTCCCGACCTGCTGGGCGGTGACCGTGAACGGATCGCCCCCGCTCGTCGTCCCGCTGTAGGTCCACATCATCCGATAGCGCGACTCGCCCTCGTAGCCGCTCGCGACCGGCCAGGTGGTCGAGGAGTACGAGTTGTCGCTGTTGACCGTGCAGACCGCGGCGTAGCCGTCCGGATAGGTCGACTTCGGCGGCAGCGGGGTGCCGATCAGGTCGAAGCGGAAGCCCTGGCGGCGGTACGGCAGGGTGTCGTGGGTCACCGCGGCGTTCGACACGCAGGCCGCCGGTCGGATCTGCTTGTAGCCGCCCGGAGCGCCGCTGCCGCCGGGGGAGTTCGGATTGATGTCGAGGTCGGTGTACTGCAGGCAGAGCTCGTTCGGGGTGCCGACCGTCGAGGCGACGAGGATCCGGTAGGTGCCGTCCCCGCGCCCCTCGATGACCCACCGCTGGTTCGTCGCGTCGGTCACCGGAGCGCCGAGGAAGACGTCGGTGCCCGTGCCCGCCTCCTCCCATCGGATGGTCGTCGCCTGGTCCCAGCCGTTGACGTTCTGCAGCATGAGGAACTCGTTCGCGGCGTTCGGCGCCTGCACGAGTCGCACCTGGTCGTTGTAGCCGCCGCAGCCGGTGTTCGTCGTGAAGCCGAACCGGAGGGGCGTGGTGCTCCAGGCGGTGCAGTATCCGCCGACGGTCGTGATCGACGGCGTCGTGCTCCCGAACGCCGCGGCGTCGTAGGCGCTGAAGAAGTAGAACCGACCGGCGCCGTTGAAGAGCTCCGCGATGTCCGCCGTCAGCACCTGCTGCGTGACGGTCGCCGCGGTCGCGGCGACCGTCCAGGACGCGCCCGCGGCGTAGACGAGGGAGCCGGCGAGGTCGATCTGCAGGCTGGTGGAGCCGTAGCTGCCGATCACCGAGGAGTCGAACGTCGTCCGCACGCAGAGCACGACGCTCGCGCCGGGGGCGAGCTGCAGCGGGACGCTCGCGCTCGAGTAGACGAAGGCGCTGGCGAGCGTGCCGGTCTGCGGGTTCGCGAGCGTCGCCGTGGCGCTGCAGGCGCCGGCGCTCGCGACCGAGCCGACGGCCACCGAGATCCGGGCCGGCAGATCGGGCACCGTCGCGTCGTGCGGGGTGAGCGACAGCCGATAGCTCGCCTCGCGGGTCCCCGTGTTCTGGATGGTCACCGCGCCCGCGGTCGAGTAGGCGCTCGCCGCCTCGTCGTAGGTGAAGTTCAGCGCCGAGACGCCGTTCGTCTGCGCGATGCCGGGCGTCGCGGCGGAGGCGCTGACGGCGAGCCCGAGCGGGTCGGTGATCGCCGCCCAGGCGGCGCCGGCGCCGGCCGCGGTGAGCAGCGCGAGCGCGCCGGCGAGCAGGGCGAGGCGGCCGCGTCTCATGATCCGCCGGCCCCGGTGATCGTGACGTCGAACGACATCGTCGACGATGGCACGATGTCCGAGGCCGCGGTGACCTGGACGCACAGCGTCGCCGTGTCGCCCTCGTCGATGTCGCCGATCGCGACCGGCGTCGAGGGCGCCAGCGCGGATCCGGTGAGGTACGGGCTCGTCAGGAAGCCCGAGGCGGTGCACGCGGCGTCGATCGCGAGCCGCAGCGCGTAGCCGCTGCCGGTGGTGCCGGTCAGCTCGGCCGTGATGCCGAGGTCGTGGTCGCCGTCGTTCTGCAGCAGCACCGGGAGCGTCATCGACTCGCCGGGCAGCAGGTTCGCGAACGTCGCGCTGGAGGCGACCGGGTCGCCGACGGCGAACCGCAGGGCGACCTCGCCGTCGTCGACGACCCCGTGGATGGTGCCGGCGTCGATCGTGTGCACGTCGTTCCAGAGCGCGAGCGTCCCGCCGCCGCCGACCAGTCCCAGGATGAGCGCGCCGGCCAGCACCGAGGTCCCGACGGTGCCCTGCTTCGCCCGCCGGCGCAGCCGCGCCCGCCGCGTCGCGACCACCCGTGCGGAGACGGGCTGCCGCGGCACCGCGTGCGCCCCGCGCGCCTGCGCGCGCGTGGGGCGGGCGTGACGTCCGGCCATGGCGGAACCTCCCGTCGTAGCTCCGGGGGTGGAAGGAGGGCGTGGGGATCGCCCGGCGGTAGCGCGAAGGGGTTCCGCGGCCGGGAGCCTTCGCGCTACGTCAGGCTCCCGGCCGGGGTCGGTGTCAGTGCGCGAACACCTGCTGGACGGTCATGGTCAGGCCGTTGAGCGCGCTGGTGCTGTCGTGGTGGGCGTTGTCGCCACCCGGGGTGCTGTTGCTGCCGAAGGCGATCTGGAACGTGTAGGTCAGCGTGCCGGTCGCGGCGGGGCTGGTCAGGCTGATCACGTCGATGTCGGTCGGCAGACCGCTCGGGTTGTAGTCGGCGCCCAGCGCGGCCGCGGTGGTGAAGGTGCCGGTGACGTTGGCGATGCTGACGTCGGTGGTGCCGGGGACGAGCGTCCAGCCGGCGGACAGCGCCGAGGTGATCGACGCCGGGTCGATGAAGGCCGTGAACCGCAGGTTCGTGCCCTCGGCGTCGATGTCGCTGGTCGCGGTGTAGGTGAGCACGTCGCCGGGGACCGCGAAGTCGGTGCCGGGGGCGAAGGCGTCGCCGTTCTGGTCCTTCCACCCGCCCGTGAAGGAGCTGGCGGTGAGGTGGCCGGTGTCGATGCTGCCGGCGTTGAGCGTGGACGAGGTGTTCCACAGGGCGAAGGTCCCGCCGCCGCCGAGGAGGAGCAGGACCGCGGCGCCGACTGCGATGGCGCCCTTGGCGTTCTTGTTCATGGTTGTAGCGCGTTCCTTTCAGGGCCCGCAGGCAGGCCTGCGAGACCCCATACGGGGTTCGGGTGAATCGGGCTCAGGCGTCCCACGGGTGACGGGAGGCCTGCCACTCCAAGCTACCCGGCGACCCGCCGGAATGGGGGCCGGCGAGCGTCCCCAAAGCGGGGGCCCCTCCCGGAGGGGGTGCCGCGCGGGGCTCGTGCCAGGGGCCGGCATCGAGGAGGATGGCTGCGGGCGGTGACCGTCGGCGAGGAGGTCGGATGGACGCGGACGCGATCGTGGTCGGCGCCGGGCTCGCGGGGCTCGTCGCGGCCTGCGAGCTGCTCGACGCCGGCCGGAGGGTGCTGCTCGTGGACCAGCAGGGCGCGCAGGACCTCGGCGGTCAGGCCCACTGGTCGTTCGGCGGCCTGTTCCTGGTGGACACGCCGAGCCAGCGGCGTCTGGGCGTGCGCGACGGCCTGGAGCTCGCCTGGCAGGATTGGCAGGGCTCCGCCGGCTGGGACCGGCTCGGCGAGGGCGGCGCGGACCTCTGGGCGGCGCGCTGGGGCCGCGCGTTCGTCGAGTGGGCGGCCGGCGAGGAGCTCGCCTGGCTGCGGGCGAAGGGCATCCGGCTCACCCCGATGGTCGGCTGGGCCGAGCGCGGCGGCGGCGCGGCGACCGGGCACGGGAACTCGGTGCCGCGGTTCCACGTCGCCTGGGGCACCGGGACCGGGGTCTCCGGGCCGTTCGCCGACCGGGTGCGCCAGGCGATCGCCGATGGGCGCCTCGACCATCGGCCGCGGCATCGCGTCGAGTCGCTCGTCGTCGAGGCCGGTGCGGTGGTCGGCGTGGCCGGCCTGGTGCTCGCGCCCGACGACTCGCCGCGCGGCGCGCCGTCCTCTCGGGAGGCGGTCGGGTCGTTCGAGCTCCGGGCGCCGGCCGTGCTGCTCGCGACCGGCGGCATCGGCGGCGACCACGACCTCGTCCGATCCTGGTGGCCGCCATCGCTCGGCGCCCCGCCGCGCTCGATGCTCAGCGGCGTGCCCGCCTACGTCGACGGCTCCGGCATCCTGGTCGCCGAGGCGGCCGGCGCACGGACGGTGAACCGCGACCGGATGTGGCACTACACCGAGGGCGTGCGGAACTTCGCGCCGATCTGGCCGCGCCACGGCATCCGCATCCTGCCGGGGCCGTCCTCGATGTGGTTCGACGCGCTCGGCCGCCGGCTGCCGGCGCCCGCGCTGCCCGGCTACGACACGCTGGCCACGCTGCGGTGGCTGCGCACGGATCCCGAGATCGCCGGCTTCGACCACTCCTGGTTCGTGCTCGACCAGCGGATCATCGAGAAGGAGTTCGCGCTCTCCGGCTCGGAGCAGAACCCGGACATCACCTCCGGCTCGCTGCTGCGGGTGCTGCGCTCCCGGCTCGGCCGCGGCGCCCCGGCGCCGGTCGAGGCCTTCAAGCGGCGCGGCGCCGACTTCGTCGTCGCGGACTCGCTCGACGAGCTGGTGCGCGGCATGAACGCGATCGGCGACGGCGCCGAGCTGACGGTCGCCGGCCTGCGGTCCGAGCTCGCGGCCCGCGACGCCGAGCTGGCGAACCCGTTCGCCAAGGACGTCCAGGTGCAGGGCATCCACAACGCGCGGCGCTACCGCGGCGACCGCCTGCTGCGCGTCGCGCGGCCGCATCGCATCCTCGACCCGGCGCACGGCCCGCTGATCGGGGTGCGGCTGCATGTGCTCACCAGGAAGTCGCTCGGCGGCATCCAGACCGATCTCGAGTCCCGGGCGCTGCGCCCCGACGGCACCCCGCTGCCCGGCCTCTGGGCCGCGGGCGAGGCGGCGGGCTTCGGGGGCGGCGGCCTGCACGGCGCGAACGCGCTCGAGGGGACGTTCCTCGGCGGCTGCCTGTTCTCCGGCCGCGCCGCGGGGCGCTCCATGGCCGGCTGAGCCGCGCCGGTCCGCGGACTACTCGGGCTGCAGCCGCGCGCGCCGCTCGGCGCGGCGCCGCACCGCGCCCTTGAACCAGTCGGTGTCCGGGATGCGGGCGAGCAGCGGGCCGGCGATGATCGTGATGAGCACGTAGGCGGTCGTCGTGGAGACGATGAACTGCGCGACCTGGGCGTTGCCGGCGGAGAGCGCCGTCGCGGCCAGGCCGGCGATGACGATCGAGAACTCGCCTCTCGGGGTCAGCGCGAAGCCGGCGCGCCATCGGCCCGCGACGCCGACCCCGGCGGCGCGCGCGGCGAGATAGCCGGTGAGCACCTTCGTGCCGATCGTCACGGCGGCGAGCGCGAGCGCCGGCAGCACGACCGGCAGCAGCGTCGCCGGCGAGGTCACGATGCCGAAGTACACGAAGAAGACCGTGGCGAACACGTCGCGGATCGGCCCCAGCACCCGCACCGCCTCCTCGGCGACCTGGCCGGTGATCGCGATGCCGACCAGGAAGGCGCCGACCGCGGTGGAGACCTTGAGCTCGGCGGAGAGCCCGCCGACGAGCATCGTCAGGCCGAGCACGCCGAGCAGCAGGGACTCCAGGTGGTGCAGCGAGAAGATGCGCGAGATGACCTTGCCGAAGCGCAGCGCGATGAAGAGGATCAGCAGCACCGCGATGACGGCGATCGCGACGGTGATGGCGGCCTGGGAGAGCGCCTCGCCGATCACGATCGCCGAGACGATCGGCAGGTAGAACGCCATCGCGAGGTCCTCGATGACGAGGACCGAGAGGATGGTCGGCGTCTCGCGGTTGCCGAGGCGCTTGAGGTCGCGCAGCACCTTCGCCACCACCCCGGAGGAGGAGACCCAGGTGATCCCGGCGAACACGACGGCCGCGACCGGGCCCCAGCCCATCAGCAGGGCGAACGCGGCGCCGGGCAGCGCGTTCAGCAGCAGGTCCCAGAGCCCGGAGAACTTCGCCTGCCGGAGCCCCTTGACCAGCTCGGTGGGGGAGTACTCCAGCCCGAGCATGACCAGCAGCAGGATCACGCCGATCTCGGAGCCGATGTGGAAGAAGTCCATGCTCTCGCGCAGCGGGATGAGGCTGCCGTCGCCGACGAACAGGCCGGCGATCAGGTAGAGCGGGATGGGCGAGACGCCGATCCGGTTGGCGATGCGGCCGAGGATGCTGAGGACGAGCAGCAGCCCGCCGACCTCGATGAGGAGCAGGGCGGTGGACTCCACCGGCTCAGCGCGGACCGCGGTCGATGATGTCGGCGAGCGCGTCCAGGCCCTTGCGCGTGCCGACGG
>MKVN01000042.1:0-40263 GCA_001898855.1 Micrococcales bacterium 73-13
TCCGCGAGCTGACCGGTGAGGTAGTCCACGAACTTCCGGAAGTCCGGCGCGGTCCGCGCCGCCAGCACGACCTGACCGCCGAGCCGCGACCCGCGCTCGTGCAGCTCGACCTCGTGGCCCGCGCGGGCGGCCCGCACGGCCGCCTCCATGCCGGCCACGCCGCCGCCGACCACGAGCAGCCGCTGCGGCCGCGGCGCGGGGGCGATGCGTCGGCGCCGCTCGTCCGTGGTGTCCGGGTTCGTGGCGCACAGTGCCGTCGCTCCCGGCGTGCCGAACAGGTCGAGGCAGGCCAGGCAGGAGATGCAGGGGACGATGTCGGCCCGGCGGCCCTCGCGGACCTTCCGCACGTAGTCCGGGTCGGCGTGGAGGCCGCGGCCGATCGACACGAAGTCGAGGCCCTGCGCGAGGACCGACTCGGCCACCTCGGGATCGCTCAGCTTCTGCACGACGCTGACCTTGACCCGGTCGCCGACCGCCTCCTTGATCCGCAGCGCGTTGCTCACGAAGCCGCCGGGCGGATCCCAAGGGCCCTGGAAGGTGATGTGCCTCGCCTCGTACGTCCCGCCGCTCACGTCGATCAGGTCGACCGGCTCCTCCGCGAGCATGGCCGCGAACTCCGCCGCCATCTCGATGTCCACTCCGCCGGGACGGTAGTCGCTGCCGTTCATCCGGTAGAGCAGCGCGATGTCCGGGCCGATCGCCTCGCGGATCCCGCGGACGACGCGCAGCGGGAACTCCGCCCTCCGCCGCAGCGTGCCCCCGAACTCGTCGGTGCGCTGGTTCGTCAGCGGCGACAGGAACGAGCTGATCAGGTACCCGTGGCAGCCGTGCACCCAGATCGCGTCCGCGCCGGCGGTCGCCGCGCGCCGGGCCGCGCGCACGTGCAGCTCGATCAGGTGCTCGAGCTCCTCGACCGACATCGCCCGCGGGTAGCTCGCGGGGGAGCCGACCATGCAGGGGACCGACGAGGGCGCGACCGGCTGGCGGAAGGCCACGTGCTGGCGCCCCTGCCGCCCGTTGAACTGGATCTGCACGGCGAGCTTCGCGCCGTGCCGGTGCACGGCCTCGGCCGCTCGGGCGAAGCCGGGGATCAGCTCGTCGCGGTAGAGGCCGAGGTTCGCCCGATGACCCGTGCCGAGCATCGCGATGTTCGCGCCCTCCACGGAGACCAGCGACGCGCCGCCGGCCGCCCGGGCCTCGAGGTAGTCCACCCCCCGCTGCGTCAGCGATCCATCCCGGTCCGCGAGCGCCGTGGCGACCGGGGCCTGGATGATCCGGCTGCTCAGCTCCATCGGGCCGATCCGGCCCGGAGCGAGCAGCCCGACGGGTTCAGGCATCCACGGCCCCCGCCTCGACCTCGGTCGGGTGCGCGGCCCGGCCGCGCAGGTAGTGGAACGCCTTCGCCCGCAGCTCGCCGAACTTCGGCAGCGCCTTGGTGGAGAGGTGGTCGCGGGGATACGGCAGGTCGACCTCGAGCACGTCCCGGACGACGCTCGGCCTGCCGGAGAGCACCACGACGCGGTCCGCGAGATAGATCGACTCGTCGATGTCGTGCGTGACGAAGAGCGTCGTCATGCTGTGCTCGCGGTGCACCCGGATGATGAGGTCCTCGAGCTCGGCGCGGGTCTGCGCGTCGACCGAGGCGAACGGCTCGTCCATCAGCATGCACTCGGGGCGGTAGGCGATGGCCCGCGCGATCGCCACCCGCTGCTGCATGCCGCCGGAGAGCTGCCACGGGTAGGACTTCTTGAAGCCGCCGATGCCGACGGACTCGAGGGCCTCGTCCGCGCGCTGCGTCCGCTCCCGCCGCGACAGGCCGCGGTTGCGCAGCGGCAGCGAGACGTTCGCCTCGACGGACATCCACGGCAGCAGCGAGACGGTGTAGTTCTGGTACACCATCGCCAGCCCCTCCGGGGGGCCGACGACCTTCTTGCCGCCGAGCGTGATCTGGCCGTTGGTGGGCGGGAGGATGCCGGAGAGGCACTTGAGCAGCGTCGACTTGCCGCCGCCCGAGGGCCCGACCACGCAGACGAACTCGCCGGAGCGCACGTTGAAGCTGATGTCCCGGATGGCCTCGACCTGCTGACCGCGGGCGACGTAGACCTTCTGCAGGTGGTCGACGATGATCTCGGACATAGGTTTACGACCCCTCCAGGACACTGGCGCGCCAGCCTCGGTGCCACGCCAGCACGCGAGTCTCGACCGCGATGAAGATCAGGTTCACGAGCAGGCCGAGCAGGCCGAGCAGGATGATGCCGGACCACATGTCGATGACCCGGAACGTGTTCTGCGCGAACAGGATGAAGAACCCGAGGCCGTCGGTCGTCGAGACCATCTCGCCGTAGACCATGACCAGCAGGGCGACCGCCAGCGAGATCCGCATCCCGACGAAGATCTGCGGGCTCGCGGCCGGCAGCGTCACCCGGAACAGCCGATCCATCCTGGACAGCCGGTAGGTCTGGGCGAAGTCCTTCTGGGTCGGCTCGATGCCGAGGACGCCGTCGATCGTGTTCAGCAGCACCGGGAAGAACGCCGCCCACGCGATGTAGGTGACGTTCATCAGGTCGCCGAAGCCGAGCAGGATGATGAAGGCGGACACCAGCGTCGTCACCGGGATCGACCGCAGGAAGTCGATGGTGGGCCGCAGCGAGCGGTAGACCCACGGGATCGACCCGAGGAAGATGCCGACGATGACGCCGACCAGCGACCCGAGGAAGAAGCCGGCGAGGAATCGCCAGACGCTCGGGAGGAACTCGGTCGGCACGCGATCGAACAGCCAGTTCTCCCTGAACGCGTCGAGGATCGACGACAGCGGCGGGAAGAAGGACGACGAGTACGCCGCGCTGCCGAACCACCAGGCGAGGATGATGAGGATCGGCAGCCAGAGCTGCAGCAGGATGTTCTTCAGACGCTTGTTCACGCGGACAGCCCCCTCTGCGAGGCGTGCCACGACATGGTCGCCCGCTCCAGCCAGATGAACCCGTAGGCGATCAGCAGCCCGAGACCGCCGGTCGCGACGATCCAGGCGTACATCAGATCGACGTTGTTCGCGTTCTGGGCGATGTAGATCTGCGCGCCGACGCCCGGGGTGCCGACGAGCAGCTCGACGGCGACCGCGACCACCAGCGAGAGCGAGGCGGAGATGCGGATGCCGGTCGCGATGTACGGCATCGCGCCCATGAACTCGACGATGAAGAAGCGCCGGACCGGGTTGATCCGGTAGGCGCGCGCGGTGTCCCGGGTGACCGGGTCGACGTCCTGCACGCCGTACGCGGTCTGGAACAGCATCGGGAAGAAGACGCCGATCGCGATGACGAAGATCTTCAGGTTCATGCCCATGCCGAGGATCAGGATGAACAGCGGCAGCAGCGCGATCGACGGGATGGGGCGCAGGAAGTCGATCACGAGCTTGAAGGACAGGTACAGCCAGCGCGTGGTCCCGAGCAGCAGGCCGAACGGCACCGACACCGCGAGCGCGATCACCAGGCCGATCAGCCAGCCCTGCAGCGTCTGGCCCACGGCGAGCCAGAACGTCGGGGTGATCACGAGCTGCGCGAGCTCCTGGATGACGATGGTGAACGGGGGCAGCGGCGACTGGCTGAGCGGTCCCCAGCGCGTCAGCCACTCCTGGAAGAGGATCACCACGATCGTGGCGATCACCGGGAGCACCCAGCGAGGCATGCGCCGGGTCCGGATCTTCACGGGGAACGTGTTGACGATCTCGGGCTGGTTCGCCCCGCCGCCGCGCCCCGCTGTCTCGACCGAAGTCATGGCGCTCCCTCCATTCCCGCACGCTCTCGGTGGATACGCATTCGGCCTCCGTTGGATCCAATCGCGGTGAACTCCCCCGACGCATCGCGGCCCGCGCTGGCTGCCTCTCGGCATGCGTCCGCATCGAAGGACTGCCGCCCATCATGCCAAGGGAATTCGTAGAGTGTCAACTGATACGTGAAGTAAGGCTTTACGCTCCTGAATTCGCTCGGCACCGCCCTGCCGGGGACGCGCGAAGCGCTCGCGGACCAGCCGCGACGGCGGGCGGGGAACCCGGCCGCGGAGGCCCGAGGACGAGCCATGAGCCGCGCGCGGGACGGCGTGCGGCAGGCCGCGGGAGCAGGCCCCCGGCTATCGGCCGATCACGACGTTGAGGGGCTCCTCGCCCTGCAGCGCACGCCGGACTTGGCGGGCGACGAGCCCCGCCATGCGCGGCGGCATGGCGCTGGACCCGGCCCCGGTGTGCGGCGAGACGAGCACGCCCGGGAGCCCCCACAGCGGGTGGCCGGCCGGCAGCGGCTCGGGCTCCGTGACGTCGAGCGCGGCGCGGATCCGACCGCGGCGGACGTGGTCGACGAGCGCGTCCGTGTCGACGAGCGATCCCCGTCCGACGTTCACCAGCAGCGCACCATCCGGGAGCGCCGACAGGAAGGCGTCGTCGACGATGTGGCGGGTCTCGGGACCGCCAGGCAGGGTCAGGACGACCACCTCCGCGCCGCCGATCAGACCGGGCAGCTCGTCGACGCCGTGCACCCGGATCCCCCGCTCCTCGCGGGCGGAGCTGGCCACCACGACGAGGTCGATCTCGAAAGGCGCCAGTCGGGCGGCGACCGCCTTCCCCACCCCGCCGAACCCGAGCAGCAGCACCCGGCGGTCGGCGAGGCTCGGAGCGGAGAACTGGTCCCAGACGCCGGCGCGGGTGTCCAGGGCCGCCTTGTCGAGCCGGCGCTGGGCGGCGAGCGCGAGCGCGACCGCGAGCTCGGCGGTCGAGGTCTCGTGCACCGAGGCCGCGTTGGCGAACAGCGTGCCGGGCGCCAGCAGCTCTGCCACGCCGTCGTAGCCGATCGACTGCGCCTGGACCAGACCGACCTCGACGCCGTCGAGCCGACCGAGCGCCTCGGCCATGCCGATGTACGGCGGAACCACGATGTCCAGCCGCGGGCAGGGCGCCGGCGCGTCCATCTCCCACAGCACGACCTCGACGCCCTCCGGCACGGATGCCGCGACGTCATCCGCGAGCTGCCGCGTCGGAACACTCACGCTGAACGGGCGGATGGACGGTTGAGCCACGCTTGGATACTAGTGATCCGGGCGGCCGCGAGGGCAAGATGTTCAGCCGGGGTGTACTCGGATGCACAGTCGGGGTAGGCTGGCCGGACTGACTTTCGGACCGGTGCCGAGTCCCCACTCGGATCCAGCGACTGTACGGAGGCGTCGATGAAGACACTCGTGGTGGAGAACCTGCAGAAGACCTACGTCTCGGCCAAATCCTCGACGGAGGCGATCAGGAATCTCACCTTCGAGGTCGACGACGGGGAGTTCCTCGCGATCGTCGGCCCGTCCGGCTGCGGCAAGACGACGCTGCTCAAGTGCCTGTCCGGCCTGCTCGCGCCGACCTCGGGCAGCGCGGTGCTCGACGGCGAGCCCATCAAGGAGCCGCCGGAGAAGCTCGCCCTGGTCTTCCAGGAGTACACCCGCTCGCTCATGCCGTGGCTCACCGTGAAGAGCAACGTCATCCTCCCGCTGAAGTCGCGCCGCACGCCGAGGGCCGAGCGCGAGCGGATCGCGCAGCAGGCGCTCAAGGCGGTCGAGCTCGACGCGTTCGCCGACCACCACCCCTGGCAGCTCTCCGGCGGCATGCAGCAGCGCGTCGCAATCGCCCGCGCGATCGCCTATCAGCCGCGCATCCTCCTGATGGACGAGCCGTTCGCCTCGGTGGACGCGCAGACCCGGATCGACCTCGAGGACCTGCTGCTCGAGGTGCAGAAGGAGTTCGGGATCACCGTCGTCTTCGTCACGCACGACATCGAGGAGGCGATCTACCTCGCCGACCGGGTCGCCGTGCTGAGCGCCCGGCCGACCCACATCCGGGAGATCGTCGAGATCGACCTGCCCAAGCCGCGCGACCAGGTCGCGACCAAGTCGTCCCAGCGGTACGCCGACCTCCGCACCTACGTGACGGAGATGATCCACTCCAGCTGACCGCCGGCGTCAGCCGGCCGGCGGCACCGGGACGACCCGGCGCTCGACGCGCACCACGACCGCCTTCGAGACGGGCGTGTTCGACACGTCGGCGACCGAGTCGAGGGGGACCAGGACGTTCGTCTCGGGGTAGTAGGCGGCCGCGTTGCGCGGCGGGGTGTCGTAGGCGACGACGCGGAACTCGGACGCCCGGCGCTCCTGCAGCACGCCGTCGCGCCCGGTCCACTCGGAGACCAGGTCCACGACCTCGCCGTCCCGGACGCCGGCGGCGGCGATGTCGTCCGGATGCATGAGGACGACCCGGCGGCCGTGGTGGATCCCGCGGTAGCGGTCGTCCTTGCCGTAGATCGTGGTGTTGTACTGGTCGTGCGAGCGCAGCGTCTGCAGCAGCACGCGGCCATCGGGGATCCGCGGGTACTCCAGCTCGTTCGCGGTGAACCGCGCCCGGCCGGTCGCCGTCTCGAAGGTCCGCGAGTCGCGCGGCCCGTTCGGCAGCATCAGCGTGCGGCCCTTGTCGACGCGCGCCTCGAAGTCGTCGAAGCCCGGGATGACGTGCTCGATGTGCGAGCGGATCAGCGCGTAGTCGTCGGCGAGCGCGGCCCAGTCGGCGCGCGGGACGTTGTCCTCGGAGCCGAACAGGAGCTCCGCGATCCGGGTGACGATCTGCACCTCGGACAGCAGCCCGTCCGAGGGCGGGGCGAGCCGGCCGCGGGAGGTGTGCACGGCGCCCATCGAGTCCTCGACCGTGACCCGCTGCTCGCGCGCCCGGCCGTCGGGCGCGTCCCGCCGGTCCCGGTCGGTGCGGCCGAGCGTCGGCAGGATCAGGGCCCGGCGACCGGTCACCACGTGCGAGCGGTTGAGCTTCGTCGAGACCTGGACCGTGAGGTCGATCTCGCGCAGCCCCGCCTCGACGGCCTCCGTGTCCGGCGTCGCCGAGACGAAGTTGCCGCCCATCGCCATGAAGAAGCGCACCTCGCCGGCGCGCATCGCCCGGATCGCCTCGACGACGTCGTGCCCGTGCCGCCGCGGCGCGCTGAACGAGAACTCCCGGTCCAGCGCCGCGAGGAACGCCTCCGACGGCTTCTCGTAGATCCCCATCGTGCGGTCGCCCTGCACGTTCGAGTGGCCGCGGACCGGGCAGACGCCCGCGCCGGGCCGGCCCACGTTGCCCTGCAGCAGCAGCACGTCGACGACGTCCCGCAGGGTCGCGACGGCGTGCTTGTGCTGGGTGAGGCCCATCGCCCAGCACACGATGGTCCTCCGGGAGGCGAGCAGCCGGTCGGCGAGCTCCTCGATCTGCTCGCGCGCGAGCCCGGTCGCCTCGAGGACGTCCGCCCAGTCGAGGCCCCGGACCGCAGCGGCGTAGGCCTCGAAGCCGTCGGTGTGCTCCTCGATGAACGCCCGGTCGAGGACGTCCCCGGTCCGGTCCTCGGCCTCGAGCAGCAGCCGGCCGAGCGCCTGGAACAGCGCCTGGTCGCCGCCGAGCCGGACCTGCAGGAACTGGTCGGCCATCCTGGTGCCGCCGAGCAGCATGCCCTTGACGGTCTGCGGGTTCTCGTAGCGGATGAGGCCCGCCTCGGGCAGCGGGTTCACCGCGACGATCGTCGCGCCGTTGCGCTTCGCCTTCTCCAGGGCCGTGAGCATGCGCGGGTGGTTGGTGCCCGGGTTCTGCCCGGCGACGATGATCAGGTCCGCCTCGTGCACGTCCTCGATGGAGACGGTGCCCTTGCCGATGCCGAGCGTCTCGGTGAGCGCGGAGCCGGAGGACTCGTGGCACATGTTCGAGCAGTCGGGGAGGTTGTTCGTCCCGACGCCGCGGACCAGCAGCTGGTAGAGGAACGCCGCCTCGTTCGACGTGCGGCCCGAGGTGTAGAACACGGCGTCGTCCGGGTCGTCGAGCCCTCGCAGCGCGTCGGCGACGAGCTCGAGCGCGGCGTCCCAGCCGATCGGCGCGTAGTGGGTCGCGCCGGCCTCGAGCAGCATCGGCGTCGTCAGGCGCCCCTGCTGGCCGAGCCAGTACTCGTCCTGTCGCGCGAGCTCGGCGACCGGGTGCTCGGCGAAGAACTCCGGGCCGACCCGGCGCAGCGTCGCCTCCTCGGCGACGGCCTTCGCGCCGTTCTCGCAGAACTCCAGGTGCTTGCGCTTGTCGTCCTCCGGCCAGGCGCAGCCGGGGCAGTCGAAGCCGTCCTTCTGGTTGACGGCGAGCAGGGTCCGCGCCGAGCGCACGACGCCCATCTGCTCGTCGGCGATGAGCAGCGCGTTGACGACGGCGGGGATGCCGACGGCGTGGGTCTTCGGGTGGCCGACGCGAAGCTTCGACTCGTCGATGCCCCGAGCGGGCGCCTTCCTCGCCATGCGCCGCTCCTTCCCGGCCCGACGCCGCGGTCCTGTGCGACCATGATACGGAACGGAGGTCACGCCACCATGTCCGAAGCGGTGGGCTCCGCAGCCGCGCGTCCGACTCGCGTCACGCGCTTCCGGGTCGCCGGCGAGGGCGTCGACGCCGTCGAGCGCGACGACCTGGTCGCCGCCGAGGAGCCGCTGGAGATCCGCATCGACGGGCAGTCCTGGTCGATCACGATGCGCACGCCCGGCGAGGACCTCGACCTCGTCGCCGGCTTCCTCGTCGGCGAGGGCGTCGTCACCGAGCGAGGGCACCTCGCGTCGATCGGCCACGTCGCCGACGCGCTGCTCGGGAACACCGTGGACGCCGTGCTCGGACCCGGCGCCACGCCGCCGGCCGACGCCGCCGCCCGCCACTCGGTGACCACCTCCGCGTGCGGCATCTGCGGCACCGAGTCGATCGACGCGATCGAGAAGCAGGCGCGCTGGGACCTCGGCGACGACGACTCGGTCGTGCCGGCCGCGGTGCTCGCCCGGCTGCCCGACCGGCTGCGCGCCGCGCAGTCGCTGTTCGACTCGACGGGCGGCGTGCACGCGGCCGGGCTGTTCACGGCGGCGGGCGACGCGCTCTGCGTCCGGGAGGACGTCGGCCGGCACAACGCGGTCGACAAGGTCGTCGGCTGGGCGCTGCGCAACGACCTGCTGCCGCTGCGCGGCACCGTGCTCCAGGTCTCCGGGCGGGCGAGCTTCGAGCTGGTGCAGAAGGCGAGGCTCGCCGGCATCCCGATCCTCGCCGCGGTCGGCGCGCCGTCGTCGCTGTCCCGCGATCTCGCCGAGTCCTCGGGGCTCACGCTCGTCGGCTTCTCCCGGGGCAGCGGCTTCTCGGCCTATGCGCACCCGCGCCGCATCGCCGCCTGACGCGGACGGTCCGCGACGGGCCCGGCTCAGCCCTCCGGACGGAAGTCGTGCGTCTGCGCGAGCGCGGTGACGCGCAGCGCGAGCTCGAGGTCCCGGCTGGTCAGGCCGCCGGTGTCGTGCGAGGTGGTGCGCACCGCGACCGAACCGTGACGCAGCTCGACGTCGGGATGGTGGTCGAGCTCCTCGGCGACCGCCGCGATCTCCCGGACGAAGTCCGCGCCGTCCGTGAAGGAGTCGATCCGGAACGTGATCGACGCGCCGCCCACGCCGGCCTTCCAGTCCTCGAGCTCGGGGGTGTCCTGGAACTGCTGTGTCGTGATCGTCTTGCTCATAGCGGGGACGCTAGCCGCGGCGCTTCCCGCCGCCCAGGGGCTTGACAGTCAAGATTCGTCACAAACGGGCCGGTCGTGGCGAAGCGGCGAAGAATCGTGATGCGCCGGCACAGCGACGGCGCGGAGAGGCTATCGACATGACCACGACCACCGCTTCCAGCGTCGTCTCCGCCGAATGGCTCGCGGAGCACCTCGACGACCCGAACGTCGTCGTCATCGAGGTGAGCGAGGGCCGCTCCGACAGCGGCGTCACCCAGTACGCCGACGGGCACATCCCCGGCGCCGTCGAGCTGCTCTGGTACCGCGACTTCGTGCAGCGGCTGACCCGGGACCTCGCCACGCGCGAGCAGATCACCGAGGTCGCCCAGGCCGCCGGGGTCGACCCGGACAGCACGGTCGTGGTCTACGGCGACGGGAACAACTGGTTCGCCGCCTACGGCGCCTGGGTGCTCAAGTACTACGGCCTGCCGGACGTGCGCCTGCTCGACGGCGGCCGCTACAAGTGGGAGAAGGCCGACGGCCGGCCGCTGACCGCCGAGGTCCCCGAGCCGCGGCGCGGCACCTGGGCCGCGGGGACGCCGGACGACGACATCCGCGCGTTCAAGGACGAGGTCCTCGAGGTCGCGCTCGGGAACCGGGACGGCGTCATCATCGACATCCGCGGCGTGCCGGAGTTCTCCGGCGAGATCGGCGTCGCGCCCGGCTTCGGCGGCGAGGCCGCGGCGAAGTGGGGCCACATCCCCGGCGCGAAGAACTTCCCGTGGGGCGGCAACGTGAAGGTGCCGGCCGACGGCGGCGACGGCACGTTCAAGGACGTCGAGGCGATCCGCGCGCGCTACGCCGAGCAGGGCATCGACGGCTCCAAGCCGATCTACGTCTACTGCCGCATCGGCGAGCGCGCCTCGCACACCTGGTTCGCGCTGACCCAGCTGCTCGGCTACGACGCGAAGGTCTACGACGGCTCCTGGACGGAGTGGGGCAACTCCGTCGGCACGCCGGTCGAGAACCCGACCCTCGAGGCCTCCGGCGGCTTCTCCGGTCTCTGGGGCGGCCAGTAGCCCGTTCCCCGGACGCGCCGACGGCGCCGGAGCCCCTCGGGCCCGGCGCCGTCGTCGCTCGTCCTCGGTCCTCGGCGAGCCCTCCGCGCGTCCCGGCGCACGGTCCCGGCGCGTGGATCAGATGACCCAGAGGTCGGCCTGGTCGGCCTTCTTCGAGACGTCCTTCGCGGGGACCCCGACGAGCACCGAGCCGGCGGGGAACGACTTGGTGACGACCGCGTTCCCGCCGATGACGGTGTCGTCGCCGATCACGACCGGGCCGAAGAGCTTCGCGCCGGCCCCGATCGTGACCCGGCTGCCCACCGTGGGGTGGCGCTTGCCCGGCACCGCCTTCGCGTTGCCGAGCGTGACGCCGTGGTACAGCAGCACGTCGTCGCCCACCTCGGCGGTCTCGCCGATGACGATGCCCATGCCGTGGTCGATGATGAGCCGCCGGCCGATGGTCGCGCCGGGGTGGATCTCGACGCCGGTGAGGAAGCGGCTGACCTGGGAGACCAGCCGGCCGAGGAACTTCGCGCCGTGCGTCCAGAGCCAGTGCGCGAACCGGTGGCCCCACACGGCATGCATGCCCGAGTAGAGCAGCCAGATCTCGAACGACGAGCGCGCGGCCGGGTCGCGCCGCTTCACGGCGGCGATGTCCTCCCGCACGCTCACGGCTCAAGCCTACGAAGTCCGCCGGAACGTGTTACGACGCGGACGGACCGGTCTGCTCGGCGGGCTCGACGGACGCCTCCGCCCTGGCCGCCTTCCAGGCCCGGAACTCGGCGTATTCCTCGTCGGACATATGCGGCCGGGGGGCGGCCGGCGGACGGGGGGAGCGGTCCTGCTCCCGCGGCCGCCTCGGCTCGCCCCGCTCCTCGAGCGATCGCGAGCGCGGCCGGGTGGTCGCCCGGTCCTCCCACTCCGCCTCGATGCCGGCGGTGCGCAGCAGCTCCTCCATGCGGCGGCGGCGGCTCGGCGAGATGACCGTGATGACGGTGCCCTGCGCGCCCGCACGGCCGGTGCGGCCCGAGCGGTGCAGGTACGCCTTGTGGTCGTCCGGCATGTCGGCCTGGATCACCAGGTCGACGTCGTCGACGTGGATGCCCCGCGCGGCGACGTCGGTCGCGACCAGCGCGCGCACCTCGCCCCGCGCCAGCGCGGCGAGCGAGCGGTTCCGCTTCGCCTGGTTCAGGTCGCCGTGCAGCGAGGCGGCGGCGACCCCGGCCGCCTCCAGGCCGGTGGCGAGGTCCTCGGCGAAGGCCCGGGTCCGGGAGAACACGATCGAGCGCTGCACCCCCGCGGCGAGCTCGCGCACGACGTCGCGCTTGGCGGAGGCGTCGATCAGCCAGACCTTGTGCGCGATCGTGGAGGAGGCCTGGTCCTCGCCCTCGACCTCGTGCACGGAGGGGTCGCTCAGGAACTCCGCGACGAGCGACTCGACGGCGCGGTCGAGCGTCGCCGAGAAGAGCAGCCGCTGGGCGCCGGCGGGCGTCGCGCGCAGGATCTCCTGCACCGGCTCGAGGAAGCCGAGGTCGCACATGTGGTCGGCCTCGTCGAGCACCGTCACCGCGATGGCGGAGAGGTCGAGCTCGCCCTGGTCGACGAGGTCCTGGATGCGGCCGGGCGTGCCGATCACGATGTCGACGCCGCGGCGCAGGCCGGTCAGCTGCTTCTGGTACGGGACGCCGCCGACGATGGCGATGGTGAACAGGCCGACGCTGCGCGCGAGCCGCTGCACGGTGCGGTCGATCTGCTGCGCGAGCTCGCGGGTCGGCGCGAGGATGAGCGCCCGCGGCGAGCGGCCCATGCTGCGGCCCTTGGCGCCGCCGGGGTTCGCCTGGCGGTGCAGCTGCAGCAGCCGCTCGACCACGGGGGCGCCGAACGCGATGGTCTTGCCCGATCCGGTGCGGCCGCGGCCGAGCACGTCCCGGCCGGCGAGCACCTGCGGGATGGTGGCCGCCTGGATCGGGAACGGCTCGGCGGCGCCGAGCGCGGCGAGCTCGCGGACCAGGTTCGCGCCGAGTCCGAGCTCGGAGAAGGCCATGCCGGCGACCGCATCGGGGGCGATCGCCTCGGCTGCCAGCCGCTCGTGGACGACGGGCGCGGGGGCGGCGTACGGCGCACGCTGCTCCGGCGCGCGGGCGCCGCGCTCCGGCCTCGACCCGTGCGCCGGGCGGGCGGGCTGCTCGCCCAGCGAGCGGGAGCGGCGCTCCCCGGTCGCCCGGGGCTTGCGCTCGCCGGTCGGCCGGTGCTCCGGCGGGGTCCAGTCCGGGCGCTCGCCGCGCTTCGGCTTCGAGCGCGGCGCGAAGGTCCGCGACTTCGCCGAGGATCTGGGGGCGTACTGCTTGGGCATGATGCTCCGGGTTCTTCCGATCGGCATGCTGGCGCACTGAAGCGCTGATGATCCCGGGCGCTCGTCGATCGGGGCCGTCACATACAGAGGTGATGTCTCGCACGGGGCTCCGCGCGACTCGGCCGATTCGACATACAGGGCGTGCCCGTGGGCACCGTCGAGAAGCCGCCGGACGAGTGTAGCGGACGACGCTGTGAGCCGCGCTCGCGCCGGCTCAGCCGGCGGCCTCGATGGCCGCCGCGCGCTTGGCGGCGCGGCGCTCCTTCCGCCCCTCGACGAGGTAGTAGACGACCGGCAGCACGATGAGCGTCAGGACCGTCGAGGAGATCAGCCCGCCGATCACGATGAGCGCGAGCGGCTGCGAGATGAAGCCGCCGTGGCCCGTGATCCCGATCGCGAGCGGGATCAGCGCGAAGATCGTCGCGGCCGCGGTCATCAGGATCGGGCGGAACCTTCGCGCCGCGCCCTGCTCGACGGCCGTCCTGGTGTCGAGACCTCTGGCCCGGTACTGGTTGATCAGGTCGACGAGGACGATCGCGTTCGTCACGACGATCCCGACGAGCATGAGCACGCCGATGAGCGAGGAGACGCCGAGCGGGATGCCGGTCGCGACCTGGAGCAGGATCGCGCCCGTCGCGGCGAACGGGATCGAGACCAGCAGCAGCAGCGGCTGGCGCAGCGAGCGGAACGTCGCGACCATGACGACGTAGACGATCAGGACCGCCGCGAGCAGCGCGATGCCGAGGTTCGAGAAGGAGTCGAGCATCTGCGACGCGACGCCGCCCATCTCGGTCGTCGTGCCGGCCGGCAGCTCGAGCTCGGCGAGCGCGCTCTGGACGCCGAACGTCGTCGAGCCGACGTCCTCCGACGCGGGCGTGATCGACACGGTCGCCGTGCGCACGCCCTGCTGGGTCGTGATCGACGCGGGCCCGAGGTCGCGCTCGACCGAGGCGAGGTCGGAGAGCGGGACGGCGCCGAGGTACGTCGGGATCCGGAAGTCGCGCAGCTCCTGCAGCGAGACCGGGGCGTCGGCGTCGACGAGGTAGATCGACATCGCGCGCTCGTCGATCGTGACCGAGCCGATCGAGCTCGGGTTCATCGCCGCCATCACGAGGCCGCCGACCTGGACCTCGGTGAGGCCGTGCTCCGCCGCCGCCTGGCGGTCGACGACGACCGCGATGTAGGGGCTCGACGCGGAGATGTTGTTCGTCACCTTCGCGACCGCGGCGAGCCCTTCGACGCCCCTGGTCACGAGGTCGACGCCGCGCTCGAGGTCGGCCTGCGTCGCCGCGCGCACCGTCACGTCGACGGTCGAGCCGCCGAAGCCGCTCTGCGAGGAGATGCCGAGGGTGCCCGCGTCGGAGATCCCGGCGAGCGTCGCCTCGACGGCGTCCTTGACCTCCGCCTGGTCGGCGGCCTCGTCGGTGACGAGGGAGAACGTCGTGGAGCCCGCCCCGAAGGCGGCGCGGATGCTGCTGCCCGTGCTCGCCCCGACCGAGGCGTGCACCGTCTCGACGCCCGGGGTGTCCATGAGGGCCTGCTCCACGCGCTGCGCCTGCTCGTTCTTGACCGCGAGGCTCGCCGCGGGGTCGAGGGTCTGCGTCACGGTGAGCGTGTTCTGCCCGGAGTCGCCGACGAAGTTGAGCTTGAGCATCGGGGCGAGGGCGAGCGATCCGCCGAGCGTGAGCACGGCGAGCAGCAGGACGACGAAGGGGTACTTGAGCGTCCAGCGGATGATCGGGAGATAGATGCGCTGCAGCAGGTCGGCGCGCGCCCTGGTGCCGACCGGACCCGTGACGGCGACGATCTCGCCGTCGGCCGGGGTCTCGGCCTGCGGCGCCGAGTGCCGCCCCCGCCGCGCCCGTCCGCCCCTGCCGAGGAACCAGTAGGACAGCACGGGGACGATGGTGAGCGAGACGACGAGGCTCGCGATGAGGGCGAGGCCGACCGTGACGGCGAACGGCCGGAAGAGCTCGCCGACCTCCGAGCCGACCAGGCCGAGCGGCAGGAAGACCGCGACGGTCGTGATCGTCGAGGCGGTGACCGCACCGGCGACCTCTCGGACGGCGTCGAGGATCGCGCGCCGTCGCTCCTGGCCGGACTCGATGTGCCGTTTGATGTTCTCCACCACGACGATCGAGTCGTCGACGACGCGGCCGATCGCGATCGTGAGGCCGCCGAGCGTGATGATGTTCAGCGAGTAGCCGAACGCCCACATGCCGATGAACGTGAGCAGCACCGAGGTGGGGATCGAGACGGCCGTCACCAGCGTCGAGCGGATCGACAGCAGGAAGATCAGGATGACGATGACCGCGAAGGCGAGGCCGAGCAGGCCCTCCTGCGTGAGCGACTCGATCGAGCGCTCGATGAACGGCGCCTGGTCGAAGACGGGGGTGAACTGCGTCGACCCGCCGACCGCGTCGGCGAGGCCGGGGAGCGCGGCGGCGACCGCATGGGAGACGGCGACGGTGTTGCCCGCGGAGGTCTTCGTGACCGCGATCGTCAGCGCGTCGCGGCCGTTGACGCGCGAGTAGCCCGTCGCCGCCTCGTCGACGACCGCGACCTGGGCGACGTCGGCGATCGTCACGACGGCGGGCGTCGGGATGCTGATCCCGCCGGTCGCGGGGTCGAAGCTCGGCTGGAACGCGGACGGGGGCGCGGGGAAGGCGAGCGCCGAGATGTCCTGCGCGCTCGTGAGCTGCGCGCCCGCCTGGACGGTGAGCGTCTCGCCGTCCTCGGTGATCCGGCCGGCGGGCAGCAGCAGGCCGCTCGCCTGGAGCAGCTGGGTGATCGACTGGGTCGTCAGGCCGTGCTCGGCGAGCGCGTCCGCGTCGGGGGTGATCTCCACCCGCTGCACCGCGGAGCCCTGGAGGGCGACGCTCGCGACGCCGTCGAGGCGGGAGAGCTCGGGGACGACGATGCGGTCGAGCCGGTCGGAGAGCTCGACCGGGTCGAGGTCGCTCGAGACGGCGAGCTGCACGATCGGGAAGTCCGAGAGGTTGAACCGGATGACGTTCGGCTCGACGCCGTCGGGCAGCGCGCTGCGGATCCGGTTGATCGCGGTCGTGACCTTCTGCTCGGCGGTCGCGAGGTCGGTGCCGAAGGCGAACGCGGCGGTGATGTTCGAGAAGTTCGCGCTCGAGGTCGCGGTCGTCGACTCGAGGCCGGGGATGGTCTGGATCGCGTCCTCGATCGGGGTCGACACGTCGTGCTCGACGACCGCGGGCGCGGCGCCCGGGTAGGTCGTGACGATGAAGAGCTGGGGGAGGCTCAGCGACGGGATGAGCTCCTGCTTGAGCTGCGTCAGCGTGATGCCGCCGAAGACCGCGACGACGATCGTGACCAGCGCGATGAGCGCGCGGTTGCGCAGGCTGAAGACGGACAAGAGATGCATCGAACCCCCTGCAGGGCATCGTAGTTGACGCGATGCAACGAATGGCTGGGAAGACGGGCGGCCGCGACGGGGACCGCGGTGGGGTTGGATTGACCCGTGTCCCGCCTCCTCGTGCTGCGCCTGACGCAGCTGGTCCTGGGGGTGACGGCCTACGGCATCGGCGTGGCGCTCATGGTGGAGGCGGCGATCGGGGTCTCGCCGTGGGACGTGCTGGCCCAGGGGCTCGCGCGGATCACCGGCATCGCGTTCGGCTGGGTCACCATCGTGCTGGGCGCGGTCATCCTGCTGATCTGGATCCCGCTGCGGCAGCGGCCGGGGCTCGGCACCGTGCTCAACGCGCTCGTCGTCGGCGCCGCCGCGCAGGCCTACCTGACGTGGGTGCCGGCGCCGACCGAGCTGTGGCTGCGCATCGGGTCGTTCGTCCTCGGCCTGGTGGTCGTCGCGGTGGCGACCGGCGCCTACATCGGCAGCCACTTCGGTCCCGGCCCGCGCGACGGCCTGATGACCGGGCTGCACGCCCGGACCGGCTGGCCGATCTGGGCCGTGCGCACCGGCATCGAGGTCGTGGTGGTCGCCATCGGCTGGGCGCTCGGCGGCAACGTCGGCGTCGGGACGCTCGCGTTCGCCCTGTTCATCGGGCCGATGGTGCACGTCACGATGCCGTGGTTCTCGCTGCGCCGCCACATGGACCGGGCCGCGGCCGAGCGCGCGGACCCGCTCGTCGAGGAGCCGGGGGAGCCGGCCTGAGCCGCCGCGCCGGCCCCGCGGCGGCGCCCGCTTGCGCGCCGCGCAAATCGGCGTACTGTTGCCCGCCGTGACCCAGCAGGAGCCTCCTGATACCGGCCCGCAGCCGGACGCGCCCAAGTCCCCGAAGCGCTGGATCGTCGGCGAGCCGCTGCCGACGTCCGAGCTCGAGGGCCAGCTCCTCCCGAAGCGCCTCGCGCTGCCGATCTTCGCGAGCGACCCGCTCAGCTCCGTCGCCTACGGGCCGCAGGAGCTGCTGCTCATCCTGACGGCGACCGGCGGCCTGGCCTTCCTCTCCTTCGCCCCGTGGGTCGCCGCCGCGGTCGTCGCGCTGCTGGCCATCGTCGTCCTGAGCTATCGGCAGGTCGTCAAGGCCTACCCCTCCGGCGGCGGCGACTACGAGGTCGCCGGCCGGAACCTCGGCGAGTGGGCGGCCCTGACGGTCGCCTCGGCGCTGCTCGTCGACTACGTCCTCACGGTCGCGGTGTCGGTGTCCTCCGGCGTCGACAACATCATCTCGGCGCTGCCGTTCCTCGACCCGTGGCGGGTGTGGATCGCGATCGGCTTCGTGCTGCTGCTCGTGGCGATGAACCTGCGCGGCGTGCGCGAGTCGGGCAAGGCCTTCGCGATCCCGACCTACGTCTTCGTCGGCTCGCTCGGCGTCATGGTCCTGGTCGGCCTCGGGCGCTGGCTGCTCGGCGACCTGCCGCTCGCCGACAGCGCGCAGTACGGCGTCCAGGCCCACGACCTGACGCAGGCCGGGCTGATCCTGCTGCTCCTGCGCGCCTTCGCCTCCGGCTGCTCGGCCCTCACCGGGGTGGAGGCGGTCTCGAACGGGGTGCCGGCGTTCCGGGTGCCGAAGATCCGGAACGCGCAGGCGACGCTCGTCATCATGGGCGGGATCGCGATCGCGCTGTTCGCCGGGGTCACCGCCATCGCCCTGCTCACGCAGGTCCACTACGTGGAGAACCCCTGCGACCTGATCGGCTGGGCCGCCTGCGTCGACCAGCCGCAGGCCTCCGTCATCGCGCAGCTCGCGACGAGCGTGTTCGGCGCGGGCTCGGCGCCGTTCTTCCTCATCCAGGCCGCGACCGCCGCGGTCCTGCTGCTCGCGGCGAACACCGCGTTCAACGGCTTCCCGCTGCTCGGCTCGGTGCTCGCCGCCGACGGCTACGCGCCGAAGTCGCTGTCCACCCGCGGCGACCGGCTGGTCTACTCGAACGGCGTGATCGCGCTCGCCGCCATGGCCGGCGTCCTCATCGTCGTCTTCCAGGCGAGCGTCACGCACCTCATCCAGCTCTACATCATCGGCGTCTTCGTGAGCTTCACGCTCGGCCAGATCGGGATGGTCGTGCACTGGCGCCGGGTGCGGCGCAGGGGGGTCCGGAAGGGCACGGTCGGCGGCCTCGCCATCAACGGCGCCGGCGCCGTGCTCACCGCCGTGGTGCTCGTCATCGTGACGGTCACGAAGTTCACGCACGGCGCCTGGGTGGTGTTCGCGATCATGCCGGTGCTGTGGATCGTCATGCATCGCGTCAACCGCTACTACCGGAAGGTCGGGCGGGAGATCGCGGTGGACGACCGGACCGAGTTCGGCTCGAGCGGCGACCACGCGATCGTGCTCGCCGGGACGCTGACGAAGCCGACGCTCAAGGCGCTCGACTACGCGGTCGCGATGCAGCACGACTCCATCGAGGCGGTGCACGTCGCGATCGACGCGGAGGCGGCGCAGCGGCTCGCGAGGGAGTGGGACGAGCGCGGCATCCGGGTGCCGCTCACGATCCTCGACTCGCCCTACCGCGGCATCAGCGAGCCGCTCATCGCGCACATCGCCGAGCATCGGCGCAGCCACGGCTCCGAGGTGGTCACCGTCTACCTGTCGCAGTACGTCGTCGGGCACTGGTGGCAGGCCGTGCTGCACAACCACAAGTCGCAGCGCATCAAGTCGAAGCTCATGCTCGTGCCCGGAGTGACGGTCGCGATCGTGCCATGGCTGCTCGACGAGGCGAAGCTCGTCCTGAAGCGCCCGGTCCGCCCCTTCCCGGGTCAGGACCGCCGCGGCGAGCCGAGCCGGCCGCTCATCCGCCGGCACCTCGGCGAGGAGGAGGCGGCGCCGAGCGACGGGCCGCGCTGATCCGGCTCAGCGAGGCCACCACCTGCCTCGCCACGAAGCGGCCGGCGCGGCTCGCGCCGATCGTCGAGGCCTGCGGCCCGTACCCCGCGAAGAACACCCTGGGGTCGCGCCAGCTCGTCCCCTGCGCCACCACGACGCCGCCGGCCTGCTCGCGCAGCTTGAGCGGCGCCAGGTGCCGCAGCTCCGGTCGGAACCCGGTCGCCCAGAGGATGGCGTCGGCCCGGACGAACTCGACGCCGTCGGCCCTGGCGCCCGGCGCCCACCGGACGCCGTCCGGCTCGATCGCCTCGAACATCGGCTGCGCGACGAGCAGGCCCCGCTCGATCCCCTGCTGCACGCGCCGCGAGCGAGGGATCCCGGTGCCGCTGACGATGCTCGGCAGCGCGCGGCCGGCGCGGGCCGCCTCGTCCTGGCGGGCGACCGCCTCGAGGCGGCCCTCGAGGTTCTCGTCCCCCGTCTCGTCGGTCCAGTCGACGGGACGCCGGCTGACCCACACCAGCTCTGCGGCGAGCCGCTCGAGCTCGAGCAGGAAGCCGATCGCCGAGGTGCCGCCGCCGACCACGACGACCCGCCGGCCGGCGAGGTCCTGCGCCGCGGAGAAGTCGCGGGTGTGCAGCTGGCGGCCGGCGAAGCGGTCGCGTCCCGGGTACCACGGCACGAAGGGCGCGCCCCAGGTCCCGGTCGCGTTGACGATGATCTCGGAGCCGACGGTGAGCTCCTCGCCGTCGGCGTCGACGAAGGTGGTCAGCAGCTCCGAGCCGTTGTTCTCCACCACCGAGACGTCCGCCGGACGCACGACGCGGAGGCCGAAGTGCGCCTCGTAGCGCGCGTAGGCGTCGGCGACGACGTCCCGCGCCGGCGCCTCCCGGTCGGCGTCGGCGAATCCGAGCCCGAGCTCCGCCATGCCGGGCAGATCGGCGATCCGGTGCGCGGTGCCGATGCGCAGCGACTCCCAGCGATGCTGCCACGCGCCGCCGGGCCCCGGACCCCGGTCGAGCACCACGAAGTCCTCGCCCGGCTCGAGTCCGAGCCGGCGCAGGAAGTAGGCGACGGAGAGCCCCGCCTGGCCCGCGCCGATGACCACGACCGGCGCGTGGGCGGTCGGCTCGTGCACGCCGATCAGCCTAGATCGAGCGCCTGCGCCCAGGCGGGCCGATGACCGCTGCGTGATAGACTCTGCGGCGTTGTTCCACCACGCAATCAGAGCGTCTGCCGCCGGTCTCCCGAGCGAGCCGGACCGGATCCACAAGGGGGTCTCGCATGGGGCGCGGCCGTCAGAAGGCGAAGCACACGAAGGTCGCCCGGGAGCTGAAGTACTTCAGTCCTGACACGAACTACAGCGCCCTCGAGCGCGAGCTCGCCGAGTCCAAGGGGCCGTCGTCGGAGTACGACGCGTGGGCGGACAAGTACGCCGAGCTCGACGACGACGAGGACTTCGAGGACGAGGACGAGCCCTCGGACGCGCAGTCCGTCTAGGTCCGTCCGGCTCCGTCCGACGGACGCTCAGTCGGCGTATTCGCCGACGAGCCGGACCGCCCCGCCGTCCACGCCCTTCGCGCCGACGACCCAGCCGTCCCCCTCCAGCGGGCTCGCGGTCCGCGCGTCGGCGCCGCCGAGCCGCACCCGGCCCGCGGCCCACGCCGGGACGCCGTCCGCCGCGAGCGCCGCGACGACGCCGTCCGCCGCGCGCTCGGCCACGACGGCGAGGAAGCCGACGCCGAGGTTCCAGGTGCCCTCCGCGGACTCCAGGCTGCTGCCGGCGATCTCGGAGAGCACCCGGAACACCGCCGGCGGCGACCAGGTCGAGCGGTCGACCTCGACCGCGGCGCCGCGGGGCAGCACCCGCGCCAGGTTCGCCGCGATGCCGCCGCCGGTCACGTGGCTGAGCGCGTGGACGCCGGCGCCGAGATCGGGGTCCTCGAGGACGCCGAGCAGCGGGGCCGTGTACAGCCGAGTGGGCGTCAGCAGCGCCTCGCCGACGACGCCGCCGAGCTCCGGCAGCTCGTCGTGCAGCTCGATCCCCGCCCGGGACAGGATGTGCCGCACGAGCGAGAAGCCGTTCGAGTGCAGGCCGGAGCTCGCGAGCGCGAGCACGACGTCGCCGTCCCCCACCCGGTCCGGCCCGAGCAGCGCGTCCGCCTCGACGACGCCGATCGCGGCGCCCGCGACGTCGTACTCGTCCGGCGCGATGAGCCCGGGGTGCTCGGCGGTCTCGCCGCCGATCAGCGCGGTGCCGGTCGCCTCGCAGGCCCGGGCGATCCCGCCGACTATCGCGGCGACGCGCTCGGGCACGACCCGGCCGAAGACCAGGTAGTCGGTCATGAAGAGCGGCCTGGCGCCGACCACGACGATGTCGTCGACGACCATGCCGACGAGGTCCTGGCCGATCGTGTCGTGCAGGTCGAGCGCCTGCGCGATGGCGACCTTCGTGCCGACGCCGTCGGTGCTCGTCGCGATGATCGGATGCCGGTAGCCCTGCAGCGCGCTCGCGTCCCACAGCCCGGCGAAGCCGCCCACCCCGCCGAACACCTCGGGGCCGTGCGTCCGCGCGACGGACTGCTTCATGAGCTCGACCGCCAGGTCGCCGGCGGCGGTGTCGACGCCGGCCGCGCGGTAGCTCGCCGAGGGGTCGCCGGTGCCCTGAGGCTCTCGAAGGGTCACGCGCACCAGGCTATCGGCATCGCGGACGCACTGATGAGGTGCACGGTCGACTGCCCGGTGGCCGCCATCGCCATCCGCACCGGCTCGACCGTCCTGCACCGAGATCGCGGCTTCGCGCGGATCCCGGAGATCATCCCGGCGCTCGGCCAGGCCAGCGGGTAGCGCTTCTCCCAGGCAGGATTGACGAGCTTTTCAGCAGATCGATAGGTTCGAAAGGTGACCGCGAACGCCGAGCAGCGCGCCATGGTCGGCGATCCGACCACTCCGTCGACCACGCTGCACGAGCTCGCCGCCGCCGAGCCCGAACTGTGGCCGGCCATCGCAGCGCATCCCAACGTGTATCCCGACCTGCTCACCTGGATGTACGAGAACGGACTGCCACGGCCACAGGCGTCGCCGCCCGAAACCGCGGCGCAGCAGGCCGTGTCCGCCGCGGACGCGCCCATTCCGAGCGCCCCGGTCCCGAGCGGAACAGCCGCGATCGAACCGCGTCGGCTCGGCCGCGCCGCCAAGGCGATCATCTGGAGCGCGGCCGGCGTCATCGCGGCAGGCATCGCCGCGGTGCTGGTGGTCACGCTGATCGTCATCCCCCAGCAGCAGGCCGCCGCCGAGGCGGCGGCCGCCGCCCGAGCAGCGCACGACAGGGCGGTTGCGGACTTCAAGGCGTCGGCCAGCCTTTGCCAGGACGCGAACTCGGCGTACGCGACATCGCTCGACGCAGCTCGCACGGCGCTGAAGATCGACCCGACGACCCTCGCCGACCCGAGCCTCTTCGACGCGCTCCAGTCGACGATCGACCAGAACAAGGGCGAAGCGCGTTGCATATCGCCGACGATGGCGAGCGAGACCGCTCAGATCGAGGCGCAGATCTCCGAGATGGATGCCGCCCATGCGGGACTGAGCACCGCGGCCAGCCGGTTGAGCGACAGCACCCGAGCCGTCACCGCGAGCGTCGACCGAAAACTCGCCCAGGACGCCCTGGACGCGCGCACGCTCGAAGGGACATGGACCGATGGCGACGGCTACTCCTTCATCGTCAGCGTGGCGCTGCCCGATGCCTCCTGGACTCCGGTGAAGACGACCGTAGACATCACCGGTGCACGCCCCGGGCAGGCGCTGATCCGGATCGAGACCAGGGCGGAGCTCGAGCTCACGGTCACCAACACCACGCCGGCGCGGGAAGCGAGGTGGAGAGCACCGCTCGACCTGATGCCCGTGTGGTCGAGCGAACTCGATCTCTGCAGCCTCCAAGCGATCAGCGCCTATGACGCCGACGACCGATACCGGATCATGACTCCCGTGACCCGCCTGGAGACGCCCTTCTGCGTCGGCCTCCTGGATTGCGACTGGGGGTACAGCGGTGCCGGCGTTCCGCAGCAGACCATCCCGGTGGACGGAACGGTGACCTACCCGGTCTCCTGCGGCGGCGCGGGCGTGATCAACGTCCCCGAGGCGGACGCCGAACGGATTGCGAGCATCCTCGCGACGCCGCCGACCGATTGGCTGTTCGGAATCACGGGTCTGGCGAATTACGACCCGAACTACTTCTGCGAGCGGCTTCTCGACCAGTCCGTACCGCTCCTCTGCCGGTAGCGATCGCGGCGGCAGCGCGTTCGCATCCGCCCATGGGAGGATGAGACGTACCCGGTCGGGTACGCGAAGACGGATTCCAGGGAGCCAACCCGCGCATGTGCGGCATCGTCGGCATCGTCTCGTCCGGCCCCGTGGCCCAGCAGATCTACGACAGCCTCGGCCTGCTGCAGCATCGCGGTCAGGACTCGACCGGCATCGCGACCGCCGACGGCTCGACGATCCACATGCACAAGGCGCGCGGGCAGGTGCGCGAGGCGTACCGCACGCGGGACATGCGCGCGCTGCTCGGCACCACGGGCCTCGGGCACGTCCGCTACACCACCCGCGGCGACGCGAAGAAGGAGCAGGAGTCGCAGCCGTTCTACGTGAACGCGCCCTACGGCATCGTGCTCGTCCACAACGGCAACCTGACGAACGTCCGCGAGCTCACCGAGGAGCTGTTCACGCGGGATCGCCGCCACCTGAACACGAGCTCCGACACCGAGCTGCTCGTCAACGTGCTGGCGAACGAGCTGCAGGCGCAGGTGCGCGGCGCCTCGCTCGATCCGGACCAGGTGTTCGACGCGATCGAGACGCTGCACCAGCGGGTCGAGGGCTCCTACGCCTGCATCGCGCTGATCGGCGGGGAGGGGCTGCTCGCCTTCCGGGACCCCTTCGGCATCCGGCCACTGATCCTCGGGAAGAGGTCCGAGGGGCTCGTCGGCACCGAGTGGATCGTCGCGAGCGAGAGCCTCGTGCTGGAGAACTCGGACTACGAGATCGTCCGCGACGTGCGGCCGGGCGAGGCGATCTTCATCACCCGCAGCGGCGAGCTGTACTCGCGCCAGTGCGCGGCGAATCCGCGGCTGATCCCCTGCTCCTTCGAGTACGTCTACCTCGCCCGGCCGGACTCCATCATGAACGGCATCTCCGTCTACGAGGCGCGGCTGCGCCTCGGCGACCGGCTGGCCGACACGATCGCCCGGCACACGCCGTCCGGCGACATCGACGTGGTCATGCCGATCCCCGACTCGGCGCGGCCGGCGGCGATGCAGGTCGCCCGCCGGCTCGGCCTGGAGTACCGCGAGGGGTTCTACAAGAACCGCTACGTCGGCCGGACGTTCATCATGCCGGGCCAGGAGCAGCGCCGGCGCTCGGTCAAGCAGAAGCTGAACGCGATGGGCTCCGAGTTCAAGGGCAAGAACGTGCTCATCGTCGACGACTCGATCGTGCGCGGCACCACCTCGCGGGAGATCATCGAGATGACGCGGTCGGTCGGCGCGAACTCGGTGACGTTCACCTCGGCGGCCCCGCCGGTGCGCTACCCGCACGTGTACGGCATCAACATGCCCTCGCGGCAGGAGCTCGTCGCCGCGGGCCGCACCATCCCGGAGATCAACCGGGAGCTCGGCAGCGACCACCTCGTCTACCAGGAGGTCGCCGACATGGAGGCCGCGATCATCGAGGGCTCCGACGTCACGGCGCTCGAGATGTCCTGCTTCACCGGCGACTACGTGACCGGCCGGGTGACCGAGGAGTACCTCTCCTGGGTCGAGGCCAACCAGCTGAGCTGAGCCGACCGGCCGCTACGGGCGGTCGCCCGCGGCGTCGGCCGCCGGAACGGCGGCGTCCGCGGCCTCCGCCGGGCCGCTGGGGATCGCGGCCGGCTCGACGGCGCCGCGCTCGACGGTGACCGTGCGGGCGCTCCGCCGGCTCACGCGGTCCGCGACGAGCGCCGCGAGCGCGCCGAGCAGGACGCCGCCCGTGATGCCGTACAGCGACATGTACGCGACGGTCGCCCACATGCCGACGTTCGGGTCGGCGGGGAAGGCGGTCGTGACCGCGACGGTCACGAGGATCCCGACGATGGCGCCGAGGCCGATGAAGACGCCGTAGCGCGGCACCCGGCGGATCGAGGCCGTGCGGCGCTCGTGCGTCTCGTGCGGGTCGCTCTGGCTCTGCGGGATCGTCACCCGTCCATTGTCGCAGGCGGCGTCCGGGGCGACGCCGGGCGCGACGCGGCAGGGTCGACGGGCAGCAGCGCCGTGAGGTCGGCGCGGGCGCCGGAGGCCTCGACCCGCCCCTGCGCGACGGCATCGGCGAACGCGAGCGCGCCGGTCGCGAGCGCGAGCCAGGTGGCCGGGTCCGTCTCGACGACGTTCGGCGGGGTGCCGCGGGTGTGCCGAGGCCCCTCGACCGCCTGCACCGCGCCGTACGGCGGGACGCGGACCTCGACCGTGCGACCGGGCGCCGCCTCCGCGAGCCGCTGCAGGGTGTAGCGGACGGCGAGCGCGACGACGTCCCGGCCGGGCGCGCCCTCCGCGCCGGTCTCGGGGGCCCGCCAGGCCGCGAGCGCCGCCGCGCCCGCCTCGTCGTCGATGCGCCTCACCAGTAGCGCCGCCCGTTCCACTCCAGCCAGCCGTCCGGGTGGGCGTCCAGCCGATCGCGATGCGTCCAGTGGATCGTGCCGCCCTGCTCGTTCCAGACGTACTCGCCGTGGAAGGCCACCCGGTCGCCGACGGCGAGGCCGTCCAGCCGCGGGAAGTCGTCGATGTTGTGCGCGACGAGCACGGTCATCCCGTTGCCGAGCCGCAGGATGAAGCGCTGGTGGGCGTCCCCCTCCAGGTCGTCGGGGAGCAGTCGCGCGACGACCCCCTCGCCGGCGACCTGCACGTCGCTCAGCCGCGACTGGAAGAGCCGCGCGATCGCCGCGTCGGCGTCCGGCCCGGTCGCCGCGTCGGCGGGCGCGGTCGCCGCGGCGGTCGGCGCCGGCGCCCCGGCGTCCGCGGACCCCACCGTCCGATCGCCCTGGCTGCCCCACACGGTGATCCACACTACGGCCGCGACGACCAGGGCGATGAGGACCGCCCCGACCCCGGCCTTGAGCTTTCGTGGCACCCGTCCACGCTATTCGGCCGGGCGCGCCCGTCCAACCGGCCGGGGCCCTCCGCCTCACCCGCGCCGCCTAGGCTGGACCTCGTGCGAATCCTCGTCCTCGGCTCCGGCGCCAGGGAGCACGCGATCGTCAAGGCGCTGCTGCGCGAGGGCGGCCACGAGATCGTCGCGGCGCCGGGGAACGCCGGCATCGCCGCCGAGGTCGAGACGGTCGCGCTGAACCCCGCCGACCCGGACGTCGTCGCCGACTACGCGGTCGACAAGGCGATCGACCTCGTCGTGATCGGCCCCGAGGCGCCGCTCGTCGCCGGCGTCGCCGACGCGCTGCGGCCGCGCGGCATCCCCGTCTTCGGGCCGGGCCGGGCCGCGGCCGCGATCGAGGGCAGCAAGGCCTTCGCGAAGCGCGTCATGGAGTCCGCGGGCGTGCCGACCGGCGCCGCGGTGCGAGCCGGGACGCTCGCCGAGGCGGAGGCCGCGCTCGACTCGATCGGCGCGCCCTACGTGGTCAAGGCCGACGGGCTGGCGGCGGGCAAGGGGGTCCTGGTGACCCCGGACCGCGAGGCGGCGCTCGCCCACGCGGCGTTCTGGCTCCAGCACGGGGAGGTGCTGGTCGAGGAGTTCCTCAGCGGACCGGAGGTCTCCTTCTTCGTCCTCAGCGACGGCGCGAACGTCGTCCCCCTGGGGGCGGCGCAGGACTTCAAGCGGATCGGCGACGGCGACACCGGGCCGAACACCGGGGGCATGGGCGCGTACTCCCCGGTGCCGTGGCTGCCGGCCGGCTTCGAGGAGGAGGTCGTCGAGCGGATCGCGCTGCCGACCGTCCGCCGCCTCGCGGCGGAGCAGACCCCGTTCATCGGGGTGCTGTTCTGCGGCCTGGTGCTGACCGAGGCCGGCGTGCGCGTCATCGAGTTCAACGCGCGCTTCGGCGACCCGGAGACGCAGGTGCTCCTCGCCCGGCTCGCGAGCCCGCTCTCCGAGCTGCTGCTCGCCGCCGCGACCGGGCGGCTCTCGAGCGTCCCGAGGCCGGCGTTCGTCGACGACGTCGCGATCACCGTGGTGCTCGCCAGCGAGGGCTACCCCGAGGCGCCGGTCACCGGCCGCGCCCTGACCGGCCTGGACGCGGCGCGGGACGTCTCGATCGCGCACGCCGCGACGGCGAGGACCCCGGACGGCGGCACCGTCGCGACCGGCGGCCGGGTGCTCTCCGTGGTCGCGACCGCGCCCGACTTCGCCGAGGCGCGGGCGCGCGCCTACGCGGCGCTCGAGGCCATCGGGCTCGAGGGCGGGCAGTACCGGCGCGACATCGCCGAGCGGGTCTCGTGACGCTGCCCGGCTGGACGCACGCCTACTCCGGCAAGGTGCGCGACCTCTACACCCGGCCCGACCTCCCCGGCGAGGTGCTCATGGTGGCGAGCGACCGGGTGAGCGCATTCGACCACGTGCTGGAGCCCGCGATCCCCGGCAAGGGCGCACTGCTGACCCGGCTGTCCCGCTGGTGGTTCGCGCGCTTCGCCGAGGTGCCGAACCACCTCGCGGCGGACGAGTCCGCCATCCCCGCCGAGGTCGCGGACCGCTCGATGCTGGTGCGCACCCTGCGCATGCACCCCGTGGAATGCGTCGTGCGCGGCTACCTCTCCGGCAGCGGCTGGAAGGAGTACCGGACCGATGGGACGGTCTGCGGCATCGCGCTGCCGGCCGGGCTCGAGGACGGCGACCGGCTCCCGGAGCCGATCTTCACGCCGGCGTGGAAGGCCCCGATGGGCGAGCACGACGAGAACATCCCCTTCCAGCGGGTGGTCGAGCTGGTCGGCGCGGCGACCGCCGAGGCGCTGCGCGCGACGAGCCTCGCGCTCTTCGAGCGGGCCTCGGCGATCGCCGAGGCGCACGGCGTGATCCTCGCCGACACGAAGTTCGAGTTCGGCGCCGACGACGAGCACGCGGTGGTGCTCGCCGACGAGGTGCTCACCAGCGACTCCAGCCGCTACTGGGACAAGGCGGCCTACGACGGGGGCCGGCGGGGCGTGAGCTGGGACAAGCAGGGCGTGCGGGACTGGCTCTCCGCGCGCTGGGACGGCACCGGCACGCCGCCGCGGCTCGACGACGCGATCGTGGCCTCCACCGCCGCCCGCTACGCCGAGCTGGTCGAGCGGCTGACCGGCTCGGCCGCCGCGTAGACTGGCTGCGTGCCCGTGATCGTGGTCGACGTGATGCCGAAGCCCGAGCTCCTCGACCCCGCGGGCAAGGCGACGCTCGGCGCGATCGGCCGGCTCGGCCGCGCGGGCTACCGCGGCGTCCGGATCGGCAAGCGCTTCGAGCTCTCCGTCGACGGCCCGGTGACCGAGGCGATGCTCGCCGACGCCCGCGCGCTCGCCGAGGAGCTGCTCGCGAACACCGTCATCGAGGACGTCGTCGCGGTCTACGTCGGCGGCGCCGAGGACGACCTCGACGAGTTCACCGGCGTCGCGGCGGGCGAGACGCACTGATGCGGCGAGGCGCGCGATGAGCAGGATCGGGGTCGTCACCTTCCCCGGCTCGCTCGACGACCGCGACGCGCAGCGGGCGATCCGCATCGCCGGCGCCGACGCGGTGCCGCTCTGGCACGCCGACCACGACCTCCGGGGCGTCGACGCCGTCGTGCTGCCGGGCGGGTTCTCCTACGGCGACTACCTGCGCTGCGGCGCGATCGCCGCGCAGGCGCCGATCATGCGCGAGGTGATCGCCGCCGCGGACGCCGGCATGCCGGTGCTCGGCATCTGCAACGGCTTCCAGATCCTGGTCGAGGCGCATCTGCTGCCGGGCGGGCTGATCCGGAACGAGCAGGGCGCCTTCGTCTGCCGCGACCAGCGGCTGCGCATCGAGAGCGCGGACACCGCGTGGACGAGCGACTTCGAGGCCGGCGACGAGATCGTCGTCCCGCTGAAGAACGGCGAGGGCGGCTACATCGCCTCCGCGGAGACGCTGCGCGAGCTCGAGGGGGAGGGGCGCGTCGTGTTCCGCTACGTCGACGTGAACCCGAACGGCTCGATGAACGACATCGCGGGCATCACGAACGCCCGCGGCAACGTGGTCGGCCTGATGCCGCACCCGGAGCACGCCGTCGAGCCGGGCTTCGGCCCGGACACGCCCGCCGCGATGCGCTCGGGCGTCGACGGGCTGCGCGTCTTCCGGAGCGTGCTCGCAGGCCTGCTCGCCCGCGCCTGATCCGGCGGCGCGACCCCGATCGGGTGGTCGGAGAAATTTCCTGCGGAATCGCGTCACGATCCGCGCGGGACGCCGTCTCCTCCTCGAACGCCCATCATCGGCTATCCCCCGCTCAGCCGATGGGCATCCCCGATGCCGGGGGCGCGAGATCTGCAACCCGAGTCTCGCGCTCCCGGCGAGGGGCCCTCCTCTCGGCCGCGGCCGCGCCAGCAGGGGCTCAGGCGAAGGCGGCCGGGAGCGTCGTGCGGGAGACGGCGGCGAGCTCGTCGACGCCGATCGCGAACCGGCCCTGCACCTCCAGCTCGCCGGTCGCCGAGGTCACCCCGATGCGCAGCACCGGGACGTCCCGGCCACGGCAGAGGCCGAGGAACCGCACGTCGTCCTCCCGTGGCACGGTGACGATCATGCGACCGGCCGACTCGGAGAAGAGCGCCGTCGCCGCGTCGACGCCGTCGCGCTCCATGATCTCCTCGAGCCACACCCGCGCGCCGACGCCGAAGCGCAGCACGCCGTCGACGAGCGCCTGCGCGAGCCCGCCGTCGGAGAGATCGTGCGCCGAGGCCGCGAGCGACTCCTGCGCGGCGGCGGCCATCGTCGCCGCGAGCCGGCGCTCGAAGGCGAGGTCCACGATCGGCGGCCGACCGCCGAGATGCCCGTGGACGACCGACGCCCAGGCGCTGCCGGAAAGCTCCTCGCGGGTGGTGCCGAGCAGGTAGAGGTTGTGCCCGTCGTCCTGCCAGCCGGAGGGGATGCGCCGGCCGACGTCGTCGATGAGCCCGAGCACCGCGATGACGGGCGTCGGATGGATCGGCGTCGACCCGGTCTGGTTGTAGAACGAGACGTTCCCGCCGGTGACCGGGATGCCGAGCTCGACGCAGCCGTCGGCGAGGCCGGTCACGGCCCGCTCGAACTGCCACATCACCTCCGGGTCCTCCGGCGAGCCGAAGTTCAGGCAGTCGGAGACGGCCGCGGGGACCGCACCGGTCGCCGCGACGTTCCGGTACGCCTCCGCGAGCGAGAGCTGCGCGCCGAGGTAGGGGTCGAGCTGCCCGAACCGGCCGTTGCCGTCGGTCGCGACGGCGAAGCCGAGGCCGGAGGCCTCGTCGACCCGCACCATGCCGGCGTCGTCCGGCGTCGCCAGGGCGGTGTTCCCCATCACGTAGTGGTCGTACTGCGCGGTGATCCAGGACGCGTCGGCGAGGTCCGGGTGGCCGGCGACCCGGAGCAGCTGGGCGCGCAGGTCGGCGCCGTCGTCGCCGCGGGGCAGGTCGTTGCCGCTCGCGGCGTTCAGGTCGTCGATCCACGACGGCCGTGCGATCGGCCGCTCGTAGACCGGACCGTCGACCGCGACGGTGCGCGGGTCCACGTCGACGATGGTCTCGCCGTGCCAGTCGATGACGAGCCGGCCGGTGCCGGTCACCTCGCCGAGCACGGAGGTCTCCACCTCCCACTTCGCGGTGACCGCGAGGAAGTCCGCGAGCTTCGCCGGCGCGACGATCGCCATCATCCGCTCCTGGGACTCCGACATGAGGATCTCCTCGGGCGTCAGCGTCGGATCGCGCAGCAGCACCCGGTCGAGGTCGATCTGCATGCCGCCGTCGCCGTTGGAGGCGAGCTCGGACGTGGCGCAGGAGATGCCGGCGGCGCCGAGGTCCTGGATGCCCTCGACGAGGTCCCCGGCGAACAGCTCGAGGCAGCACTCGATGAGCACCTTCTCCGCGAACGGGTCGCCGACCTGCACCGAGGGGCGCTTGCGCGCCGAGCCCGCCTCGAAGGACTCCGAGGCGAGGATCGACGCCCCGCCGATGCCGTCGCCGCCGGTGCGCGCGCCGAACAGCACGACCTGGTTCCCGGCCCCCCTGGCGTTCGCGAGGTGCAGGTCCTCGTGCCGGAGCACGCCGACCGCGAGCGCGTTGACGAGCGGGTTCGCCTGGTAGGTCGCGTCGAAGCGGGTCTCGCCGCCGATGTTCGGCAGGCCGAGGCAGTTGCCGTAGAACGAGATGCCGCCGACCACGCCGTGCACCACGCGCGCGGTGTCCGGATGGCCGACCGCGCCGAAGCGCAGCGCGTCCATCACGGCGACCGGACGGGCGCCCATCGAGATGATGTCGCGCACGATGCCGCCGACGCCGGTCGCCGCGCCCTGGAACGGCTCGACGAAGGACGGGTGGTTGTGCGACTCGATCTTGAAGGTGACCGCCCAGCCCTCGCCCGCGTCGATGACGCCGGCGTTCTCCCCCATGCCCACCATGAGCCGCTGGCGCATCTCGTCGGTGACCTTCCGGCCGAACTGCCGCAGGTGCACCTTCGAGGACTTGTAGGAGCAGTGCTCCGACCACATGACCGAGTACATGGCGAGCTCGCCGCTCGTCGGGCGGCGGCCGAGGATGCCGCGGATCCGCTCGTACTCGTCCGGCTTCAGCCCGAGCGCCGCGAACGGCTGCGCCCGATCGGGCGTCGCGACCGCGTTCGTGACCGTGTCGACGGCGGCGGCGGTCGCGTCGGTCACACGACCAAGCCTACGGCCTGGTCACCGTCACGCTCGCGACGGGGCGGGAGCCGAGGGCGTCGGCGTCGATGACGACCGGGACGACGAGGCCGACCCGGCCGCCGACCGGGATCGACGCCGCGGTGCACACCAGCGGGTCGCCGGCCTGGCAGCTCCAGGCGCCGCCGCCGAGCGGGGCCGAGGCGTCGAGCTGCACGCCGTCGGGCAGCTGGACCCGGAGCACGGCTTGGACCGGCGTCGAGTTCGGGTTCGTCACGGCGACGATGACCGAGCCCGACCAGCTGCCGTCGGACCGCTGCACGTCCTCCGAGAAGTCGAGGTCCAGCGCGGCGACCGGCGGCGGGTCCGCGACGGACGGCGCCGGTGCCGGCGGCGTCGCCGGCTCGGCCGGTGCGGGGGCCTGGGCGCTCGCGCTCGGGGTCGGGCTCGGCGAAGGGGTCGGGGTCGCCGTCGTCGGCGCGGGGGCCGGGGTCCCGACCGGCGCCGGCTGCTCGTCGGACGTCGCGGGCGGCGCCTCGGAGGCCGCCGGCGGAGCGCTCACGGCCGCGGACACCACGGCCGCGATGCCGAGCGCCGCGAGGACGCCGATCGCCGCGGTGGCGAACCTGGTCGCCTGCTTCGACTGCCCGGCCGGATTCCCGCCGCCGCTGCCCGTGCCGGCGATCCCGGCTCCGGCCGCCGCGGCCATCGCGGAGTCCGCCGGCCCGCCGGCCGCCGCGAGCACGGCGCCGAGGACGCCGCCGCCGACGAGGATCGGGCCGAAGACCGACTTGAGGCCGTAGCCGACGTCCTTGAGCTCCTCGAGCACGAGCGGGCACTCGTCGCAGGCGAGCAGGTGCGCCTCGACCTTCGCCGCGTCGCGCTGCGAGAGCGTCGAGCGGAGGTAGCCGCCGAGCCGCTTGCGCGTCGGGGCGCACTCGGCGTGGATCGGCGAGTCGGAGACGTGCGCCTGGACGTAGGCGACCCGCAGCGCGTCGCGGGCGCGCACCGCGAGCGCGCTCGTCGCGTTCGGCGAGAGGCCGAACAGCGGCGCCGCCTGCAGCGGCGTCATGCCCTCGACCTCGAGGTACCAGAGGACCGCCTGCTGGCGCTCCGGGAGCGTGCGGAACGCGGTCGCGACCAGCTGGGCCTCGAGGCCGCGGTCGGCGTCGTCGGGGACGGCCGTCGCCGACTCGTAGGGGCTCCAGTCGTCGGTGTCCCGCTCGCGCGCCTTCAGCACCCCGGCCTCGGCGGCGAGGCGGCGGACCACGGTGTACAGGTAGGCGCGGAAGGAGTCGGCCGGCCCGGCGCCGCGGGCGATGGCGCCGTGGATGCGCTCGAAGGCGGAGGCGACCAGGTCCTCGGCGAGGTGCGGATCGCGGCTGGTGGCCCGGGCGACGCGCAGCGCCGCCTCGCTGTGGCGCACGTAGAGCTCGCCCATGGCGCTCGCGTCGCCGCTGCGCACGCGGACGATGAGCTCCGCGTCGCTGACCTGCTCGGGTTCCATCGTCCAGTCCTCGTCGGGTCCGGACGCGCGAGGGCACGGCGCAGTGCGAGGCGCCGTCGGGTCCGGCCATCCGATTCTACGGCGAGGGCGCCCGGGGCCGGTGCCCCCGGTTCGGGGTGCATCCGGGGCCATCGCGTCATGATCGGGCGCCTCCGCCGTCTCTTCCGTGTCATGCAGAACCTAGGCCGGGACCTCGATCACGCGGTGGCGCACTTCACCGCCGCGGCCGAGTCCGACGACCTCCCGCTCGCGGCGGTCGTGCTGGGTCGCACCCGGGGCGAGCACGGCGTCGGGATCGGGCCGTCGCTCGACGACCTCGAGGCGGTGCACCGGATCGTCTTCGGGACGGACCCGGCCGCGACGCTGGTCCGCGCCTTCGCGGACGCCTGGGCGGAGGGCGCCATCGGCGCGCTGCTCGCGCGCGGCGCGCTCGACCACCGCACGGGCCTCGCGACCGTCGACTACCTCGCGACCCGGCTGCGGGACCTCGCCCGCACCGGGGAGGCGGCGAGCCGCGTCCTGGTGCTGAGCGCGCCGCCGGTGCCGCCGGTGCCGCGGATCGCGGCGCTGATCCGCTCGGCGCGGGTCGCCCAGGAGCTCGCCGTGTCGTTCCCGGAGGCGGAGACGCCGGTCGGGCTCGACGACCGCACGCGGATCGCGGCGATCGTGCCGCACGACGACGCGCTCGCGGCGAACCTCGCCCGGGCTCGGATCGCGATCGGGACCGTCGACGGCGTCGACCGGGCCGAGCTGAGCGCCCTCGACCTCCCGGTCGCGGAGTCCGCCGTCCCCCCGTTCCTCCTCGCCCTCTGACCGGTCGCCCGGCCCGCGCTCAGTCGGCGTCGGGGCGGTTCGCGAGCTCGGTGTGGTGGCGGATGACCTCGGCGACGATGAAGTTGAAGTACTTCTCGGCGAACTCGGGGTCGAGCCGAGCGTCCTCGGCGAGCGAGCGCAGCCGGGCGACCTGCCACCGCTCGCGCTCGGGATCCGAGGGCGGGAGCCCGTGCTCGGCCTTCAGCCGGCCGACCTTCTTCGTCGCGGCGAAGCGCTCGGCGAGCAGGTGGATGAGCGCGGCGTCGATGTTGTCGATGCTCTGGCGCAGTTCGGCGAGCTCGGGAAGGTCGGGCACGACTGACACGTTACTCGGGTCCGGTTTCGAGACGCGCCTGCGGCGCTCCTCGACCGGCGGCGGGAGCCGGGCTCAGCCGGCGTCGGGCAGCAGATCGTGACGCACGACGATCGCGTCGCGGTCCGCGCCGACGCCGACGGCGGAGATCCGCGTGCCGCTCATCGCCTCGAGCGCCTCGACGTAGCTGCGGGCGTTGGGCGGCAGGTCGTCGAACTCGCGGGCGCCGGAGATGTCCTCCGACCAGCCGGGGAACTCCTCGTAGATCGGCCGCGCGTGGTGGAAGTCGGTCTGGTTGACCGGGATCTCCTCGACGCGCTGCCCGTCGACCTCGTAGGCGACGCAGACGGGGATCCGCTCGAGCCCGGAGAGCACGTCGAGCTTGGTGAGCACGAGATCGGTGATGCCGTTGATCCGCGAGGCGTAGCGCGTGACGAGCGCGTCGTACCAGCCGGTGCGGCGCGGACGGCCGGTCGTCGTGCCGAACTCGAAGCCGATGCGGCGCAGCCTCGCGCCGGGGCCCTCCGGCTCGGCGCCGTCGGGGTCGAGGAGCTCCGTGGGGAACGGCCCCGCACCGACGCGGGTGACGTAGGCCTTCGCGATGCCGATGACGCGGTCGATGCGGTTCGGGGCGACGCCCGAGCCGGTCGCCGCGCCGCCCGAGGTCGCGCTCGACGACGTCACGAACGGATAGGTGCCGTGGTCGACGTCGAGCATGGTCGCCTGCCCGGCCTCGAAGAGCACCGTCCTGCCGTCCTGCAGCGCCTCGTGCAGCACGAGCGCGGTGTCGGCGACCATCGGCCGCAGCCGATCGGTGTACGAGAGCAGCTCCTCGACGACCTCGTCGACCGTGATCGCGCGGCGGTTGTAGATCTTGACGAGCAGGTGGTTCTTGACCTCCAGCGCCGCCTCGACCTTCTGCCGCAGGATGCTCTCGTCGAAGAGGTCCTGGATCCGGATGCCGACGCGGTTGATCTTGTCGGCGTAGGTCGGACCGATGCCGCGGCCGGTCGTGCCGATCTGGCGCTTGCCGAGGAAGCGCTCGGTGACCCTGTCCATCGTCACGTGGTACTTCGTGATGACGTGCGCGTTCGCGCTGACCAGCAGCCGGCTCACGTCGACGCCGCGCGCGGAGAGCGCGGTGAGCTCGTTGAAGAGCACGCCGAGGTCGACGACGACGCCGTTGCCGATGACCGGGGTCACGCCGGGCGTCAGGATGCCGGACGGCAGCAGGTGCAGCGCGTACTTCTCGTCGCCGACGACGACCGTGTGACCGGCGTTGTTCCCGCCGTTGAACTTGACGACGACGTCGATCCGGCTCGAGATGAGATCGGTCGCCTTGCCCTTGCCCTCGTCGCCCCACTGGGCGCCGACGATCACGACTGCTGGCACGGGAACCCTCCGCATCCTCCGCCGCCGACCGGCGCGGGACCCGGCCCAGTCTACGGGCCGACTCCCACGCCGGTCACGGCTGGGCTACTCCGTCCGCATCCGGCGGGCGCGGGCCACCGCGGCGAACAGCGCCAGGCCGAACAGCAGCAGCACGAGCCCCGCGGCGAGCAGCACGATCTGGTCGCGGCTGCCGGTCCAGGCCAGCGGATCGGCCTCCTCGACCGGGACCGTCACCGAGTCGGTGGTCACCGAGTCGGGCGTCAGCTCGCTCGGCGTCGTGACGTCCACGACGTTCGTCACCGAGGGGTACGCGCCCTGCAGGACGTTCACCACGAGCGTGAGCACGACGCTGTCGCCGACGACGAGCCCGGGGGAGACCGTCCAGGTGACCGTCTGGCCGCTCACCGCGACGCCGGCGTCCGGCGAGGAGGCGAAGCTGAGGCCGGTCGGCAGCACGTCCTCCACCACCATCGGGCCGGGGTCGTCATGCGGTCCCTGGTTCTCGACCGTGATCCGGTAGGTGCCGGTGTGACCGACCTTGAACGTCCCGACCGCCTCCTTCGTGGTGATCAGCTTCACCCTCGGGAGCACGTCGAGCGGGTCGTCGAACTCGTTGTTGCTCGGGTCCGGGTCGGTCTCGTTGCCGGTGACCTCGACGTGGTTCGGGCTGGTGCCCCGCGCGCTCTCGCGCACGATCGTCGAGATGACCAGCGGGTCGGCCGCGTTCGTCAGGACGTCGATCCCGAGGTCGGGCGCGTAGCTCGCCGTCACGGTCGTGCCGCCGAGCGGGTCGAGCGGGTCGACCAGCGTGATCGAGTCGATCGTCCAGCCGGTGCCGGCGACGGGGCCGGTCGTGCTGGTGACCTCGAGCCCCACCGGGACGTCGTCGGTGATCGTGATGCCGGTCGCGATCGACGGGCCGTTGTTCGTCACCTGGATGGTGAAGTCCAGCGGCTGGTCGATGACGACCTGGCCGTTCGCGTCGACCGGGTGCGACTTGACGACCATCAGGTCGGCGGAGCGATCGGCGAGGATGTCCGCGCTGTCGTCGTCGTTGGCCGGGTTCGAGTCGGGCGTCGGCGAGGAGACGGTCGAGTCGTTGGTCAGCGTCGACGCGTCCGCGATCGACGGGTCCAGGTCGACCTCGAACTCGATGACCGGCGCCACGCCGCGGGTCGTGTCCGTCGCCGTGTTCGCGGTCTGGCCGCCGGGCAGCGTGAAGGTCACGAGCTGGCGGTTGCCCGGCGTGACCGCGCCCGGCACGACGGTCCAGGACCCGACCGTGGTCAGCGTGGACGGCACCGTGACGCCGAGCGGCAGCTCGTCGACCACGGTGATCGGACCGACCGCGTCGCTCGGGCCGTAGTTGGTCACCTGCAGCCGGTACCAGGCGGTCGTGCCGGCGATCTCCGGCGCCGGCTCGGCGATGACCGTGCCGCCCGCGCCGGTGATGACGCTCTTGACGATGCCGAGGTCGGCGTCGGTCGTCACCGTGATCGGCACGTCGTCGTCGTCGGTGTGCGTGCCGCCGCCGTCGGTCCACTGCAGCTCGGCCTCGTTGAGCAGCGAGGTGCCGGTCGCGACGGTCGGCGCGATGGCCGCGACGACCGTGATCGTGGTCGTGCCGACCGGGTGCAGCACCTGGGTCACCGGGTTCGCGTCGGTGCCGTCCAGGTAGGCGCAGGTGCCGGAGCCGGCGCCGACCACGATCCCGCTGCAGTCCCAGTTCGTCCCGGACATGGACACCAGCGTGAGCCCGGTCGGCAGCGTGTCCGTCACGCTCGCGGGGACCGCGGAGGGGCCGACGTTCTCGACGGTCAGCGTGTAGGTCACGTTCGTGCCGGCCAGGTACGGTCCCGCGGCGACGGTCTTGGTGATCGTCATGTCCGCGTCGGTCGCGCCCGTCGTGATGGTGTCCTCGTCGCGGTTCGAGTGCGGATCCGGATCGGGCTCGGCATCCGGCCCGTCGACCTCGGCGGCGTTGGTCAGCACCACGCTCTGCCGCAGCTTCGGGTCGATGAGCGCCTGGAACGTGATCGTGATCGTCTCGTTGAAGTCGAAGGTGTCCGTCGTATCCAGCAGCTGCCACGTCAGCACCCGGTTGCCGGTGCCGCTGAGCGCCGGGTTGGCGTCGAGGGGCGCGGTGGTGCCGGTCGGCACCGTCACGACGGCGGAGTTCGCCACGTACGACATGCCCGCGGGCAGGCTGTCCTCGATCTCGATGACGCCGTTGGTCGCGCTCGGGCCGTAGTTCGTCACGACGAGCGTGTACGAGACCGGGGTGCCCGGCGTGAACGGGCCGGCGCCGGCGTGCGACTTGTCGATGCCGAGGTCGACGATCCGGCTCGAGCCGGTGCTGTCGTCGTCGCGGTCGAACGTCCCGCCGGGGTCGGTCGGGTCCCAGTTGCCGGCCGTCACCTCGGCCCAGTTGACCACGGCGCCGGTGATCGTCGGCGAGGTGTCATAGGTCACCACGAACGACGTCGCGTTCGGCGCCCCCGCCACCTGGGTGCCCGCGAGGGTGAAGGTGCTGAAGGTGCGTCCCAGCGGCGCGCCGCCCGGGTAGACGCTCGTCGTCCCGCCGGTGGCGTAGCCCCAGGTCCCGACGATGCTCTCGTGCGTGTCGTAGGTGAGGCCGGCCGGCACCTCGTCGACGACCTTGACCGTCCGCGCGTCGGCGGGGCCGTTGTTCGTCACCGTGATCCGGTAGTGGACCGGGTCGCCGGCGACGAAGGCGTCGGCCGGGTCCAGCGGGTCGGCCTGCCGCCATCCGCCGAGGCCGTCCGGCACCACGCGCGTCTTGACGATGGTCAGCGTCGTCGAGTCGTTCGGCGTGACGGTGACGTCGTCGGTGTTGTTCGGCGTCACCGGATCGGGGGTGTCGCCGCGGGTCACCGTCGCCGAGTTCGTCAGCGTGCCGGTGTGCGAGGTGAGGATCGTGCCGGTCAGGCTCACCGCGGCGGTCGCGCCGAGCGGCATGTCCGTCGCGCCGATGTAGGTCCACTTGATGGTCGTGCCCGCTCCGACGCCGCCGCCCGGGATCGGGCTGTCGTCCGAGAGCGTCGCCGCCCAGTCGCCGTTGCTCGTCGCGGTGACGCCGGTCATGCCGGCCGGCACCGTGTCCGTGACGGTGATCGGCGTGACGGCGCCGCGCGACACCGAGGGCCCGAGGTTGGTCACCGTGAGCTGCCAGGTGATCGTCGAGCCCACCACGGGCGCGGTCGGCGGCACCGGGCTGGTCACGACCTTGTCGATCGCGAGGTCGGCGAGCTCCTCGACCTGCTTGGTGTCGGAGTCGGTGTTGTCCGGCAGGTTCGCCGGGTCCTCGTAGGTGCGTCCGGTCACCGAGGCGGTGTTCGTCAGGCTGAGCGCCGCCGGGGCGGCGCTCGCCACCGCGCCGGCGGCGATCGTGACGTTCGCCACCAGGACGATGCGGTCGCTGCCGTCGGCCTTCAGGCTCGTCGTCGTCGTGCCGACGGTGTAGGTGCCGGCGCCGCTGCCCGTGGGCGAGATGGCCAGGGCGGTGCCGGTCGTGTCGCCGGGCCCGCTGTAGTAGCGCGCCGACCAGTTGCCGAGGCTCACGCCGGCGGGCAGCGCCGCCATCGTGTCGACGACCGCGAACGGGCCGAAGCCGGCGTCCGGGCCCTGGTTCGTCACTGTGATCTGCCACTGCGGCTGGGCGTAGCCGGTCGTGACCCCCTGGCCGGCGATCCAGCTGCCGAGCGGGATGCCGCCGAAGGCGGCCGAGTTCGTCACGCCGCCGACGCCGGACTTGTCGAGGAGCAGGTCCGCCTCGCCGATGTACGCGGTCGCGGTGCTGTCCGGGCCGACGTAGTCGCCGCCGGCGTTGTGGTCGTTGTCCTGGGTGTCGGTCGCCGTGACGCGCAGCGTGTTCGTGTGCGGGCTCACCTTGACGCCGTTGCCGATGATGCCGGTGCCGGGGTCGTTCAGCGCCCAGACGCTGGGCACCGCGTCGAAGGTGATGACGAAGGAGCCGGAGGCCGCGAGCGGGGCGGCGCCGGCCGCCCGGATCGCCGCCTCGGTCCAGAGCAGCGTCTGCTGGTCGTCCTCGGCGAGCGTCGGCGGGGTGACCGTCGGGTCCGCCAGCGCGACCGCCGGGGCGGCGCCGATGCGGATCATCGCGGTGCCCGGCTGGTAGGCCCAGTTCTTCGGCAGCACGTCGGTGACGC
>MKVN01000042.1:40408-40653 GCA_001898855.1 Micrococcales bacterium 73-13
CCTCTACGGCTATTTCGCCCAGTCGGCCCGCGCCCGGCAGGCGGACCGCATCTATCACGAGACCTATGCGCGCTTCGACACGGCGCTGCGCCGCGGCCGTTGCGGGTTGTGGGACTGGGACGTTGCGCGCGGCCGCCTGTTCTGGTCGAAGTCGATGTTCGAGCTGGTCGGCATGGCGCCGCGCGACGCGCTGCTCGGCTTCGGCGAGGTCAACGCGCTGATCCATCCCGACGACGGCGACCTGA
>MKVN01000042.1:40665-41142 GCA_001898855.1 Micrococcales bacterium 73-13
AGGCGCTCTACGAGACGGGCGAGACCACCGTCGATCGCATGTTCCGCATGCGCAAGGCCGGCGGCGGCTATGTCTGGCTGCGCATCCGCGTCGAGCTGGTCGATGCCGAGGAGGCGGAGCCTCATCTCATCGGCATCGCCGTCGACGTCACCGAGCAGATGCGCCTCGCCGAAAGCTCGCGCACCGCCGACCTGCGCCTTCGCGACGCGATCGAGACCATCTCGGAAGCCTTCGTGCTCTGGGACGCCGACAACCGGCTCGTGATGTGCAACTCGAAATACCAGCAGTTGCACGGCATTCCCGATGCCGCGCTCGAGGCCGGCACGCCCTATGCGCATGTGATCGCCGCCGGCCACCAGCCGATCGTGCGCACGCAGATCCCGACCGACGAACGGCACGAGGCCGGCGGGCGCAGCTTCGAGGCGCAGCTCAATGACGGCCGCTGGCTGCAGATCAACGAGCGGCGGACCAAGGATG
>MKVN01000043.1:0-25236 GCA_001898855.1 Micrococcales bacterium 73-13
CCTCGTGGGACAGCGGGGAGTCCGAGATGCCGGCGGCGAGGTTCGTGAGCAGCGAGAGCCCGAGCACCTCCATCCCCGCCTCGCGCGCGGCGATCGCCTCGAGGGCGGTCGACATGCCGACGATGTGGCCGCCGATGATCCGCGCCATCTGCACCTCCGCCGGCGACTCGTAGTGCGGCCCGCGGAACTGCACGTAGACGCCCTCGTCGAGCGTCGGGTCGACCTCGCGCGCGATCGCGCGCAACCGGGCGGCGTAGAGGTCGGTGAGGTCGACGAACGTCGCCCCCTCCAGCGGGGAGTCGGCGGTGAGGTTGATGTGGTCGGAGATCAGCGCGACGGTGCCCGGCCCCCAGGTCTCCTTGATGCCGCCGGCGCCGTTGGTGAGGACCATGACGCGCGCGCCCGCCGCTGCCGCGGTGCGCACGCCGTGCACGACCCGGCGGACGCCGTGCCGCTCGTAGTAGTGGGTCCGCGCGCCGATCACGAGCGCGTGCCGGCCGTCCGGCAGCCGCACCGACCGCAGGGTGCCGACGTGCCCGACGACGGCGGGCGCACCGAAGCCGACGATGTCGGTGGCCGGCAGCTCCGCGACCGTCTCGCCCATCAGGTCGGCGGCCCTCGCCCAGCCCGATCCGAGCGTGAGGGCGATCTCGTGCGTCGCGACCCCGGTCGCCGCGGCGATCTGGGCGGCCGCCTCGGCGGCGATCGCCTTCGGGTCCGCGTGCGGGTCGTCGAGGGGGTTCGCGATCATCGCACCATGCTAAGCGGGCATCCGGAGTCCGCCATCCGAGGCGGGATCGTGACACGGTTCGCCATCTGCGCCCGCGGGGAGCGCGACCGTGCCACACTGGTTCGCGCAGTGCGCACGCGAAGCCTCGCGCCGTACAGGGCCGTCCGGCCCGGGCCGTGCTGCGTTCCGATCCGAGACGAAACGAGGCAGCCATGCAGGCCAGCACCGACCGCATCCAGGTCTCCCACGCCGGGAGCCTCCCCCGCACCGACGAGCTCGTCGCCGCGAACGGCGCGCGCGACTTCGACGACGACGGGTTCACGCTGCTGCGCACGCCCGAGTACGACGCCCTGCTCCAGGAGGCCATCACCGGGCTCGTGCAGCGTCAGCTCGACGTCGGGATCACCGCGGTCGGCGACGGCGAGTTCGGCAAGGCGAGCTCGAACCCGACCGACTACGGAGCGTGGTGGGTCTACTCGTTCCAGCGGGTGACCGGCCTCTCGATCACCGAGGTGAACGCCTTCAACGAGCCGCCGCACCGCTCGACGCCGGGCGACATCCGGCTCACCTCGTTCTCCGACCGCCGCGACCGCCAGGCGTTCGCCGACGTCTACGCCGACCCGACCGCGATCTACAGCGGCCGCACCGCGACGCTGTTCCCCTCGGTCACCGGGCCGATCGAGTACCGCGGCCAGGAGCTGGTCGCCGCCGACATCGCGAACCTGAAGACCGCGATCGCGACGACCGGCGCCGAGAACGGCTTCATCACCGCCATCTCGCCCGGCAGCGCGGCGCGCATCGTCAACGACTACTACGCGACCGAGGAGGAGCACATCTGGGCCTGGGCGGAGGCGCTCAAGCACGAGTACAAGGCGATCACCGACGCCGGCCTGATCCTGCAGATCGACGACCCGTCGATGGCCGAGAACTGGGACGCGATCAACCCGGAGCCCACGGTCGAGGAGTACATCGCATTCACCCGGATCCGGCTGGAGGCCCTGAACCACGCGCTCGCCGGCCTGCCGACCGAGCAGATCCGCTTCCACCTGTGCTGGGGCTCCTGGCACGGTCCGCACACCACCGACATCGAGTTCAAGCACATCGTCGACACGATGCTCGACGTCAACGCGGTCGCCTACTCCTTCGAGGCGGCGAACGCGCGGCACGAGCACGAGTGGACGATCTGGGAGGACACGAAGCTGCCGGACGGCAAGCTCCTCGTCCCCGGCATCGTCGGCCACTCGACGAACATCGTCGAGCACCCGGAGCTCGTCGCGCAGCGGATCGAGAACTTCGCGAGGCTCGTCGGCCCGCAGGCCGTCATCGCCTCCACGGACTGCGGCCTCGGCGGCCGCGTGCACCAGCACATCGCCTGGGCGAAGCTCGAGTCGCTCGCCAAGGGCGCGGAGATCGCCACCAAGCGCCTCTTCTGACCCCGCCCCTCCCGCTCGCCGCTCCCACGCCGGTGCTCGCCCGCTTCGGCGGGGGCGCCAGAATGGAGCCGTGGTCAACGAGTTCGGGCGCAAGCATCGCATCGCGATCCTCGGCGGAGGGCCGGGCGGCTACGAGGCGGCGCTCGCGGGCGCCCAGCTCGGGGCCGAGGTCACCCTCGTCGAGCGGCGCGGGGTCGGCGGCAGCGCGGTGCTCACCGATGTGGTGCCGTCCAAGTCGCTGATCGCGACCGCCGAGATCGCCTCGACGGTGCGCGGCGCGTCCGAGCTCGGCATCCGGCTGCGCGACGATGCCCGCGAGCCGCAGTCGATCGACCCGGGGCAGGTGACGGTCGACCTCCGCGTGGTCAACGAGCGCCTGCTGCGGCTCGCCGCCGCGCAGTCGACGGACATGACCCGCGAGCTGGAACAGGCCGGGGTGCGCATCGTCGAGGGCGAGGGACGTCTCGACGGTCCGGAGCGGGTCGTCGTCTCGACGGGGTCGACCGGCTCCGCCGGCGAGGACGACGGGCTGGAGGTCCCCGCCGACACCGTCGTCGTCGCGACCGGCGCGCGCCCGCGCGAGCTGCCCGCGGCGCGGCCGGACGGCGAGCGGATCCTCACCTGGACCCAGCTCTACGGGCTCGAGATGCTCCCCGAGCACCTCGTCGTCGTCGGCTCCGGGGTCACCGGCGCCGAGTTCGCCTCCGCGTACCGCCACCTCGGCTCCCGGGTGACGCTCGTCTCCAGCCGCGATCGGGTGCTGCCCGGCGAGGACGTCGACGCGGCGCTCGTGCTGCAGGAGGTGTTCGACGCCATCGGCCTCGAGGTGCTCGGGAGGTCGCGCGCCGACCGGGTCGAGCGCGTCGGGGACGGCGTGCGGGTGACGCTCTCCGACGGCCGCACCGTCGACGGCTCGCACTGCCTGATGGCCGTCGGCTCCATCCCGAACACGGCGGGGATCGGCCTCGAGGAGGCGGGCGTGCTGCTCGACGACTCCGGGCGCATCCGGGTGAACCGCGTCGCCGGCACCAGCGTGCCGTCGATCTACGCGGCCGGGGACTGCTCGGCCTTCCTGCCGCTCGCCTCGGTCGCCGCGATGCAGGGGCGCACCGCGGTGTTCCACGCGATGGGCGACATCGTCCAGCCGACCGAGCTGCGGAACGTCACCGCGAACATCTTCACGAGCCCCGAGATCGCGACCGTCGGCTGGCAGCAGCCGCAGGTCGAGGACGGCACCGTCCGCGGCGTCATCTTCAAGCTGCCGCTGTCGCCGAACCCGCGCGCGAAGATGCTCGACATCCGGCACGGCTTCGTCAAGCTGTTCGCCACCACGACCACCCGGCAGGTGCTCGGCGGCGTGGTGGTCGCGCCGAAGGCCTCGGAGCTCATCCTGCCGATCTCGATCGCCGTCGAGCACCGGCTCACCGTGGACGAGCTCGCCATGGCGTTCTCGGTCTACCCGTCGCTGTCCGGCGCGATCACCGACGCCGCTCGGGCGATGCACATCGTGCACTGACCGGGTTCAGGCGGGCGCGGCCTGGCCCCTCGGCAGGCCGAGCCGGCCTCGCGTGAACGCGATGACGAGGATCGCCAGCAGGCCGTAGCCGATCAGGTTCGCGATGTACGCGGTGAGCACGCCCCACTCGGTCATGGTGCCGAGCGCCGGGAACATCGGGAACAGGATCGCGTTCGGGAAGGCGTCCATCGCGGCGTGGATGACGATCGCGATGAGGATGCTGCCGCCCGTCCGGTGGTAGACCCACGCGTAGAAGACGGAGACGATCGCGAGCCAGACGGTGTGCGCGACCATGTTCTGCCAGGTCGGCTCGGTCCAGTCGCCGCTCGTCCAGATCGTCGAGTGCCAGACGCCCCAGACGACGCCGAGCACGAGCGTGCCCGCGAGCGGCCCGAGCCGGTCGGACATGCGCGGCTGGGCGAAGCCGCGCCAGCCGGGCTCCTCGCCGAGCGGCCCGCCGATCACCAGCGCGGGCCAGAAGAAGAACACGACCGAGCCGAGCAGCACCCCGCCGGGGTCGGCGAGGGGCGCGAACGAGGCGGCGACGCCGGGCGTCAGGAGCGCGCCGATGGTCGCGAAGACGGGGAGGCCGAGCAGCGCGATCGCCCACCAGCCCCAGCCGACCCGCCAGATCAGGAAGCGCTTGAGGAAGCGCACGACCTCGCGCCCGCCGCCGATGGCGGCGGAGACGATGAGCGCCGAGAGCGTCGGACCGACGAACGTCGACACCGCCATGAACGGGGTCGTGTCGCCCTCGATCGAGTAGGGGAGCACGCCCCAGTCGTTCCGCGAGAGGTTCCAGGGCAGCCAGACGAGCCAGGCGCCGGCGATCGCGAAGACGAAGTACCAGATGATCGGGAAGCGCGCGATGACGTTCCTGCGTTCGCCGTCCACCCCTGGACCCCCCCCTTGTTCCCCGGGTGCCGCTCAGTCCGCGATCGACAGCAGCAGGTGCCCGCTGGAGACGGTCTGCCCGACGGGGGCGTTCAGCCCGGTGACGACGCCGTCCTTGTGGGCCGCGAGCGGCTGCTCCATCTTCATCGCCTCGAGCACCAGGACCGTCTCGCCCTTGACGACCCGCTGGCCCTCCTCGACGGCGACCTTCACGATCGTCGCCTGCATGGGCGCCTTGACGGCGTCGCCGGTCGCGGTGTTCACCGAGGCGTGCGAGCGGCGCCGCGGCGGCGTCGCGGCCGCGCCGGCGGGTCCGCCGATCAGCCGCGCCGGCAGGCTCACCTCGACCCGCCTGCCGCCCACCTCGACCACGACGGTGGTGCGGGCGGCCGGCGACCTCGGCTCGGCGAGCTCGCCCGACCAGGGCTCGAGGTCGTTGACCCACTCCTGCTCGATCCAGGAGGTGTAGACGGCGAACGGCTCGGCGGTGAACGCCGGGTCCCGCACGACCTTCCGGTGGAACGGGAGCACGGTGGGCAGGCCGGCGACCTCGAACTCGTCGAGCGCGCGCCGGGCGCGCTCCAGCGCGTCCTCGCGGGTCGCGCCGGTGACGATCACCTTCGCCAGCAGCGAGTCGAAGGCGCCCGAGATGACGTCGCCGGTGGTCACGCCGGAGTCGACGCGGATGCCGGGGCCGCCCGGGAACCGCAGGGCGTTGACCGGCCCGGGGGAGGGCATGAAGCCGAGCGCCGGGTCCTCGCCGTTGATCCGGAACTCGAACGAGTGGCCCTGCGGCTCCGGGTCGGGGTAGTCGAGCACGCCGCCCTCGGCGAGGCGGAACTGCTCGCGGACCAGGTCGATGCCCGTCACCTCCTCGGAGACCGGGTGCTCGACCTGCAGCCGCGTGTTCACCTCGAGGAAGGACACCGTGCCGTCGGCGCCGATCAGGAACTCGCAGGTGCCGGCGCCGAGGTAGCCGACCTCGCGCAGGATCGCCTTCGAGCTGTCCACCAGCTGCCGCCGCTGCGCCTCGGTGAGGAACGGCGCCGGCGCCTCCTCGACGAGCTTCTGATGGCGGCGCTGCAGCGAGCAGTCGCGGGTGGAGACGACGACGACGTTCCCGTGCGCGTCGGCGAGGCACTGCGTCTCGACGTGCCGCGGCCGGTCGAGGTACTTCTCCACGAAGCACTCGCCGCGGCCGAACGCGGCGGTCGCCTCGCGCACCGCCGACTCGAAGAGCTCGGGGATCTCCTCGCGGGTCCGCGCGACCTTGAGCCCGCGTCCGCCGCCGCCGAAGGCCGCCTTGATCGCGACCGGCAGGCCGTGCTCGTCGGCGAACGCCACGACCTCGTCTGCGGCGGCGACCGGGTTGAGCGTCCCCGGCGCGAGCGGCGCGCCGACCCGCTCGGCGATGTGCCGGGCGGAGACCTTGTCGCCGAGGGCGCGGATCGCGTCCGGCGACGGGCCGATCCAGATCAGCCCGGCGGCGATCACCGCCTCGGCGAACTCCGCGTTCTCCGCGAGGAAGCCGTAGCCGGGATGCACCGCGTCCGCGCCGGAGCGGCGGGCGACGCCGAGCAGCTTGTCGATGACGAGGTAGGTCTCGGCGCTGGTCTGCCCGTCGAGGGCGTACGCCTCGTCGGCGAGGCGGACGTGCCGGGCGTCGCGATCCTGGTCGGCGTAGACGGCGACGGTGCGGATGCCGGCGTCCCTCGCGGCGCGGATCACCCGGACCGCGATCTCGCCGCGGTTGGCGACGAGCAGCTTCGTGATGCGAGCCATAGTGGTCCCAGCCTATTGACCGGCCTGCGGCGTCCCTTGTAAGGCGCTCACAAAAGAGCCGGGCGCCTCCTGTCGTTTCGCGCAGGCGACACGAGCGCCGGATGCGGCGACGGGATCGGGCCTCGGCGCGCCCGATCAGCCGGCCGGCGCCTCCGCGCCGGTCAGCGCCGGCCAGGCGACGCCGAGGCCGAGGGCGAGCTCGCGCAGCGCGGCGAGGGAGAGCCCGACGACCGAGTGGGGATCGCCCTCGACGCGGCGGATGAACGGGGCGGCGAGGCCCTCCAGCGTGAACGCGCCGGCGACCGGGAGCGGCTCGCCGGTCGCGACGTACCAGTCGATCTCCTCGTCGGACACGTCCGCGAAGTCGACGGAGGTCGAGACCACGGCCGTGCCGCGATCGCCGGTCGCCGCCTGGATCAGGCAGTGGCCGGTGTGCAGGACGCCGGTGCGCCCGCGCATGGCGCGCCAGCGCGCCGCGGCGACCACCGCGTGGTGCGGCTTGCCGTAGACCACGCCGTCGAGCTCGAACACGGAGTCGCAGCCGAGCACGAGCCCGGCCTCGGGGCCGGCGGCCGCCGCGACCGCCTCCGCCTTGGCGACCGCGAGCAGCTCGACGAGCTCCCGCGGGTCCTCCCGGCCGCCGGCGGCCTCGGCGATCGCGACCTCGTCGACCTCCGGCGGCACGACGACGGGCTCGACGCCCGCCATGCGCAGCAGGCCGAGGCGGGACGGCGAGGTGGACGCGAGGGTGAGGCGCAACTCGGCTCCCTAGGCTGGACGGATGGACGCGCTGGACCTCGACGTTACCGCCATCGCGCACGGCGGCGTCGGGGTGGCCAGGGACGGGCAGGGCCGCGTGGTGTTCGTCGCCGACGCGATCCCGGGCGAGCGGGTGCGTGCGGTCGTCGCCGAGGCGAAGCGGTCGTTCGCAAGGGCCGTCGCGGTCGAGGTGCTGGAGGCCTCGCCGGACCGGGTGCCGCACGTCTGGCGGGAGGCCTCGATCGAGCGGGCCCCGGAGGCGCGCGCCGGCGGCGCCGAGTTCGGCCACATCGCCCTCGCCCGGCAGCGCGCGCTCAAGGGCGAGGTGCTGCGGGACGCGCTGCGCCGGTTCGGCGGCGTCGACGACGCGCGGGTCGAGGCGGCGCTGGGCGCCGGCAGGGAGGCCGCCGGGGAGGCTGCGGGCGGCGACCTCGAGACGGCCGCCGGGGCGGCCTCCTCGACCGGCGATCCGGTCTCCGGCGATCGGGCGGCCGACGCCTCGGGCGCCGCGGAGGCGGTTCGGGCGGCACCCGGGGATGCGGAGACGGGCGGCCTCGGCTGGCGCACTCGCGTGCGGCTGCACGTCGGGCCGGACGGGCGGCCGGGGCCGTACGCCGCGCGCTCGCACCGGGTGGTGCCGGTCGCGTCGCTGCCGCTCGCCGTCCCCGGCATCGCGGCCGTGCTCGAGCAGCGCTTCGAGGGCGCCGAGCGGGTCGACGCGATCGCGACCCCGGACGGGCTCCGGCTCGTCGTCGGCGACCAGGTGCCGAGCGTCATCGAGGCGCGCGTCGGCGCGCGCGTCCTCCGCGTCGACGACACCGGGTTCTGGCAGGTGCACCGCGAGGCGCCGGGCGTGCTCGTGCGGGCCGTCCGCGAGGCGATCGACCCGGCCCGCTTCGATCCGGCGGCGCGCAACCTCGACCTCTACGGCGGCGTCGGGCTGCTCGCCTCGGCGCTCGCGGACCTCGGCGGCGAGGCCACCAGGGTCGAGACGGTCGAGTCGGACCCGCGCGCCTCGGCGCACGCCGCCGAGAACCTCGCGGCGCTCCCGGCGGCGACCGCGACCGCCGAGCGGGTCGACCGGTGGCTCCGACGCACGGAGCCGGCCGGCTTCGACGGGGCCGTCGTCGTGCTCGACCCGCCCCGCTCCGGCGCCGGCATCGGGACCGCCCGGGCGATCGCCGCGCTCGGCGCGACCCAGCTCGTCTACGTCGCCTGCGACCCGGTCGCGCTGGCGCGGGACGCCCGGACGCTCGAGGAGGCCGGCTACCGGCTCGTCCGGCTCGCCGGCTTCGACCTGTTCCCGCACACGCACCACTCGGAGGCGGTCGCGACGTTCCTGCGGCGCTGATCTGAGACGGCCCACCGGCCTCCTCGACCGGCGGACGGCGGCTGCCTACGGCCTCATCGACCGCCGGCCGGAGAAGGAGATGGCCGGGCGAGAGCCGCCCGGCCATCCCTTTTCAAGGATCAGAGCGACAACCCGAATATCGGCCTGATCCGCATCCATGGCGCGACCTTCGAGCGAGTCGCGGTCGGGCGATGGACGGTGGTGCGGGATCGCTCCCGCCCTCCGAGATGCTAGTCCACGCCGTCGAGGAACCGCCACGAATCACCGCAGCGCGCGACGCCACGCGCCCGAGCCGCGGGGGTCCGGCGCGAGCGGGCCGGTCGATCGGCGCCAGCGGTCCTCCGGCGCGGCCGACTCCCGCGCGGCGGCGCGCTGCTCCTCGACCATCGCCGCGACGACGCTGGTGACCGCGGCGATCTCCTCCGGGGCGAGGTCGGGGGTGAGGATGCGCAGGTCGAGGTCGTCGGCCGCCCGGGAGCCGGGGTCCGAGGCCGTGTCGCCGTCGCCGCTCGCGCTCACAGCGGGATGTTCCCGTGCTTCTTCGGCGGCGCGGCGGCCCGCTTGGTGCGCAGCGCCCGGAACGCCTTGGTGACGACGACCCGCGTCGCGGCCGGCTCGATCACGCCGTCGAGCTCGCCGCGCTCGGCGGCGAGGAACGGCGAGGCGACCTCGTAGGTGTACTCGTTCGCGAGCCGGGTGCGCACCGCCGTGACGTCCTCCCCGGCCTCCTCGGCGCGCTTCAGCTCGCCGCGGTAGAGGATGTTCACCGCGCCCTGGCCGCCCATCACCGCGATCTCGGCCGTCGGCCAGGCGTAGTTGAGGTCGGCGCCCATCTGCTTCGAGCCCATCACGATGTAGGCGCCGCCGTAGGCCTTGCGGGTGATGACGGTCACCAGCGGCACGGTGGCCTCGGCGTAGGCGTAGAGCAGCTTCGCGCCGCGGCGGATCACGCCCGTCCACTCCTGGTCGGTCCCCGGCAGGTAGCCGGGCGTGTCGACCAGGGTCAGGATCGGGATCGAGAACGCGTCGCAGAAGCGCAGGAAGCGCGCCGCCTTCTCGCCCGCGTCGATGTTCAGCGTGCCGGCCATGACGTTCGGCTGGTTCGCGATCACGCCGACCGTGCGGCCCTCGATCCGGCCGAAGCCGATCACGACGTTCGGCGCGAACAGCGGCTGCACCTCGAGGAAGTCGCCCGCGTCGACGATGTGCTCGATGACGGTGAGGATGTCGTAGGGCTGGTTCGCGCTGTCCGGGACGACGGCGTTCAGCCGCCGGTCCTCGTCGACGATCTCCAGCTCCGTCTCCGCCGCGTAGACCGGCGGGTCGGTGAAGTTGTTGTCGGGGAGGAACGCGACGAGCGCGCGCACGTAGTCCAGCGCGTCGTCCTCGTCGGCGGCGAGGTAGTGGGCGACGCCGGAGGTCTTGTTGTGCGTCAGCGCGCCGCCGAGGTCCTCCATCGAGACGTCCTCGCCGGTGACCGTCTTGATCACGTCGGGCCCGGTGACGAACATCTGGGACGTCTTGTCGACCATGACCACGAAGTCGGTGAGCGCGGGGGAGTAGACGGCGCCGCCGGCCGCCGGGCCCATGATGACCGAGATCTGCGGGATGACGCCGGAGGCGGCGGTGTTCCGCCGGAAGATCTCGCCGTACTTGCCGAGCGCGACGACGCCCTCCTGGATCCGCGCCCCGCCGGAGTCGAGGATCCCGATGATCGGCACGCCGGTCTTCAGCGCGTGCTCCATGACCTTGACGATCTTCTCGCCGGCGACCTCGCCGAGGGAGCCGCCGAAGATGGTGAAGTCCTGGCTGTAGACGGCGACCTGGCGGCCGTGGATCGTGCCGACCCCGGTGACGACGGCGTCGCCGTAGGGCCGCGAGCGATCCATCCCGAACGCGGTCGTGCGATGCCGGACGAACTCGTCGAGCTCGACGAAGGAGCCGTGGTCGAGCAGCCCGGCGATGCGCTCGCGGGCGGTCTGCTTGCCCTTCGCGTGCTGCTTGGCGATCGCGGCCTCGCCGGGCGCCGTGACGGCCTCGTGGTAGCGGGCCTTGAGGTCGGCGATCCGGCCCGCGGTCGTCGAGAGGTCGGGCGTCGTCGCGTCGTCCTGGGCCTGCGGATCGGTCATGGGAGCCACCCTAGCGAGCCCTACGCTCGGTCCATGGACTTCCCCTCGGCCAGGATCGTCGCCCCGCTCTTGGAGGTCGTCGACAGCGTCGACTCGACGAACGCGGAGCTCGCGCGCCGCGAGCGCTCGGCCGCGCAGCCGGACTTCGCCGTGCTCGCGACCCTCGACCAGACCGGCGGGCGGGGCCGGCTCGGGCGCACCTGGTCGGCCGGGCGCGGCGCCGCGCTCGCGGTCTCGGTGCTGCTGCGCCCGCGCCGCATCCCCGCGGACCGGCTCGGCGTGCTGTCCCTGCTCGGCGGCCTCGCCGTGCGGGAGGCGGTCGCGGCGCGGCTGCCCGGCCGGGAGGTGGCCGTGAAGTGGCCGAACGACGTGCTCGTCGAGGGCCGGAAGGTCTCCGGGGTGCTCGCCGAGGTCGTCGGGGAGGGCGCGGTGGTGCTCGGGGCGGGGATCAACACGGCGATGACCGCGTCCGAGCTGCCGGTGCCGACCGCGACCTCGATCGCGATCGAGTCCGGCGCCGCCGCCGATCCCGCGGAGCTCGCCGACCGGGTGCTCGCCGCCTATCTGGGTGCGCTCGGCCCGCTCGTCGCGCGCCTGGAGGACGCCGGCGGCGACATCGAGTCGTCCGGGATCCGCGCCGAGCTGGAGGCGGCGTGCGGCACGATCGGCGCCCGCGTCCGCGCCGAGCTGCCGGACGGCCGGGTGCTGACCGGGACGGGGCTCGGCATCGGGGCCGACGGCTCGCTGCGGCTCGCGGTCGACGGGTCCGCGGAGCCGGCCGCGATTCTCGCGGGCGATGTCACCCATCTGCGTTATCAATGACGTGTGTCGCAGTCGGAGCGCGGGCCCGAGTCGGTGGTCGCCGACCTCCGGCCGAGCGTCGGCATGCTGGTGCTGCCGACGATCCTGCTCGTCGCGGCGGTCGGGGCGGTCGCCTACTTCCTCTTCCGGGTGCCCGAGCCCTGGCAGCGCTGGGCGGTCGCGGGCGGCGCGGGCCTCGTGGTGCTGTTCGGCTTCATCGTGCCGCTGTGGTTCTGGGCCTCGCGCCGCTACACCGTGACCACGCGGCGCACGATCCTGCGCGAAGGGATGGTGGTCCGGCGGCGGCGGGAGATCCTGCACGCGCGCGTCGTCGAGGTGGGCCTGCGCCGCACGCCGATGCAGGCGTTCGCCGGCAGCGGCGACGTCATCCTGCAGCTCGGCGGCCACACCGCCGTGCTGCGCTCGGTCCGCACGCCCGGGCTCGTGCAGGCGGCGATCGTCGACCTGGTCGACGCCGAGCGCACGGACCGGGAGGTCAGGCGCCTTCGGTCTGGCGAGCAGCCCCGACTGTGAGCGGCTCGCGGGCGTCCTCGGCCTCGCCGCGGCGGGGGTTGAACACCCAGAGCCGGTAGCAGGTGAAGCGGAACGCGGTGCCGAGGATCAGGCCGATGACGTTCGCCGAGATGTTGTCGGCGAGCTGCGAGGTGTGCCCGAGCACGTAGTGCGAGATGCCGAGGCAGGCGAGCGGGATGAGCGCCCCGATCAGGCTGACGACGAGGAACTCGGCGCCCTCGCGCACGACCTCCTGCCGGCGCTCCCGGCGGAACGTCCAGTAGCGGTTCCCGAGCCAGTTCGCGGCGATCGCGAGGCCGGTCGAGATGATCTTCGGGATGATCGGGCCGAGCCCCGGCATCGTCCAGCGCAGCAGGTTGAAGACGCCGACGTCGATGACGAACCCGCCGAGGCCCACCAGGCCGACCTGCATGAACTGGCGCGCCAGCACCCGGATCGAGCGGGGCACGCGGGCGATGAGCGCGCCGGAGCGCGACAAGGGCCGTTCCGGCGATACGTCCAAGGCAGCAGGCACTTTCTCGATGCCACCGATCCTATTGACCGAGCATGTGGGCAAGCTGAGCCTCGTTAGGGTGGTCGGGTGGGTCTCGCGGTCGGCGTCATCGGGGGCGGTCAGCTCGCCAGGATGATGATCCCCGCGGCGATCCGGCTCGGCGTGGAGCTGCGCGTGCTCGCGGAGTCGGAGCACGCCTCGGCCGGGCTCGCCGCCACCGCGGTCGGCGACCATCGCGACGCGGAGACGGTGCTCGGCTTCGCGCGCGGCGTCGACGTCGTCACCTTCGACCACGAGCACGTCCCGCAGCCGGTGCTCGCCGCGCTCGTCGCGGCCGGCGCGACGGTGCGTCCGGGACCGGACGCGCTGCGCCACGCGCAGGACAAGCTCGAGATGCGCGCCCGGCTCGAGGAGCTCGGGGTGCCGCAGCCGGAGTGGGCGGCGGTCTCCTCGGCCGCCGAGCTCGCGGCGTTCCTCGCCGAGCACGGCGGCGTCGCGGTGGTCAAGACCCCGCGCGGCGGCTACGACGGCAAGGGCGTGCGCGTGGTGCGGGACGCCGGCGAGGCGGCCGACTGGCTCGCGGCCGGCCCGCCGCTGCTCGTCGAGGAGCGCGTCGGCTTCGTGCGGGAGCTCGCGCAGCAGATCGCGCGGCGGCCCGGCGGCGAGTCCGCGCTCTACCCGCTCGTCGAGTCGACGCAGCGCGACGGGGTGTGCGCGGAGGTCATCGCGCCCGCCCCGCACGGCGGCCGCGTCGCGCAGGCCGCCGCCCGCATCGCGACGTCGATCGCCGACGGGCTGGGGGTCACCGGGATGCTCGCCGTCGAGCTGTTCGAGACCGACGACGAGCGGGTGCTCGTCAACGAGCTCGCGATGCGACCGCACAACTCCGGGCACTGGAGCATCGAGGGCGCCGTGACGGACCAGTTCGAGCAGCATCTGCGCGCCGTCCTGGACCTGCCGCTCGGCTCGACCGAGCTGCGCGCGCCGTGGACCGTCATGGTCAACGTGCTCGGCGGCCCCGCCGACGGCGACCTCGACCGGTGCCGTCGGCTCGCGCTCGCCGACCAGCCGACGGCGGCGCTGCACCTCTACGGCAAGGACCCGCGCCCGGGCCGGAAGATCGGGCACGTGACGGCCTGCGGCCCGGATCTCGACGACGCGGCGTTCGTCGCGCGCGCCGCGGCCGCCGCCTTCGACTGAGGCGCCGCGCGGACGGCGCGGCGCGGCATCGGCGGTTCCGCAGCGAGCGCGGGTAGCGTGCTGGCGTGACCGAGAAGCCGCCATCCGACGGGGCCCGAGACGGGCTCGTCGCCGTCGTCATGGGCTCCGACTCCGACTGGGGCGTCATGTCGGCCGCCGCCGAGGCGCTGACCGAGTTCGGCATCCCGCACCACGTCGAGGTGGTCTCGGCGCACCGCACGCCGGAGCGGATGATCGCCTTCGGCAAGGCCGCCGCCGCCGCCGGGTACCGCGTCATCATCGCCGGCGCGGGCGGCGCGGCCCATCTGCCCGGCATGCTCGCCTCGGTGACGACGCTGCCGGTCATCGGCGTCCCGGTGCCGCTGAAGACGCTCGACGGGCTCGACTCGCTGCTGTCGATCGTGCAGATGCCCGCCGGCATCCCCGTCGCCACGGTCGCGATCGGCGGCGCGCGGAACGCCGGCCTGCTCGCCGCCCGCATCCTCGCGACGCACGACCCGGGTCTCGCCGCCCGGCTCTCCGAGCACGCCGCGGCGCTCGCCGCGATGGTCGAGGAGAAGAACAGGGCGCTCGCGGAGTCGCGGTGAGCTCGCGGGAGGCCCCGGTCGCGGAGCGGGTCGCGCTGCCCGTGCGCTATCCGGACGTCGAGTCGCGGCAGGTGATGGACCGGCGCGCCTGGTGGCTGCTGGTGCTCGGCTTCCTGATCCCCGGCTCCGCCCAGGTGCTCGCCGGCAACCGGCGGCTCGGCCGGTTCGGGCTCGCGATGACGATCATCGGGTGGGTCATCGCGCTCGTGCTGCTGGTGTTCCTGCTCGCGAACCGGACGGCGTTCGTCGCGTTCGCCACCATGCCGGCCGTGCTCGTCGTGTTCCAGATCCTCGTCGTGGTCTACCCGGTGCTCTGGATCGTGCTCGCGCTCGACACGCTGCGGCTCACCCGCCTGGTCCGCCTCGGCGGGGCGGCGCGCGCGGGGGTCGGCGTCGTCACGGCGGCGCTGCTGGTGCTGTTCGGCGGGGCCGGCGCCTACGCGTTCGTCGCGGCCGGCTCGACGAACGCGACGCTGGACGCGGTGTTCGTCGGCACCGAGGTCGCACCGCCGGTCGACGGGTACTACAACATCCTGCTGATCGGCGCCGACTCGGGCGACGACCGCGACGGCCTCCGCCCGGACTCGACCTCGGTGCTCAGCGTCGAGGTCGCCACCGGGCACGCGATCATGTACGGCCTGCCGCGCGACCTGCACAACGTGCCGTTCTCCGCCGACAGCCCGATGCAGCCGATCTACCCGGACGGCTACGGCCGGGACGGCTGCGCGGTCGACGTCTGCCAGCTCAACTCGATCTACACCGAGGTGGAGCTGTTCCGCCCGGAGCTCTACCCGGACGCGGTCGCGCAGGGCTCCAGCCCCGGCATCCAGGCGATGGTCGACGCGGCCTCCGGCGCGCTCGGGATCCCGATCCAGTACTACGTGCTGATCGACATGCAGGGCTTCGCGCAGCTCGTCGACGCGCTCGGCGGGATCACCGTGAACGTCCAGGAGTCGCTGCCGGTCGGCGGCGAGTGGGAGGATGGGGAGAACATCGTCCCCGCGGACTACTGGCTCGAGCCGGGCGTCCAGGTGCTCGACGGCTACAACGCGCTCTGGTACGCCCGCAGCCGGTACACCACCTCCGACTACGACCGGATGAACCGGCAGCGCGAGGTGCAGGAGGCGATCCTGCGCCAGTTCGACCCCGGCACGGTGCTCTCGAAGTTCGCCGCGATCATGGAGGCGGGGGCGCAGGCGGTGCGCACCGACATCCCGCGCGGCATGTTCTCCACCCTCGTCGACCTCGCGACGAAGGCGCGCGACCAGGACGTCGACAAGATCGAGCTGACCCCCCCGACGATCGACCCGGAGGACCCGGACTTCGCCTACATCCACACGCTGGTCGCCGGCAGCCGGGTGCAGCCGACGCCGACGCCGACCGGCTGAGCGGGGCCGTCGCGGGCTGAGCGGGGCCGGCTGAGCGGCGTCGATCGCCTGAGCGGGCCGTCCGGCCTCAGCGCAGCCCGGCGTGCAGCGCCCAGACGGCCTGCGCGCTGCGGCGCCAGGAGAAGTCGGCCGCGCGCGCGAGCCCGGCGGCGCGCAGCTCGGCGGCGCGGGCGGGCTCGACGGCCTCCGCGAGTGCGGCGGCGAGGCGCGCCGGGTAGCCGTCCGCCGGGGCGAGCGGCACCGCGACCCCGGCCGCGCCGGCGACCTCGACGAGCGCGGGCGCGTCGGAGTGCACGACGGGGACGCCGAGCCGCATCGCCTCGACGACCGGCAGCCCGAAGCCCTCCGCGCGGCTCGGCATCGCGAACGCCGTCGCCCGGTCGTAGACGACGGCGAGGTCCTCGTCGTCGATCCGGCCGGTGGCCAGGAGCCGTCCGGCGGGCAGTCCCGCGGCGGCGGCGAGCGAGTCCAGGTCGACGTCGCCCCAGCCGCGCGGACCGGCGACCACGAGCGGGAGGTCCGGCGCCTCGGGGTGCGCCATCGCGGCGATCAGCGCGTCGAGCCCCTTCCGCGGCTCGAGCGTGCCGACCGCGAGCACGTAGCCGGATGGCAGGCCGAGTCGCCGCGCCCTGGCCTCGGCGTCGGCGCGGACGGCGAGGCGCGCGGAGGGCGCGCCGCCGATCACGTGCACCCGGTCCCCGAGGTCCAGCCGCTCGGCGAGCTCGTCGGCGACCGCCCGGCTCGGGACGACGACTGCGTCGGCGAAGCGCTGCGCGCGGCGGCCCATCGTCCGGTGCCACTGGGCGCCGAACCTCGTGAGCGTCTCGGGGTGGGTCCAGGGCACCGCGTCGTGGATGGTCGTGACGACGACGCTGCCGCCCCGCCGCCGGGCCAACGGCGTCAGCAGGCTGGTGCCGTGCGTCGCCGAGCCGGGGGGCAGCGCGGCACGGGAGACGGAGCCCAGCTGCCAGGCGAGCGCGAGCGCGCGTCCCGACCGGGGCAGCGCCGCGATCCGCTCGAGCCCGGGCACGGCGGCGCGCACCCGATCGAGCGCCTCGGCCGTCGCCGCCGGGACGACGCCGACCACCTCCCGGCCCTCCGGCGCGGTCTCGACGAGCGCGGCCGCGAGCTCGGCCGCGTATCGGCCGATCCCGCCCGGCACCTCGGCGAGCAGCTGGGCGAGGACGACGCGCAGCTCGCTCACCAGACCCCCAGCCGGATCAGCGCGCCGATGACGAAGCGGTCGCGCGGCCGGCGGCGCAGCTGGGGCGCGAGCCGGGCGAGCGCCCAGCGGTCGCGCAGCCGCGTCGAGCGCAGCAGGCCGAGGACGCGCTCGAGCTCGCCGCGGGCGGCCTCGGGGGCGACATGCAGCCCGGCGATCGCGTGCAGGACCGCCTGGCGGCGGTGCCAGTGCGAGCGGATCATGCCGAGGCGGCGGGCGGCGCCGCCGGCGCCCTGGTTCGCGCCGAGCACGTTGCCGCCGTGCTGCCGATAGCGCACCAGGGGCTCGCCCTCGATGTGCCACCGCCAGCCGCGGGCCCGCCCGAGCGCGTAGAGCAGCGAGTCGTGGAAGTCCGCCTCGGCGGCCTCCGGCACCTCGGCGAGCACGCGGCGCGCGAGCGCGACGAACCGCGGCGTCATCAGGAAGGAGCAGCCCGGTCCGGGGCTCTCCGTCAGCCAGTCGAGGCGGCGCTGCGGGTAGTCCTTCTTGACCAGGCGCTCGCGTCCGTGCTCGTCGAAGGCGAGCACGCTGCCGGAGACGACGTCGGCGCCGAGCTCGTGCAGGAGGCGGACCTGGGTCTCCAGCTTGCGGTCCTCCCAGACGTCGTCCTGGTCGGCGAAGGCGACGAGCTCGCCCTCGCGCGGCGCGACGTCGCGGATCAGGCGGTAGAAGTTCGCTGCGGCGCGGCCGGTCGGCGGGGCCGGCGGCAGCAGCGCGACCCGCGGCTCGCCCGCGGCGAGCGCTGCGAGGCGCTGCGCGGTGCCGTCCGTCGAGCCGTCGTCGCTGACGACGACGCGGACGTCGACGCCGGTCTGCCGCAGGATCGACTCGACCTGCTCGTCGAGGTGCGCGATCCCGTTGTAGGTCGCGAGCAGGACGACGACGGCGCTCATGCCAGGACCCGGTCCCAGAGCGCGCGATGCGCCGCGGCGGTCGCGGCCCAGGTGAACCCGGCGGCCCGCTCGACGCCGCGCCGGCCGAGCTCCGCCCGACGGGCCGGGTCGGCGAGCAGGCGGCGCAGGGCCGCCGCGATCGACGGGGCATCGGGCTCGGTGTACTCGGCGGCGTCGCCGGCGACCTCGGGAATCGCCGCGCGCCGGGTCGTCAGCACCGGCGCCCCGCACGCCATCGCCTCCAGGACCGGCAGGCCGAAGCCCTCGGCGAGGCTCGGATAGGCGACGAGCACGGCGCCGCCGAGGTAGGCGGGCACGTCCTCCAGCGGCAGGTAGCCGAGCTCGAGCACTCGGCCGGGGGCGGGGACGCGCGCGATCGAGGGCGCGAGGTCGACGTCCCAGCCGTTCGCGCCGGCGATCGCCAGCACCGGGAGCTCCCCGGCCGCGCCGTTCCAGCCGGCCGCGACCTCGCCGTAGGCCTCGACGAGCGCGACGATGTTCTTCCTCGGCTCGATGTTCCCGAGGAACGCGATCCAGCGCTCCGGCAGCCCGAGCCGCTGCCGCGTCGCGGCGATCGCCTCGGCCGACGGCGGGCGGAAGCGCTCGTGGTCGACGCCGTGATGGATCACGGCGTACTCGGTGCCGCCGCCGAGATGGGCGCCGAGCTCGCGCGCGGTCGCCGCGCTCGGCACGACGATCACGTCGGCGCGGCGCCGCGAGAGGCGCATCCAGGCGGGGAAGAAGCGGCGCTTGGCGGAGGTGTGCACGCCCGGGTCGCTCCAGAACGTCGCGTCGTGGAAGACGACCGTCCGCTTGCGCCGGGTCGCGAGCGGGATCGTGTAGTGCGGGGAGTGGACGAGCCGGGCGCCGCTGCGGCGGGCGAGAGCGGGCAGGCGCAGCTGCTCCCAGAGCAGCCGGCGCGCCCGGGACTCGATGCCGGCGACCGGCACCACGGGCGAGCCGGGGCAGGACCGGCGGAACCGCTCGGCGTCCCGCGCCTGGCACGCGATCGTCACCGGCGTCCCGGCCGTGTCCAGCGCCCGCACCAGCTCGTCGACGTACCGCCCGACCCCGCCGCGGTCCGGCGGGATCGCCGTCGCGTCGACGAGGACGTCGGGTGCGACGCTCGGCACTGCCACCGCTCCAGGCTACCGAGCGGGGTCGCGCCGAGCCCGCCGTCTGCCAGACTTGGCGCATGTCGACGGGGGCGGAGATCACCGGCACCTCCGGCGCGGACTACGCCCACCGGCTGCACCGGCTGCAGAGCGCCTGGTGGAAGCGGCTGATCCGCGCTCAGGCGCCCTATCACGCGGACGTCCGCCGGCTGCGCCTCGGTGCGACCCTCGACATCGGCTGCGGCCCGGGCCGGCTGCTCCAGGCGCTCCCGCCGCGCTCGGTCGGCGTGGACCACAACCCGCACCTCGTCCGCATCGCTCGGGAGCGCGGTCTGCCGGCCTACACGGTCGAGGAGTTCGCCGCGAGCCCCGAGCTGGCGCGTCCGGCGCGCTACGACACGCTGCTCGTCGCGCACCTCGTCGAGCATCTGGAGTACCCGGTCGCGCTCGAGCTGATGCGCGGGTATCTGCCGTACCTGCGACCCGGCGGCCGGGTCATGCTCATCACGCCGCAGGAGCGCGGCTTCGACTCGGACCCGACCCACCTCGCCTTCGCCGACTTCGACGTGCTGCGCCGGCTCTGCGCCGATCTCGCCCTGTCGGTCGAGCGGGAGTGGTCGTTCCCGTTCCCGAGGTGGGCGGGCCGGCCCTTCGTCTACAACGAGTTCCATCTCCTGGCGAGCATGCCCGAGGTCGCGGGCTAGCGGACGCCCTGCTCCGAGTTCTTCGTCGCGATCGACGACGTCGGCCGGGTTCCTTGCGCCTCGAATCCGCGAGCCGATAGCGTCGGCATCAGGGCGGCTTCCGGGCCGCCCGACTCGGGGGGTCCGAATGCGACGAGGTGTCTGGACCGCAGGGCCGGCGATCGCGGGCCTCGTGCTGTCGTCGATCGTCCCGGCCGGGGCCCTCGCCGCCCCGGCGTCCGATGCGCGGGCTGCGCGGACGCCGATCGCGGTGTCGGCGCTCGACGCGCCGGCGAGCACCTCGCGCGAGGGCGGCGGCGGCTCGATCCCGGAGGGCGATTTCGCACCGCTGACCGCGTCCGACGGCTCGCGGCCGACGCTGGCATCCGTATCCGAGCCGGTGGCGCTGGACGAGCGCCTGCTGTCGTCGGCGAAGGTGGTCGATCGGGACGAGCGCACGACGTATCTGGAGCTGTCGAACGGTCTGCGGGCTGCCGTGGTCGCCGACCAGCCGGTCAACGTGCGGACCGAGGCGGGCTGGTCGCCGATCAGCAACCGGCTGACGCCGAGCCGCGGCCAGGAGGCCGGCGGGGCATCGGGCGGCTGGACGGGGGTGGCGCATCCGCTTGCGCCGGTGTTCGCCGCTGCGGCCGGAGACGGTCCGATCCTCACCGTTGCACGCGATCGATGGTCGCTGGCATGGTCCCTGATCGGCGCGGCCAGATCGGAGGGCGCGGTGACCGAGGTCGCGGCGCTGCACCGCGAGCCGTCCGCGCTGGACGCGGTGCTGCCGCCGCCGGGTCCCGCGGATGAGGTGGACTATCCGGACGTGCTTCCGGGCGTGGACCTGCGCTACCGGCTCCGGGGCGCGCAGGTGAAGGAGGAGCTGGTGCTGCGGGAGCGGCCGGACCCGGCCGCCGACGCGCCGGAGTTCCGGTTCCTGGTGGAGTCGTCCGGCCTGACGCCGACGACGACCGACCTCGGCGAGGTGGTGTTCCTGGACGACTCCGGCGCCGGGGTCTTCGTGGTGCCGGTGCCCGTGATGTGGGACTCGTCCGGTGTCCCCGAGCGGCGCGAACCGGCGTCGGCGAACGCGTCGGTCTCGGTGGAGCGGACCGAGCAGGGATGGGTGGTCTCGCTGACCCCCGACCCCGGATGGCTGCTCGACGAGGAGCGGGTGTATCCCGTCGTGCTCGACCCGTCCCAGCTGTGGGTCTCCCCCTTCCAGGAGATCTCATGGAAGTCCGACGGCACGGTCTACACGGACTCTCAGCACATCGGGAACACGGGGCAGACCCCCAGTCGCATCTGGCGCGGCTTCGCCGATGTCAGCCTGCAGGCCTTCGCCGGGATGGCGGTCTACGACACGGTGATGCAGATCGCCTACAGCGGGTACGGCACGACGACTTGTCGCTCCGGGAATGTCGGGGCGGTGGACCACTGGCCGCCGGTGTCCGTGGGCGACTACTACGCCGATCTGTCGTCCTTCTCGGGGCTGTGCACGGGCGACGCCTATGCGTCGAACGCGATGATCGACGTGCTGGACGCGGCGGTGGCGCAGACCGTGCGCGTCGGGTCGACACACCTCTGGCTGGGGGTGCGCGGCGAGGAGATCGACGCCTACACCTACAAGGAGGTGACCACGGCGCTGCTGGTGGTCTACTACGCCTATCCGACGATCGCCTCGGTGGCCGGCCCGTCGGCCGGAGCGGTCGGCCCCAGGGCGCCGACCTTCACCACGACGGTGTCCGCCGACCCGGTGGTCACCCCCGAGGTGCGGTACGAGCTCGAGGAGGTCGTCGGCGCGGGGGACGGGCTCGGCGCCTTCACCCAGATCGCGTTCACGTCGCCGTGGGTGCCCGACGGGGCATACACGGTCCCGTCCGGTGTCCTCCAGCCCGACACGCACTATCGCTACCGCGTGACGGTCCGCGACCGGAATCAGCGCTTCGGCGACGCGCACGAGTCGGTGGAGTCGGCCGCAGGCTTCCACTTCGTGACGAACACGCCGCCGGTGATCGACGCCGTCGACGACCCGGCGGTGTCGCCGGCAGTGTCGGGCTCGGGGACGCCGACGATGGTGACGTCGCTGACGCCGACCTTCACGGCGCCCTATGCGACCGGCGGCGGCACGGGGACCGTGCTCTACCGGTTCCAGGTCGTCACCGGCTCGGACGCCCTCACCGGCCTGATCGCCGACAGCGGCTGGATCACCCCGCCGGGCACCCCCGCGCCGGGCGACCCGGTCACGTGGACGCCGGAGCCGGGTGCGCTGCGCGACGGCATCCCCTACACCTGGACGGTGCTGACCGACGACGGGGTGGACACCGCCTGGCGGCAGGACTGGATCGGCCGCTTCACGGTGAACCGGCGCCTGGGCGTGGGCGGACCGGCGCCGGTGGACACGGTCGGACCGGTCACGGTGAACCTGGCGAACGGGAACGCGGCGCTGGCCTTCGCGTCGCCGACCGTCAGCACGCTCGGCGGCCCGATGGGCATGGTCTTCAGCTACAACTCGCTGGCCGACCCGGATGCGAACCGCGGCCTGGTGGGCACGTACTACGACGCGCTGAACCCGAACCAGTCCTCCACGACGAGCTTCGACTTCACCGGCCGCACACCGGTGCTCACCCGCACCGACGCCTCGATCCACTTCGACTGGGGCGAGGCCGCCCCCGCCCCCGCCGTGCCGGCGGACTTCTTCCTCGCCCGCTGGCAGGGCTATGCCACGCTGTCCGGGGTCGCGGCGGGGAGCTATGAGCTGGGGATCGAGACCGGCGCCGGCTCGGGGGGAGCGCGGATCGTGGTGGACGGCACGACGGTGCTCGACGCGTGGTCCGGGCTCGCGCCGGGCATCGTCTGGGCGACGACGGCGACCGGCCTCGGCACGACCCCGAAGCCGTTCAAGGTGGAGGCCTACGCCGGCGCGGGCGCCGCGGACGTGACGCTGCGGGCCCGGCCGGCCGGCGGGGGCGGTGACGGCTTCATCGTGCCGGCGGACTGGTTCACCCGCACCCTGACGGTGCTGCCGGGCGGATGGAGCAGCTCCGCGCCGCTGTCCGGCGCCGCGAGTCCGTTCCTGCGCGCCGAGGTCACCGAGGCCGGCGTGAGTCTGACCGACGTCGGCGGCGGCACGACCGCGTTCACCCGGGTCAGCGACGGCGGCTACCGGGCGCCGGACGGGGTCCCGACCCTGGTGGCGCTGGACGCGGCCGGCCTGGTGTCGGCGACGACCGTCGACGGCACGGTGACGACGTTCGACGCGGCCGGGCAGGTCGCCTCGGTGACGACGCCGGGCGATGCCCTGAAGCCGGCGACGCCGACGCCGACCTATCGGGCGAACGGGCTGGTGTCGCGGCTGACCGATCCGGTGGACGGGCGCCGGGTCGTCTTCGCCTACGGCGGCGACATGAACCAGGCGGCGGGTCTCACCGACCCGGCGGACGGCGGCTCGAGCGCCGACGCCTGCCCGGCGCCTCCCGGCTACGCGGCGGCGCCGGTCGGGATGCTCTGCCGGATCGTCTACCCCGGACACGTCCCCGGCGCCTCCGGCTCGGCCGACGACACGACCCGGCTGTACTACGACGCGGGCGGTCAGCTCGCGGCGATCCAGGATCCGGGCGAGGCCCTGGCGACGTTCGAGTACGCCGACGGGCTGCTCTCCAGGATCCGCGGCGCGCTCGACAACGACTGGCTCGCCGCGAACGCGATCGGCTACGGGGATCCCGAGTGGGCGGTCGTCGGCACCGAGCTCGGCTACGACGCGGAGGGGCGGGTGGCGACGGTCACCCTGTCCGCGGCCGACGGCCAGGCGGCGACCGCGCGGCCGATGAAGACCTACACCTATCAGGCCGGCGAGACGCTGGTGGACGTCGCGGGGCTCGACGCCACCGGCAGCGCGCTCGGGCACGCCGGGCGGGTCGCCTACGACGAGCGGTGGCGGACCACGAGCGCCACCACCCCGACGGGCCTGACCGCCACGACGGTGTGGGATGCCGCCAAGGACCTGGTGCTGGCCACGGAGGACGCCCAGGGCCTCCGTACCACGACCCGCTACGACGCCTTCGGCGACCTGCCGACCGACGTGTACGGCCCGGCGCCGTCCGCGTGCTTCCCCGGCGGGCTCGGCGCGCCCGACGAGCAGGCGCCCGGCTGCGCGGTCGACGCGGTCGCGCACAGCTCCACGGGCTACGACGCCGACCTGGTCGGGCTGCATGCCGCCTACTGGCCGAACGTCGCGCGCAGCGGCGAGCCGAAGGCGTTCAGCCTCGGCCTGGCCGGCTCCGGCGGCACGCCGATGGGGAAGAACTGGGGCAGCGGCGCGCCGCCGGGGATCGCCGGCGACCAGTTCTCGATCCGGCTGACCGGCAGCATCGTGCTGCCGGACGACGGCTACCAGCTCGTGGTGAACAGCGACGACGGCGTGCGGGTCTGGGTCGACGATCGACTGGTGCTCGACAGCTGGAGCGTCGGGCTCGACTCCCGGGTGTCCGCGCCGATCCCCTCCGCGCCGGACGAGCGCCACCGGATCCGCATCGACTACGTGGAGGCGGGTGGACTGGCGCAGCTGAGCCTGCTCTGGCGCGACGGCCCGAGCGGCACCGCGGCGGGCATCCCGGTCGCCGCGACCGCGCCCGACTACCGGCTGCCGACCAGTGCGGTCGCCGACGACGCCACGGCGGTCAGCGGCGCCGCGGCGCCGTCGACCGCGATCACCACCGGCTACGGGGAGCGTCCCTGGCTCGGCCAGGTGGTCACCTCGACGCTGGATCCCGCCGGTCTCGCGCTGACCACGACCACGACCTACGAGTCGCCGGACGCCGCCGGCTCCTGGCTGCGGCGGCTGACCCGCACGCTCCCGTCGGGCGCGGGCCCGGGCGCGGCCGGCGACCCCGGCGCGGTCACCAGCGCCTACTACGCGTACCCCCAGCGGCAGTCGCGGCTCGATCACACCGGCGACGGCCACGCCGACGTGCTCGGGGTCGACGCCACGGGTCAGGCCTGGCTGCTGCCCGGCTCGATGGACGGCGTCCCGGACGCCCCGGTCTCGGTGGGCTCGGGCTGGCAGGGCAGCACCGCGATCTTCGACTTCGGGGACTTCGACGGCGACACGCTGAACGACTACGGTCAGCGCGTCGCCGCCGGCGGTCTGGTGCTGCACCGCGGCAGCGGCACCAGCAGCGTGATCGGCTCGGGCTGGGACGGCTTCAGCGCGATCTTCTCCCCGGGCGACTGGGACGGCGACGGCCATGTCGACCTGATCGTGCGCGACTGGAACAACGACCTGCGGCTCTACGGCGGCGACGGCACCGGATCCTGGCAGGCCGGCTATGGGCAGGTGTTCGGCTGGAACTGGGCGGGTCTGCTGATCGGCCCGGCCGGCGACTTCGACGGCGACGGCCACCCGGACATCTTCGCGAAGTCGGGCGGCACACTGTGGCTGTACCGCGGCGACGGCGCCGGCGGCTGGGCGAGCCCGACCAGCGTGCTGCTGTCGACGAGCTGGAGCGCCTACACCCGCGTGATCGGCGGCGGCGACTTCGACGGCGACGGCTGGCCCGACCTGATCGGGGTGACCGCCGCCGGTCAGGCGACCCTGTTCCCCGGCACCGGCTCGGGCCTGGGCGCTCCGACCGCATGGACCGGCGGCCTGGGCGGCTTCGCGCTGCTCGGCGACGCGGTCGGCGCGATCAGCGGCTCGGGCGCGGCGGCGGCGGCGATGCCGC
>MKVN01000043.1:25251-52401 GCA_001898855.1 Micrococcales bacterium 73-13
TCTCAGCACGGCTTCCTGCGAACGACGACGGGTCCGTCGCCGTCGGCCGGTGCGCCGGTGATGACGCAGTACCGCTACGACGCGCTGGGTCGTCCGGTCGGCTCGCGGCGCAGTGGGGACGGGGGCTGGTCGTGCAGCACGTTCGACCATCGCGGTCGGGTGGTCGAGTTCGCGGACACTTCCGGACGCACGGTCGTGACCAGCTATCAGACGACCGTCGACGGCCTCGTCGTCGGGGTGCTCGACAGCGGTCTCGTCGCACTGCCGGGCCTGGGCCTGTCGATGTCGACGACGGACCTGCTGGGGCGGCAGGTGGTCGCCACGGATCCATGGGGCACGACGACCGAGCCCGTGTACGAGCCGCAGACGGGTCGGCTGCTGTCGATGACGGTGACCCCGCCGGGGGCGAGTGCGTCGGTGCTGGAGTACGCCTATGACGTCGAGGGCAAGGTGCTGGAGGTGCGTCTGGACGGGGTGCTGCTGGCGGAGCCGGCGTATGACCCGGTGACGCAGCTGCTGGACTCGGTCGACTACGCCAATGACACGGCGCTGGCGGGGATCGCTCGCTCCGCCGCGGGCGCGACGGTCGGCGTGGATTGGGACTTCCCGGGCGCGCAGGACGACGTGGGCATCGGGGTGGTGCGCTCGCAGTCGGGTCGGATCGTGCGGGCCACCACGACCGACGGGTCGGTGGTGGACACGGCCACGTATGGGTTCGATGCGGCCGGTCGGCTGGTCGAGGCACTGCTGGTGTCGGATGCGGGTTGGTCGCATGAGCTGGAGTACGCGTTCGCGGCCTCGGGCGGGTGCGGGCCGAATGCGAAGGCGGGGTTGAACGGGAATCGCACCGGCTATTCGGACACGTTCGATGACGGCATGGGCCCGGTGACGACGAGCGTCGGGTATTGCTATGACCATGCGGATCGGCTGGTGGGCACCACGGTGACGGGTGCGCTGGTGGGTGCGTCTCCGGTGGTCGGCGGGGATCTGTCGGTGTCGGGTCCGGGTGCGTCGTTGGGGTATGACGGGCATGGGAACACGGTGCGGCTGGCGGATCAGGAGCTGGTCTACGACGGGTCGGATCGGCATGTCGGGACGGTGCTGGATGACGGCACCGAGGTGGAGTATGTGCGGGATGCGGGTGGGGGCATCATCGAGCGGACCGTGACGCCGGTGTCGGGGCCGGTGGAGGTGGTTCGGTTCTCCGGTGGTGTGGTCGGGTTCGTGCTGGACGGCAGCGGCCAGGTGCTGCAGCGGCGGGTCGCGCTGCCCGGCGGCGTGGTGGTGTCCCTGGGGGCTGATAGCAGTCAGGTGTGGTCGTATCCGGATCTGCGGGGGGATCTGGTCGTGCAGGCCGATGGGGACGGGGTGCGGGTTGGGGGTCTGTTCCGGTATGACCCGTTCGGGCAGCCGATCGATGCGGACGGGTCGATCGGGACGGTCACGGCGGAGGATCGGTTGCCGGAGACGTTGCCGGGGGAGGTCGATCAGGGGATGGTCGGTGGGCATGGGGTCCTGACCGAGCATCAGGGCGGTGTGCACACGCTGGAGATGGGCGTCCGCCAGTATGTCCCGGGTCTGGGTCGGTTCCTGTCAGTGGACCCGGTCGAGGGCGGGGTCACCAACAGTTACGACTACCCCGCCGACCCGATCAACCAGATCGACCTCACCGGACTACGCACTCTAGGCGCGTGCGACTATGCAGGCCCTTGCAAAGCCAAAGACCTTGTGAGGTCACCGTCAATGAGTTTGCGGGTGCCGGCTACTCCCGCACCACAGCGCACGTTTAGTCCGCAACCATTGTCCTCACCTAATTCGTCATCGGGGCAGACCGAGCTGGGTGCCTCTTTGACCCTCTGCCTGTTTGGGTGCCTTGCGTTGGGCTGGAGCGAGAGCGGTTGGTCGTTCGGAGGTGGACTTGGGATCGCTGCCGGTATTTCACTGGAAGTCGGCGTAGTCAATATTGGGTCGTATGGCGGTGGACACCACTCCGGTAATTGCAGCGCGTCGTTCGGAGGATATGGGCTGTCGGTGCATGGTGACTTTGATGGGAGCGCGGGTGGAATGTCTGCCGGATACGCACCGGGACTATTCGCCGGCTGTTCGTGGCTAAATACAACCTATTATCATTACGGTGAATCCCCATACTAATTACTATAATATTCGCTTTATGCAAGCGGCGGAACGCGAGTACTAAGGAGGGAGATCGATGAGCGGATCAAGTAGACTGCCCGACTTCCCCGACCTCTATCATCAGCCAGTCAAGGGGCTATCTCTGGGACGGCTAGATTCGATAGTTCGGAGGATCGGTTGGATATTAGGCTTCTCGGCACCCTGTTTTGTATTTATTTTCATAATACTAGCGGTCGGCAAGAATTCGTTTGAAATATTGCGTATAATTGCATATGTCCTATTTCTCTTCGCCTCCGGTATAGGTCTTTTTGGGTTTTTTTGGATTTTCTCAGTCAGGGCCTGGCCGCTTTCGAAGCGAGAACTGAATAGAGGTTATACGACCCTTTATTCTCGCCTGGTTCGCGAGGTCGACATCATTGATTGGAAGACCGGTGCAGTCATCGTGACTGCGGGCAGTGAGCCCCCAACGCGCGGGGAATTCAATGCACGGATACGTGCAGCTCGTCGTGCTCGGAGATGATGCCACCAGCATCGAGTATGTGCGGGATCCGGGTGGGTCGATCGGGACCACGACGGTGGAGGATCGGTTGCCGGAGACGTTGCCGGGGGAGTTCGATCAGGGGATGGTCGGTGGGTATGGGGTCCTGACCGAGCATCAGGGCAGTGTGCACACGCTGGAGATGGGTGTCCGCCAGTATGTCCCGGGTCTAGGTCGGTTCCTGTCGGTGGACCCGGTGTCAGCCGGTGCAGGGAGAGCTTGCCCTCCACCAACCCCGGGGCGGCGATTCAGTCACGGATGCGGCGGTACTCGACGGGGCCGGGGCGGCGCCTTGAAGTGCTTCAGGCGCTCATCCATGCGCGCGAAGCCGACGCGCGTCTCGATGCGCAGTTCGACGAGCTCGCCGCGCAGGTCGCCTATCTGGTCGGCCAGACGTGCGAGTCTGGCATCGAATCGGCGCTCCTGGCGGACCGTGGCACCGAACAGAGCGCCGAGGATGACGACCACGCTGGAGATGAGCGGGATCTGCTCGACGAGGTCCACCGTGATCACCCTCTCAGTATGCGTGCGGAGGGGTCAGCGTCCCATACGGTCCCGGGAAGGGACCGTCCAGGTCGCGCAGATTGTGGACACTTCTGGGGAGCTGGCTCTTGTGAGGGGAATCGCGACAAGCTATCGGTTTATCCGTGCCCGCTCGCGTTGAGAGGTCAGTGACGACGCGCGTCTGAGAAGGTCCCGGAACGGATCGCGGCGGCGATCGCGTCCCGCCACGGGCGCATCGCCGGCACGCCGACCGCGGCCCAGCCGTCGTGGCCGAGGACCGAGTAAGCGGGCCGCGGGGCCGGGCGGACGAACGCGGCCGAGTCGGTCGGTCGCACCCGCTCGGGGTCGAGGCCGGCGAGCCGGAACACCTCGCGGGCGAAGCCGTACCAGCTCGTCTCGCCGGAGTTCGTGCCGTGGTAGATCCCGGCGGGGACGCCGGCGTCGATCAGGCGCACCAGCTGCGACGCGAGGTCGCCCGTCCAGGTGGGCTGGCCGACCTGGTCCGTGACGACCGAGACCGTCTCGCGCTCGGCGGCGAGGCGCAGCATCGTCCGCGGGAAGCTCGGGCCGTGCTCGCCGTACAGCCAGGCGGTGCGCACGATCGCGGTGCCCGCGCGGTGGGCGCCGAGGGCGCGCTCCTCGCCGGCCGCCTTGGTCGCGCCGTAGACGCTCTTCGGGTTCCGCGGGAAGCCCTCGCGGTAGGGCGCGACCTCGTTGCCGGAGAAGACGTAGTCCGTGCTGAGGTGCACCAGGCGGGCGCCGGTCGCACGAGCCGCGAGCGCGAGATGCTCGGGGCCGAGCGCGTTGACCGCATGGGCCTCCGCGGCGGCGGCCTCGGAGGACTCCGCGTCGTCGACGCGGTTGTAGGCGGCGCAGTTCACGATGACGTCGAAGCCGTCGAGCGTCACCAGTGCCAGCTCCGGGTCCGTGATGTCGAGCTCGGCGCGGGTGAAGGGGACGGTCGCGAATCGACTCCCCGGGCCGCCTGGGCCCGGGGTGGCGAGCGCGGCGACGAGGTCGCGGCCGAGCATGCCGTTCGCGCCGACGACGGCGATGCGGAGCACGGCTACCGCCCCTGCGCCCGGTACTTCGCCTCGGTGGCGTCCTTCGCCGGCGCCCACCAGTCCTCGTGCTCCCGATACCAGTCGATCGTCGCGGCGAGGCCCGCCTCGAAGTCCTGGAAGCGCGGCCGCCAGCCGAGCTCGTCGCGCAGCCTCGTCGAGTCGATCGCGTAGCGCAGGTCGTGGCCGGGGCGGTCGACGACGTGGTCGTAGGCGTCCGCCGGCTGGCCCATGAGGCGCAGGATGTCCTCGACGACCGTCCTGTTGCTCCGCTCGCCGTCCGCGCCGATGAGGTAGGTCTCGCCGATGCGCCCGCGCTCGAGGATCGTCAGCACCGCCCGCGAGTGGTCGTCCGCGTGGATCCAGTCCCGGACGTTCTGCCCGCTGCCGTAGAGCCTCGGCCGGACGCCGCGGAGCACGTTCGTGATCTGGCGGGGGATGAACTTCTCGACGTGCTGGTACGGACCGTAGTTGTTCGAGCAGTTCGAGATGGTCGCCCGCAGGCCGAAGGAGCGCACCCAGGCGCGCACCAGCAGGTCGCTGCCGGCCTTCGTGCTCGAGTACGGGCTCGACGGGTTGTACGGCGTGCGCTCGGTGAAGCGCTCCGGGTCGTCGAGCTCGAGATCGCCGTAGACCTCGTCGGTCGAGATGTGGTGGAAGCGGCTGCCGTGCCGCCTGGCCGCCTCGATCAGCGTGAAGGTGCCGACGACGTTCGTGTCGAGAAAGGGGCGCGGGTCGTCGAGCGAGTTGTCGTTGTGGCTCTCCGCCGCGTAGTGCACGACGGCGTCGTGATCGGCGATCAGCCGGTCGACCAGCTCCGCGTCGGCGATGTCGCCCTTGACGAACGAGAACCGGTCCTCGGGCAGTCCGGCGAGGCTCGCGAGGTTGCCGGCGTAGGTCAGCTTGTCGAGCACCGTGACCTCGTGCTCGGTCTCGTCGAGCAGGAAGTGCACGAAGTTCGAGCCGATGAAGCCGGCGCCGCCGGTGACGAGGATGCGCATCAGGCCACCAGTCTAGGGACGCCCGCTGCCGGGGTCCCGGGGCTCGCTGGCCGTACACTCGGGAAGCGATGAGCACCGCCCAGCGCGTCGCACCGCCGCCCGTCGCGGGGCCCGGTCGGGCCGGCCTCAGCGCCCGCATCGCCCTCGTCGCGGTCGCGGTGCTGGGGGCGGCGCACCTCACGGCCTACTTCCTCTCCCTGTTCCTCTCGCCGATCGGCTTCGACGAGGCGTTCATCCTGCAGGCACCGCTCAATCTCGTCGCCGGCGACGGCTACTCGACCGAGGACTGGCTCGGCGGCGGGGCGAACATCGCGTTCGACGCGACCGTGACGACCGGCCCGGTGCTCGGCGCGCCGATCGCGCTCTCGTTCTGGCTGTTCGGCGTCTCGGTCACCGCCGCGCGGATCGTCACGCTGCCCTTCTTCCTGCTGCTGCTCGCCTGCCTCGTCGTGCTCGGCCGGCGCGCCGCCGGATGGTGGGGCGCCGCGGCGGCGCTCGGCGCGCTGCTGCTGCTCGACGGGCGCGCCGACTTCCCGCGCAGCGTGCTCTACGGCACCTCCGACGCCCTCGGCGAGGTCGCCGCGGCCTCGCTCGTCGCGCTCGGGCTGGTGCTGCTGCCGCGTCGCCGGATGCTCGCCGGGCTCGCGGTCGGCTTCGCGGTGCTCGCGAAGTTCATCGCGGCGATCGCCGTCCCGGCCCTCGTCGTCGCGCTGCTGCTGATCCCCGCCGTCCGGGGACGGCGCTGGGGGCGGCGGATCGGCGAGGCCGCCGCGTTCGTCGGCTTCGCCGCGATCCCGAGCGTCGCCTGGGAGCTCGTCAAGCTGCTCTCGCTCGGGTCGTCCGGGTACCTCGTGGCGCTGCGCAGCAACGCGGTCTTCGTGTTCCACAGCGGCTCGGGCGCCGACGGCTCCAACTCGCTCGGGCCGCTCGCGCGGACCGGACTCCTCTTCCAGGCCTGGCACCTGCCGACCGCCATCGCCGTCGTGCTCGGGCTGCTCGTCGTCGCGCTCGCGATCGTCGCCGTCTGGGGCCGCCGCCCAGGCGTCGACACGGCGGCCGTCGGCGTGCTGCTCGCGCTGTTCGCGGCCTGGTGGATCCTGGTGTCCTCGAGCCAGTTCATCCGGCACGGGTTCCCCGTGCTGATGGTCGGCGTCCCGGTCCTCGCCGCGCTCGCCGTCGCCGGGCTGCGGCGGCTCGCGGACCGGGGCCTCGCCTGGCGGATCCCGGCGGTCGGCGCCGGCGTCGTCGCCGCCGGCCTCGCGGTCTACGGCGGGGCGGTCGCCGTCGTGCAGGCCACGCAGTCGCCGCTCTGGTCGCGCGCCGACCAGCAGGCGACCGCGGACTTCGTCCGATCGCTCGGCGTCGCCGACGTGCAGGGGCTCGGCTGGTTCGCCGCGCCCGACGTGCGACTGCTCTCCGGCGTCGTCTCGCGCCCGCTCGGCCACGGCACGGGGCCGCTCGTCATCGAGCCGATCCTCCGGGAGCAGTCCGCCGAGGCGTACCAGGAGGCGCTCGCGCTCTGCGCCGACGTCCGCTTCGAGCAGAACGGCTTCGTCGTCTGCGACGTGCGACCGGGCGCGACCTCGGGGATCGGGCGATGACCGTCTCCGGCGAGACGCCCGGCTCCGGGGCTCCCAGCCCGCCCGCCGCGCCGCCCGGGCCGCTGCTGCGGCTGATCCGGGACCAGCGCGTCGCGTTCCTGCTGGTCGGCGCGGTGAACACCGGGATCGGGTTCCTGCTCTTCATCGTCTCCTCGGTGACGATCGGGCACGTCGCCGAGCAGGCCTGGGGGAAGGAGGCGGCGTCGGTCGTCACGCTGGTCTGCGCGCACGTGGTCGCGACCTGCATCGCCTTCGTGCTGCACCGCACCGTGGTCTTCCGGGTGCGCGGCCACCTCTGGCTCGACTTCGCGCGGTTCCAGGCGGTCTACCTCGTGACGTTCGGGATCAACCTCGTCGCGCTGCCGCTGCTCGTCTTCGCGGGCCTGCACCGGATCGTCGCGCAGCTGCTCATCACGGTGGTCACGGTCGTCGTCAGCTGGTTCGGGCACCGATACTTCTCGTTCCGTCGGCCGCGGCCGGCCGCCGGCGAGGTCGACGACGTCGAGCGGGGCGTGCTGTGACGCGCGTGTCGGTCGTCGTGCCGGCGTTCCGGAACGCCGCGACGATCGCCGAGACGATGCGCTCGATCCTCGACCAGGATCATGCCGACCTCGAGGTCGTTGTCGCCGACCACTCGTCCGACGACGGGACGGCGGCGGCGATCGAGCCGTTCGCCGACGACCCGCGGGTGCGGATCCTCGATGCGACCCCGGCCGGCGGCGGCGCCGTGCGCAACTGGCAGCGGGTCACCGACGCCGCGACCGGGGAGTACCTCAAGCTCGTGCCGGGCGACGACCTGCTCCATCCGGGCGCCATCGCCGCCCAGGCCGCGGCCCTCGACGCGCAGCCGGATGCCGTGCTCGTCGCGGGCCGCCGAGACATCCTCGACGCCCGCGGGGCCGTGCTCGTCTCGGGGCGGGGACTCGGCCCGCTCGTCGGGCGGCACGACGGCCGCGAGGCGATCCGGGCCAGCGTGCGCGCCGGCACCAACCTCCTCGGCGAGCCGGGCGCCGTCCTGCTGCGCCGCGGGGCGCTCGCGGCGGCTGGCGGCTGGGACGGCCGCCACGCGTACCTCATCGACCAGGCGAGCTACGCGCGGGCGCTGCTCGCCGGCGACATGATCGGCCTCGACGCGACCGTCGCCGGATTCCGGGTCAACGCCGGCCAGTGGAGCATGGCGCTGTCCCGCGAGCAGGCCGCGCAGGCCATCGCGTTCCATCACGCGTTCGCCGCGGAGCACCCCGGCGTGCTCGATCCGGCAGATCTCCGGGTCGGCGACCGGCGGGCGCGGCGAGCGGCGCTCGCCCGACGGGCGTTCTACGTGCTGCATCGCCGCCGGCTCCGGCTGCCTGTGATCGGGGAGGGCTGATGGGGTTCCGCGCCTGGATCCGTCGGCCCGGCGTGCTCGCGGTCGGCGGCTCCGCCATCGGGGCACTGCTGCTGGCGCTGCCGGCGACCGGCCTGCTCACCGGGCGCTGGGACGTGCCGCTGACCTACTCGGGCGACGGCCTCTCCATCGCCGCGCACGTCAAGACGGTCATGGAGACCGGCTGGTACGAGTGGCAGCCCGCACTGGGCGCGCCCGCCGGCCAGAACTACCACGACTACGCGACCGGCGACGACCTGAACTACGTCGTCATCCTGCTCCTCGGCCTCGTCCTGCCGACCTGGGGCGCCGTCATGAACGCGTTCTTCCTGATCGGCTTCCCGCTCGCCGCGGCGGCGATGACCTGGTTCGGCCGGCGGATCGGCCTCGGCGCCTGGCTCGCCGGCGCGCTCGGCGTCGTCTACGCGATCGCGCCATACCACTTCCAGCGCGCCGAGGGACATCTCCTGCTCGGGTGGTACTGGGTCGTCCCGCTCGGCCTCGTCGTGGTCTGGCGCGTCCTCGTCGGCGAGCCGCTCTGGGGTGCGCGACCCGGCGCGCCGCGCGGCCTCGGCCACGCGCTCGGCCGCACCGGCAGCACGATCGCGATCCTGGGGCTCACCGCCTCGATCTCCGCCTACTACGCCCTGTTCATCGCGATCCTCGGAGTCTGCGCCGCGATCGGGGCGCTCCTCGTCCGGCGGCGCTGGCGGGCGTTCTGGGGGGCCGTCGGCGCCGGGGCGGTGATCGTCGTGGTGATCGCGCTGAACATGCTGCCCGACTGGATCGACGCGCTGCTGCGGGGGTCGAACCCGGGTGCGCTGGTGCGCACCCCGGTCGAGTCGGAGGTCTACGCGCTGAAGCTCGTCCAGCTCCTGCTGCCGTCGCCGCTGCATCGCTTCGGACCGTTCCAGCAGCTGCGCGAGCTGTACGACGCGCACTACCCGCTCCCGAGCGAGTCGCCGGCGCTCGGGCTCATCGGCGCCGCCGGGCTCGTCGCGCTGATCGTCGTCGTCGCCCTCGTGCTGGTGCGGGCGACGGCCGGCCGCGCTCCGGGCACGGCGCGGTGGCGCGCGCTCGTCGGGCTGGCGTTCCTGACCTTCGTCGCGCTCCTCTTCTCCTGGGTGGGCGGGGTCGCGACGCTCGTCGGCTTCGTGACCCAGGTGGTGCGCGGCTGGAACCGGATGTCGATCGTCATCGCCGCGCTCGCGCTCGCGGCGATCGGGCTGCTCGTCGGCGCCGTCGTCGAGCGCGCGACCCGGCACCGCACGGCGGTCGTGCGCGCGGGCACGGGGGCGATCGTCGGGCTGCTGCTGATCGGGCTGGCGTACTGGGACCAGGTCCCGGCGTCGGACCCGGCCGCTCGTGCGGCGACCGTCGCGTCCTTCGACTCCGACGCCGCCTTCGCGGCGGAGCTCGAGGCCCGCCTGCCGCCCGGCGCCGCGGTGTTCCAGCTGCCGTACCTCGACTTCCCGGAGTCGCCGCCAGTCGGCGGCGCGCACGACGCGGACCAGCTCCGGATCTACCTGCACTCGACCGGGCTGCGGTTCTCGGGCGCCGGGATCCGCGGGCGCGAGGAGATCGACCGGCTCGGCGAGATCGCGGCGCTGCCGCCGGCGGCGTTCGCGCGGGAGGCCTCGGCGCTCGGCTTCGTCGGCGTCGCGGTCGACCGGGTCGGGGATCCGGGCGGGGAGCTCGAGGCCGGGCTCGAGGGCCTGCTCGGGGCCCCGACGATCGTGGCGCCCGACGGGCGGTTCGCGTACTTCCCGTTCGGCTGAGGCGCCGCGACCCTCAGCGCGTCGAACGGGCGTGCACCCACGCCCGCCAGGCGCTCTCGACGGTCTCGGTCAGGCCGCGGACGGCTCTCCAGCCGAGCTCCTGCCGGATGCGCGAGGGGTCGGCGACGACGCGCGGCGGGTCGCCGGCGCGACGGGGCTCGATCACGGGCGTGAACGCGATCCCCGATGCCGCCGCGACGGCGGACATGATCTCGGCGACGCTCGCACCGGTCCCCGTGCCCACGTTGTACACCTCGTGCGTCCCGTCGTCCCCCGGGCGGAGGAGGCGGTCGAGCACCGCGACGTGGGCCTCGGCGAGATCGGCGACGTGCACGTAGTCCCGCACGCAGGTCCCGTCCGGCGTCGGATAGTCCGCACCGAAGATCCGCGGCGGCAGTCCGGCGTCCAGCCGCTCGAAGATCATCGGGACCAGGTTGAGCACCGCCCGGTCGCCGAGGTGCGGCTCGGCGGCGCCGGCCACGTTGAAGTAGCGCAGGCTCGCGGCGCGGCCGCCGAGCGCGACCGCCGCGGCGGTCAGCCATTCGCCGGCAAGCTTCGACGCGCCATAGGGGTTCACCGGCACCGTCGGATCGTCCTCGCGCACGAACTCCGCCTCCGGTGCGCCGTAGACCGACGCCGACGAGGAGAAGAGCAGGACCCGGACCCGATTCCGCCGCATCGCGCCGACCACCGTCGCGAGGGAGGCGAGGTTGTCTCCGAGGTAGCGCTCCGGCAGGCGGACCGACTCCTCGACGAGCTTGCGGGCCGCGAGGTGCACGATCGAGTCGACACCGTGCGCCGCCATGAAGTCGGCGAGCACCGAGGTCGTGCCGGGGTCGACGAGGTCCGCCGTCAGCAGCGGCACGTCGTCGGGCACCCGGTCGACGAACCCGGTCGACAGGTCGTCGACGACGACCACCTGATGTCCGGCCGCCTGCAGGGCGCGGCGCACATGCGCCCCGATGTAGCCGGCGCCCCCCGTCACCAGTGCTGTCAACGCTGCTCCCAGGGCCGGTCCGCGCCGGCCAGCGCCTGCGCTCGGGCCAGCCGGGTGATCTGGCGCTCCATCCGTCGCCGTTCGACGCGCGACAGGAAGGCCCAGCCGAGGAAGACGATCACCGTGCCGTAGAGCAGCAGGTCGGCGCCGCGGCCGACGCCGAGCCACTCGGCGACGACGCTGAGGAACTGGGGGAAGACGATCGCGGCGATCGCGACCAGGACGAGCAGGAGCGTCCCGATCCGTCGCAGCGCGAGCCGCCGAGCGCCGCGACCCGGCCACAGGATGAACAGCGCCACCGCGAGCACGCCCGCGATGAGCAGGATCTTGATGCCCAATTGGCCGTCCACGTCTCAGCTCCTCACTTGAAGAACAGCTCGACCAGGATGTTCACGCTGTTCCACAGCGACTGGCCCTTCGACCGGCTGTAGTCGGTGTAGATGATGTGCACCGGCTCCTCGGCGTATCGCAGCCGGTGGCGCCCGATCAGCGCGACGATCTCCGAGGCGTGCGCCATGCGGTTCTGCCGGATCTCGATCACCTCCAGCGCGGGTCGCGTGAACGCGCGCAGCCCGTTGTGCGCGTCGGTGAGCTTCACCCGCGAGGTCATGTTCGTGAACCAGATCGCCATCCGCAGCACCGCGCGCTTCAGCCTGCCCGGCCTGGTGCGCGCGTCGAGGAACCGCGACCCGAGGACGACGTCGAGCGGCTCGCTCCGCAGCCGGTCGACCATCGCCCGGGCGTCCTCGATGCGATGCTGTCCGTCCGAGTCGAAGGTGACCGCGTACCGCATCCCCGGGTCCTGCAGCACGTAGTCGAAGCCGGTCTGCAGCGCGGCGCCCTGCCCGAGGTTGATCGGGTGGCGCAGCACCACGGCTCCGGCCTCCGCCGCGATCGAAGCCGACGCATCCGAGGAGTCGTCGTCGACGCAGACGATGTTGGGGAACACCTGGCCGGCGTGCTCGAGCACGTCCCGGATGACGGAGGCCTCGTTGTACAGCGGGATGACGAGCCAGGTGTCGCGATAGTCGCTCAATGAACTCCTCCCGCTCGGCCGCCCGGACGCCGTGCCGCGAGCCCGCTCGTCGTCGGAAGCCAGTGTAGTTGGCGCGATCGCGGAGGCCGGGAGCCGTCGATCGCGTCCGTGATAGCTTGGCTGCCGTGGCCGAGGCCGGTGACCGCGTGCATCTGATCAGCGTGGTGGTCCCCGTCTACCGCGGGGCCGCGACCCTCTCCGGGCTCGTCGGCGAGCTCGTCCGATACGTGTCCGAGTCCTCGACGCCGGGCGGTCGGCGGTTCCGGGTGGCAGAGGTCCTGCTGGTCCATGACAACGGCCCCGACGACAGCGACCGGGTGATCCGCGAGCTGGCACGAGCGCACCCCGAGGTCCGCGGGATCTGGCTGAGCCGGAACTTCGGGCAGCATGCGGCGACCATCGCGGGCATGCAGGCCTCGGTCGGCGAATGGATCGCGACCCTCGACGAGGACGGGCAGCACGACCCCGCCGACCTGCCCGCGTTCCTCGACGCCGCGATCGACGACCGCGCCGGCGTCGTCTACGGGAAGCCGCAGAACGCCCCGCCCCACGGCGCGTTCCGGAACACCGCGTCGCGCGGCGCCAAGCGGCTGATGGGCGTCGCGCTCGGCAGCAAGGGGTTCCGCGAGTACCAGAGCTTCCGGCTGGTGCGCGGCGACATCGGGCGCCGACTCGCCGAGTTCGCCGCCAGCGGGGTCTATCTCGACGTGGCGCTCGGCTGGGTCAACGACCGCGTCGCGCTGGCCCCGGTGACGCTCCGGGCCGAAGGCGATCGACCGTCCGGCTACTCGACCCGGACGCTGTTCGCCCACTTCTGGCGGATGGTGCTCTCCAGCGGGACGAGAGGCCTGCGCATCGTCTCGGTGCTCGGAGTGCTCCTCGCCCTGCTCGGCGTCGCGCTCGCGATCTACATCATCGTCGAGCGCCTCACCGGTCACGTCGACGCGCAGGGGTGGACGAGCCTCGCGGTGATCACCCTGCTCTGCTCCGGCGCCCTGCTCGTCTCGCTCGGGATCATCGCCGAGTACATCGGCGTGACGCTCAACGTCGCCATGGGGCGACCGCTCTACGTCGTCGTCGACGACCCGGCGGCGGCGTTCGAGGAGGACGGCGATGCGACTCCGTGAGCTGTCGATCGCCGGCGCCTGGGAGGCCGTGCCGACGATCCACTCCGACGGCCGCGGCGCCTTCCTCGAGTCGTATCGCTCCGACGCGCTCGCCGAGGCGATCGGGCACCGCTTCGACCTCGCGCAGATGAACGTCTCCGCGTCCCGTCGAGGCGTCGTGCGCGGCGTGCACTACGCCGACGTGCCGCCGGGGCAGGCGAAGTACGTCCAGTGCCTGCGGGGGTCGATCCTCGACGTCGTGGTCGACCTCCGGGTCGGGTCGCCGACGTTCGGCGCCTGGGACGGCGTCCGCCTCGACGACGTGCGCCGCTCGGCGGTCTACGTCTCCGAGGGGCTGGGCCATGCCTTCGTCGCGCTCGAGGACGACACGACCGTCGCCTACCTGGTGTCCGAGGCGTACCACCCGGAGCGCGAGCACGGCGTCTCGCCGCTGGACGCGCAGCTGGCCATCGATTTCGGTCTCCCGCCCGGCGAGCTCGTGCTCTCGGACAAGGACCGGGACGCCCCGACGCTCGCCGAGGCGCTGAGGCGGGGCGCCCTTCCCGACTACGAGGTCGTCCGAGCCCACATCGGCCGGCTCGCCGGTCGATAGACTCGACGCCTATGCGCGGCATCATCCTGGCGGGTGGCTCGGGCACCCGGCTGCATCCGATCACCAAGGGGATCTCGAAGCAGCTGATGCCGATCTACGACAAGCCGATGGTCTACTACCCGCTGTCGACGCTGATGGCCGCCGGCATCCGCGAGATCCTCATCATCACCACGCCCGAGCATCACGACGCGTTCCGCAGCCTGCTCGGCGACGGACGCGATCTCGGCATCGAGCTGTCCTACGCCGTCCAGCCCTCGCCCGACGGGCTCGCGCAGGCGTTCCTGATCGGCGAGGAGTTCATCGGGGGCGGCTCGGTCGCGCTCATCCTCGGCGACAACATCTTCCACGGCAGCGGTCTCGGCACCGCGCTCGGGGGGCGCGTCGACGTCGAGGGCGGCCTCATCTTCGCCTATCACGTGTCGAACCCCTCGGCCTACGGCGTGGTGGAGTTCGACGGCCAGGGGAATGCGATCTCGATCGAGGAGAAGCCGGCGAGGCCGAAGAGCAGCTACGCGGTGCCCGGCCTCTACTTCTACGACAACGAGGTGGTCGGCATCGCCAAGTCGATCCTGCCGAGCGAGCGCGGCGAGCTCGAGATCACGGCGGTCAACGAGGCGTATCTGCGCGCCGATCGCCTGCACGTGCAGGTCCTCGACCGCGGCACCGCCTGGCTCGACACCGGCACCTTCGAGTCGATGATGCAGGCTGCGGAGTACGTCCGCGTCATCGAGGATCGGCAGGGCTTCAAGATCGGCTGCATCGAGGAGGTCGCCTGGCGCCAGGGCTGGATCGACGACGCGCAGCTGCGCGCGCTCGGCGCCTCGCTCGTGAAGTCCGGCTACGGCGAGTACCTCCTCGCACTGCTTCCACGGGACTGAAGCTCGAACAGCGGCCGATCGAGGGCGATGCCGGAGGCTCAGTCCCGCGGTGCGCCGGACCATACGCGCCGCAGCGGCACCGTCGCGCGCCTCGCGACGGCTCGACGAGCGCGGGACAGCTCGCGCAGGTGGGATATCGCGTGGGCGAGCGCGCCGAGTCGGCGACTCGCCCCCTTCGGATCCCCGCGCAGGAGCCGGGAGATCGCACCGCCGAACGTCCGCCAGAACGCGCGGAGGATCACTCCGGTGCTTCCATGCGTCACGGCGAATCGCAGGCGATTGCGCTCGTTGAGCCGAAGGAAGAAGTCGGAGCCCGCATGCGAGGAGTGCGCGTGGCGGTGCCGGACGACGGCGCGCGGCTCATACCGGATCTCCCAGCCTCGTCGACGCAGTCGCCAGGAGAGCTCGGTGTCCTCGTAGTACATGAAGAGGAGCTCGTCGAAGGGCCCGCCGGCGTCCTCGACCGCCTGCCGGGAGAGCACGACGGCGCCGCCGGAGAACGCCGGCGCGGGGCCGGCAGGGCGATCGAGCGCCGCCAGCGGACGACGCCAGTCGCGATCGCGCCCGTTCGCCGAACGGGTGACCTCGCCGCCGGTCGAGTTCACGAGCACCGGGTCGGTGCCGTCGAGCAGGATGAGCGCCGTGACCGCGCCCACCCGCGGCTCGGCGAGCGGGGCGACGAGGGCGGCGAGCGCACCGGGCTCCAGGCGCGCGTCGTTGTTCAGCAGCACGATCGCGTCGCCGGCGGCGGCGGCCATGCCGGCGTTCGCCCCGCCCGCGAAGCCGACGTTCGTCGGCAGCCGGACGACTCGGACGCCCGGCAGCGCGGCGGCCGGGTGGCCGCCGGCGGTGCGCTCCGAGCCGTTGTCGACGACGAGGACCTCGCGCGGAGGCGGCTCCTGGCCGAGGGCGGAGCGAGCCGCCTCGAGGGTGACCTCAGGCTCGTTCCAGTCCACGATCACGACGGTCGCGTCGAGCTGATCGTCCACGACATCGGGCGGCACGGGACCACGCTATCGCGGACGCATTGGGTAGGCTTCCGGCGATGAATACGCCCTCCCCGGTCGCGATCGCGCCATGACGGGCGTGCTGGACGTTCCCCGGATCGCGGACCCGGGAATCCGGGGGTTCATCGCCAGGCACTGGCCGTTGGTGGTCACCCTGGCCGTCGCGGTCGTCTATCTCACGACCGTGGTCCTGCTGCACAGCGCCGCCGTGTCGCCGATCGACGAGGTCGTCTACATCGACTACCTCGAGAAGCTCTGGCGCCAGGGGGTGATCCACAACGGCGAGTACCTCGGCGAGCTGGCGAGGAGCCTGTACGCCTGTCATGGCGTGATCCCGTTCGGGCGGATGGGGCCCGAGTGCGGCGTCGATCTGAGCGACCCGAGCGCGTTCCCGTACGGCGGATTCTCCAGCGGCGGCGGGTACCCGCCGGTCCAGTTCTGGATCACTCGCGTCGTCGGCGATGTGCTCGGACTGATTCCCGGGGTCGGTCAGCTCGCCGGCTGGCGCCTGGTCAGCGTGCTCTGGCTCGTCGTCGGCCTGGTCTTCAGCTACCTCTGCCTGCGGCGGCTGCGGGTGACCGGCTGGGCGTTCGTCGCCGTCTCCCTCGCGATCGTCGCCTCGCCGATCGGCTACTGGAGCTTCTCCTTCGTGTCGACCGATGCCCCGATGTTCGGTCTGGGCGCGATCCTGCTCTGGCTCGCGATGCGGCGGGCTCGCGGGGTCGGCTCGGGTTGGTGGCTCGTGCTGGTCGCAGCGATCGGCGCCGCGTTCAAGCCGACCATCATCGTCGCGGTGGGACTGGTCTCCCTCTACCTCCTCCTCCACTGGGCGATCGCTCGTCGTGGCGCATCCGGGGCGCCGCGGGGCGCGGCCATGCTGCGGTCGCTCGCGTCGCGGATGTGGCCCCCGCTGGCGGCGATCGTCGCGACACTCGTGGTCCAGTACGCCTGGGCGCGGATCGCGGCGGCCATCTGGGTGCCGAGCCCGACGACGAGCCCCGGCCAGGGAGTCGAGGTCCCGCTCTCCTTCGACCTGGTCGCGACGCAGTTCACGAACTTCCTCGGCGGCACGATGCACGTCGTCGTGCCCGAGGTGGATACCCTGAGTCGCGCCTTCCTGCCGCTCGGCTGGCTCCTGATCGCCGGAGTCGTCGGCGCCGTCCTGCTGCTGCCGAGCGCCTCGTCGGACCGAGCGCTCTCGATCTCGGTGCTCATCGCGTTCATCGTCGCCGCGCCCGCTCTGACGCTGGCGATCGTGCTCACCACCGGCTCGATCTTCCCGCTGCCCCCGCGCTACGGCATCGCGCTCCTGCCCGGCATGCTCGCCGTCACGGTCCCGCTGTTGAAGAATCGCTGGGCGATCCGCGCGCTCCTCGTGTACGTCGCCCTGCTGCTCGTCTTGTGGCTCGGCCTCAGCGTCGTGTTCGCCAGGTGGTTCGCATGAGCCGCGTCCCGACCGTGCCTCGACGCGGCCTGCTCGCGCGACACCGGCCGCTCGCGGTGCTGCTGCCCGTATCCCTCGTCGTCGCCTGGACGCTGGCCTTGGGCCACGGGGATGCGCTGCCGGCCCCCGCCGACAACCAGGGGATCCTCGCCGACGCCTTCACCGCGTTGGCCCTCTCGCCGGCCTGGCGGATGCTCTGGTGGCTCTGGCTCGCCGGCGCGCTCGTCCTGCTCGAGGCGCTCGGGCGCCGGTACCGTCTCGCCGACCTCACCATCGTGGCGCTCGGCGCCGTGCTCATCGCGTCGCCCATGTCGTTCTGGGCCTTCGGCTGGGCGAGCACCGATGGGCCGCTCATCTTCTTCGGGGCGCTCGCGCTCTGGCTCGGCTCGCGCCTCGCCGACGGCAGCGGCTCCGGCTGGTGGTTGGTCTTCGGCGCACTGGTCGCAGGGGCATTCGGGCTGCCCGCAGCGCTCATCTCGGTCGTCGTGCTGCTGCTGCTCATCGGCACTGCCGTCGTTCGGGGCGCCGGCGCGCGACTCGTCGGCTTCGGGTCGCTCGCCGTGCTCGCCGCGCTCGTCCTGCCGCTGCTCGGCATCGTACTCGGGGTCGGCGCCGCGCCGGGCTCCGTGCCGATCGCCCCGGGCACGACCATCGGGATCCTGCGCCCGTTGCGGCAGATCTTTGACGCGATGGTCGAGACGGGGCTGAACGCCGCTGCCACCGCGACCACCGGTCTCCCCGGAGTCCCGGGATATCTCTACCAGCCGCTCGGCTGGGTGCTGATCGCCGGCGTCATCGTCGCCTTCTTCCGTGCACGCCGTAGCCGCCACGACGCGCCGCTGACGGTCGCGGTGGCATCGACGACGCTGCTCGCAGGGCCCTTCCTCGTGCTCGTGCTGTTCGCGTTGGCCGGAGAGTGGCTCGTCCCCCGAGCGAGCGCCGCCGCGATGCTCCCCGCCTTCCTGCTCGTGACCGGCACCGTGATCATGAATCGCGCCATGGCATGGGTGGTGATCGGCTGGAGCGGCGTCATCGCGGTGCTCGATGTCGTCGTCGCGGTCGCCGGGACCCGCTGAGGCGGTCCCTCCGGGCGGTACGGGGCCGCCGGTATGCTCGATCCGATGAGTCTGGTCGGCAAGGCGCTCCGCGTGCTCCGGGAGCAGGGGCCGCGCGAGATGCTCCGGAGGATGCGCTCACGCCTGATCGGCGAGGACGGCCGTGACGTCCTGCTGGCCCGCCCGGAGGACGTCGAAGCGTCCGACTGGCGCCGACCGCATCCGGCGGTGGTCTCGCCGTCCGACCGAGGGCAGGGGCCCTGGAAGGTCGCCTGGATCATGTCGCCGCCCGGCATCAATTCGGGTGGGCATCAGACCGCGCTGCGCATGGTCAAGGCGCTCGAGGACGCCGGGCATGTCTGCCGCATCTACCTCTATTCGAACGAGCGGCCGATCAGCGTCTCGGAGAGCCGGCGAGTGATGGCCGCCTCCCGGTCCTTCGAACGGGTCGCGGCCGAGCTGCTGCCCTGGCCGGGACGGCTCCCCGAGGACGTCGACGCCGTGTTCTCGACCGGCTGGGAGACGGCCTACCCGTCGTTCCGCTCCGAGGCGATGGCGCGCCGGTTCTACTTCGTGCAGGACTTCGAGCCGTGGTTCTCGCCGGCCGGGTCGGAGTCGACGCTGGCCGAGTCGACCTACCGGTTCGGATTCCACGGGATCACCGCCGGGCGCTGGCTCGCGACCAGGCTCCACGATGAGTACGGGATGTCGACGGACGCCTTCGACTTCGGCGCCGACCCCGGGCACTACGCCTACGACCCGACCGCCGCGCACGACGAGATCATGTTCTACGCGCGTCCCGCCACCCAGCGCCGGGGCTTCGAGCTCGGCCTGCTCGCCCTCGACATCGTGGCCCGCGAGCGTCCCGGCACGGTGATCAACCTGGTCGGCACGCGAATCCACCGCAAGCTCCCCTTCCCGTACCGCAGCCTGCACGGGCTCGGCGCGGATCAGCTCGGCGAGGTCTTCAACCGCTGCGCGGCCGGGCTTGTCCTCTCGTTCAGCAACATGTCGCTGATGCCGTTGGAGCTGCTCTCCGCCGGTGCGATCCCCGTCGTCAACGACGCGCCGAACAATCGTCTCGTCGTCGACAACCCGCACATCCGCTACGCCCCGCCGCTGCCGCGGGCGCTCGCGGACGAACTGCTCGCCGTGCTCGACGACCCGGCGCGTGCCGAGCATGCGGCTGCAGCGGCCTCGAGCGCCCGGATGGCGGGCTGGGACGTCGCCCGGGCCCAGTTCCTCGCCGCGTTCGAACGGGCGATGCGGTGAGCCGGTTCCTCGTCGTCGGCGGGAACGGCTTCATCGGATCCCATGTCGTCGACGAGCTCGCGGCACGCGGTCACGCGGTCGCCGTGTTCGACCGGTTCTCCGGCACCCGACCGAGGTACCGCGCGCTCGGCGTCGATCGCATCGTCGGCGACGTGCTCAACGCCGCCGACGTCGCGGCCGCCGTCCCGGGGCACGAGTTCGTCTTCCACTTCGTCTCGACGACGAGCCCTGCGACGGCCGAGAGCGCTCCGACCCTCGAGCTGAGCACGAACGTGCCGGCCAGCGTCGAGCTGTTCCGCGTGGCGGCGGAGTCCGGGGTGCGGCGGATGCTCTTCGCATCCACCGGCGGTGCGATCTACGGGGACCAGGACGTCCTCTCGATGCACGAGGAGCTCGCTCCGCAGCCGATCTCGCCGTATGCCATCGGCAAGCTCGCGATCGAGGGCTACCTCCGCTACTTCCAGCGCCGGTTCGGGCTCGACTCCGTCGCCTTCCGGATCTCGAACCCCTACGGGCCGCGTCAGGGCGTCGGCAGACGGCAGGGCGTGATCCCGATCTTCCTGAACGAGCTCGCCGGAGGACGCCCGCTCACCGTGTTCGGGGACGGATCGATGGTGCGGGACTTCATCGCCGTCGGCGACGTCGCGAGGATGCTGGTCGACGTCGCCGAGGGCGCGCCGCGACATCCGATCTACAACATCGGCAGCGGCCGGGGCGTTGCCGTCTCCGAGCTCGTCGACGTGATCGGTCGGGTCACCGGTCGAGCCGTCGCCGTCGAGCATCGGCCCGTGCCGCCGACCTTCGTCGACCGCGTCGTGCTCGACACCGCACGGTTCCGGGCGGAGTTCGGCGAGCCGGAGCTGGTGAGCCTCGACGACGGCATCGCGGCAACCTGGGAGGACATGCTCGCGGGGGGTGCGTCATGAGCTCGGCGAGCAGCGCCACCGTCGTGATCCTCACCTACAACGGCGAGCGCTACCTGGACGAGATCCTCACGGCGATCGAGGGACAAGACTGGGATGGCGAGCTGGAGGTGCTGGTCATCGACTCGGGCTCGAGCGACCGGACGCTCGACATCGTCGCAGCGCATCCCCGAGCGCGGTTGCACGAGATCCCCAACTCCGATTTCGGGCACGGTCGGACAAGAGACCTCGCGGCGCACCTGGCCTCCGGGGAATTTGTCGCGTACCTCACTCATGACGCGACGCCGGCGAGCCCGCAGTGGCTCGCCGAGCTCGTCGCGCCGATGCTCGACGACGATCGGATCGTGGCGGTCCTCGGCAAGCAGCTGCCGCGCCCGCATTGCCACCCGATGCTCAAGTACGAGATCCAGACCACCTTCGCGGCGCTGGGCCCGGATGCGGGCGTCACGGTGTTCCGCGGCGACCGGCTCGGCTCGCGGGCGGAGATCGAGGCCGCCGGCTTCTACTCCGACGTCAACAGCGCGGCTCGTCGGTCGGTCCTCGTCGGCCCGGTGCCCTACCGGGACGTCTCCTACGCGGAGGATCAGCTCTTCGGTCGCGATCTGCTCGCCGCCGGGCTGCGGAAGGCCTACGCGCCGCGTGCTGCCGTCGTCCACTCGAACGACCTGAGCATCCGCGAGGCTGGCCGGCGGGCGACGGAGGAGATCCTGGCACTGCGCGGCATCGGCACGCAGGTCGCGCCGCTCGGCCGCGCGGGGATGCTCCGTCTCATCCTGCGCGGCAGCCTCGTCGACGGCATGCGCATCGTCCGTGACCGGCAGTGGGGGGTCCTCGGACGCCTCAGGTGGCTCTTCGTGAACCCGCTCTACCAGGTCGCGAAGTGGTCCGGACACCGCCGCGGCACGTTGCTGCCGGTCGGTTCGCAGCCGTCGGTCGCGGACCCGCGCTGAGGCCTGCGCGGCTCCCTGTCCGGTACCCGTTCAGCGAGGCGGCAGGGCCGTGCCGATGCCGGCACCCGGATACCAGTGGCGCGCCGGACGCTCGTCGAAGAACAGGAACTCGCGTCCGGTCTCCTCCGCCCAGCGCGTCATCGAGTCGGTCGCGTGGGCGTTGTCGCTGAGCGAGAGCGCGTCGGGCCGGAGATTCGGCGCGATCGCGGTGAACTCCGCGTACTCGTGCTCGGCCGTGTGATCCGAGTCGTGGATGAAGAGGTCGACGTCCTCCAGCGCCGCGAGCGCGGCGATGCTGTCCGAGATGACGAGCTCGGTGACCTCGGCGTAGCGCCCGGAGATGAGATAGCCCGCGGCGGGGTTGATGTCGATCGAGATGAGCCGGCCCTTGCCATTGCGCAGCAGCGCGGCGGCGAGCACGACGCTCCCGAGGCCCTTGTCCGTGCCGGTCTCGACGAGCACGTCGGGCTTGAGCGCGCGGACGAAGGCGTACCACCCGATCCGGCGCCCATAGCGCGGTACCCGATCGGCGAGCCAGCGATAGCGGCTCCTCGCGGTCTCTCCCATGACGTGCGCGGTCAGCGCCTGGTCGTCGAGGACCTCCTGGATGTAGCCGCGCGCCTCGGCGAGCGGGATGCCGGCGACGTGCGCGACGAACCACGCGAGGTGCTCGCGATTGCGGGGCGTGAGATCGTACGTGTAATTGGTGTTCTCGCGCGAGCCGAAGAGCCATCGGGTCGTTGCGCCGAAGGTGCGCAGGCTCCATCGGGCGGCGGCGGCGAACCGCCACGGGAAGACGGCGAGCGGTGCGATCGGGCTGCCGAGGACCCGGCGGGCGAACGACGACGCCGCGAGCGGGGCCCGACGCCCCTCGGGCGCATCATGCGTCGTCATGGGATGGCTGCTCCTCTCTCACGGCTGCCCGCGCAGCGCGCCGCCGTGCCCGTGGAACCACTCGATCGTCGAGCGGAGGCCGTCCTCGAGTCCGATCCGCGCACGCCACCCGGCGTTCGCGAGCTTCGAGACGTCGAGGAGCTTCTGCGGCGTTCCGTCGGGCTTCGTGGTGTCCCAGACCGTCTCGCCCTCGAAGCCGACGACCTGCGCGATCGTCTCGGCGATCTCGCGGATGGTGACGTCCGAGCCGGTCCCGACGTTGACCTGCTGGGGCCCGTCGTACTGCTCGAGGAGGTGCAGGCAGGCGTCGGCCATGTCGTCGACGTGGAGGAACTCGCGTCGCGGCGACCCGGTGCCCCAGTTCGTGACGGTCCTCGCCCCGGCCTCGACCGCCTCGGAGTACCGACGGATGAGCGCGGGCAGCACGTGCGAACCCTGCGGGTCGAAGTTGTCGTTCGGTCCGTAGAGGTTGGTGGGCATCGCCGAGATCCAGGCCTTCCCGTACTCCCGGCGCGCGGCCTGGACGTGCATGATGCCGGCGATCTTCGCGATCGCGTACGCGTCGTTGGTGGGCTCCAGGTAGCCGGTGTGCAGCGCGTCCTCGGTGATCGGCTGCGGGGCGTGCTTCGGGTAGATGCACGACGAGCCGAGGAACAGCAGGCGCTCGACGCCGGTCTCCAGCGCCGCGTCGAGCACATTGCTCTGGATCCGGATGTTCTCCGACAGGAACTCGACGGGATAGGTGCTGTTCGCGACGATACCGCCGACCTTCGCCGCCGCGAGCGCGACGTATCTGGGCTCGGTCTCGCGGAAGAACGCGAAGACGGCCTCGCGGTCCCTCAGGTCCAGCTCGCCGGAGGTACGGCCGACGATGTCGGCGAACCCCGCCCTCTCGAGCCGGCGGACGAGGGCCGACCCGACCAGGCCGCGGTGCCCCGCGACGTAGAACGTCGCGCCGCGATCGAGCGGGACCGGAACGTATCCGACGTCGTCGTGGCGGCGAGGACCGTCCTCGGGGCCGTCGGAGGTCACGCGGCGCCGCCCCAGCCGGCGAGCGTCGGCCGGTCGATCCAGTGCCGGCCCTCGTGCTCGAACGCCGTGACGTCGGCGTCGACCATGATCCGGGCGAGCTCGAGCCCGTCGATCGTGGGCTTCCAGCCGAGCAGCCGCTCGGCCTTCGACGCGTCGCCGATCAGGGCGTCGACCTCGGTCGGCCGCAGGTACTTCTCGTCGAAGCGGACGAACTCCTGCCAGTCGAGCCCGACGTGGCCGAACGCGGCTTCCAGGAAGTCCCGGATCGAATAGCCGACGCCGGTCGCCAGCACGAAGTCCTCCGGCTCGTCCGCCTGCAGCATCCGCCACATGCCGTCGACGTACTCGGGTGCGTATCCCCAGTCCCGGATCGCGTCCAGATTGCCGAGATAGAGGTCGTGCTGCACGCCGGCTCTGATCCGCGCGACCGCTCGGGTGATCTTCCTGGTCACGAAGGTCTCGCCGCGGCGGGGCGACTCGTGGTTGAACAGGATGCCGTTCACCGCGAACAGCCCGTATGCCTCACGGTAGTTCCGAGTGATCCAGAAGCTGTAGAGCTTCGCCGCCGCATAGGGCGAGCGCGGGTGGAACGGCGTCGTCTCCGACTGCGGCGGCGGGGTCGCGCCGTACAGCTCCGAGGAGGAGGCCTGGTAGAAGCGCGGCGAGATGCCAGCGGCGCGCACCGCCTCGAGGAGCCGGATGGTGCCGGTCCCGGTCGTGTCGGCCGTGTGCTCGGGCTCGTCGAAGCTCACTCGCACATGCGACTGCGCGGCCAGGTTGTAGACCTCGTCGGGCTGCACCTCCTGGAGCAACGTCACGAGCCGGGACCCGTCGGAGAGATCGCCGTAGTGGAGGAAGAGCCTCGCCGCCGGATCATGAGGGTCGACGTAGAGGTGGTCGATCCGAGCGGTGTTGAAGGTCGAGGCGCGGCGGATGACGCCGTGCACCTCGTACCCCTTGCCGAGGAGCAGCTCCGCGAGATACGACCCGTCCTGGCCCGTGATCCCGGTGATCAGCGCCCGCTTGGCCACCAGCACATCCCTTCTCGGCCTCCGGGGCCGCCCGGCTCGCCGAGTCCAGCGTAGCCAACCGGCCGGGAACCGCCGTAGCGCGGTGCACCGGGCACGCGGGGCCCAGCGCGGTAGTGTGGCATGCCGTGCCGCGAACCCTCGTCGTCGTCCCGACGCTCGGCCGCCGGCTCGACTACCTCCGCGAGTCGCTCGGCTCGATCCGGGCCGCGGGCGACGCTCGGATCCTGCTCGTCGCGCCGGCGGCGTTCGTCGCCGACGAGCTCATCGCGGAGGGGCTGGCCGATGCCAAGTCCGATGAGCGACGGCCGGGCCTCACCGCGGCGATCAACCAGGGGTTCGCCGAGGCAGGGGACGAGATCGAGTACCTCGCCTGGCTCGGCGACGACGATCGACTGCACCCCGGCGCGCTGGAGGACGCGGTCGAGGCGCTCGACCGGCGGCCGAGGGCCTCGGGAGCCTACGGCGCGTGCGACTACATCGACGGCGAGGGCCGTCAGGTCTGGCGCAACCGCTCGGGCTGGTGGGCGGCGCCGCTGCTGCGCCTCGGGCCGAACCTGGTGCCGCAGCCGGGATCGCTGTTCCGCCGCAGCGCGATCGAGGAGGTCGGCCCGCTGCGGGAGGACCTGGGCTGGGCCATGGACTTCGACCTCTTCATCCGGCTCTCCAAGGTCGGTCGGCTGGTCTACCTGCCCAGGACGGTCGCCGACTTCCGCTGGCATGCCGACTCGCTCACGGTCCGCGCCCGACGGGAGTCGGTGCGCGAAGCCTCCGCGGTGCGCGTGTCGCATCTCCCGGCATGGCTGCGGCCCGTATCAGCGGTCTGGGAGGCGCCGGTGCGGTGGGCGACGCTCCGGGCCGCCGGGCTCGTGAAGGGGCGTTGAGGCTCGACCGCCGGCCGGAGGCGCCCGGGCCTCGCGGATAGACTGACGGGCATGCCTGCCGCCGTGGAGTTCGAGGCGGTCGCGACGCCCCCGCGCATCCCGCTCAACGACCTCGGCCGGATGAGCCTCGAGGAGCGCTCGGCGATCGAGGCCGCCGCCCTTCGCGTGATCGCCAGCGGCTGGTACGTGATGGGTCCCGAGCACGACGCCTTCGAGCGCGAGCTCGCGGAATACGTCGGGGTCGAGCATGCGGTCGGCCTCGGCAACGGGACGGATGCGCTCGAGCTCGGGCTCGGGGCGCTCGGCGTCGGCGTCGGCGACCATGTCCTGACCGTGGCGAATGCGGGCGCCTACGCGACCACCGCGGTTCGGCTCCTCGGCGCGACCCCGGTGTACGCGGAGGTCCACCCCGTCGACCTGCTGCTCAGCCGTGCGACGCTCGAGGCCGCGCTGTCGCGCCTGGCGGGAGAGGACATCCTGCCGAAGGCCCTCGTCGTGACGCACCTGTTCGGCCAGGTCGTCGAGATGGCTCCGATCCTCGAGATCGCGAACGCGCGCGGCATCGCCGTCCTCGAGGACTGCGCGCAGGCGCTCGGCGCGACGGGCGCCGACGGCGTGAAGGCCGGCGCGTACGGCGACATCGCGACGATGAGCTTCTATCCGACGAAGAATCTCGGCGCCATCGGCGACGGCGGCGCGATCGTCACGCGCGACCCCGACCTCGCCGAGGTCGTCCGCCGTCGTCGGCAGTACGGCTGGGTCGCGAAGTACCGCGTCGGCGACGAGCGCGGCCGCAACTCCCGCCTCGACGAGCTGCAGGCCGCCGTCCTGCGCGCACGCCTCCCGCTCCTCGACGCCCACAACGCGAGGCGCCGCGAGATCCATGCGGCCTACGAGGCCGTCACCGACGCGATGGTCACGACCGTCGCCCGGCCGTACATCGGCCACCTCGCCGTCGGCGCCTGGGACGAGCGGGAGCGCGTCCGCGAGACGTTCGCGGCCGCCGGGATCGTCACGGACGTGCACTATCCGGTGCCCGACCACCTCCAGGCGTTCCCGTCTCCGCCGGAGACCGTGCGGCTCCCGGTCACCGAGCGGGCCGCCGAGCGCATCCTGTCGCTGCCGATCTTCCCTGGGCTGCGCGACGACGAGGTGGAGCGCGTGGTCGCCGTGCTCGCGGAGGTCTCGGGATGACCGACGTCCTCGGGGATCCGCTCGGCGAGGTCCGCGACGTCCGGCTCGTCCGGATCGGTCGGGTCGACGCCGGCAACGGCTCGCTCACGGTCGCCGAGGTCGGGAGTCAGCTGCCCTTCCCCGTCCGCCGCTTCTTCACCGTCTTCGACGTGCCGGCCGGCGAGCTGCGCGGCACGCACGCTCATCGGGAGTGCCACCAGTTCCTCGTGGCCGTGCACGGCTCGGTCACCGCTCGCGTCGACGACGGGGCGCGCACAGCCGAGACGGTGCTCGACCGCCCGGAGCTCGGGCTCTACCTGCCGCCGCTCATCTGGGGCGGTCAGCTGGACTACTCGCCGGGCGCGGTGCTGCTCGTATTCGCGTCGCATCCGTACGACCGTTCCGACTACATCGAGGACTACGAGGAGTTCCTGCGGATGGTCCGGAGCGGTCGGTGACGCAGGACTGGCGCAAGCGGCTGCTGGTGCTCCTCTCCCAGCGGATGCCTGGTCTGTCGCGGCGGCTGCTCGCCTCCGCCGGGTACACGCTGGACGTGTCCCGCTACGGGGAAACCGACGTGTGGTCGCGGCGGACCGCCGAGCGCCAGGACCGGGCTTGGCTCCCGCTGATCGAGCAGGCGAAGGCCGGCCATCCGCGCGAGGACATCGCGGCGCTGCAGAGCGCGCTCTCGGGGCTGCCGCGCGACGGGACGCTCCTCGAGGTCGGCTGCGGCGGAGGGTACAACTCGGAGATCGTCGCGCTCACCTCGCCCGGTCAGCGCTACACGGGGCTGGGCGTCTCGCCGGCGATGGTCGCGCGCTGCCGGACACGCTATCCCCGCCACGAGGTCGTCGTGGGGAGCGCCTACGAGCTGCC
>MKVN01000043.1:52418-65661 GCA_001898855.1 Micrococcales bacterium 73-13
TCGACGTCGTCCTCGATGGAGTGGCCTTGATCCATATGACGGAATGGGCCAGGGCCGTCGCCGAGTACGCCCGCGTCTCGCGCGGGGCGATCGTGCTGCACGGGGTCACCGTGACGGACTCCGCGCCGACGACGCGATTCGCGAAGTACGCCTACGGTCAGCCGACGACCGAGTTCGTGGTGGCGCGCGTCGACATCGAGCAGGCCGTCGCGGACGCGGGGCTGCGTCTCGTGCGCACGCTTCCGGCTGAGGATTACGACCTCGAGCCGTTCCTCGGGATCCCGAGCGTCTCCGAGACCTGGGTGCTCTCACGGACCTAGGTACCGCTGGCCGCGGACTCGCCGAGGGCGGTCTCCGAGGCTCATCCCTCGTCGAAGGACATGAGCTTGACGTACTCGGCGACCATGGGGACGTCGCGCCGGAGTTCCGCGAAGGTGGCGGACGAGGTGATGCGTCCGGCCTCGACGACATGCACGACGTCGGAATGCTGCACCGTCGAGAGCCGATGCGCCACGACGATCACCGTCGTCTCGGACCCGAGCTCGCTCAGTGACGCCGAGATGAACGCCTCCGATCCGGCATCGAGCGCGCTCGTCGCCTCGTCGAGGATGAGCAGCCGCGGCCGGCCGTACAGCGCTCGGGCGAGGCCCAGGCGCTGGATCTGACCACCGCTCAGCGCATTCGCCTGCTTGCCGACGGAGGTCGCGGTGCCCTCGGGCAACGAGGCGATGAATTCGCCGAGGTGCGCCGCTCTGATCACCTCGGCCACGCGCTCTTGATCGATCTCGTCCGGCGGGATGCCGAGCGCGATGTTCTCCGCGATCGAGCCCGACATGAGACCGGGCCGCTGCGGCACATAGGCGATGAGGCCGGGTCTCAGCTCGCGCAGCAGCCGAGGCTCCTGTCCGCCGATGCGTACCGTGCCCGCATCGGGCGTCGTGAGACCGAGGATGACGTCGACCAGCGTGGTCTTGCCCGCGCCGGACGGGCCGATGAACGCGACGTGACTGCCGGCGGCGATCGTGAGCGAAATGCCTCGGAGCGTGGGCTCGTCGTTGCCCAGGTGGGTGAAGTCCACCCCCGAGAGCACCACATCGAGCGCCTCCGCCGGAATCGAGACGTCACCGTCCGGTCGGGTCGCGGTGTCCGCTGCCGTCGAGGAGGCGTCGCCGAGCTCTTCGCGTTCATGGAGCATCTGGATCGCGGGTCTTGCCTGCTCGGAACTCGATCTCATCTGCGCGAGGGCATTCTGCAGCGGAAGGAGCGAGCTCATGATCCGAACGCCGCCGGTGAGGAAGACTCCGAGCGTCGCGAGTCCGCTGGCGATCGATCCCGTCAGGAACAGCCACCCGACGAAGACCACCACCCCGAGCATGAGTGCCGTCTCCACGATGTAGCGCGGCACCCCTCCGAGGAACGAGAGCAGGCCCGTAGAGCGGGCGAGCCGCACGCGTTCGGAGGCGAAGCGCTCCAGGAAGTACTCCTGCTTGTTCAGGACTGAGATCTCGCGGAAGGTGTCGAGGCTGTCGTTGAGGATGTTGGTGCTGCCGATGCTCCCGGCCACGAGCTCCTCGCCGACGCGCTTCAGCCGATTGCTGATGACGAAGTGGATGGCGGCGATGACGAGTCCGAAGTAGGCCATCACGATGACTGCGATCAGCGGATCGATCGTGATGAACGTGCCGGCGATGAGGACGAGCAGCACGCCCTCCGACACGATCGTCGCAAAGGAGTTGAGGATGTTCGTGAAGGCGTTGCTCGCCGAGGCCGTGGCGGCGTACTGGAGTTCTGCCTTCGACCGGCGATGTGCCAGCGACAGCGTGCCGCGCAGGACGAAGTCCGCGATCCGTTGCGCGTTCTCCGCCTCGATCCGAGCGGCGAACAGGGCGATCGTCCGCGAGAGGCCGAGGCCGATGATCGCCTTCACAACGAATACCAGCAGGACCACGAGCACGAGGATGAGCAGATCGACCTCTGAGAACGTGGGCAGGGTGAATCCGAGGAGCACCACCGGCTCGCCGGAGGTCGCGAACTGGCTCGCGCCGATGCCCGCCAGGAACCCGACGAGGATGACGCCGATGATGTCGAGCAGACCCGCGACCGCTCGGGCGGAGACGAGCACGACGTAGATCATCCGCTGCCGCCGAGTCATGAACTCCATCGCGGCGCGAACTGATGAGAGCACCGACTCAGCCTACCCGCGGTGCGGCGCCGGGCTACGGTCGGGGACCGAGCGGGGATCGGCTCAGGCGGCGCGAACCGCGTTGCCGGTCAGGATGCTCACGGCGTTGAGCATGGTCTTCGTGATCCGGAACGCCAGACCCCGCAGGCCGGTACCACGAGGAGCTGTTCGCGGCGGTGCCGGTATGCGAGCCTCCCATCGCTCCAGGCCGCGGACGTACGGCTCGTAGACGCGATCGCGGAGCACGCGACCCATCGGCGCGCGGTACTGGAGCTGAGCCGTGACCCACCAGTGACCGACCCGCCGCACTCCGTGCGCGTGGAAGAACACCAGCGGCTCGCCGTCGACCGCGACCCGGTCATCGGCCGAGGTCCAGGTGTAGCGAGCCGAGTTCCACGGGGCGGCATCCATGCCGACGTGGGGCAGGACCGTGACGCCCTCGAAGTCCCGGGGGAACCAGTCGAGGTATCCCTGGTCGGCGTACCTGCCCTCCGACGGGGTGTCCGAGCACCACTCGACCGTGCGCTCGCCCCACCATCTCAGGCAGGCTCGTCCACGCGCATCGTCCCGGAAGCCGACCCAGCCGACGTTATAGGTCCCGTATTTCGCCAAGCGCTTCGCGAAGGCCGGCTGGTAACGGTGCTCGATGATCCCGATCGACCCCCCGCCCATGGCCGACCAGACCAGACTCGGATCAGCGAAATAGCACAGGTCGGCGTCGAGATAGGCGACGTCGCTGCCCGGAGCGGCGGCCATGACGTACTGGATCAGCAGCGGCGTCATCGTGAAGTAGTACTCCATCCGGGTTCGCTGCGCCTTGAGGCCGGGGAGCTCGGGGAACATCGCCTCGATCGCGGAGATGCCGACGAGACGGACTCCGGGTAGATCGAGCGCATCGATGCGGCCCGCGACCTCCTCGTCGAGGGCGAGGATCCAGACCGGCGACTCGTCGCCGTGCCGACGCAGGGACTCGATGAGAGTCAGACCTCGGCTGAGGTATCCGCTGTCGAAGTAAGTGCAGTACGCGGACGCCACTGGCCGAGTGTACCGAGAGCTGCGCCGGGCCCCTGAGTAGGATTCCATGGTGGCTCGTTCGATCGTGCTGGTCGATCCGTACTATCACGGGCTGCTCCGGACGCACGGACTATCCGGGCCTCCTGCTGAGAACACGACTTACGACGAGACGCGCGTGAGGGCGGGCGACATCGGGTTCGGCACGAGCGCCGCGCTCGCGCGGGCCCTCCGAGCGCGGGGCTGGGAAGCCGAGATCATCGTCCCCAACGCGTTCGCGTTGCAGTCGCTCTGGGCGCAGGAGCACGGCAAGCCGCCCCGATGGTCCCGCGGGTGGCAGTACGGGAACCATCTCGCGCGACTCCCGCTCGTCGGCGGGGTGCTTGGGTCGCTGCCGCATATCCACGGCACGTTGTTCGACCAGGTGCGCGAACTGCGCCCGGACGTCCTGTATGTGCAGGACCTCAATCTCGTGCCCCCGGCGCTGGTGCGACGGCTCCGAGGCCACGTCGGCCTGCTGGTCGGCGAGCATGCGTCGCCGCCGCCCCCGCGAGCCTTCTTCGCGGGCTACGATCTCATCGTCTCCGCGTTGCCGCCTCTGGTCGATCGGCTGCGGGCCTGGGGCATCGCGGCCGAATGGGTTCCCTTGGGATTCGATGCGCGATGGACGAACACCACCCCGGCGTCGCAGCGTCCCATCGACGCGATCTTCGTCGGGTCGTTCAGTCACCTGCAGCCCAGCACCGCGCCGCTTCTGCGAGCGGTGGCGCAACAGGTGCCAGGCCTCCGGATCCACGGCCAGGCCGATGAGCGCGTGCTCGAGGAGTACGGGCTCGTCGACCACTATCGCGGGCCCGCCTGGGGCGGCGACATGTTCGAGCTCCTGGGGCGAAGCAAGCTCGTCATCAACCGTCATGGTGCGATCGCCGGGGGCTTCGCTGTGAACATGCGAATGTACGAGGCCACGGGCAGCGGTGCGGGGCTGGTCACCGAGGCGCGCAAGAACCTGGCGGACCTGTTCGAGCCGCACGTCGAGGTCGCAGCCTATGACTCGGTCGAGCGTGCGGCCGAGATCGCCGCCGAGCTCATCAGGGATCCACCCCGACTGGATGCGCTGGCGGCCGCCGGTCAGGCACGGACGCTGCGCGACCATACCTACGACCGGCGTGCCGAATAGTTGGACGAGATGTTCGAGGCCCGGCTCACCCGGGATCGGAAGTAGGTTTATCTGGTGCCTGCCTCCAGCGCGCGAAAGCGCGCGCTCGTCGCGACGTATGTCCCGGTGACCTACTCGAGACCGAGTCGACAGGTCAGGTGGCTCGAGGCGGCGGGCTATCAGGTGGATGTCCTCAGTCGCGAGCCCGATCACCCCGACGCCACCGGCACCGCCTTCCGCATCGGTGCTCCCGCGCTCCCGCTTCGGCTCGCCGCCTACGCGATGCTCCCGAGCCGGCTCAGGCATCGCTACCTGCTCGAGTCGAGGATCCCCGACGGGGTCGTTCCGCCGCTGGAGGCGAAGTACGACGTCGTGGTGCTGCACGACCTCGACTTCCTCCCCTGGGTGAGCAAGCGTCGAGGAGAGCTCACCGATGGTCCGGTGCTGGTCGATCTACACGAGTACTTCGCGAGCCAGGGGATCGGCTTCGTGTACCGACTGCTCTTCGCACGCTACGGTCGATGGCTGCTCGGGTTCATCAAGGACCCGGCGATCACGATCCGCACCACGGTCGCCGACGGGATCGCGGACCTCTATGCCGACCGTCTAGGCGTCCCACGCCCAGTCGTCATCAGGAGCGCGGCTCGCTATGCCGATCTCGAGCCAAGCCCTGTGGACGATGCGCGGATCATGCTGCTCCACCACGGCAAGGCTGATCTGGGGCGGGGACAGAAGCTGCTCCTGGACGCGTTCCATCGGCTCGACGATCGATTTCGTCTCGTGCTCATGCTCGTCGGATCGGATCGAGAGATCTCGATCCTCCGGGGCCATCCCGCTGTGGCGTCCGGCCGAGTGGAATTCCGTCCGCCGGTGACGATGGTCGACGTCCCCGGGGCGATCAACGACTGCGACGTCGAGATCATCTTCTTCCCGCCGAAGACCGAGAACCTGCTCCACGCCCTGCCGAACAAGTTCTTCGAGGCGCTTCAGGGCCGGCTCGGCCTGGTCATCGGCCGGAGTCCTGAGATGCTTCGGATCGTCGACGAGATCGGCAACGGAGTCGTCGTTCCCGACTGGACCGAGGACTCGCTCGCGGCGACGCTGAACGGCCTTGGAGGCGACCAGGTCCGCGAGCTGAAGGCCGCGTCGCATCGTGCTGCCGGGCGGTACTCCGACGAGCGCGAAGGGGCGGCTTTCCTGGCGCTCATCCAGGGCGCATCGACCTCGGCCACCGTCCCCGAGGAGGGCGGCTGCGCTAGCGGCCTATGAGTCCGCACGCGAGAGCTGGGGATACTCGCTAGGTCGCATCCACGTCGTACAGCTCGACCCATCGCCGAAGGTTGACGAGTCGCCAATGAGCGCCGTCGCCCCAGCCGATCTCCTGCTCCGTCAGCCCGCAGGTGAAGGACCTGTCCTTTCCGGCATCGAGATCGAGGAGCCCGATCGGATGGTCGGGATCCGCGTCGCGCGCGCTCACACGGGCCAGCCAGGCGTGCTCGGGCGTGGCGAATCCGATCTTGTCGCGGCGGTCGATGACCGAGTCGGGCACCAGTCCGCGAACGGCGTCGCGCAGAATCCGCTTGGACGTGCCGTCGGATCCGACGAGGAAGTCCTCCGGAAGGCTCAGCGTGAGTTCCTCGAGTTCCCTGTCCAGGAACGGCACTCGGCTTTCGATCGAGAATCGCATCGAGTTCCGGTCGCCGTGCCGCAGCAGCGCCGGCAGCCCATCGACATGCTGGGCGTGCCTCAGGACGGTCTTCACCCTCGCACCGCGAACCGCATCGAGACGGCCCGGCGGATAGGTGAGGCGGATCCCGCGATCTCGCGCCGCATCCCGGTTCAGGAGTGGGGAGCGCGATCGTCGCCGGAGGCTCTTGAGCCAGGGACCGGCGAATTGCCCCAGGGACTTCGCGTACAGCAGGGGCTCCGTGTCGCGTCCGGGCCATGCCGACCAGCTCCCGCCGAACCGAGCGGCCTGAGCGAGATGCCCGGTCTCCAGCAGGCTGTGCATCCGCTGCGGTCCGTAGCCGAAATAGCCGGCGAACATCTCGTCGCCCCCCTGCCCGTCCAGCGTGACGACGACGCCCTGTTCGCGCGCGAGCTTGAACACCCGGTACTGCGCGTAGATGCTCGTCGAGCCGAACGGCTCCCCCTGGCAGACGATCAGGTCGTCGAGGTCCCGTTCGAGCTCGCCGGGGCCGGTCTCGACGAGGTGGGAGATCGCCCCCGTCTCAGCGACCACCCGATCGATCCACTCGTCCTCGGATTGGCCGAATCCCGGCGCCACGAAGCTGAACGTCTGGATGGGCATGTCCGGCTCCAGGCTCCGCACCGCTCCGACGATCGCCGAGGAGTCGACTCCACCCGAGAGCGCGACGCCCACGGGGACGTCGCTTCGAAGGTTCCGCTTCACCGAGTCGAGGAAGCGCGACCGCACCGCCTCGACCGCATCCTGATAGGTGCCGCGGAATGCGGTCCTCACGTCGGGCCACCAGTACCTCACTGGGGCGTCCATCCGACCGCTGCTGACGTCGATCGTCAGATAGTGACCCGGGGCCAGGCTGCTCACGCCATCGATGAACGTCCTGGTCGTCCCGTCATACGCACCCCACAGGAGATAGTCGGCGGCGGTCTGCCAGTCGAGTCCTGCCCGGGAGGCCATGGCAGGCAGCAGGCCGCGAAGCTCACTCGAGAAAGCGATCCTGTCCGGTCGGGCGAAATAGAAGAGGGGCTTGATGCCCCACGGATCCCGGGCGAGCGTCAGCGTCCGGCGCTCGCGATCGAGGATCGCGATCCCGAACATGCCCTCCAACCGGTCGAGGGCGCCGGTGCCCCAATGAGACCAGGCCTTGAGGAGCACCTCGGTGTCGCTGTCGGACACGAAGGTCTCGCCGAGCTCGAGCAGGTCCTCGCGGATCTCGACGTAGTTGGTGATCTCGCCGTTGTAGCTGATGGTGTAACGCCCGCCGGCGATCGTCATCGGCTGATGTCCCGCCGGGCTCAGGTCGAGAATCGCCAGACGGACGAGTCCGAGATCCACCCGAGCGTCGGACGACGGATCGGTCCAGGAGAACACGCCGAGATCGTCCGGCCCGCGGTGACGGATCGCGTCGAGGCCTCTCCGGAGGAGGTCAGCATCGGTCGTCGCGCCGACGCGCGACCAGCTTCCGGCGATCCCGCACATCAGTTCAGCGTAATGACCGAGCGCAGCCGAACTGCTCAGGCGGACGCAGCGGCTCGTCCGATCAGACGATAGGCGACGCCATCCCAGGCTTCGGGAGACGAGACTCGTCGGCCGTCGACGAAGACCTTGATCCCGGGAAGGTCGGACGGCGAGAGAGCACGGTACTCCGCGTGATCCGACTGCACGACGGCGGCGTCGACCGGGTCGCCGAGATGGTACGGCGTGAAGCCGAGCCTCAGCAGTTCCTCGTCGCTGTAGAGCGGATCATGCACGAGCGGGACGCCGCCCCGCAGGCGAACGGCATCCACGGTCCCGAACACTCCGGAGAACGCGGTCTCCTTGACGCCGCCTCGATACGCCGCGCCGAGGACCGCGACCCTTGCGCCGGCCAGATCTCCGAATGCGCCCTCGAGCAGTCCGATGGCGTAGTCCGGCATCCCGGCGTTCGCCGCTCGAGCCGCTCGGACCACCGAGGCCTCGGGGTCATTCCAGAGGTAGAGCCGCGGATAGACGGGGATGCAGTGACCCCCGACAGCGATGCCCGGCTGATGGATGTGCGAGTAGGGCTGTGAGTTCGCGGCCTCGATCACACGGTAGACGTCGATCCCCGCGGTCGCGGCATAACGGGCGAACTGGTTCGCGAGGCCGATATTGACGTCGCGATACGTCGTCTCGGCGAGCTTCGCCAGCTCCGCGGCTTCGGCGGAGCCCAGATCCCATACACCGTTCGGTCGCGGCAGATCGGGTCGTTCATCGAAGTCGAGGACGGAGGCATAGAAGTTCATCGCGCGTCGAGCGCCTTCCGCCGAGATGCCGCCGATCAGCTTCGGGTACCTGCGGAGGTCGGCGAAGACCCGCCCGGTCAGCACGCGCTCCGGAGAGAAGACCAGGTGGAAGTCTCTGCCTTCGACAAGGCCCGAAGCGCGCTCGAGGGCGGGCTTCCAGCGAGTGCGCGTCGTGCCGACCGGCAGCGTGGTCTCGTACGCGACGAGCGTGCCCTCCGTCAGGGTGCGTCCGAGGGATTCCGTGGCGGCGTCCATCCAGCCGAAGTCCGGCTCTGCCGTGACCTCGTCGACGAAGAGCGGCACGACGACGACGACGACGTCGGCGCCGGGCACCGCATCCGCGTAGTCGGTCGTCGCCCGGAGCCGGCCGGCGGGGATGAGCTCGCTAAGCAGATCCTGCAGACCGGCCTCTCCGGGGAAGGGCTCAATGCCTCGATTGACGAGGTCGACGGTCGACGGATTCACGTCGACGCCCACCACCTCGTGCCCTTTTCGGGCGAACTGGACAGCGAGCGGTAGACCGATCTTCCCGAGGGCGATGACCGCGATCTTCATGAGTCCTCCCTGAGGATTCTAGGTCAGCGCGTTCGGGGCGATGGTTCATCCGGGCCCCACGAGGCCTGGGCTAGAATCCCCGGGTGAGCCTGCGAGATCGATCCGTCCTCGTCACCGGCGGTGCCGGGTTCATCGGGAGCCACCTCGTCGACCGGCTCCTCTTGGAGTCGCCGCGACGGCTCGTCGTCGTCGACAATTTCTTCCTCGGCAACGAGGCGAACCTGGCGGCCGCCCGGGGGCGAAGGGATGACCTCGAGGTGCTCCGTCTCGACGCTTCCGATCTCGCCGCGATGCAGGACGTCGTCATGGCTCACGGCATCGAGACCGTGTTCGATCTCGCGGTCGTGCCGCTGCCGACGTCGCTCACCTATCCGCATTGGACGATGCAGACGAACATCGGCATAACTGCGACGTTCTGCGAGATCGCTCGGCGCGGTCTGATCGAGCGCCTCGTGCACATGTCGAGTTCCGAGGCATACGGCTCCGGCAAGTACGTGCCGATGGACGAGGACCATCCCGACGATGCCATCACACCGTATGCCGCCGCCAAGGCCGCCGAGGACCACATCATCCGCTCCTACGTCCGCACGTTCGGCATCGACGCGACGGTCGTCCGCCCGTTCAACAACTACGGCCCCCGTCAGAATCGCGGTTCGTACGCGGGGATCATCCCGATCGTGATCGAACGGGTCGTGCGAGGCCTTCCCATCGAGATCCACGGGGACGGCGAGCAGACGAGGGATTTCACGTTCGTGCGCGACACCGCCGACCTCACCGTCGCCATACATGAGACGTCCGCAGCCCGCGGTCTGGAGATCAACGTCGCCACCGGTGTCGGTACATCGATCAACCGCCTGGTCGCGCGCATCCTCGAGATCATGGATGTCCCGGATCATCCGATCGAGCACGCGCCCGCGCGCCCGGGTGACGTCCGTCGTCACCAGGCGGACGCCGGCCGGCTCGTGTCCCTCGTCGGCCGTCAGCCCGCGGTGCTCAGCGACGATGCGCTCGCCGAGACGGTCGAGTGGTACCGGACGCAGTTGACTTGACTCGTGCGCCTGCGAGCCATCGTGTCGCGTTCCTCCTGCAGCGGGCGATCCTCGCGACCAGCGGAGCGGTCCATCGTCGTCGATCCCCCGGCTCTGCGGTCTCCTGGGTCTTCGGCCCGGAGGACATCGCATCGGTGATCAAGTACGTCGCGCCCGCCGTCGACGGCTCATTGACAGTCTCGCTGGCGGAGCACCGGTTCTACGATCACCACTACGACGTCGAACTGCGTCCGGTGCGCTCGGCACGCCTGCGACTGCTCCGACGGCTGATCGCGGGTCCCTGGCTGCTCGGTCGTCTCGCGTCCCGTGCTCGCGGCTTCCTGTATCTGGGCGCGACCGGCTTCCTCCTCGACACGGTCGACTCCCGCCAGACGGAGTTCGCGTTCCTCTCGCGGCGAGGCATTCGGATCGCTTGCTGCTTCGTAGGAGACGACATCCGGGCTCCGCGGCTCATGCACGAGATGGAACGGCGCACAGGACGCCCGAACGTCTCGAGTCGAGTGAGCGAGCTATCGCCCGAGTTCGAGACAGACCGATATGACGACCTGAAGCGCGAAGTCGCCCGGGTGGCCGACGAGTTCTCCGACCTGATATTCAACTCCCCGACGGATCAGCTCTCCTATCTGCGGCGTCCCACGCATCGCGTCCCCTTCCTGTTCCCCGACGTGCTCTTCGAGAGCACGACGGACAAGTTCTCGGATGTGACCAGACCGCTCGTCGTCCACGCTCCGACGGCGCCGGCGATCAAGGGCACCGACCGAGTGCGGGCCGCGGTCCAGCAGCTCCGCGACGAGGGTTATGACTTCGAGTACCTTCAGCTCGAAGGCGTCCGCAACGATGAGGTGCTGCGCACCCTGAGGCGTGCCCACATCGTCCTCAACCAGTTCTATGCGTCCATGCCGGGGCAGCTCGGCTTCGAGTCGCTCGCATCCCGGTGTGTGCTGCTGCAGAGCGCAGACGAGACCGTCGAGCGCACTCTGCCGGCAGGGGCCAACGAGGCCTGGCTCGTGACCGGACCGGAGGAGATCGCGGATCACCTGCGCGGCCTGCTCGACGAGCCCTCGCGATGGCGCGATCAAGCCGAACGCGGCTGGGAGTGGGCATGGCGCCACTATTCGATGTCCCAGGCGGGTCCCGCCTTGAACGCGATACTGGTTGCAGCGCTGGAGACCCCATCGCGTCCGGAGCGCCCTTGAAGACCGCCGCCGTCATCGGGGTCGGGGGCATGGTGGGCCGCGCCGTAGCTCGAGCCCTGGAGGCTCACGGCTATTCGGTTCGCGGCGCGCAGCGGCGGGCTGCACCGATCCAAGGCCTCGTGACCGCGTCGCTGGATCGCGAGGACACCGCCTCGCTCCGCGCCTTCAGCGCCGGAGCGGATGTCCTCGTCGACGTCGTCGCCTACGACGCGTCGCATGGACGTCAGCTGGCTGAGCTCGCCTCGGATGTCGGCGGCATCGTCGTGATCTCGACGGGCTCGGTCTACGCGGACGGTCAGGGGCGCTCCTTCGACGTCACGACCGGGGACCACGACTATCCGTCGTTCCCGGTCCCGATCGACGAGTCTCAGCCCATGATCGCGGCCGGCGATGGCTATGGGGCGCGCAAGGCCGCGCTGGAGCGCGTCGTATCCTCGATCACGGCTGCACCGGTGACGATCCTCCGAGCGGCAGCGGTGCACGGACCGTACGCGACGCGGCTGCGCGAGTGGTACTTCATCAAGCGCTCGCTCGACCGCAGACCGCATGTCGTGTTCGCGCGCGGAGGTCGAAGCGTGTTCTCGACCATCGCCGCCGACAATCTCGCCGAGCTCGTCGCGCTCGCCGCCGAGCAGCCCGGGCATCGCGTGCTGAACGCCGCGGATGCGCCGCTCACCATCTCGGAGATGGCGACCATCGCGTTCCAGGCGCTCGAGACGGACGTCCGGATCCTCCATTTCGAGGGCCCGAAGCGAGGGCTGCTGGGCAACAACCCCTGGGACGCGGCGCATCCGTTCGTCCAGGCCGCGGACCGAGCGAGAACCGAGCTCGGGTATGCGCCGATCGTGGACTATGCGGAATCGGTGCTTCGCGAGCGGGACTGGGTGCTGGCCGAGATCGCGGGCGGGCGCGACTGGGGCGAGCTCTTCCCGAGCGTGATCGAGCGTCACGGTCGCGGCGGATGGTTCCCGTACGAGCTCGAGGATGCCTGGATCGCGGGCTTGGCCTAGGGGACGGGATCAGACCGCATTCCCGGGCTCCCGCGTGACCTTCAAGTTAGACTTGAAGCTGGCTCGGCGAGGAGGTGAGGGAATGGCGGTCGGCGGTCGGCGGCTCGGCGCTGCTCTTTCCGTGATTCGCCGGCGCCTCGTCGTACCGCTCGCGGTAGGCGCACTGGTGGCCGTCGGCGGCGTCGTCGGCGGTCCAGCGGTGGGTACAGCCCAGGCCTATAGCGGCAGCGACTTCGACCCTGAGCTGATCATCTCCGACGAGCTGTTCTACGACTCGGCCGCGATGACGACCCAGCAGATCCAGGATTTCCTGCAGGCGCAGATCGGCTCGTGCAGCAACGGCCTGTGCCTGAACGTCGCGACCGTCTCCTCGCAGAGCTATGCCCGCAGCACCTCCGTCTCGACGGGGAACGTGATCTGCGAAGCGGTGACCGGCGGGACCATGCCGGTCTCGGAATGGATCTATCGCGTCCAGGTCGCGTGCGGCATCTCCGCGAAGGTCATCCTGGTCACCTTGCAGAAGGAGCAGGGCCTCACCACGAGCCGAGCCCCGAGCGACGTGTCGCTGCGCTACGCGATGGGGATGGCCTGTCCGGACACGGCGCCATGCGACACCGCCTTCTCCGGGTTGGCCACGCAGATCTATGCCGGGGTGAAGCAGCTGAAGACGTACAAGGCGGCGCGCTTCGCGAAGCAGCCCGGTGTTCAGTTCATCCAGTACTCGCCGAACGCGGCGTGCGGCGGCACGACCATCAACGTGCGGAATTACGCCACTGCGGCCCTGTACAGCTATACCCCGTATCAGCCGAACGCGGCGGCGCTCGCAAGCCTCTATGGTCTCGGCGACGCCTGTTCGGCATACGGCAACCGCAATTTCTGGGTCTACTACAACGAATGGTTCGGACCGCCGAGCGGCGGAAAGGGCGAGTCGGCGATGGTCTCGCTCTATGAGAGTCTCGGCGGCTCGGCGGGCCCGTTCGGCAAGTCGGTCGGGCAGTCGAGCTGCGTGCTCGGCTCGAGCGTCTGCATCTCCGACTATCAGCTCGGATCGATCTACTGGGCCACCGGCAGTGCCGCCTGGTACGCCCTCGGCGCAACGCGTGATCTCTACCGTT
>MKVN01000044.1 GCA_001898855.1 Micrococcales bacterium 73-13
CAGGCGCAGCGACAGCCGGCGGAACCTCGTGGGATCGGCGCCGACCACGAGACCCCGGAGCCCCTCGATCGCGGCGCCGACGCCGACGCCGCCGAAGTACTCGTTGAACTCGCTCCAGCCGACGAGCCCCTCGTCCGTCGTCAGCTTGAGGAAGTCGAAGTTCCGCCCTCCCCCGTCGGCGCGAAGGATCTCGAGGCCGACGATCCTCATGCCGACTTGTCCGCGAATCCGGCGTCGACCTTGAGCTCCTCGGCGGTGACGTAGCGCGACTCGTCCGAGGCGAGCCAGAGCACGGCATTGCTGATCGCCTCCGGCTCGACCCAGCCGACCGGCAGCATGTTGCGCGGCTTGAACTGGTCCCACATCGCCGCGCGGTGCTCCTCGCGACTGGCGAACGGCTCGCGCCCGAGCAGCTCCGCGGTGCGCTCGCCGTACTTGTCGTTGTCGAGCGCGGGGGTGAGCACGTAGCCGGGCTCGATGGTGTTGACCCGGATCCGGTTCGGGCCGAGCTCGTTGGCCAGCGCCCGGGCGAACGTGATCAGCGCGGTCTTCGCCGCCGAGTAGTCCGGCGAGGGGGTGGCGCGATAGGCGACGCCGGAGGAGATCAGGATGATCGACCCGCCCTCGTTGCGCTCGATCATGTGCCGCACCGGCGTCTGCACCGTGTTGAAGACCCCGTGCAGGTTCACGTCGAGCGTCGCCTCGAACTCCTCGACGGTGATGTCGAGGACGTTCTTGTACGCGATCGCCGCCGCGTTCGCGATGACGACGTCGATCTTGCCGAACGCCTCCAGCCCCTCGGCGAGGACCGCGTCGATCTGCTCCCGCGAGCGGACGTCCGCCTTCCTGGCGACGATCCTGCCGCCGGCCGCCTCGACCAGGCGGACGGTCTCCTCCATGTCCGCCCACGTCGCGTGCGGCGAGTGCGCGAACGGCAGGTCCTCGCAGATGTCCAGCGCGATGATGTCCGCGCCCTCGGACGCCAGCTTGACCGCGTGCGAACGGCCCTGACCCCTCGCCGCGCCGGTGATGAACGCGACCTTGCCCGCCACGCGTCCCGTGGCCACTGTGCTTCCCATGTTCACTTTCCTCCGAATCCGAGATCGATGCGAAGGGACTCGCTGGTGATGTACCTGGCCTCGTCCGACGCCAGGAACAGCACCCCCTCGCTGATGTCCTTGGGCTCGATCCAGCCGAGCGGGATCATGTTGCGCGCGGCGAGCATCCCGCGCATCGCCTCGACCCGCTGCTCCCGCGACTCGAACGGCCGGCCCTCGTTCACCGCATTGCTGACCACCGCGCCGAACACCTCGTTGTCGAGCATCTTGGTGAGCACGTTGGTCGGGAAGATGGTGTTGACGCGGATCCCGTGGGGCCCGAGCTCGAGCGCCAGCGAGCGCATCAGGCCCACCACCCCCGCCTTCGACGAGGCGTAGTCGACGACCAGCCCGCCGCCGCGGAACACGATGCCGGAGCTGATGAAGACGATCGAGCCGCCCTTGCCCGCCTCGACCATCGACGGCAGCGCCGCCTTGACCGTGCGGTACACGCCGGTCAGGTTGACGTCGATCGTCGTGCGCCAGGTCGCCTCGCTCATCGTGGGGAACGGGACGAACGGGACGACGCCCGCGCTGGTCACCACGATGTCGGGCGGCCCGAACGCCGCGATGCCGTCGGCGAGCGCCGCCTCGAGCTGGGCGCTGTCGCGGACGTCGGCCTCACGGGCGACGATGCGCCCGCCGATCGCCTCGACCTCGCGCACCGTCTCCTCGAGGTCCTCGCGCGTCGCCAGCGGCATCGCGATCAGGTCGACGTCATGGCAGATGTCGACCGCGATGATCGACGCGCCCTCCTCGGCGAGCCGGACCGCGTGCGAGCGGCCCTGGCCGCGCGCCGCGCCGGTGATGAACGCGACCTTGCCCTCGACCCTGCCCATCACTTGTCCGCGAAGCCCGCGTCCACCTTCAGCTCCTCCGAGGTGACGTAGCGGGACTCGTCGGAGGCGAGCCAGAGGATCGCGTTGCTGATCGCCTCCGGCTCGACCCAGCCGACCGGCAGCATGTTGCGCGGCTTCAGCTGCTCCCAGAGCGCCTCGCGGTGCTCCTCGGGGGTCGCGAACGGCTCGCGTCCGAGCAGCCGTGCGGTGCGCTCGGCGTACTTGGGGTTGTCGTTCGCCGGCGACAGCACGTAGCCGGGCTCGATGGTGTTGACCCGGATCCGGTTCGGGCCGAGCTCGTTGGCCAGCGCCCGGGCGAACGTGATCAGCGCGGTCTTCGCCGCCGAGTAGTCCGGCGCCGGCGTCGCCTTGTACGCGATGCCCGAGGAGATCAGGATGATCGACCCGCCCTCGTTGCGCTCGATCATGTGCCGCACCGGCGTCTGCACCGTGTTGAACACCCCGTGCAGGTTCACGTCGAGCGTCGCCTCGAAGTCCTCCACCGACAGGTCGAAGACGTTCTTGTACTGGATCGCCGCCGCGTTGGCGATGACGACGTCGATCTTGCCGAACGCCTCCAGCCCCTCGGCGATGACCGCGTCCACCTCGTCGCGCTTGCGCACGTCGGCCTTGCGCGCGACGATGCGGCCGCCGGCGGCCTCGACCAGGCGCACCGTCTCCTGGAGGTCCTCCGGCGTCGCGTGCGGCGAGTGCGCGAACGGCAGGTCCTCGCAGATGTCCAGCGCGATGATGTCCGCGCCCTCGGATGCCAGCTTGACCGCGTGCGAACGGCCCTGACCGCGCGCCGCACCGGTGATGAACGCGACCTTGCCCTCGACTCGTCCCATGATCACTTCCCCGCGAATCCGAGGTCGATCCGCAGCGACTCGCTGGTGATGTACTTCGCGTCGTCCGACGCGAGGAACAGCACCCCCTCGCTGATGTCGCGGGTGTCCACCCACCCTCGGGGGATCATGTGCCTGCTCGCGATCATCGCATTCATTGCCTCTAGCCTCTGCTCTCGTGTCTCGAAGGGTTGACCGTTGTTCATGGCGTTGCTGACCACCGTCGCGAAGACCTCGTTGTCGACGATCTTGGTGAGCACGGTGCTCGGCATGATCGAGTTGACCCGGATCCAGTGCGGGCCGAGCTCGAGCGCGAGCGAGCGCATCAGCCCGACCACGCCGTTCTTCGACGTCGCGTAGTCGGTGAGCAGCCCGCCGCCGCGGAACACGCTGCCGGAGCTGATCAGGATGATCGAGCCGCCCTTGCCGGCGGCGACCATCGACGGCAGCGCCGCCTTGACCGTGCGGTACACGCCGGTCAGGTTGACGTCGATCGTCTTCCGCCAGGTCGCCTCGCTCAGCGACGGGAAGTCCTTGTAGGCGGCCACGCCCGCGTTGGCGACCACGACGTCGATCGGGCCGAACGCGGCGACGCCCTCGGCGACGGCCGCCTCGAGCTGCGCGAGGTCGCACACGTCGGCCTCGCGGGCGATGATCCGCCCGCCGACGGCCTCGACCTCGCGCACGGTCTGCTCGAGGTCCTCGCGCGTGGCCAGCGGCATGGCGATCTCGTCGATGTCGTGACAGACGTCCACGGCGACGATCGACGCGCCCTCCTCGGCGAGCCGGACCGCGTGCGAGCGGCCCTGCCCTCGCGCCGCGCCCGTGATGAACGCGACCTTGCCCTCTACCCTGCCCATGCGCTAACTGCCTCCTGCTCGGATGTGTTGTGGTGTCGATTGGAGCCCGATGAGCTCGACCGCGTCCGCGGCGTCCTGCGTCGCGAAGTACATGTCCCGCGGGCGCAGGCCGTCGCCGACGCGATGGACGGGCAGCTCGGGCTCGAGCACGGCGAGCGCCTCGGCCAGATCGTTGGCCGCGACCACCTCCGCGGTGACGATCCGGGTGACGCCCTCCAGGGCGGAGTACTCGTCGCGCGACTGCAGCGTCACCGCGCCGTCGGCGACGAGCTCGACGGTCGTCTCGACGAGCACCGTGATGCCCGGATGCCCGTTCACCAGGCCGGTGACGCGACCCTTGGTGGCCGGCGGCGCGTCGGACGCGAGCTCCATGCCCGGCTCGACGATCCACACCTGCGCGCCCCGGCGGGCCAGGTCCAGCGCGGTCATCGACCCGCGCCAGTCGCCGCCGATCAGCACGATCCGGTCCTCCGCGCCCACCGGCGCCGAGTACGCGCCGAACAGGTCGCTGCGCGGGATGCTGTCGTCCATCGTCCAGAACCACGGCCCCGGCTTCGCCCCGGTCGCGCACACCACCGCGTCCGGCGCCTTCGCCCGGACCAGCTCGACGTCGACCTCGCTGCCGAACTCGATCCGGACGCCGAGCTCGGCGAGCTGTCCGGTGAGGTAGCCGACGAACTTCTGGAAGTCCGGCGCCGTGCGCGCCGCGAGCAGCACCTGCCCGCCGAGCCGGGACCCCCGCTCGTGCAGCTCGACCTCGTGGCCCGAGCGGGCGGCCCGCACCGCGGCCTCCATCCCCGCCACGCCGCCGCCGACCACGAGCACCCGGCGCGGCCGCGGCGCGATCCCGATCCGCCGCCGGCGCTCGTCGCTCGTGCCGGGATTGGTCGTGCAGCCCACGGGCTGGCCCTGGAGGCCGAACAGGTCGAGGCAGCGCAGGCAGGCGATGCACGGGATGATGTCCGCCCGGCGGCCCTCGCGCACCTTCCGCACGAAGTCCGGGTCGGCGTGGAAGCCGCGCGCCATGGACACGAAGTCGATCCCCTGGGCGAGCACGAACTCGGCGACCTCGGGGTCGTTCATCTTCTGCACGACGCTGACCTTGACCCGGTCGCCGAGCGAGGCCTTGACCTTGAGCGCGTTGCCGACGAACCCGCCGTGCGGCTGGGAGGCGTCCTGCATCGAGTACTCCTTGGACTCGTAGGTCCCGCCGGTCACGTCGATGAGGTCGACCGAGTCGTCCGCGAGCAGGTGCGCCACCTCGATCGCCGAGTCGAGGTCCGTCCCGCCCGGGCGGTAGTCCATCGCGTTCAGCCGGTAGAGCAGCGCGATGTCCGGGCCGACCGCCTCGCGGACCCCGCGGACGATCCGCCGGGCGAACTCGGCGCGCCGCTCCAGCGTGCCGCCGAACTGGTCGGTGCGCTGGTTCGTCAGCGGGGAGATGAAGGCGCTGATCAGGTAGCCGTGGCCGCCGTGGAGCCAGATCGCGTCCGCGCCCGCGGCCACGGCCCGTCGCGCGCCCTGCACGTGCAGGTCGATCAGGTGCTCGATCTCCTCGACCGACATCTCGCGCGGGTAGCTCGCCGGCACGGCGCCGACGTAGGGGACCGCCGAGGCCGAGACCGGCTGCCGGAACGACACCCACTGCCGCCCGACGCGGCCGGAGAAGAACAGCTCGATGCCGAACTTGGACCCGTGCCGGTGCACCGCCTCGGCCACCCGGGCCAGACCCGGGATCATCGAGTCGTCGTGGATGCTCAGGCCCGAGCGATGCGAGTTGCCGAGGTTGTCGATGTTCGCGCCGTCGGTCGTCACCAGGGGCGCCCCGCCGGCGGCGCGCGCCTCGCAGAAGTCGATGAAGCGCTGGGTGACCGAGCCGTCCCGATTGCCGAGTCCGCGGGACATCGGCGCCTGCAGGATGCGGCCGCTCAGCTCCATCGCACCGATCCGGCCCGGGGTCAGCAGTCCGGGGTTGTCAAGCGTCATGGGCTGCTCCTGCGTGGGATCGATCGGTGGAGAAGGCGGATCGGAGGCCGATGCGCTCGACGGCGTCGGCGGCGTCCTGCGTGGCGAAGTACATGTCGCGCGGGCGCAGCGCGTCGCCGATGCGGTGCACCGGCAGCTCCGGCTCGAGCATGACGAGCGCCTCGGCGAGATCGTTGTCGGCCATCACCTCGGCGGTGACGATCCGGGTGACGCCCTCCAGCACCGAGTACTCGTCGCGCGACTGCAGCGTGAGCACGCCGTCGGCGACGAGCTCGACGGTGGTCTCCAGCAGCACCGTGATACCGGGCTGCTCCGCGACGAAACCGGCCGTGCGGGCCCTGGCGGCGGGCGGCGCGTCGAAGGCGAGCTCCAGGCGCGGCTCGACGATCCACACCTGCGCGCCCCGCCGGGCCAGGTCCAGCGCGGTCATCGACCCGCGCC
>MKVN01000045.1 GCA_001898855.1 Micrococcales bacterium 73-13
CGGTCCTCCGCCTTCATCCGCGTCGTCGGGGCGTCCACCTTGACATGGTATCAGTCGATAACTTATCTTCTTGGTAATCGTCTGATTACTTAATCTCGGGAGTCCCGCATGACCGCCACCACCGCCACGGCGCCCGCGCCGACCGGCCGCCGCAGCCCGATCGCGCTCGTCCTGATCGCGACCGGCCTGCCGATGTTCATGGCGACGCTGGACAACCTCGTCATGACGAACGCGCTCCCGGTCATCCGCCAGGACCTCGGCGCCTCGATCGAGGAGCTGCAGTGGTTCGTCAACGCGTACACGCTCGCGTTCGCCTCGTTCATCCTGATGGCCGTCGCGCTCGGCGACCGCTTCGGCCGCCGCACCGTCTTCCTCGTCGGCATCGCCGTGTTCACGCTCGCCTCCGTCGGGGCGGCGCTGAGCACCGACCCGACGCAGCTCATCGTCGCCCGCGCGATCCAGGGAGTCGGCGGCGCCGGCATCATGCCGCTCTCGCTCGCGCTGCTCAGCGATGGGGTGCCCGAGCGCCGCCGCCCGCTCGCGATCGGCGTCTGGGGCGGCATCGCGGGCCTCGGCGTCGCGGCGGGCCCGCTCGTCGGCGGCGCGGTCATCGAGGGCTGGAGCTGGCAGGCGATCTTCTGGATCAACGTCCCGTTCGCGCTCGTCGCGCTCCCCTTCGTCCTCGGCTCGCTGCGCAACAGCTTCGGCGAGCGCGTCCGGCTCGACTTCGCCGGCCTGCTGCTGTCCGGGATCGGCGTGCTCGCCGTCGTCTACGGCATCGTCCGCGGCAACGACGCGGGCTGGGGCTCCCTCGAGGTCGCCGGCTCGCTCGTCGGCGGCGCGATCCTGCTCGCCGCGTTCCTGCTCTGGGAGCGGCGCACGCCGACGCCGCTGCTGCCGCTGCGCCTGTTCCGCGACCGGAGCTTCTCGATCGCGAACGCGGTCGGCTTCGGATTCAGCTTCGGCATGTTCGGCGCGGTCTTCATCCTCATCCAGTTCCTGCAGATCGTGCAGTTCAAGACGCCGCTCGAGGCGGCGATCATGACGACGCCGTGGACGATGGCCCCGATGATCGTCGCGCCCCTGGCGGGGATCTTCGCACCCCGCGTCGGCACCCGTGCGCTGCTCGTCGCCGGGCTCGCCCTGCAGACCCTCGGTCTCGTCTGGCTCGCGATCATCACGCAGACCGACACCTCCTACGGGGAGATGCTGCCGGCGTTCATCGCGGCGGGCGTCGGCATGGGCCTCACCTTCGCGCCGTCGTCGACGGCCGTGCTCGCGAACATCGCGCAGCGCGACACCGCGAAGGCGTCCGGCACGAACTCGACCGTCCGCGAGATCGGCGTCGCGCTCGGCATCGCGGTGCTCACGGCGGTGTTCACGGGCGCGGGCGGGGTGCTCAGCCCGACCGGCTACGTCGACGCGGCGCGGCCTGCGATCCTCGTCGGCGCGGCGGTCCTCGCGCTCAGCACCGTCCTCGCGACCCTGCTGCCCGCCGGCCGCTCGGGCCGCTTCGCCGTCGAGGACTGATCCGCCGTCCTGATCGGCGCGGGGTCGGGACCGCGAGCGCGACGTCCCGGGCGGACGACCCCCTAGTCCTCGTCCTCGTCGCGCTCGCGCGGCTTGACGTAGGGATCGGGGTCGCCCGCGTACTCGGCGTGCGCCGCGAGCGCCTCGACCTCGGCGTCGCGCCGCGCGGCCTCCGCGAGCGCCGACTCGATCGCCGCCGCGTTCTCCGGGATCGCGTCCGGGATGAACTCGAGCGACGGGGTCAGACGGACCGAGAGCTGGCGGCCGACCTCGGAGCGCAGCATCCCGGTCGCGGCCCTGAGCGCCGCGGCGGAGTCGCGCCGCTCCTCCTCCGTGCCGTACACGGTGTAGAACACCGAGGCGTGCTGGAGGTCGCCGGTCACCCGGACGTCCGTGATCGTCACGAAGCCGAGCCGCGGGTCGCGCAGGCCCTTCTCGAGCCGGCGCGCCACGATCTCGCGGATGCGGTCCGCCATCTTGGCGACGCGTTCTGGTGATGCCATTCCTGCCCCTGGGTCTCGATACGGCCTTCGGCCCACTCGACCCGCGCGCTACGCGCGCGGCTTCTCGCGCATCTCGATCGTCTCGATCTCGTCGCCGACCTGGATGTCGTTGAACCTGCCGAGGCCGATGCCGCACTCGTAGCCCTCGCGGACCTCGGTGACGTCGTCCTTGAACCGCCGCAGCGAATCGATGGCGAGCCCGTCGGCGAGCACCACGCCGTCGCGGATGACCCGCGCCTTCGCATTGCGCGTGATGGTGCCGGACTGCACCAGCACACCGGCGATGTTCCCCACCTTCGAGGAGCGGAACACCTCGCGGATCTCCGCGAGGCCCGACTGGACCTCCTCGAACTCCGGCTTGAGCATGCCCTTGAGGGACTGCTCGATGTCGTCGAGGGCGGTGTAGATGACCGAGTAGAACCGGACGTCGACGCCCTCGCGCGCGGCGCGCTCGCGGGCCTTCACGTCGGGACGGACGTTGAAGCCGATGACGATCGCGTCGTCGATCGTCGCCAGGTCGATGTCCGACTCGGTGATCGCGCCGACGCCGCGGTGCAGGATGCGCAGCTGGACGGAGTCGTCGACCTCGATCTTCAGCAGCGACTCCTCGAGCGCCTCGACGGCGCCGGAGACGTCGCCCTTGATGATGAGGTTGAGGGTGTCGACCTTGCCCTTCTCGACGGCCTCGGCGAAGTCCTCGAGGGAGATCCGCTTGCGACCCTTCGCGAGCTGGGCGTTGCGCTCGACGGCCTCGCGCTTCTCGGCGATCTGCCGCGCGGTGCGGTCGTCCTCGGTCACGATGAACGTGTCGCCCGCGCGCGGGACGCTGGACAGGCCCTGCACCTGGACGGGTCGCGACGGCCCGGCCGCCTCGACCGGCTCGCCGTTCTCGTCGTGCATCGCGCGCACGCGGCCGTAGGCGGTGCCGGCGACGATCGGGTCGCCGACGTGCAGCGTGCCGGACTGGATGAGCACGGTCGCGACCGAGCCCTGGCCCCTCGTGAGCTTCGCCTCGATCGCGACGCCGCGGGCGGCCTTGTCGGGGTTGGCGCGCAGGTCGAGACCGGCGTCCGCGGTCAGCAGCACGGCGTCGAGGAGCTCCTGGATGCCGATGCCCTGCAGCGCCGACACGTCGATGAACATCGTGTCGCCGCCGTACTCCTCGGCGACCAGGCCGAACTCGGTGAGCTGCTGGCGGACCTTCGCGGGGTTCGCACCCTCCTTGTCCACCTTGTTCACCGCGACCACGATCGGCACGCCGGCCGCCTGGGCGTGGTTCAGCGCCTCGATCGTCTGCGGCATGATGCCGTCGTCGGCCGCGACCACGAGGATCGCGATGTCGGTCACCTGGGCGCCGCGGGCGCGCATGGCGGTGAACGCCTCGTGGCCGGGGGTGTCGATGAAGGTGATGAAGCGGTCGACGCCGTCGTGCACCTGGTGCACCTGGTAGGCGCCGATGTGCTGCGTGATGCCGCCCGCCTCGCCGGCGACGACGTTCGCGTTGCGGATCGCGTCGAGCAGCTTGGTCTTGCCGTGGTCGACGTGGCCCATCACGGTGACGACCGGCGGCCGCGCGACCAGGTCGTCCTCGTCCTCGTCCTCGAGCTCCGCCTCCAGGTCGAGGTCGAAGCCGGCGAGCAGCTCCTTGTCCTCGTCCTCCGGGGAGACGACCTCGATCTGGTAGCCGAGCTCCTCGCCGAGGATGGAGAACGTCGCCTCGTCGAGCGACTCGGTCGCCGTCGCCATCTGGCCGAGGTGGAACAGCGCCGTCACGAGCGCGCCGGGCTGGACCGTCAGGCCGGTCAGCGTCTCGAGCTTGTCGGCGAGGTCGGTGATCGACGAGCCGCGGCGCAGCCGGATGGCCTGCCCGTTGCCGCGCGGGAGGGCGACGCCGCCGAGGGTCGGGGCCTCCCGCATCTCGAACTCGGCGCGCTTCGTCCGCTTCGACTTGCGGGACTTCGCCTTGCCGCCGCCGCGACCGAAGGCGCCGGCGGTGCCGCCGGTGCGCCCGCGGCCGCCGGGGCCGCCGCCGGCCGGACGCGGCGCGCCGAAGCCGCCGCCGGTGCCGGCGCCGCCGGGACGCGGACCGCCGAAGCCGCCGGGACGGCCGGGGCCGCCCGGGCGCCCGGCGCCGGCCGGACGCGGACCGCCCTGGCCGGGCTGACCGGGGCGGAAGCCCTGGCCGGGACGCGGGGCCTGCGGCCGCGGGATGCCCGCGCCGCCGCCCGGACGGGGCATGCCCTGCGCGGACGAGTACGGGTTGTTGCCGGGACGCGGAGCGCCGGGGCGCTGCATGCCCTGCGCCGAGGAGTACGGGTTGTTCCCCGGGCGCGGGGCACCGGGGCGGGGCGCGCCCGGACGGGGCGCGCCGGGGCTCGGGGCGTCCGCCTCGGCGGGGCTCGGCGCCTCGGCCGCGGCCTGCGCGGCCTGCTGCGCCGCCTGCCGCTCCGCGACGGTCGGCACGTGCGGCGGGGCGACCGTCTCGTCGTCGACCGCGGCCGGCTCGGGCGCCGGCTCGGCGGGCGCGGACGGACGCGGTGCGGGCTTCGGCGCGGCCGGCCTCTTCTCCGCCGCCGGCTTCGGCCCGGTGGCGACGCCGTCCGCCTCGAGCGCGGCCTTCAGCCGGCGCACGACGGGCGGCGCGATCGAGGACGCGGGGCCCTTGACGAACTCGCCGAGGTCCTTGAGCTTGGCGAGCGCGATCTTGGTGTCGACGCCGAGCTCGGCGGCGACTTCGTGGACACGTGGGTTTGCCACAGATTTCTCCTGTTCGGGGGCCTGCACGCCCCATCAGGAGGGCAAGCCTTAGTTGAAGAGCCTCATTTCGAGCCGCTCATCAGTGGTCCATGGTGGTTTCTGCCTGTTCTGCCAGGGGTCGGGCGCCTGCCCGAGCGATTCATTCTACCTGGCCCGCGAGCGTCGCAGCGCCCGCCCGAGCGCGCCGCGGCGCTCGGCCGCCGTCCGGCACTCCGGATCCTCGTGCAGCCAGGCGCCGCGCCCCGGCAACCGGCGCCCGACGTCCGCGGCGACCTCGCCGTCGACGACCGCGAACCGCGACAGCTCCGCCTGCGGCACAGCGCGACGGCAGCCGACGCAGGTGCGGATCGGGACGCGCCGCCCGCGATCCGCGGCTCCGGCGCCCGCGACGCCCACTCGGGACCTCCTCCGATCCGACGGCCGGCGCTCAGGCCTCCATCACCGAGTCGGGCTGGATGTCGATCTTGGCGCCGGTCAGCTTCGCGGCGAGGCGGGCGTTCTGGCCCTCCTTGCCGATCGCGAGCGAGAGCTGGTAGTCGGGGACGAGCGCGCGCACCGCCTTCGTCGCGGCGTCGATCACGAACGCCTCGGTGACCTTCGCCGGGCTCAGCGCGTTCGCGACGAACGCCGGGAGGTCCTCCGACCAGTCGACGATGTCGATCTTCTCCCCCGCGAGCTCCGCGGTGACGGCGCGCACCCGCGAGCCGAGCTCGCCGATGCACGCGCCCTTCGCGTTGACGCCGGGCTGCGTGGCGCGGACCGCGATCTTGGTGCGGTGGCCGGCCTCGCGCGCGACCGAGGCGATCTCGACGAGCCCCTGCGCGATCTCCGGCACCTCGAGCGCGAACAGCTTGCGGACGAGACCGGGATGGGTCCGGGACAGCGTGATCGACGGGCCCTTCTGGCCGCGGGTCACGCTCGTGACGAACGCCCGCAGGCGCGTGCCGTGCGCGTAGTCCTCGCCCGGCACCTGCTCCTCCGGCGGCAGGATGCCCTCGATCTTGCCGCCGAGGTCGACGTGGACCATCCGCGGGTTCGGGCCCTGCTGGATGATGCCGGCGACGATGTCGCCCTCCTTGCCCTTGAACTCGCCGAGCACCTTCTCGTCGCCGATGTCGCGCATGCGCTGCACGATCACCTGCTTCGCCGCCGCCGCGGCGATCCGGCCGAAGTCCTCCGGCTCGTCCTCGACCTCGCCGAGCACCTCGCCCTCCTCGTCGCGCTCGGGGACGTAGATGCGGACGTGGCCGGTGCGGTGGTCGAGCTCGACGCGCGCCTTGCCCTCGTTGCCGCCGGGCTTGTGGTCGAGCTGGCCGGTGTGCCGCAGATAGGCCATCAGGACGGCCTGCTCGACGATCGAGACGAGCTCCTCGAACGGGATCTCCCGCTCGACCGAGACGTCGCGGAGATTGCGGATGTCGATGTCCATGGCCGTGTCCCTCTTCAGTTGCTCGTGTTCGGTTGTGTCGGCCATCCAGGGTAGCCGACCGGCCCGAGCCCGGCGATAGGGTGGCCACGTGCGCCGGGCTCCGATCATCGTGAGCGCCATCTCCGTCACGCTCGCGCTCGCCCTGCTGCTGGTGCTCGGGATCGTCGCGGCCAACCGCGACCGGCTCGGCATCGGCGATCCGATCCCGGCGGCGAGCGGCGCGGCGGCGTCCGACGTGCTGCGGCCCCGGACCGGCGAGGACCCGGAATGGGGCTCGACCGCCATCTACGACGTCCTCGACGACGGCTCCCTCTCCCCCGCGGCGAGCGGCCTCGCCGCGGAGGTGTGGGCGACGTTCGAGCGGGTGGCCACGCCGGCCTTCGCGGCCGAGGTGATCCTCAGCTACACCGTCGGCGACAGCGTCGACGCGGACCTGCTCGCCTATGTGCAGCAGGACTCCGAGCGGCCGGAGTACTGGCACCTCGCGGTGAACCTCGCCGGGGCGACCGACATGTCGTACCTGCTGACGACCCTGGTGCACGAGTACGCGCACCTGCTGACGCTGAACCGCGATCAGACGCCGCCCGACGCGACCTGCGAGGTCGTGGCGCCGTCCGAGGGCTGCTGGGCCGACGACGCCTACCTGCGCGCCTTCTGGGACGAGTTCTGGTCGGGCTACGGCGACCGGGCGCCCGCGATCGCGACGGACGACCTCGCGCTCCGCGAGTCGTTCTATGCGCAGCACGAGGAGGACTTCGTCAGCAGCTACGCGGCGAAGAACGTCGAGGAGGACATCGCCGAGTCGTTCATGGCCTACGTCGTCGAGCCCGTGCCGGGCCCGCCGCGGACCAGGGTCGCCGCGAAGCTCGCGTTCTTCGACCGGTACCCCGAGCTCGCCGCGATCCGGGAGCGGATCCGCGCGGAGTTCGGCGACCTGCTGCGGCCGGTCTGGGATCCGTGAGCCGCGGCCCCGCGACGATCCGCCTCGGCTGAGCCTCAGCCGCCGATCGCCGCGCGCACCGCGTCGGCCGCGCCCGCGAGCGCGAGCTGCGTGCGCTCCCCCGAGCGGCGGTCCCAGAGCTCGACGAGCCCCTCGGCGACGCCCTTGCCGACGATCACGATGGTCGGGACGCCGAGCAGCTCGGCATCGCCGAACTTCACGCCCGGCCGCTCGTCGCGGTCGTCGAGCAGCACGTCCAGGCCGTCGCGGTCGAGCCGGGCCGCGAGCGCGTCGGCCGCCTCGACGATCGCGTCGTCCTTGCCGGCGACCACGACCTGCACGTCGAACGGCGCGATCTCGCGCGGCCAGACGAGGCCCTTGTCGTCGTGGTTCAGCTCGGCGATCGCGGCGAGCACGCGGGTGACGCCGATGCCGTAGGAGCCCATCGTGACCGTGACGAGCCGCCCGTCGCGGTCCAGGACCTTCAGGCCGAGCGCCTCGGCGTACTTGCGGCCGAGCTGGAACACGTGGCCGATCTCCATGCCGCGGGCGAGCTCGACCGGGGTGCCGTCGACGGCGAGGTCCCCCTCGCGCACCTCGCCGATCTCGGCCGCCCCGTCGGCGGCGAGGTCCCGGCCGACGACGAGCCCGAAGACGTGCCGGCCCTCCTCGTTCGCGCCGGCGATCCACTCGCTGCCGGGGACCGCCTGCGGGTCGAGGAGATACCGGATGCCGGTCGCCGACTCGGTCCCGAGCACCGGGCCGGTCGCGGACCAGGGGCCGAGGTAGCCCTTGACGAGGCCGGGGTTCGCGGCGAAGTCGGCCTCGGCGGCCGGCTCGACGTCGTTCGGGGAGAACGCCGCCTCCGCCCGCTTCAGGTCCACCTCGCGGTCGCCGGGCAGGCCGACGACGACGAGCGAGCGCTCGCCGGTCGGCGCGACGAGCGCGAGCACGACGTGCTTCAGCGTGTCGCCGGCGGTCCAGTCGCGGCCGTCCTCGCGCGGGTGGTGCGCGTTCGCGAACTCGACGAGGGACTGGATGGTCGTCGTGCCGGGGGTGTCCCGGACCACGGCGGCCGGCAGCCCGTCGACCGGACGGGCGGCGGGGACGAGCGCGCGGAAGGCCTCGACGTTCGCGGCGAGGCCGCCGGCGGAGCGCACGAAGGTGTCCTCGCCGATCTCGACCGGCAGCAGGAACTCCTCCGACCGGGAGCCGCCCATCGCGCCGGCGTGCGCCTGCACGATGACGTAGTCGAGGCCGAGCCGGCGATAGATCCGCTCGTAGGCGTCGCGCTGCGCCTGGTAGCTGGCCTCCAGCCCGGCGTCGTCGACGTCGAAGGAGTACGCGTCCTTCATCGAGAACTCGCGGCCGCGCAGCAGGCCGGCCCGCGGCCGCACCTCGTCGCGGTACTTGTCCTGGATCTGGTAGATCGTCAGCGGCAGGTCCTTGTAGGAGCCGTACAGGTCCTTCACCAGCAGCGTGAAGACCTCCTCGTGCGTCGGCGCGAGCAGGTAGTCGGCCTCCTTGCGGTCCTTCAGCCGGAAGATGCCGTCGCCGTACTCGGTCCAGCGCCCCGACGCCTCGTACGGCTCGCGCGGCAGCAGCGCCGGGAAGTGCACCTCCTGCGCGCCGGCGGCGGTCATCTCCTCGCGGATCACGTCCTCGAGCCGGCGTCGGACCCGCAGTCCGAGCGGCAGCCAGGCGAAGATGCCGGGGGCCTGGCGCCGGATGTAGCCGGCGCGCACGAGCAGGCGGTGGCTGTCGACCTCGGCGTCCGCGGGGTCCTCGCGGAGGGTGCGGACGAACAGCTGGGAGTAGCGCTGGAGCACCCGACAAGCCTAGCCAGCACCGGTCGCGTCCCGTCGCGGCCGTCCGCGTCGGATCAGATCCCGGCGACCGCCTCGACCTGGCCGCGGGCGATGGCGGACCGCAGCCGCTCGTGGTCGACCGCCGACCGCTCCGCGTAGCCGAGCGACCAGTCGACGACGGCGCGATCGAGCGCGTCCGAGCCGCCGAGATAGCCGGCGATCGTCGGCGCGGGGGCGCTCTGCGCGTGCGCCCTGGCGAGCATCACGCCGCACGCCTCGACGTAGGCGATGAACTCCGGCAGGGCGAGTCCGATCGCCTCGATCGAGCCCTTCTGGTCCCGGAACTGCCGGACGTAGTAGTCGCGCCCGTTCGCGCTGAAATGGCCGAGGAACGGATCCGACACGGCCTGCAGCACGCGCTGGCTCCCCACCACGCGCTGCCCCTCGCTGCCGTGCAGCGCCTCGAGGACGCCGTCGGCCCGCGTCCGGGTCGGCACCGGCATCCGGCCGTGGCTGTTGAGCACCGAGGGCGGCGCCTCCTTCACCTGCAGGATGATCGATCCCCCGCTGTGGTCGCGGAGCACGACGATGAAGCAGCGGGTGCCGACGCTGCCGACGCCGACCACGCGGCGGGCGACGTCGTCGATCGCGAACTGGCCGAGCAGGATCGCGACGTCGAGCGGGAGCGTCGCCTGGTAGGCGACCATCAGGTCCTCGACGATCGCCTCCTGCTCGGGCGTCACCCGGGTCAGCAGCGGCGGGTTCTCGATGAGCCGGCGACGGCCGGAGGCGTCGAGCTCGGAGACCTTCTCCAGATAGCGGTCCGCGGTGCGGCGCTGGGCCTGCTTCACGGCCCGGCTGAGCACGGCGAAGACGCCGTCCCGCCGGCGCTTGGCCGCGACGAGCGCCCGGTCGATGTCGGCCCGGTAGTGGTAGCGCTGCAGCACCGGCAGGGCGGCGAGCTCCCGCATGCCCTTCCGGTACGCCGCGGCGGCGGCGAGCGCGACGGCGCGGACGTCCTTGGGGGCGTACGCGTTCTCCTGGGCGGCGATGACGACGCTCGTGACGAGCCGCTTCAGGTCCCACTCCCACGGCGCGATCGCCGCCTCGTCGAAGTCGTTGAGGTCGAACACGAGCGTGCGCTCGGGCGAGGCGTAGAGGCCGAAGTTCGAGATGTGCGCGTCGCCGCAGGCGACGACCTCCAGGCCGGTGGTGGTGTCCGCGGCGAGGTCGAAGGCCATCAGCGCCGCGGCCCCGCGGTAGAACGCGAAGGGGCTCGACGCCATGCGGCCGAGTCGGAGCGGGACGAGCTCGGGCAGCCGGGTCGCGTTCTGCTGCTGGAGGATCTCCAGCGGGTCGCGGTCCGGCGGCGCGAGCAGGGCGTGCGCGCTGCGCGGGATGTGCTCGCGCAGCGCGCGGCCCGCGGCCGCCGCCTCCTCGCCGGTGCGGTGGATCGACTGGGTCGGCTGCAGCCGTTCGGTGAACGTCGTCACCGGCACAGTCTCCCACCGCCGCGCGCCGCGCGCGCCGCCTATCCCTAGGGGATCATTCGGCGAGGATGAGGTAGAGCGCCTTCCGGAGCTCGTCGAGCCTGGCGGCCGCGGCGGCGCGCTGCGCGTCGGTCGCGTTCAGCCGGAACTGGCCGAGCACGGCCATCAGCCGGCCGGCCTGCTCCATGAGCTCGCGGCTCGCGTCGCTCGGGCGCTGCGCCTCGGCCCAGGCGCCGAGCCGCTCGGCGTGCTCCTCGACGTGGGCGCGGCCCTCGTCGGTCAGCGCGTACTCGGTCTTCCGCCCCTCGCCGGTCTGGGCGATCAGGCCCTCGTCGACGAGCTGCTGGAGCGTCGGGTAGACGGAGCCGGGGCTCGGTGCCCAGGCGCCCTCGGTGCGCTCGGCGATCGCCTTCATGATGCCGTAGCCGTTGAGGCTCGCGGTCTCCTCTTCGGCCAGCAGCGCGAGGATCGCGGCGCGGACGTCGCCCCTCGGGCGGCGGCGCGGGCCGCCGGGGTGGCCGCCGCGGAAGGCGCCCGGGCCGAAGCCGGGCGGGAACGGGCCGAAGCCGGCGCCGAACTCGTGACGGCGGGCGCGGGTGGCCTCGCCGATGCGGTGGTCGTGGCCGGACCTGTTCCGGCCGATGTGCTCGTGATGATGCATGATGCTCCTTCTGAGAACTTCTAAGTTGCATCAACGATATATCGCTATAGATCGGATGTCAATGCCGCCCTGCGGACCGGGCGATGCGCTCAGACGGTGACGACGACCGGCGCGCCGAGCGGGGCGTCCGCCGGGGCCTCGGCGGCGATGCGCTGCGCCTCGGCGATGAGGGTCGCGACGATCTCGTCCTCCGGGACCGTCCTGATCACCTCGCCCTTGACGAAGATCTGGCCCTTGCCGTTGCCGGAGGCGACACCGAGGTCGGCCTCGCGCGCCTCCCCGGGGCCGTTGACGACGCATCCCATCACCGCGACGCGCAGCGGGACGGTCACGTCCTTGAGCCCCTCGGTCACCGCGTCGGCGAGCGTGTAGACGTCGACCTGCGCCCGCCCGCAGGACGGGCAGGAGACGATCTCGAGCCTGCGCTCGCGGAGGTTCAGCGACTGCAGGATCTGCAGGCCGACCTTGACCTCCTCGACCGGCGGCGCCGAGAGCGACACCCGGATGGTGTCGCCGAGCCCCTCGCCGAGCAGGATGCCGAACGCCGTCGCCGACTTGATCGTGCCCTGGAAGGCCGGCCCCGCCTCGGTCACGCCGAGGTGCAGCGGCCAGTCGCCGCGCTCGGCGAGCAGTCGGTAGGCCTTGACCATGACCACCGGGTCGTTGTGCTTGACCGAGATCTTGAAGTCGTGGAAGTCGTGCTCCTCGAACAGGCTCGCCTCCCAGACCGCCGACTCGACCAGCGCCTCCGGTGTCGCCTTGCCGTGCTTCTGCAGCAGGCTCGGCTCGAGCGAGCCGGCGTTGACGCCGATCCGCAGCGAGGTGCCCGCGGCCTTCGCGGCGGCGGCGATCGCGCCGACCTGGTCGTCGAATCTGCGGATGTTCCCCGGGTTGACGCGCACCGCCGCGCAGCCGGCGTCGATCGCCTGGAAGACGTACTTCGGCTGGAAGTGGATGTCGGCGATGACCGGGATCTGCGACTTCTTCGCGATGATGTGCAGCACGTCGGCGTCGTCCTGCGACGGGACCGCGACGCGGACGATGTCGCAGCCGGAGGCCGTGAGCTCGGCGATCTGCTGCAGCGTGCCGTTGATGTCGGTCGTCTTCGTCGTCGTCATCGACTGGACCGAGACCGGCGCGCCGCCCCCGACCAGCACCTTGCCGACCCGGATCTGCCGGGAGGCGCGACGCGGCGCGAGCGTCAGGGGCTCGGGCCGTCCGAGGTTCACCGCGGGCACGGCTCCAGCGTACGCGTCGCCGCCCGGAGCTCGTCCCAGCTGCGCCGCGGGACGCGCCGAGCGCCGTCGGCTACAGGATGCTGATCGGCTTGATGATGTCGGCGAGGATCACGAACGCGCCGAGCGCGAGCAGCAGCACCGTCACCGCGAGCGTCAGCGGCGCGAGCTTCTGGATGTCGATCGGCCCCGGGTCCGGCCGGCGGCGCAGCCGCGCGAACCACCGCCGCAGCCCCTCCCACAGCGCGCCGAACACGTGGCCACCGTCGAGCGGCACCAGCGGGATGAGGTTGAAGAGGAACAGCGCGACGTTCAGCGAGCCGAGCAGGCCGACGATCGAGGAGGCCCGATCGGCGACGCTCGCGGTCTGGTAGCTCGTGATCTCGCCCGCCAGGCGCCCGATCCCGACCACGCCGACGAGGCCGTTCGGGTCCCGCTCGCCCCCGCCGAACATCGCGACGCCGAGGTCCCACACCCGCTGCGGCAGCGTGGCGATCGCGCCGACCACGGCGCCGACGTTCTCCCCGACGGCGGGGAGCACCGCCAGCGGCGACTGCCGGACGTTCTCGGTGCCGGGCCGGATGCCGAGCACCCCGACGTCGACGACCTCCGGCTCGCCGTCCGCGCCGACGATCACGGCGCCCTCGTCGTCGAGCGCGTAGTTCTGCGAGAGCAGCGGGGTCGCGGTGAGCCCCACCTGCTCGCCGGCCCGCTCGACGGTCAGGTCGATCGGCTGCCCGGGGTGCACTCGGATCGCCTCGGCCACGTCGACCCAGGCGGTCGTCGCGACCCCGTCGATCGCGACGATCCGATCCCCCGGCTCGATGCCGGCGACGACGGCCGGCGCCGGATCGTCGGTCGCGGCGCACTCGGTCCGGTCGCTGCCGACCGGGATGACGCAGGTCGACACGCTGCCGACGACGTTCGTGACCTGCGGGATGCCGAAGCCGCAGAGCACGATCGCGAAGCAGACCACCGCGAGGAGGAGGTTCATCGCCGGGCCGCCGAGCATGATGACGATCCGCTTCCAGATGGGCAGCCGGTAGAACGCGCGGGCCGGGTCCTCGCTCGGCCCGGCCTCCTGCACCGCGGCGTCGAAGAAGCTGGTCGTCGAGTCGCGCATCGGATCGCCGTCGTGCCTCGGCGGGTACATGCCGGCCATCGCGATGTAGCCGCCGAGCGGGAGCAGCTTGATGCCGTACTCGGTCTCGCCGCGCCGGCGCGACCACAGCGTCGGGCCGAAGCCGATCATGTACCTGCTCACGTACACGCCGAAGCGCTTGGCGGGGACGAGATGCCCGAGCTCGTGCAGCCCGATCGAGATCGCGAGGCCGATGAGGACGAGCACGATGCCGAGCACGTACAGCAGCACGGTCTCCAGGTTCACGCGACCCTCCTCGGCGACAACCGTATCGGCGACCACTGATCGCGGAGCGTGAGAACGCTGTGCCCCCCCCCCGCTATCGCGCTTCCCGTCAATACCTAGAACTGCAATGTATAGTTCTGGCAGGTATCGAGGAGGGAGGCGCCGTGCGGATCGACAAGGACCTCGTCGCGGCGGTCGCGACGCCGCTCGTGCTCGCGATCCTCGCCGAGGGGCGCAGCTACGGCTACGCGATCCTCGCCCGGGTCCGGGAGCTGTCCGGCGGCGAGCTCGAGTGGAGCGACGGCATGCTCTACCCGCTGCTCCACCGGCTCCAGGCGCTCGGCCTGCTCGCCGCGGAATGGGGCTCGTCGCCCGAGGGGCGGCGGCGCAAGTACTACGCGATCACCGAGGCCGGGCGCCGCGAGCTCGCCGAGCAGCGCAGCCAGTGGGCCGCGGTGACGCAGACGCTCGACCGGCTCTGGGAGCGGGGCGGACCCGCGCCCCTGCTCGGGGGCACCTGATGGCCGGCGCGGCGCTCGAGGCGCGCATCGCGGAGTGGCGCGGCTACGTCGACCGCGCGAGGACGATCGAGCCGGCCGAGGCCGAGGAGCTCGAGACGCACCTGCGCGACCGCGTCGACGAGCTCCGCGCGGCGGGCCTCGACGACGACGAGGCCTTCCTCGTCGCGGTCAAGCGGCTCGGGGCGATCGACGCGATCTCCCGCGAGTTCGCCCGGACGAACAGCGCCCGGCTGTGGAAGCAGCTCGTCGCGGCGCCCGCCCCAGCGGAGCGCGGCGGCGGGGCCGGCGGCCTCCGCTCGGCGCTGCTGATCGGCCTCGCGGCGGCCGCCGTCCTCCAGCTCATCCGCGTGCTGTCGATCGCGACCTCCACCCGCAAGCTCGACACGCAGCTCTTCGGCCTCCCCGCCGACCCGACCTGGCTGCTGCGCAACGCCGGGATGATCCCGGTCGCCGCGGTCGCCGCTTGGCTGCTCGTGCGCCGCCGACCGGGCCTGCGCATCGTGCTCGCGACGGCGATCCCCTTCGGGCTCGTCGCGCTCGCGGTCAACCTGATGCCGTCCCAGCTCCTGCTGAGCGGGGACGGCATCGGCGCGCAGACCCTCGTCCTCACCGCGCTGCACGCCCCGATCGCCTGCTGGCTGTTCGTCGGCCTCGCCTACACCGCGACCGGGTGGCGCGACACCGGGCGGCGGATGGATCTCGTGCGCTTCACGGGCGAGGGCCTCGTCTACTACGTCCTCATCGCGCTCGGCGGTCAGCTGCTCTTCGGGCTCACCGTCGCGATCCTCATGCCGCTCGCGCCCGGGGTCGTCACGCCGCTCCTGGAGTGGGGCGTCCTGTCCCTCGCGGTCATCGCGTTCCCCTTCGCCGCCTGGCTCGTCGAGCTCAAGCAGTCGGTCATCGAGAACATCGCGCCCGTCCTCGCCCGCACCTTCACCCCGCTCTTCGCGATCGTCACCGTCGCGAGCGCGGCCGTCTACCTCGTGCTCGGCGCGACGCAGCCCTTCAACCGCGAGCTCATGATCGTCTTCGACGCGATCCTCGTGCTCGCCCTCGCGCTCGTCCTCTACAATCTCTCGGCGCGCACCGAGGGCCGGGCGACCCGGTTCTTCGACATCGCGGGGCTCGTCGCCGTCGTCGGCGCGCTCGGGCTCGACGCCTTCGTCCTCGTCGACCTCGTCGGCCGGATCGGCGAGCACGGCTGGACGCCGAACCGGGTCGCGGCGGCGGGGCTCAACGTGCTGCTCTTCGCCGTCCTCGCGGTCGCGGCCGTGCTCTCGGCGCTCCAGCTCGCGGGCCGGCGCCCCGTCGCGGCGCTCGAGCGCTGGCTGATGGGGACGCTGCCGGCCTACTCGCTGTGGGCGGCGTTCGTCGCGATCGGGCTGCCGCTGCTCTTCGCGTCCGGCTGAGTCCGGCCGCGTCAGGGCAGCCGGCGCCCGGCGGCTGCGCGCGCCCAGGCGTCGGCGGCGAGGACCGAGTCGAGGCTCGGCGCGCCGGCCTCGGGCTCGTGCGCGTCGACGACGCGCTCGATCGTGCCGACGATGTCGAGGAACCCGATCCGGCCGTCATGGAAGGCGTCGACGGCGACCTCGTTCGCCGCGTTGAAGACCGCGGGGAACGTGCCGCCGGCGCTCCCGACCCGCTTCGCGAGCGCGACCGCCGGGAACGCCGCGTGGTCGAGCGGCTCGAACGTCCACTGCGCGGCCCGGGTCCAGTCCAGCGGCGCGCCGGCGCCGGGCACCCGGTCCGGCCAGCCGAGGCCGAGCGAGATCGGCAGCCGCATGTCCGGCGGGGACGCCTGCGCGATCGTCGAGCCGTCGACGAACTCGACCATCGAGTGCACGACCGACTGGGGGTGCACGACGACCTCGATCCGCTCGTACGGCACGCCGAACAGCAGATGCGCCTCGATCACCTCAAGGCCCTTGTTCACCAGCGTCGCGGAGTTCGTCGTGATGACCCGGCCCATGTCCCAGGTCGGATGCGCGAGCGCCTCCGCCGGGGTCGCCGCCGTCAGCGACTCGCGGCTGCGGCCCCGGAACGGACCGCCGCTCGCGGTCAGCACCAGGCGGCGGACCTCCGCCGGCGCGCCGGACCGGAGGGCCTGCGCGACGGCGCTGTGCTCGGAGTCGACCGGGACGATCTGGCCCGGCGCCGCCGCGGCCGTCACGAGCGGGCCGCCGACGATGAGCGACTCCTTGTTCGCGAGCGCGAGCGTCGCGCCGGTTGCGAGCGCCACGAGCGTCGGGGCGAGGCCGACGGCGCCGGTGATGCCGTTCAGCACGACGTCCGCCTCGACGTCGCCGATCAGCCGCACCGCGTCCTCCGCGCCGATCGCGGTCGCCGAGCGCGGCACGCCGAGCGCCGCGGCCTGCTCGGCGAGCAGCGCCGCGTTGCTGCCCGCGGCGAGCCCGACCACCCGGAACCGGTCCGGCGCGGACCGCACCACGTCGAGCGCCTGGGTGCCGATCGAGCCGGTGCTGCCGAGGATCAGGACGCGGCGCATGGCATCACGCTAGCGCGAGCGGCTACTGCGCCGCCTCGATGTGGATGAGGAACACCAGCGTCTGCCCGCCCAGTTCGTGCTTCGCCGGGTCGGTGCCGTAGGCGAGGTCCGGCGGGATCGAGACGAGCACCGTCGAGCCGACCTTCTGGCCGACGATCGCCGCGGCGAAGCCGGTGATCACGCCGCCGGTGGAGAACGTCGCCGGCGTGCCGCGCGCGTAGCTGCTGTCGAAGACCTCCTTGGTGTCCCAGCTCAGCCCGTGGTAGTCGATGGTCACCGTGGCGGGGTTCGGCACGACCGCGCCGTCGCCCTCCTCGAGCACCGTCAGCACCAGATCGGTCGGTGCGGGTGCGTCGGGAATGGTCACGGTCGGCGGGCTGGTCGTCAGGTCCACCGCGGGGATGTCGGTCGTCCACGCGGACGGGGTGGGCAGCGGCGTCGCGCTCGGCTCGCTCGTGGTCGGCGTCTCCTCCAGGGAGAGGATGTCCGCCACCAGCAGCAAGGACTGGCCGGCCTGGAGGCCGACGTCCGGCAGGCCGTCCGCGCCGAAGCCCTCGGCCGGCGGGATGACCGCGACCACGCGCGAGCCCGCGGTCGAGCAGCGCAGCGCGGACTCCATGCCGGGGATCGCGCTCCCGCTCTCGTACACGAACGGCACCGGGTCGGTGCTGATGTCGTGCGAGTCCTCGATCAGCTCGCCGGTCGCGCCGTTGTAGATCGCGTAGAAGAGGTTCGCGGTCCAGCCGTCGTCGAGCGCCTGGCCGGATCCGTCGACGAGGACGGACCGCTCGGTGCGGTCGGTCTGCAGCGGGAAGGACGCGTCGACGGCGAGCGCGCCGCCGAGGTCGCCCCGGACGGTCACCGAGGCGGAGGCGTCGCCCGGCGCGGCCGGCTGGCAGTCGGCGGCCGACGAGGTCGAGGTCGGCGCCGGCGCGGTCGAGCCGCAGGCGGTGAGCGCGACGGCCGCGAGCGCGGCGGTCAGCGAGACGGACAGGACGGCGGTGAGGCTCCGAGGCACGTCGCGACGATAGCCGACGAGGCTATGCGGGACCTGTGCCGCGGCCGCTCGTCACCCGATCGTGACGGTCGGCTCGTGGCGCACCGCGAAGTTCACCGAGCTGGCGATGAAGCAGAGCCGCTGCGCCTCCTCGTGCGCCTCGATCGCCTCAGCCGGGTCGCCGGCGGCGATCGTCACCCGGGGCCGCAGCGTGACCGAGGTGAACCGGCCGCCGTCGCCCTGCTGCCGCATGGTGCCGATCGCGTCGTCCTGGTAGGCGGTGACGACGATGCCGCGCTTCGTCGCGACGTGCAGGTAGGAGAGCATGTGGCACTGGCTGAGCGCGGCGAGCAGCAGCTCCTCCGGGTTCCACCGCTCGGCGTCCCCGTGGAACGGCCGGTCGCTGCTGCCCTCGATGGGGTGCGCGTTGCCCTCCGCCGTGACGACGTGGGCGCGCGAGTAGTCGCGGTAGCCGCTGGTGCCGGTGCCGCGGTCCCCCTGCCAGACGACTCGGACGGCGTAGTGGTGGTCGAGCTCCACTCAGGGCACCAGCACGATCTTCCCGCCGGCGTGCCCCTCGGCCAGCAGTGCGAAGGCCGCCCGGAAGTCGTCGAACGGGCGGGCGGCGACGACCGGGAGGTCGAGCTCCCCCGCGGCGGCGAGCCGGACCAGCTCGGCGCGCGCGGCGTCGCGCACCGCGTCGGAGCGCGGGTTGCCGCCGCCGATCGCGGTGCCGCCGGCGGCGAGGATCGCCGGCGAGCCGGTGATGGTGACGATCCGGGTCGGATCCGCGACCAGGGCGACGGAGGTCTCCCCCGCCTCCGCGGTGCCGATCGTGTCCACCGCGGCCGCATAGGGGCCGAGCGGCTCGAGCCGGACGAGGAGCCCGTCGCCGTAGCGCACCGGCTCGACGCCGAGCGCGCGCAGCTCCTCGTGGCGATGCGCTGCGGCGGTGCCGACGACGCGCGCGCCGCGATGCCGCGCGAGCTGTGCGGTCGCCCGTCCGACGCTGCCCGCGACCCCGTGCACGAGCACCGTCTCGCCGGCCGCGAGGCGGACGGTCTGCAGCGCGTCCTCCGCCGTCGCCGCGGCGAGCAGCAGGCCCGCGGCCTGCTCGAAGGAGAGCTCGGCGGGCTTCTGCAGCACGTCGCGCGCCGGCACGGTGAGCTCGGTCGCATGCGCGCCGGGGACGCGGAAGGCCAGCACCTCGTCGCCGACCGCGATCGGCGCGCCGTCGGCGCCGGTCAGGCCGTCCGAGCCGACGGCGGCGACCACGCCGGCCGCCTCGAAGCCGATCCGCAGCGGCAGCCGGGCGGGGTCGTCGCCGCGGTAGCCCGAGCCGAGCTTGAGGTCGACGGGGTTCAGCCCGGAGGCGCGGACCGTGATGACCACCTCGTCGGGCGCGGGCCCGCGGGACGGGACGTCGATGATCCCGAGATGCTCGGGGCCGCCGTAGGCGGCGAATGCGATGGCTCGAGGCATGGCCTCAGGCTACTCCGGCGCCCTACCGCGTGATCCCGAGCCGCTTGCGGCGGGCGGCGGCGGCGACCTGCACGACCACGACCGCGACGATCGCGAGGACGAAGATCGCCGACGCGATGACGTTCGCCTCCGCCGGCGGGGTCTTCTTGGTGTAGATCCAGAGCGGGAACGTGGTCACCTGGCCGGCGTTGAACTTCGTGATGATGAAGTCGTCGAAGCTCAGCGCGAAGGACAGCAGCGCCGCCGCGACGATGCCGGGGGTCAGCAGCGGCAGCGTCACCCGGAAGAACACCTGCGGCCCCGAGCCGTAGAGGTCGCGCCCGGCCTCCTCGAGCGCCGGGTCGAGCGAGGCGACGCGCGCCTTGACCGTCACCACGACGAAGGACAGGCAGAACAGCGCGTGCACGATGACGATCGTCCAGAACCCCTTCGGCATGCCGACGGCGAGGAACTGCGCCGCCAGGCCCGCGCCGAGCACGACCTCGGGCGTCGCCATCGGCAGGAACAGCAGCAGGCTCGTCGAGCCGCGCCCGCGGAAGCGGTAGCGGCCGAGCGCGATCGCCAGCAGCGTGCCGAGCACGGTCGCGATCAGGGTGGCGACGACGCCGACCGCGACGCTGGTGCCGAACGCCTCGCAGACGCCCTGCTGGTCGCAGACGTTGAGCCACTTGTCGAGCGTCCAGCCGCCCCAGATGGTGTTGTTCCGCCGGGAGTCGTTGAAGCTGTAGATGATGACCTGGACGATCGGCGTCACGAGGAAGACGACCGCGAGGGCGACGTAGAGCGGCAGCAGCCACTTCCCGAGCGAGAGCCTCCTCACAGCAGCTCCTCCGTCCCGCTGCGCCGGACGTAGATCGCGACGATGACGAGCACGATGCCCATCAGCAGCACGGACAGCGCGGCGGCGATCGGGTACTGCTGGCTCTCCAGGAAGGTCCGGTCGATGACGTTCCCGACCATCGCCGTCTGCGGACTGCCGAGGTAGATCTGCGAGGCGTTGATGTAGTCGCCCGCCGCGGGGATGAAGGTGAGCAGCGTGCCGGAGACGACGCCGGCCATCGACAGCGGCAGCGTGACCTTCCGGAACGTCGTCGCCGGCGAGGCGTAGAGGTCGCTGCCGGCCTCCAGGTAGCGGCGGTCGAGCCGCTCCAGCGAGGTGTAGATCGGCAGCACCATGAACGGCAGGAAGTTGTAGGTGAGGCCGAAGATGACGGAGAACGGCGTGCCGACGATGGTCTGGTCGGAGGGCAGCCAGCCGAGGCCGTGCAGCGTCTGCGCGATCCAGCTGTTCTCGCCGAGGAGCTGCTTCCAGGCCAGCGTGCGCAGCAGGAAGGAGATGAAGAACGGCGCGATGACGAGGGTGAGGGCGAGCGCCTGGATCATCGGCCAGCGCCTGGCCGTCACCCCGATGAAGTAGGCGATCGGGTAGCCGATCACGAGCGCCGCGAGCGTCGCGATGAGCGCGTAGCCGAAGGAGCGGAGGATGTGCGGCCAGTAGCTCGCGATCGCCTCGGCGTAGTTGCCCCAGTTGAAGGCCTGCACGTACTCGCCCTTGCCGGCGCCCTCCGGCGCGATCTGCAGGCTGGTGAGCACCAGCGAGACGAGCGGCGCGAGGAAGAACAGCGCGAGATAGGCCAGGCCCGGTGCGAGCAGCCCGATCGCGACCCAGCTCCGCTTCAGCGCGACCGGCTCGGCCACCGCCGCGCCGGCGCCGCCCCCGCCGAACGCCGCGAAGGCCATCAGGCCTCTCCGAGCTCTTCGAGCAGCTCTTCCCTGGTCTGCCGCGCGAGCGAGCCGGTCGAGGTGTCGTCGGCGAACCGCTCGTCGCCCTCCGGCCCCTCGTCGGCGAGCCCGAAGCCGTGCTCGACGCCCCAGGAGACCCAGACCTCGGCGCCGGCGTTGACGACGGGGCCGAACACCATGTTCTGCGCGAACACGATGACGTCGCCGATGCCGGGGATCGCGACCGTGTACTGCGTGCTCACCCCGCTGAACGACACGTCGACGACCCGGCCGGGGCCGAGCACGTTGACGCCGGCCGCCGGCTCCGGGGCGGCCGGATGCAGCAGCAGCTTCTCCGGGCGGATGCCGATCGTGACCCGTCCGCGGTGGCGCTGCGCCCTGGCCTTCGGCACCGCCACCCCGACCCCGGCGACGTCGACCACGACGACCTCGCCGCTGTCGCCGCGCACCTCGCCGGTGAACAGGTTCGACTGGCCGAGGAAGTTCGCGACGAAGACGGTCCGCGGCAGCTCGTAGAGCTCCTCGGGCGAGCCCATCTGCTCGATCTCGCCCTTGTTCATGACCGCGACCGTGTCGGCCATCGTCATGGCCTCCTCCTGGTCGTGCGTGACGTGCAGGAACGTGAGGCCGACCTCCTGCTGGATCGTCTTCAGCTCGAGCTGCATCTGGCGGCGCAGCTTCAGGTCGAGCGCCCCGAGCGGCTCGTCGAGCAGCAGCAGCGCCGGCCGGTTGACGATCGCCCGGGCGAGCGCGACGCGCTGCTGCTGGCCGCCGGACAGCTGCTGCGGCTTCCGCTGGGCGAGGTGGTCGAGCTCGACCAGCTGCAGGGCCTCGTGCGCCTTCCCGGAGGGATCGGCGATCCGGCGCCGTCGGAGGCCGAACGCGACGTTCTCCAGCACGGTCATGTGCGGGAACAGCGCATAGGACTGGAACACGGTGTTGACCGGGCGCCGGAAGGGCTTCACGTCGGTGACGTCCTTGCCGCCGATCAGGATCCGGCCGCTGGTCGGCTGCTCGAGCCCGGCGACCAGCCGCAGCGTCGTCGTCTTCCCGCAGCCGGAGGGGCCGAGCAGCGCGAAGAAGGAGCCGGCCGGGATGGTCAGGTCCAGCGACTCGATCGCGGTGAACCCCGGGAAGCGCTTGTGGATGCCGACCAGCTCGAGGTCGGCTCCGGCCTCGGCGAACGCGCCCGCTGCGGCCATCAGGCCCCCACGTTCACGGCGACCCAGGCCTCCGAGAACTCCTTGGACTCGGTCGGGCTGAGCGTGCGGAACATCTTGACCTTGGCGAGGTCCTCCTCGGTCGGGAAGATGAGCGGGTCGTCGGCGAGCTCCGGGGCGATCGAGCGCATCGCCTCCTGGGCGCCCATCACCGGGGTGATGTAGTTGACCCAGGCGGCCAGCTCGGCGGCGACCTCCGGGTCGTAGTAGTAGTTGATGAGCTGGGCGGTCTTGTCGTTCTTCTTCGAGCCGAGCAGCGAGATGAAGTTGTCCGACCAGAGCGTGCCGCCGGTGTCCGGGATGACGAACTTGAAGCGGGCCTGCTCGCCGGCCGCCTCCAGCTCGGCGTTCAGGATGGACTTGACGTCGCCGGACCAGACGATGCCGACGACGGCGTCGCCGTTCAGCAGGTCGTCGGTGTAGGAGTTGCCCTTGATCGAGGCGATCTGGCCGTTGGAGACCTCGCGCTGGACGACGTCGAGCGCCGCGTAGAAGTCGTCGGAGCCCCAGTTCGAGGCGATGTCGACGCCCTGGCTCGCCATGATGACCCCGATCGTGTCCCGCAGCTCCGACAGGACGACGACCTTCCCCTTGAAGGCCGGGTCCCACAGCTCCTCGACGGTGGAGATGCCGCCGGGCACGGCCTTCTCGTCGTAGACCAGGCCGGCGTAGCCGGACTGCCAGGTGAGCGAGTACTTCCGGCCCGGGTCGTAGTCGACGTCCTCGAGGCTCGGGTTGAGGTTCTTCCGGTTCGGGATGCTCGCCGCGTCGAGCTCGAGCGCATAGCCGGACTCGATCATCTGGGCGACCATCCAGTCGGTCAGGCAGGCCACGTCGTAGCCGGTGAACTGGCCGAGCGCGAGCTGGTCCTTGATGGAGGCGTAGAACGTGTCGTTGTCGTCGATGTCGACCCGGTACTTGACCGTGATGCCGGTCTGCTTCTGGAACGCGTCGAGCGTCGGGTAGTTCCCGGCGTCGTCGGTGTCCATGTAGCCGTCCCAGTTGGCCCAGACCAGCTCGTCGCCGGGGGCGCAGGCCGCGAGGCTCAGCGCGCCGGCGCTCGCCGCGGTGACGCCGACGCCCTGCAGGAATCGTCGGCGGTTGAACTGGAACGAGCGCGCCCGGACGACGAGCTCGCGGAGCATGGGGTCTTCGGGCAGTGGACGGACCATGGTTATCGTTCCCTCGCCGAGCGGCCGAACGGCCGGAGATTGCGGATTGCACCGTTGCAGGCGAGAACGATCGTGGCACAAGCGGGGGCCCGGGACGAGTACCTGGACGAGGCGGGATCGATCCGTAACACGGATTTCACACGCGCGGCCGCGACCTCAGCGGGCGCCGCGCGACCGTCCGACCTGCTCGCGCGCCCACCGCTCGGCCTCGGCGAGGCCGACGAGGCGGGACAGCACCGGCGTCGGCGGGGAGCCGTCGCGGCGGTCGAGCACGATCCGCTCGGGTCCGATCCGCACCACCGCGCCGCACCGGTCGCCGAGCTCGGCCTCCCGCTCGGCGACCAGGATGCGCGCGACGAGGCGCTCCGCCGCCGCCGCGTGCGGCCCGAGCCGGACGCCGACCGAGATCGCGAGCTCGAGGCCGGGCGGCAGCGGGGCCGGCCGGTATCGGGCGGCGCAGCGGGCGAGCCAGGCGAGCTCGGCCTCGGCGCCGGCCGCCTGGAGGGCGAGCCGTTCGGGCTCGGCGTGCCGGATGGACTCGATCGCGATGCCGCGCGCGACGGCGAGCCCCATCGGCGGCACGCCGGCGACGCCGATGCCGTGCCGGGCGATCGCGACGACGTTCACGGGGCCATCCCAGCGGACGCCCGCGAGCGGCGTCCCGGGCCGGGACGCGGCCGTGGAGGGCCGGCCGGCGGCGCGCCCTGTGAGGGGCATCGGAGCCGGGCTGGACCGCTACCAGACGTCGATCGCCTGGCGCCCGAGCAGCAGCCGGCTCCCCCGCCGCACCGGCTGGGGCTGGCCCGGCGTGCAGCGCACCGCCGCCTCGCCCGGCGTCTCGACGATCGTGCCGTTGCCGGACGAGAGATCGATGACGAGCAGCTCGTCGGCGACGACCAGCAGCTCGGCGTGCGACTTCGAGACGGTCTTCCCGGGGTCGACGACCACGAGCACCGCCTCGTAGGCGACGCCGGCCGGGGGCGCGGGATTGCGCCCGAGCAGGCTCCTGCCGGTGACCTCGAAGCGCTGGCCGGTCGTCGAGACCAGCACGAACGGCCGCGAAGCCGGCTGCGTCAGCTGCAGGCCCGCCGTCTCGTCGACCGGGTCCCCCGCCTCGTCGAGGGGCTCGGGATCCGGCGCCGCCTCGGCGGGCGCGGCGAAGCGCGGCGCCGCGCCCTCCTCGGCGACCCGGCGTCCGCAGTCCGGGCAGAAGAACGTCCCCGGTGCGAGCAGTGCGCCGCAGTAGAAGCAGTTCATCGCCGAGCCTCCCTCGGGGCTCAGTATGCGCCGGTGTCGGCGAGCGCGCGAGCCGGCGGTCCGCCCGCCTCCGGCAGGCTCGGCGCCGCGAGGACGTCGATGACCGCGACCGTGACGTTGTCCCGCCCGCCCGCGCCGACGGCGGCGTTCACCAGCGAGCGCGCCGTCTCCTCCGGGCCGCTGCCGACGCCGAGCAGGATGCCGATCGTCGAGTCGGTGAGCTCGCGGGTCAGCCCGTCGGAGCAGGCCAGGATCCGGGTGCCCGGCAGCGGATGGAGCACCCAGCGGTCGACCTCCGGGAGGTCGCCGAAGCCGAGCGCCCGCGTGATGATGTTCGCGTCGGGGTGGACCTCCGCCTCCTCCGGCGTGATCTGCCCGCTCGCGACGAGGTCCTGCACGTAGGAGTGGTCGACGGTCACCTGCTCGAGGTCGTGGTCGCGGAACCGGTAGACCCGCGAGTCGCCGATGTTGAAGACCTGGAGCGCCGGGACGCCGACGTGCTCGACGACGGCGACGCCGGTGACGGTCGTGCCGCTGCCGTAGGCGATCCCGCGGCTGGCGCCGGCGATGTCCGCCCCAGCGGCGGCGAGCGCCTCGACGACGTCCCGCGGCTGCAGGATCCCGCCGCGGCGGGCGCGCGACCTCGCCGCCTGACCGAGCCGGCCGACGGCCGCGTCGCTCGCGACGTCGCCCGCGGCGTGCCCGCCGAGGCCGTCGGCGACGGCGAACATGCCGGGCACCGCGATGACGCTGTCCTCGTTCACCGTCCGGCGCAGGCCGATGTCGGTCGCCGCGCCCCAGGCGAGCTCGAGCGGCTGCCCGGGGGCCCCCGGCAGCGAGAACACCCGGCTGCGGTGCCGACTGACGATCTCCGTCACCCGCTCAGCCTACCCGCGGCCGTCGGGTCGCCTCGGCGGCGGCGGTCGCGGTCAGGCGATGTAGACGAGCTTCTTGTTGATGAACTCCTCGATGCCGACGGCGCCCATCTCGCGGCCGGTGCCGGATCGCTTGGTGCCGCCGAACGGCAGCTCGGGCGAGTCGGCGAGCACGGTGTTGACGTAGACCATGCCGGTCTCCAGCCGGTCGGCGACGCGCAGCGCCTGCGCGGGGTCCGTCGTCCAGACGTAGGAGCCGAGGCCGAAGTCGGTCGCGTTCGCGAGCGCGATCGCCTCCTGCTCGCCGGAGACCCGGTAGAGCGAGGCGACCGGGCCGAAGAACTCCTCGCGATAGGCCGGGTTGTCGGCGGAGATGCCCTCGAGCACGACCGGCGAGAACCGCGCGCCGTCGCGCGGCCTCGGCGCGAGCCTGGCGGTCGCGCCGGCCGCGAGCGCGCGCCGCACCTGGTCCTCGATCCGGATCGCGGCCGGCTCGCTGGAGAGCGGGCCGAGCACGGTGTCGTCGTCCTTCGGGTCGCCGGGCTCGACGGCCGCCATCCGCTCGGTCAGCTTCGAGGCGAACGCGTCGTAGAGCGCGTCGACGACGATGAACCGCTTCGGGGCGTTGCAGGACTGGCCGTTGTTGTCGAAGCGGGCCGCGAACGCCGCCTCGACGACCGCGTCCAGGTCGTCGGTCGAGAGCACGATGAACGGGTCCGAGCCGCCGAGCTCGAGCACCACCTTCTTCAGGTTGCGGCCGGCGATCTCGGCGACCGCGGTGCCCGCGCGCTCGGATCCGGTCAGCGACACCCCGCGGATCCGCCGGTCGGCGATCACCCCGGCGATCTGCTCCTCGTCGGCGATGAGGTTCGTGTAGCCGCCGAGCGGGATGCCCGCGTCCCGGAAGACCGCCTCGATCAGCCGCGCCGAGTCGGGGCACTGGGGCGCGTGCTTGAGCAGGATCGGGTTGCCGACGATGATGTTCGGCCCTGCGAAGCGAGCGACCTGGTAGTAGGGGAAGTTCCACGGCATGATCCCGAGCAGCGGACCGGTCGGCGACTTCCGGATGTAGGCCGTCGCCGCCGCGCCCTCGATCGGCTCGTCGGCGAGCAGCCGCTCGGCGTGCCCGGCGTACCAGCGGTAGATGGCGGCGGCGAACTCGACCTCGCCGACCGCCTGCGGCCGGGGCTTGCCCATCTCCCGGACGATCGCGTCGGCGAGCGCGTCGACCCGCTCCTCGTGCAGCTCGGCGACGCGCGCGATGAGCGCCGCGCGCTCCGCGACGGTCGTGGCGGGCACCCAGTCGGTCCACGCCGACCACACCGAGGCGAGCGCGGCCTCGACCTCGGCGGCGCTGAAGTACGGCACCTCCTCGACCCGCTCGAGCGTATAGGGGTCGACGACGGCGAATCCGGACATGTTGGGCCTTCCTCTCCAGCGAGGCGGACGCGGACGCTGCCGCCATTGTAGCCACGCCGGAGACGATGGATTCCGTTGTCGTTTCCCATCTTTGCCACGGAATCCGTTTGAGATCACGACGTTCACCTGTCAGGATGGCGGTATGCCGCGCTCCCCCGCCGTGCTCGACGACATCGCGAAGTCGCTCGTCGAGCAGCTCCAGGCCGACGGCCGGCGCTCGTACGCTGACCTCGGCAAGGCGGTCGGGCTCTCCGAGGCCGCCGTGCGCCAGCGCGTGCAGCGGCTCATCGAGTCCGGCGTCGTGCAGATCGTCGGCGTGACCGACCCGACGCAGCTCGGCTTCACCCGGCAGGCGATGATCGGCGTGCGCGCGAGCGGCGACACCACCGAGCTCGCGCGGCGCATCTCCGAGCTGCGGGAGGTCGACTACGTCGTGCTGACGGCGGGCAGCTTCGACCTGCTCGCCGAGTGCGTGGTCGAGGACGACGACGCGCTCATCGAGCTGCTCAACGCGAAGATCCGCCGGCTCGACGGCGTGCTCGGCACCGAGACCTTCGTCTACCTCCGCCTCGTCAAGCAGCGCTACGACTGGGGCACCAGATGACCGTCCGCCGTTCCGAACCGATCCGCACGAGAGCAGCCGCCTAGGAGCTGATAGCCATGTCCACGCCCGAAGAACTCAAGCAGCAGGCGAGGGACCACCTCTGGATGCACTTCTCCCGTCAGCAGGCGCTGGCGGACGGCACCGCCCCGCTCATCGTCCGCGGCGAGGGCCATCGCATCTGGGACTCGGAGGGCCGGCGCTACTTCGACGGCATCTCGGGGCTGTTCACCGTCAACCTGGGCCACGGCCGGCGTCGCCTCGGGGAGGCTGCGGCCGCGCAGGCCGGCACGCTCGGCTACTTCCCGATCTGGGGCTATCTGCACCCGAACGCGGTCGAGCTCGCCGACCGGCTCGCCGACGAGGCGCCCGGCGACCTGAACCGGGTGTTCTTCACCACCGGCGGCGGCGAGGCCGTGGAGACCGCCTTCAAGCTCGCGAAGCAGTACTTCAAGCTGGTCGGCCGACCGCTCAAGCACAAGGTGATCTCACGCGCGATCGCGTACCACGGCACGCCGCAGGGCGCGCTCGCGATCACCGGGATCCCCGGCTACAAGGCGCCGTTCGAGCCGCTCGTGCCCGGCTCCGTCCGGGTCGCGAACACGAACTGGTACCGGCGCGACGAGGCCGGCTTCGCATGGGACGGCCGGGGCGACGAGGCCGAGGCCTTCGGCCGCTGGGCCGCCGACCGGATCGAGCAGGCGATCCTGTTCGAGGGCCCGGAGACCGTCGCCGCCGTCTTCATCGAGCCGGTGCAGAACGGCGGCGGCTGCTTCGTGCCCCCGCCCGGCTACCTGCGCCGGGTGCGCGAGATCTGCGACGCGCACGAGGTGCTGCTGGTCGCCGACGAGACGATCACCGGCTTCGGCCGGATCGGCGAGACCTTCGCCTCGACCCGCTACGGCCTGACCCCGGACATCATCACCTGCGCCAAGGGCATGACCTCCGGCTACGCGCCGCTCGGCGCGGCGATCGTCAGCGACCGGCTGCACGAGCCGTTCGCGAGCGGCACCGCGACCTTCCTGCACGGCTTCACGTTCGGCGGCCACCCGCTGTCCACGGCGGTCGCGCTCGAGGCGCTGCGGATCTACGACGAGGAGGGGCTGAACGGCCGGGTGCGGGAGCTGTCTCCGGTGTTCCGCGCGACGCTCGAGCGGCTGCACGACCTGCCGATCGTCGGCGACGTGCGCGGCGACGGCTACTTCTTCGGCATCGAGCTGGTGAAGGACAAGGCGAGCCGGGAGACGTTCGACGACGCCGAGTCGGAGCGGCTGCTGCGCGGCTTCCTGTCGAAGGCGCTCTGGGACGCCGGGCTCTACTGCCGCTCCGACGACCGCGGCGACCCGGTGGTCCAGGTCGCGCCGCCGCTGACCTGCGGCCCGGACGAGTTCGACGAGATCGAGGGCATCCTGCGCGCGGTGCTCACCGAGGCCTGGTCCCGCCTCTAGTGGCCGCCGCGGTGCGGGAGCCGAGCAGCGCCGGGGAGGCGTTCCGGAGCCTCTCCTTCTGGCACGACAGCTGCGGCGACGACCTGACCCCGCGTCCGCCGCTGCCCGGCGACGCGGACGTGGACGTCGCGATCGTCGGCGGCGGCCTCACCGGCCTGTGGACGGCCTGGTACCTGCTGCAGCGCGAGCCGGACGCGCGGATCGCGATCCTGGAGCGCGAGATCGCGGGCTTCGGGGCCTCCGGCCGCAACGGCGGCTGGTGCTCGGCGCTCTTCCCGCAGTCGACCGCGGCCCTCGCCCGGCGGCACGGACGCGACGCGGCGATGCGGATGCGCCGGGCTATGGTCGACGCGGTCGACGAGGTGGCCAGAGCCGGGGAGGCGGCCGGCGTCGCGTTCGACTACGCGAAGGGCGGCACGGTGACGTTCGCCCGGAACCGCGCGCAGCTGCGGGCCGCCGAGGCCAAGGTCGCGGCCGCCGAGGCCTACGGCGTCGACGCGCTCGAGCTGTGGGGGCCGGAGCGGGTGCGGGCCGCGGGGACGGCGCGCGCGACGCCGGCGCTCGGCGCCGCGTTCGACCCCGCCTGCGCGCGCATCCACCCGGCGAGGCTCGTCCGCGGCCTCGCCCGGGCGCTCGAGGCGCGCGGCGTCGCGATCCACGAGCGGACGCGGGTGCGCTCCTGGTCCGGCGCCGCCTCCGGTCCCACGGCCCCGCCCGGCACCCGGCGCGCGACCGTCGTCACCGACCGCGGCCGGGTGCGCGCCGACCGCGTCGTGCTGGCGACCGAAGGCTACGGCCCGACGCTCGGCGCGACGCATCGCCGGCAGCTGCCGATGTACTCGCTGATGATCGCGACCGAGCCGCTGCCGGCCGCGGTCTGGGACGAGATCGGCATCGCGCACGGGCAGACCTTCGCCGATCATCGGCACCTCGTCGTCTACGGGCAGCGCACCGCGGACGACCGCCTCGCCTTCGGCGGGCGCGGCGCGCCGTACCACCTCGGCTCGGCGATCCGCGACCGCTACGACCGGGTGCCCCGGGTGTTCCGGCACCTCCGGGCGGCGCTGCGCGAGCTGTTCCCGCAGCTGCCGCCGTTCGAGACGACGCACGCCTGGGGCGGCCCGCTCGGCGTGCCGCGGGACTGGCACCCGCACGTCGCCTTCGACGCCGTGTCGGGGATCGCCGACGCCGGCGGCTACGTCGGGGACGGCCTGTCGACGACGAACCTCGCCGGGCGCACGCTCGCCGACCTGCTGAGCGGCACCGAGTCCGAGCTGACCGGACTGCCCTGGGTCGGCCACCGCTCGCCCGACTGGGAGGTCGAGCCGCTGCGCTGGGCGGCGGCGAACGCGGGCACCCTCGCGATGGGCCTCGCCGACCGCGAGGAGCGGCTGACCGGCCGGCCGTCCCGGATCGCGCGGCTGGTCGCCCCGCTCATCGGGGGCTGACGCGCCGCCGGTCGGCTCAGGCGAGCGCCGGGACGACCTCGCGCTCGAAGAGCTCGACGCCGGAGCGGTCGTAGGCCGACTCGGCAAAGTAGACGATCGCGTACGCCAGCCCGGCCGACTCGCGCTCGCGCAGCGCCGCCACGATCTGCTCCGGCGTGCCCCGCAGCTGCGGGTTGGCCGGGTTGCCGGCGTATCTCCGCGCGCGCTCGGGCCCGACCCGCTCGGCGAGGCGCGCGACCCAGTCCTCGAACCGCTGCTCGGCGGCGGCCTCGGTCTCGCCGATGAACACGCCGAAGTTCGACGAGCGCGTGATCGCCTCGAACGAGGTGCCGAGCGCCGCGCAGTGCGCGCGCAGCGCCTCGCTCTTGCGGTGCCACTCGTCGAGGTCGCCGGCGCCGAAGTTCGTGTACCGCGCGTACTGCGCCGCGATCTTCAGCGTCACCTGCTCCCCGCCGCCGGCGACCCAGATCGGGATGCCGCCCGGCTGCACCGGCAGCGGACGGACGATCGCGCCGTCCACCTGGTAGTACCGCCCGTCGAGCGTCGCGACGCCCTGCTGCCACGCCTGGCGGAAGATCTCGACGCCCTCGCGCAGCCGCCCGAGCCGCTCGCGCACCTCCGGGAACCCGTAGCCGTAGGCGCGCCACTCGTGCTCGTACCAGCCGCCGCCGATGCCCATCTCGACGCGCCCGCCGGAGACGTGGTCGACCGTGGCCGCGACCTTCGCGAGGTAGGCGGGGTCCCGGTAGCTCATGCAGGTGCACATCTGCCCGAGCCGGATGCGCTCGGTCGAGGCGGCGAACGCGCTCATCAGCGTCCAGGCCTCGTGCGTCGACTCCTCGGTCGGCACCGGCACGGTGTGGAAGTGGTCGTAGACCCACAGCGACTCCCACGGGCCGGCGTCGGCCTGCTGCGCGAGCCGGCGCATGGTGGGCCAGTCGTCCTCGGGATCGATGCCGACGAGGTCGAGCCGCCAGCCCTGCGGGATGAAGATGCCGAATCGCATGGGGTCACCCTATCCCCGCGCCGTCACGGCGCTCACCCGGCTGCCGCCCGGACCGCGTGCCTCCTCAGGTCTCGTCGAGCGCCCCCGCGAACTGCGAGCGGTACAGCCGGGCGTAGGCGCCGTCGGCCGCGAGCAGCTGCGCGTGGTCGCCCTGCTCGACGATCCGGCCCGACTCCATCACCAGGATGAGGTGCGCGTCGCGGATGGTGGAGAGCCGGTGCGCGATCACGAACGCCGTGCGGTCGGTGCGCAGCTGCGCCATCGCGTGCTGGATGAGCAGCTCGGTCCTGGTGTCCACCGAGGACGTCGCCTCGTCGAGGATCAGCACGCGCGGGTCCGCGAGCACCGCGCGGGCGATCGTGATGAGCTGCTTCTGGCCGGCGCTGACATTGTCGCCCTCGTCGGCGAGCACCGTGTCGTAGCCGTCCGGCAGCGAGGCGACGAAACGGTCGACGTACGCCGCCCGCGCCGCGGCGAGCACCTCCTCGTCGGTGGCGTCCGGACGGCCGTAGCGGATGTTCTCCCGGATCGTGCCGGCGAACAGCCAGGTGTCCTGCAGCACCATGCCGGTGCGCCCGCGGAGGTCATCCCTGGTCATCGCCGCGGTGTCCACCCCGCCGAGCGTGATCCGCCCGTCGGTGACCTCGTAGAAGCGCATCAGCAGGTTCACCAGCGTCGTCTTGCCCGCGCCGGTCGGCCCGACGATCGCGACCGTGTGGCCCGGCTCCGCCGTCAGCGAGAGGTCGCGGATGAGCGGCTTCTCCGGGTCGTAGTCGAAGTCGACGCGCTCGAACGCGAGGTCCGCCGCGTCCGCGCCGGGCGAGAGCGGAGCGACCGGGTCGGGGCGCTGCTCCTCGGCGTCCATCAGCTCGAACACCCGCTCGGCCGAGGCGACCCCGGACTGCAGCAGGTTCGCCATCGAGCCGAGCTGGGACAGCGGCTGGCCGAGCTGGCGGGAGTACTGGATGAACGCCTGCACGCCGCCGAGGCTCATCGTCCCGCCCGCGACGAACACGCCGCCGACCACCGCGATCACGACGTAGACCAGGTTCCCGACGAACATCGTCGCCGGCATGATGATGCCGCTGACGAACTGCGCGCCGAACGAGGCCCGGTACATCGCCTCGTTCTCCTCCCGGAAGCGCTCGACCACCTCGCGCTGCCGGCCGAACACCTTCACCAGCGCGTGCCCGGTGTAGGCCTCCTCGATCTGCGCGTTCAGCCGGCCGGTGCGGGTCCACTGCGCGACGAACATCGGCTGCGAGCGCTTCGCGATGAGCATCGCGACGACCGCGGTCAGCGGCACCGTCACGAGCGAGATGAGCGCGAGCACCCAGGAGATGGAGAACATCATGATGAGCACGCCGACGACCATCAGCAGCGAGTTGAGCAGCTGGGAGAGGGTCTGGTTCAGGCTCTGCTGGACGTTGTCGACGTCGTTGGTGACGCGGCTGAGCAGCTCGCCGCGGGGCATGCCGTCGAAGTACTTCAGCGGCAGTCGGTGCAGCTTCTCCTCGACCTCCTCGCGGAGCCGGTAGACGACGCGCTGGATGACCTCGTTCAGGATGAGCGCCTGCACCCAGCCGAGCACGGAGCCGAACACGTAGACGCCGAGCGCGAGCAGCAGCCAGGTGCGCAGCGCCTCGAAGTCGATGCCGTAGCCCGGGTTCAGGTCCATCGCCGCGACCATGTCGGCGAGCTGGCCCTGCCCGCCGGCGCGCATCGACTCGATGAGCTGCTCCTTGGTCGTGCCCGCCGGGATCTGCGCCGAGACGGCGCCGGAGAAGATGACGTTCGTCGCCTCCCCGAGCAGCTTCGGACCGGTGACCATGAGCGCCGTGCTGACGGCCGCGAGCAGCACCGTGACGCCGATCGCCAGCCGGTGCGGACGCAGCCTCGACAGCAGGCGCCGCGCCGACGGCCAGAACGTCATCGCCTTCTCGGCGGGCATCCCCATGCCGCCGAACGGCCCGGGGCCGGCGCTGCGACGGCCGGCCTGGATGGTGCGGGAGGACGCGCCCGAGGCGGGCCGGTCGGCGCTCATGCCGCCTCCTCGTCCACGCGCAGCTGACTGTCGACGATCTCGCGATACGTCTCGCTCGACTCGAGGAGCTCCTCGTGCGTCCCGCGCGCGACGATGCGGCCGTCGTCGACGACGAGGATCTCGTCGGCGTCGAGGATGGTGGACACCCGCTGCGCGACGACGATGCGCGTCACGTCCGCCTCGGCGACCGCGAGCGCGGCCCGCAGCCGCGCGTCGGTCGCGGTGTCCAGCGCGCTGAACGAATCGTCGAAGACCAGCACCGGGGCGCGCTTGACGAGCGCCCGCGCGATCGCGAGGCGCTGCCGCTGGCCGCCGGACACGTTCGTCCCGCCCTGCGCGATCGGCGAGTCCAGGCCCTCCGGCATCGCGCGGACGAAGTCCTCCGCCTGCGCGGTGCGCAGCGCCGCCCACAGCTCCTCGTCGGTCGCGTCCGGCTTGCCGAAGCGCAGGTTCGAGGCGACCGTGCCGGAGAACAGGTAGGCGCGCTGCGGGACCAGCCCGACGCGCCCCCAGAGCAGGTCGGGGTCGATCTCGCGCACGTCGACGCCGTCGATCAGCACGGCGCCGCCGGTCGCGTCGAAGAGCCGCGGGACGAGGCCGACCAGCGTCGTCTTGCCGGAGCCGGTGCTGCCGATGATCGCCGTCGTGGTGCCGGGCCGCGCGCGGAACGAGATGCCGGAGAGCACCGGCTCCTCGGCGCCCGGGTAGCGGAACTCGACGTCGCGGAACTCGACCGAGCCCTCGCCGCTCAGCTCCTTCACCGGAGCGCTCGGCGGCACGACGCTGCTCTCGGTGTCGAGCACCTCGCCGATGCGCTCGGCGGCGACGGCCGCGCGCGGCACCATCATCGACATCATCACGGCCATCATCACGGCCATCAGGATCTGGATGAGGTACTGCAGGAAGGCGGTGAGCGCGCCGATCTGGGTGGTCCCCGCGTCGACCCCGGCGGCGCCGAACCAGAGCACCGCGACCGAGGTGCCGTTCATCATGAGCATCACCAGCGGGAAGACGATCGCGAACAGCCGGCCGACCCGCAGCGCGGTGTCCGCGAGCTCCGCGTTCGCGACGGCGAAGCGCTCGGCCTCGTGCCGCTCGCGGACGAAGGCGCGGATCACCCGAATGCCGGTCAGCTGCTCCCGGAGGATCCGGTTGACGCTGTCGATGCGGCTCTGCATGCGGCGGAACTGCGGCACCATGCGCACGACGATGAAGCCGATCACCACCAGCAGCACCGGCACGGCGACCGCCATCAGCCAGGAGAGGCCGACGTCCTGCTGCAGCGCCATGATGATGCCGCCGATCGCGGTGATCGGGGCGGAGATGATCAGCGCCATGAACATGAAGACGAGCATCTGGATCTGCTGCACGTCGTTCGTCGTCCGGGTGATCAGGCTCGGCGCGCCGAAGCGCCCGACCTCCCGCTCGGAGAACTCGGCGACCCGGACGAAGATCCGCTCGCGCATGTCGCGTCCGAGCCGCATGGCGGCGCCGGCGCCGAACCACACCGCCGCGATCGCCGCGGCGATCTGCACCAGCGTCCCGCCGAGCATGATCGCGCCGATCGTCAGGATGCGGCCGATGTCGCCCTTGGCGATGCCGTTGTCGATGATGTCGGCGTTCAGGCTGGGCAGCAGCAGGTTGGCGATCGCCTGCACGAGCTGGAACACGACGACGCCGACCACGAGCCCGGCGTAGGGGCGCAGGAAGCGCGTGATGATGCGGATGAGCCTCACTCGGAAGATCCTTGCATCAGGTCAACCACCTCGTCGACGCGTTCGCCCTGGGCGTAGCGATCCTCCTCGGCGGCGCCCCGGGCTCGGACGGCCTCCCGTGTCGGAGGCGCCCGGTAGCGTCGTCGGCATGCACCGCATCGTGGTCGACTCCCCCGTCGGGGCGATCGAGATCGTCGGCGACGGCGAGGCCGTCACGGAGATCACGATCGCGCGCGGCGGGCGGCTGCGGCGCCCCGGGCTCGGCGTCGAGTCCGACCCGGTGCTCGAGCGGGCCGCCGAGCAGCTCGCGGAGTACTTCGCCGGCGAGCGGCTCGACTTCGACCTGCCGCTCGCGCCGGCCGGCACCGGCTTCCAGCGCGACGTCTGGCAGCGCATCTCCGCGATCCCGTACGGCACCGCGGCCACGTACTCCCGGGTCGGGGCCGACCTCGGGTTCCCCGCGGCCGCGAGCCGGGCGATCGGCGCGGCGGTCGGCGCGAACCCGATCACGATCGTCATCCCCTGCCACCGCGTGCTCGCGGCCGACGGCCGCATCACCGGCTACAGCGGCGGCGAGGGCATCCCGACCAAGCGGTTCCTGCTCGACCTCGAGGGGATCCCCTACCGATGACCGACGGACCCGCCCCCGCCAGGACGCTCGCCACGGGCCCCGACTCCCGCGCCCGCTGCGCCTGGGTCGGCGACGACGCCGAGTACCGCCGCTACCACGACGAGGAGTGGGGCCGGCCGCTGCACGGCGACCGCGCGCTCTACGAGAAGCTCTCGCTGGAGGGCTTCCAGGCCGGCCTGTCCTGGATCACGATCCTGCGCCGCCGCGCCGGCTTCCGTGCGGCGTTCCTCGGCTTCGAGCCCGCCGCGGTCGCGGCGCTCGGACCGGACGACGTCGAGCGGCTCATGCAGGACACCCGGATCATCCGCAACCGCGCGAAGATCGAGGCGACGATCGGCAACGCCCGCGCGCTGCTCGCCCTGCAGGAGGCCGACGGCGACGGCGCCCTCGACCGGCTCGTCTGGTCCTTCGCCCCGGCCGGCTCCGGCACCGACGAGGCTCCCCGCGGGCCGAGTGCCGGCGGGGCCGGCGCATCGAGGCCCCGCCCCCGCTCCTTCGCCGACGTCCCCGCCGTCAGCCCGGAGTCGACCGCGCTCTCCAAGGCGCTCAAGCGCGCCGGGTTCCGCTTCGTGGGCGCGACCACGATGTACGCGCTGATGCAGAGCGCCGGCCTCGTCGACGACCACATCGAGGGCTGCTGGCGCGCGGCCTAGCCGCTCCGCTCCGCAGCGCCCCTAGACCACCAGGTCGAGCTCGCGGTCCCCGACGCGCTCCAGGCGGACGCCGGCGACGTCCGCCCAGGCGAGCAGCGAGCCGATCCCGCGCACGCGGGGGCGGTCGCGCACCAGCGCGGCGGCGAGGACGCCCTTGTGATGCTTGTTCCAGTGCGAGATGGCGAGGCGACGACCGGCGACGTCCTCCGAGACGACGCGGAGCGAGAACGCGGTCGCCGGCGGCGGGATCAGGCGGACGTACTCCTTGGAACGGGCGTCGACGAGGAGGTCCGCCTCGGCGAACGGGACCGGATCCCAGGAGGCGGCCGAGACGATGCCGGCGTCCTGGTCGTGGACGAGCAGGTGCGCGAGGGCCCAGCGGCGCTCGGCGGCCGACCAGCCGGGGGCGCCGAGCGCCTTGTAGAGCGTGCCGGTGTACCAGTCGATCGGGACGGGCCTCGACCCGCCGGCTCCGCCGGCGCTCGACCCGCGGGAGGGTTCCCCGGCGCTCGACCCGCGGGACGACGCGACGGTCGTCCGCGAGGGCGGCAGCAGCAGTCTCAGCTCAGTGGAAGGTCGGCGTCGCCGACTCGGCGATCGAGGCGTCCGGAGCGACGATCGTCACCGTGTCGTGGTCGAAGGAGATGAACCCCTCCTCGGCGGTGACGATGATCTTCTCGCCCGACTCGGTCGTGACCCGGACGGTGCCGGAGGCGAGCAGGCCGAGCACCGGCTCGTGCCCGGCCAGGATGCCGATCTCGCCGATGCGCGTGCGCGCCGAGACCTGCACCGCCTGGCCGGACCAGACCGCGCTGGTGGCCGAGACGATGTCGACCTGGATGAGCTTCGCCATCAGCCCTCCGCCTGGATCTTCGCCCACTTCTCCTCGACGTCGGAGATGCCGCCGACGTTGAAGAAGGCCTGCTCGGCGACGTGGTCGAACTCGCCCTTGACGATCGCGTCGAACGACTCGACGGTCTCCTTGAGCGGCACCGTGGAGCCCTCGACGCCGGTGAACTTCGTCGCCATGTACGTGTTCTGCGAGAGGAACTGCTGGATGCGGCGCGCGCGCGCGACGGTGATCTTGTCCTCCTCGGAGAGCTCGTCGACGCCGAGGATCGCGATGATCTCCTGGAGCTCCTTGTTCTTCTGGAGGATCTGCTTGACCTCGGTCGCGACCCGGTAGTGGTCCTCGCCCAGGTAGCGCGGGTCGAGGATGCGGGAGGTCGAGGTCAGCGGGTCGACCGCCGGGTAGAGGCCGCGCGAGGCGATCTCGCGGGAGAGCTCGGTGGTCGCGTCGAGGTGCGCGAACGTCGTCGCCGGCGCCGGGTCGGTGTAGTCGTCCGCGGGGACGTAGATCGCCTGCAGCGAGGTGATCGAGTGGCCGCGGGTCGAGGTGATGCGCTCCTGCAGGATGCCCATCTCGTCGGCGAGGTTCGGCTGGTAGCCGACCGCGCTCGGCATGCGGCCGAGCAGCGTGGAGACCTCGGAGCCGGCCTGGGTGAACCGGAAGATGTTGTCGATGAAGAGCAGCACGTCCTGGTTCTGCACGTCGCGGAAGTACTCCGCCATCGTCAGCGCCGAGAGCGCGACGCGCAGACGCGTCCCGGGCGGCTCGTCCATCTGGCCGAAGACGAGCGCCGTCTTGTCGAAGACGCCGGCGTCCTCCATCTCGTGGATCAGGTCGTTGCCCTCGCGGGTGCGCTCGCCGACGCCGGCGAACACCGAGACGCCGCCGTGGTTCGCCGCGACGCGGTAGATCATCTCCTGGATGAGGACCGTCTTGCCGACGCCCGCGCCGCCGAACAGGCCGATCTTGCCGCCCTGCACGTAGGGGGTGAGCAGGTCGATGACCTTGATGCCGGTCTCGAACAGCTGCGTCTTGGACTCGAGCTGGTCGAAGGCCGGCGGACGGCGGTGGATCGGCCAGCGCTCGGCGATCTCGACCTGCTCGCCCGGCTCGGCGTTGAGCAGGTCGCCCGTGACGTTCCACACCCGGCCCTTGGTCACGTCGCCGACGGGGACCGAGATCGGCGCGCCGGTGTCCTTGACCTCCTGACCGCGGACCACGCCGTCGGTCGGCTTGAGCGCGATCGCCCGGACCAGGTCGTCGCCGAGGTGCTGCGCGACCTCGAGGGTCAGCGTCGAGGTCTCGCCGCCGATGGTGATCTCCGTCGTGAGGGCGTTGTAGACCGCGGGGATCGCATCGTGCGGGAACTCGATGTCGACGACGGGGCCGGTGACGCGGGCGACGCGGCCGACGGAGGTCTCGACGGCCTGCTTGGCGGTGCTCGTAGCCATATGGGGTTCCTTCTCTGGTGTCAGTCTCAGTCCACGAGCGCGTCGGCGCCGCCGACGATCTCGGAAATCTGCTGGGTGATCTCCGCCTGGCGCGCGTTGTTCGCGAGGCGGGTGTAGTCGCGGATCAGCTTGTCGGCGTTGTCCGAGGCGGACTTCATGGCCTTCTGCGTCGCGGCGTGCTTCGAGGCCGCGGACTGCAGCAGCGCGTTGAAGATGCGCGTCTCGATGTAGACCGGCAGCAGCGCGTCGAGCACCGTCTCGGCGTCCGGCTCGAACTCGTAGAGCGGCAGGGCCGCGGCGTGCGCGTCG
>MKVN01000046.1:0-1104 GCA_001898855.1 Micrococcales bacterium 73-13
GCCGGTCGCGGCGTCGATCGCCAACGCGCTGACGCATGCGCTGAACGAGGCGGCGCCGGAGGAGATGGCGGAGATGCTGCCCGGCGCGACCCGGATGGTGCGCAACGTCGGCGGCACGCTGTTCGCGATGCAGCTCGGCGGCATCGTCGGTCGGCTCGCCGGCGAGGTGCTCTCCGGGGGCGACATCGGCATCCCGCTGCTGGACGACGGCCAGGCGGTCGTGCTCCCCCAGAACGCGGCGGACTTCGGCCGCTCGCTCGAGCTGCCCCTCGACCAGGTCGAGCTCTGGGTGTCCGTCCGCGAGCTCGCGCACGCCCGACTGTTCCGGCACGCGCGCTGGCTGCGGCTGCAGCTGCTGACCGCGATCGGCGCGTACTCCCACGACATCCGGATCGACACCGACCGGCTCGAGGAGGTCGTCGCCGACTTCGATCCGTCGAACCCGGAGACGCTGCGCGACGCTCTACAAAGCGGCGCGCTGATCCCGCCGCCGAGCGAGGCGCAGCTGCAGGCGCGCCACCGGCTGGAGACGACGCTCGCGCTGATCGAGGGCTGGGTCGACGTCGTCACCGCCTCGGCGACGAAGCGGCTGCCGACCGCGGACGCGATCGCCGAGGCGATCCGGCGGCGCCGGGCCTCCGGCGGCCCCGCGGAGCGCGCGCTCGGCGTCCTGGCCGGGCTCGAGCTGCGCCCGCGCCGGCTGCGGGAGGCCGCGCGGATGTGGCAGGAGGTCACCGACGCGGTCGGACCGGCGGCGCGCGACGCGCTCTGGTCGCACCCCGATCTGGTGCCGACCGACGCGGACATCGACGACCCGGCCGGGCTCGTCGCCCGGCTGCTGGCCGGCGACCCCGAGCCGGACGAGGTGGATCGGGCGATCGAGGACCTGCTCGGCGACGACCGGGGAGACCGCCCGGTCGAGGACTGAGCCGCCGGCGGAGGGCCCTCGCGACGCCGACCGCCGCCGCTCAGGCGAACGGGAGCTGCAGGTCGAGGCCGCAGCCGCAGTCCGGATGCGGCTCGATCCGGACCTCATCGCGCCCGCCGCCGCGGACGAGGCGCCGGCCGGGCAGGTCCCCGACACCGGCGGTGCCGCGCGAGACC
>MKVN01000046.1:1111-39733 GCA_001898855.1 Micrococcales bacterium 73-13
GGCGAGCCGCGTCGCGGCGCAGAGCGCCTCGGTCCGCACGACGGCGTCGAGCGCCGCGGCCGCGGGCAGGTCGACCAGCTGGGAGGCGACCGCCGGCCACGCGGGATCCGCGTCGCGGCGCCGCAGGTCCGCGCAGCGCAGGCAGCCGGTGGTGCCCGGCAGCACGAGCGGGCCGACCGAGACCGAGCCGGTGCCGAACACGACCGCGAAGTGCGGCAGCCCGGTGCGCAGCCAGTCGCGGTAGCCGCGCAGCGGCACCGCGTGGTCGACGACGATCACGCCGACCCGGGGACGCCGGTCCGCATCGCCGTCGAGGAGTCCCAGGGACCGCGCGGTCCGCACGATCGCGTCGCGCGCGGCGCTGCGCACCCGGACCTGCGCCGCGACCGCCGGCGCCGGCGCCGACTCGAGCGCCGGCCGGATCCGCGCGAGGAACGCGCGCGCCGCCGTCTCGGAGCAGCGCCCGACCGCCGGCAGCGCCTCGCTCGGCACCCCCGCCCGCACGGCGGCGAGCATCCGCCGATCCCGATCCGCGAAGGGGTCGATGACGATGCAGGGCGGCTCGGCGCCGATCTGCAGCGCGTTCGGCGAGCGCCACACCACCGGCAGTCGCGGGTCGATCCGGATGAAGGCCATGCGCCGATCGTGCCGGGCAGTGCGGGCCGGTGCGCCGGGTTCTCCACAGCCGCCGGCGACGGTCAGAGACCGAGCTCGGCGAGGAAGCGGCTCGGCTCGCGCTCGGCGCCGCCCGGCCCGCGACGGGCCCGGCTCAGTCGCAGCCGGCGTCTCGCGCGGGTGATCGCGACGTAGAGCAGCCGCCGCTCCTCCTCGATCTCCTGCGGCTGCGTCGCGTGCACGATCGGCAGCAGTCCCTCCGAGAGCCCCACGACGTGCACCGAGTCCCACTCGAGGCCCTTCGCCGCGTGGATCGTCGAGATCGCGACGGCGCCGGCGACCGGGTCGTCGTTCGCCGCCTGTCGCTCGAGCAGCTCGCCGACGAAGCGGGCGAACGGCGCAGGACCCGCCTCGACGGCGAGCCGGTGCAGCGCGTCGAGCGCGGTCCAGCGGTCGAGCGCCGGACCCGAAGCGGCGGGGGGCTCCGGCGACCAGCCGAGGCCGGCGAGCACGCCGCGCACGGTCACCGCCGCTGGGTCGGCCGGCGAAGCGGTGCGCCGCGAGGCGACGAGGTGCACGATCGCCTCGCGCACGTGCGGCTGCTGGAAGAACCGCGCGTCCCCGCGCACGCTCACCGGCACCCCGGCGCCGCGCAGCGCCGCCTCGACCGCCGGCACCTGAGCGCCGAGCCGGACGAGCACCGCGACCCGCTGCGGGGCGACCCCGGCGTCGAGGTCGGCGCGCACGGCGGCCGCGAGCGCCGCCGCCTCCGCCGGATCGGAGTCGTGGACGGCGACCGACGGGGCGTCGGCCGACGGCTCCCGATCCTCGGCGCCCACCAGCCGCAGCGCGCCCGGGCGGCCGGCCGCCAGCCGGTTCGCGAGATCGAGGATCGGCTGCGCCGATCGATGGCTCCGCTCCAGCCGGACGACCTCGGCGCCGGGGAACTCGCGCTCGAAGCCGAGCAGGTGCGCCGCGCTCGCGCCGGCGAAGGAGTAGATCGTCTGGTTGACGTCGCCGACGACGCAGAGGTCGCGGCGCTCGCCGAGCCACAGCCGCAGCAGCCGGTGCTGGATCGGCGAGACGTCCTGGTACTCGTCGACGACGAAGGTGCGGTACTGCTCGCGCACCGCGCGCGCGACGCCCGGCTCGGCGGCGATCATGCCCGCCGTCGCGAGCAGCACGTCCTCGAGGTCCATCTGGCGGCGCTCGTCCTTGAGCTCCTCGTAGGCGCGCTGCACCGCTGCGACCTGACCGACTGTCGCGCCGGAGACCGGCCTCCCGGCGGCGGCCCACTCCTCGATCGAGAGGTCCGAGACCTTGCGCCACTCGATCTCGGCCGCGAGGTCGCGGACGGCGGCCGCGTCCGCGCGCAGCCCAGCCTCGGCCGCGGCGTCGGCGATCAGACCGGCCTTCGAGTCGACGATGCGCGGCGGGGCGCCGCCGATCACCCGCGGCCAGAAATAGGAGAGCTGGGCGAGCGCCGCGGAGTGGAAGGTCCGCGCCTGCACCTCGCCGGCACCGAGCGCGCGCAGCCGCTGCCGCAGCTCGCCGGCGGCCCGGGTGGTGAAGGTCAGGGCCATGGTCCGCGGCCCCGCGTACCGTCCGGTCGCGATGCCGTAGGCGATCCGGTGGGTGACCGTGCGCGTCTTGCCGGTGCCGGCGCCGGCGAGGATGCACACCGGGCCGGCGAGCGCCTCCGCGGCGGCGCGCTGCTGCGCATCGAGCGCGGCGAGGATCTCCTCGGCGGAGCTCATCGTCGCTCAGGCATCGAGCGGGCCTCCGAACCACCGCTCGATGAGCGCCCGGGCGATCGAGGTGCGCATCGGCAGCCGGATCTCGCCGAGCGCCGCCGCGAGCTCCTCCCGCGAGAACCAGCGCAGGTCGAGGATCTCCACGCCGTCCGGTCGCGGCGCCGGGTCCTGATCCGGCGCGAGGCGCGCGGTGAAGCCGACCATGAGCGAAGCGGGGAACGGCCACGGCTGGCTGCCCGCGTACCGCGGCTCGACGACGCGCAGCCCCGACTCCTCCTCGATCTCGCGGACGACCGCCGCCTCGAGCGACTCGCCGGGATCGACGAAGCCGGCGAGCAGGGAGTAGCGGTTCGTCTCCCACATCGCGTTCGAGCCGAGGAGGAGCCGGTCGTCGTGGTCCGTGACGGCGACGATCACCGCCGGGTCGGTGCGCGGGAACACCTGGTCGCCGCCGACCGGGTCGCGCCGCACCCAGCCGGCCGACTCCACGACGGTGGCCTCGCCGGTCCTCGGCGAGAAGGGGTGCGAGGCGTGCCAGTTGAGGATCGCGAGCGCCTGGGTGAAGAGCCCCGCATCGCGGGCGGAGAGCGCGTCGCCGATCTGCCGGAGGTTGCGCCAGTCCGCCTCCGCGAGGTGCGCGGCGTCCTCCAGGAGCGCGGCGACGATCGGGGTGCCGGCGGGGGCGTCCGGGGCTTCCTCGACGGTGCGGCCGAGGTAGGCGCTCACGGCCGGTCGGGCCAGCGCGTCCGGGGCGAGGAACGTCAGCCGCTGCGGCGAGGCGAGCAGCGCCTGGCCGTCGAGGATGGGCAGGATCCGGGTGGCGGGGTCCGCCCAGAGCGCGTCGAGCAGGCCCTCCCGCTCGCGCGCCGCGTGGTCGCGGTCGATCGCCGAGCGGGAGAGCGGCAGCTCCCCCGGCGAGCGCGATTCCTGGGACATTCTCGGGACCCCCACTCGGGCGGCGTGGCTGAGCCGGTGCAGGACGGGGGCGACCTACCCTGTCGCCATGGCTCGTTCAGCGTTCACTCTAGCCGCGCTCGCCTCGGCGGCGGTGCCCGGTCTCGAGGTCGACCACGCCGGCCAGGTCGCCGACCCGGACTACGACGCGGCCGTGCTCGGCGGCGCCGACGGACGGGCGTGGCTCGTCCGCGTCCCGCGCACCAGATCGGCGGACACGCGGCTGCGGGCGGAGCTCGCCGCGCTCGCCGCGCTGACCCAGGGCGCGCGATCGCGCCTCCCCTTCGCCGTCGCGACGCTCGCCGGACGGGCGAAGGTCGGGCCGACCTTCGCGGCGGTCACCGAGCACTTCCCCGGCGCCGCGGTCCCGGTCGCGCAGATCCCGGTGGAGCCGGAGGGCCTCGGCTTCCGGATCGGCCTCGCGATCGGCGCGGTGCATCTGCTGCCCCCGACCGTCGTCGTCGACGCGGGGCTGCCGATGAGCGGCCCGGTGGAGTCCCGCCGGGGGGCGATCGGCGTTCTCGAGCGCGCCGGCGCGACCGGACTGCTGCCGCTCGCGGTGGAGAGCCGCTGGCAGCACGCGATCGACGACGCCGACCTCTGGCAGTTCCAGGCGCGCGTCGTCGGCGGCTTCGACTCGTCGTCGTTCGTCGCCGTCGGCGACGAGGTGGTCGCGGTGCAGGGCTGGCAGGGCCTCGCCGTCGGCGACCCGGCTGCGGACCTCAAGTGGGCGGTCCAGTCCGAGCGCGTCGCGGACGCGGTCTTCGCGGGGTACTGGTCCGCGGCCGGCACCGCCGACCGGCGGCTCCGGCACCGCGCCGCGCTGCTGTCCGAGCTCGACCTGGGCCGCTGGCTGCTGCACGGCGTCGACACGAAGGCGACGGACGTCGTGGACGACGCCGTCGAGCTCCTCACGAACCTCGCCGAGCGGGTGCACGGCGACATGTCGGCGCGCATCGACAGCCCGACCGCGCCGGTGCTCACCATCGGCGAGGTCGAGGACCTGCTCGAGCAGACGCCGACCCGCCAGGCGGGCTGAGCCGCGGCTCGCCGCCGGACGGGCTGAGCAGCACCGCGTTCGTCGTACGCCGGCCTCTTCAGCCGAGCGCGCGCAGCGAGGCCTCCCAGCGGGCGAGCAGCTCGCGCTCGTCCGGCAGCGCCGTCGGCGAATAGACCTCGCCGGTGGCGACGAAGCACGCACGCGCGTCGATCCGGTCGATCGGCGTCCCGGTCGCCTTCGCCCAGGCGATGCGATAGAGCGCGAGCTGGTAGTCGAAGGCGGCGCGCTCCGCCGACGTGCCCGGCGCCCGTCCGGTCTTCCAGTCGACGATCTCGATCCGGTCGCCGCGCTGGTAGACGGCATCGATCTTGCAGGGCACGGTGCGGCCCGCGAACGGCAGCTCGATCGCCCGCTCGACGGCGATCGGGCGCAGGTTCGCCCATTCGGACCGCTCGAACGCGTCCTTCAGCGCGTCGAGGGTCGCCTGGTCCGCCGGCGCGAGACCGGGCGCGAGGCCGTCGACCGCGTCGTCGTCGAGGTCGAACAGCGCCTCCGGGACGAGGTCGCGATAGCGCTGCTCGACCCAGGCGTGGAAGATCGTGCCGAGCCGCGTCGCCCGGTAGGGCTGCTCGGGCATGGGCCGGCGGACGCGCTCGGCCACCGCGGCGGGATCGGCGATCCACGCCTTGAACCCGGATGCGGCGACACGACCGGGGAGCTCGACCGGCGCGGCGGCGCGCCCGCGCGCCCGCTCCGCGAGCAGCAGCTCGAGGTCGCGCGCCCAGCGTCCGGCGGCCGGCGCCGCATCCGCCCCTGCCTCGATCGCCGCGCGGACCGCGGCCGCGGCTCGCTCGACCCGGGTCCGGCGCTCGCCGAGCGGGTCGAGCGGCCAGACCAGCTCGCCGGCGCGCGGATCCGTCGGGTCGGCGTCGTGGGCGGAGACCGGCGGCGGACCCCCGAGCAGGCCGCCGGCGAGCCCGCCGGAGCCGTCCGGCGAACCGACCAGGTAGACGCTGAGCGGACGGGACGTCCGGGACCTCGAGGACGGATCGTACCGGCCGGGCCAGTGCGAGGCGGTGAGCAGCAGGTCCCGGGCGGAGCGGGTGATCGCGACGTAGCCGAGGCGGCGCTCCTCGCGCTCCTGCCGGACGCGCAGCGCCGCCGCGAAGCCGTCGATCCGCTCCGAGAGCTCCTTCCGGGTGGGCGCCGTCTCCCAGTCGAGCCAGGCGCCGGCGCGGCGCAGCGCCGCCGCGTCGCCCCGGAACTCGTAGGGCAGCGCGCCGAAGGCGAGCCAGCCGCGGCCCTCCTTGGGACGGTCGGGGAACTCGTCCTGCACGAGCCGCGGGATCGCGACCACGTCCCACTCGAGCCCCTTCGCCGCATGCACCGTCAGCAGCTGGACCACCCCGCGCTCCGCCGGCTCCTCGGCCGGCGCGAGGCGCTCGTCGGCGGCGAGCGCCCGGTCGACCCAGCCGAGGAAGGCGGGCAGCGTCCCGATGTCGTCGGCGCGGACGAACGCCTCGACCTGCTGGCGGAAGGCCCGCAGATTGGCCGCGGCGCGCGGTCTGGCGTCGTTCGCCGCCGCCTCGACGTCGAGCAGCAGCGCCTCCTCGACGACCCGGACCAGCTCCGGCAGCGGCAGGCCGAGCCGGGAGCGCAGGTCCCGGAGCACCCGGCCCGCGGCGCGCAGCCGGCCGAGGCCCTCCGCGGTGAACGCGGCGAGCGGCTCCCAGCCGTCCCGAGCGTCGACGAGGGCGTCCAGTCCGTCGACGATCGCGGCGCCGTCGTCGGCGGTCCCGCGCTGCCGATGGACCACACGGGAGAGCTCGCGGAGCGCGGCGAGGTCGGCGACGCCGATCCGCCAGCGCGCCCCGCCGAGGAGGCGGATCAGCGCCGAGCCGGCCTCGGGGTCGACGAGCACCCGGAGGCCGGCGACGAGGTCGGTCGCCTCGGGCGTCGCGAGCAGGCCGCCGACGCCGAGCACCCGATGCGGGATGCCGGCCCGGCCGAGCGCCGCGGCGAAGACCCCCATGTGCCGGCGCTTGCGGAAGAGCACCGCGGCGGTCGGCGGGAGCTCGCCGCCGTCCTTGCGAACGGGCTCCGCGAGCCGGCTCGCGAGCCAGTCCGCGACGGCCTCGGCCTCGTCCTCGAGGGTCTCCGGCACCGCGATGTCGAGTCGGCCCGCGGGAGCGCGCGGCCGCAGGGCGAGCGGGGCGACCGGGACCCCGGCGTCGCGCCGGAGCGGCTCGGCGATCAGGTTCGCGGCGTCGAGCACGGCGGCCGGGTTCCGCCAGCTCACTGAGAGCTGGTACTCGGGCACCTCGGCCGGGACCAGCCCGAAGTCTCGCGCGAAGTCCTCGAGGTTCGCGTCCGAGGCGCCGCGCCAGCCGTAGATCGCCTGGTTCGGGTCCCCCACCGCGACGATCGCGCGGCCCCCGTCGTCGTCCCGCTCCCGGAACAGCGCGCTCAGCAGCCGGGTCTGCACCACCGAGGTGTCCTGGTACTCGTCGAGCAGCACGAAGCGGTAGCGCTCGCGCAGCGACGCGACCGCGGCCTCCGAGGCGCCGACGATCGCGAGCGCGGAGGCGATCTGATCGCTGAACTCCATGACGCCCCGCCGCCGCTTGGCCTCCTGGAACGCGGCGACCAGCGGCAGCAGCACCGGCAGCGGCGCGACCCGGTCGAGCTCGTCGACGACGCCGCGACGCTCGTGGCGGTCGCCGAGCGGCAGGACGTCCGGATCCCGCCGCCGCAGCAGGGCCTCGGCGTAGTCGGCGACGGCGTCGAGGTCCTCGACCGCGTGGTCGCTCAGCCCGTGCGCGAGCTCGACGACCGCGCTGACGACGGACGGGAGGGCGCGGTCGATCTCCGCGAGGCCGGGGAGGTCCGCCGCGACGACGACCCGCCGCGCGAGCTGCCAGGCGGCCGCCTCGCCGAGCACCTCGGCGTCCGGATCGCGGCCGATCGCGAGCGCGTGCTCGCGGTGGATCGCCGAGGCGAAGGCGTTGTACGTCGACACCGTCGCCGACGTCGGGAGCTCCGCCGGCTCGTCCTCGGCGCGCGCCGGCCGCAGCTCGTCCGGCAGCGCGGACAGCAGCCGCTCGATCCGCTCGCGGAGCTCTCGTGCGGCCTTCCGGGTGAAGGTCAGGCCGAGGATCTCGTCGGGCCGTGCGTAGCCGTTCGCGACGAGCCAGACCACGCGCTCGGCCATCGTCGTCGTCTTGCCGCTGCCCGCGCCGGCGACGACGAGCGCGGCCCCGGGCGGGGCGCCGATGACCGCCGCCTGCTCCGCGGTCGGCGGCGGCTCGCCGATCGCCGTCGCGATCTCGGCGGCGTCGTGGCGCGCGGGGTGCGGCCAGGCGCGGCTCATGCGCTCACCGCCTCGACGACGTGGATCGGGCAGAGCCCGCCGCCGCCCCAGCCGAGGCAGTGGGAGTCGGCGAACGCGACGAAGGTCCGACCGGCCATCCCCTCGGCCGCCTCGGCGATCCGCTCGGTCCAGTACCGGGCGCGCTCGGCGTCGAGCGGCAGCTGCGGGCGGATCGCGCGGCGGGCCCGGGGCGAGAGCACGACGAGCCGCGCGCCGCCCAGCTCGGCCCCGTCGACCGCGGTCGGGTCGACGCCCTCGATGGCGCCGGCCGCGAGCGCGAGCTGGTAGGTCGCGAGCTGGGGGTGGCCCTCGAGCTGGTCGCGGGTCTCGGCCCTGGACTCGGCCCCGGTCTTGAAGTCGACGACGACGATCCGGGCCGTCTCGTCCTCGACGACGCGCTCCACCCGGTCGATCCGCCCGCTCAGCACGGCCCGCTCGATCGCGAGCCGCAGCCGCGTCTCGCTCGCGAGCGTGCCGCCGCCGGCGGCCACGAGCCCGGCCTGGTAGTCCGCGAGGCGCTCGGCGATCGCCTCGGCGCGCTGCCATTCCTTGCGCTCGAGCCAGCCGCTCTCGAACTCGAGCTCGGGCCAGCGCGAGCGCAGCGTCGCCGCGATGCGCTCGCGGAGCACGCCGACCGGCTCCTCGGACCCCGCGATCGCGTGCGCCGCGTCGTGCACGATGGTGCCGAGGCTGGCCGCCGCCGATCCGGCATCGCCGCCGAGGTGCCGCAGGGCCCAGTGCAGCGGGCACTCGATGAACGTCCCGAGCTCCGAGGGATGGACCGGCACCTCCTCGTCGTCCGGCCGCAGCGGCGCGAGGGTGGTCGGCGGCGCGAGCCCGAACCAGTCGTCCGGGTGCGCGCCGGGCACGGCCTCGGCGGCGAGCCGCGCGAGCGCGGCCGCCGCGGCCGGGTCGCCGGTGCGCACGAGCTCCCGCCGCAGCCGGCCGACGAGCCCGCGGAGCGTGAGCGGCGCGACGGCGTCCTCGCCCAGCTCGGCCGTCGAGCAGTGCTCCGGGAGCAGCCGGACGAACGGGGACGGGGCGTCCTCCTCCCCCTCGACGCAGACCGCGACGACCTCGCCCGCCGCCTTCCCGATCGCCGCCGCCAGCAGCCGGAGCTCGTCGGAGAGCACCTCCCGCCGCCGGTCGATCGAGGCCGGGTCGATGCCGTCGGCCAGCTCGACGAGCTCCCCGGTCCGCAGCACCGAGCCGCGCACGCGCGGATTCGGCCAGACGCCCTCCTGCAGGTCGGCGATGAACACGACGTCGTACTCCTGGCCGATCAGGGCGGCCGGGGTGCCGACGGCCACCGCGGCCGGGCTCGCCCGGGGGGCGAGCGAGTCCTCCTCGACCTGGGCCCGCGCCCAGTCCTCGATGAAGCGGGCGGCCGAGCCGTCCGGCTCGCGCTCGACGTAGCGCTTCGCGGCCTCGAACACCGCGAGCACGCTGTCGAGATGGCGGTCGGCCTCGTCGGCCGCGAGACCGGTGCCGAGCGCCGCCGCGCCCCACGACCGCTCGAGCCCGGAGCCCGCCCAGACGTCCCAGAGCAGCTCCTCGGCGGACCGGCCCGCGCGCACCCCGGCGACGGCCGCGTGCAGCAGACCGGCGACGCGGTCCGCGGCCCTGGTCTCGGGACGGGGCTCGAGCATCGCGAAGCCGCCCGGCGTCGCGATCGCCTCGGCGAGCAGCTCGGAGCCGCGGCGGACGTCGTCCGGGTCGTCGATCAGCGCCTGCCGGCGCAGCGCCGCCCGCAGGCGCCGGAGCGCGAGCGCGTCGAGCCGCCCGACGCTGCCGGTCAGCAGCAGCTCCGCACCGGCCGGGTCGACCGCGACGGTCCCGGTGCGGGCGCCGTCGATCGCGATGCGCAGCAGCTCGACGAGGCTCTGCACCGCCCAGTCGTCGCGCCGGACCTCCGAGATGCCGGCCCCCGCAGCCGGGACGTCGAGGCCGCGCAGCTCGCGCGCCAGCCGCGGCACCGATCCGCCGTTGCGCGCGACCACCGCCATCCGGCCCCAGGGCGTGCCGGCGACCGCGCGCTCGCGGATCGCCCTGGCGAGGAAGGCCATGAGGTCCGCCGCGTCGGCGACCGAGACGCTCAGCGCCCGGCCGCCGGGCGACGCCGCGGCCGCGGCCCGCTGCGGACCGGCGCCCGCGGCGCCGACGGCGCCGGTCACCGCGGCGAGCGCGGCGCGGACTCCGGCCGTCTGCCGGTGGGCCGTCGGGAGCACGAGGGGCGCCGGCCGGGGCCGGCCGGCCGCCGCCCAGAAGGCGGCCTCCAGGAACCCGCCGGGCGCCGCCCCGCGGAACCCGCCCGTCGCGAGATCCGGGTCGCCGAGCGCGACGACCCGGGCGCCGCCGGCCGCGAGCGAGCGGACGAGCTCCAGCGCGCCGCGGCCGAGCTCCTGGGCGTCGTCGACGACCACCAGCCGCAGCCCCGCCGCCACGGGGTCGCCGGCCGCCGCGAGCTCCGCGGCGCGGCGCAGCACGTAGGCCGAGTCGAGCGGGGTGAAGCCCCGGTGCTCGAGCTCGATCCGCGCCGCCAGGGCGGGCAGGAACCGCGACATCGCGATCCACTCGGGCCGGTCCCGCTCGGCGCCCAGCGCGGCGATCGCCTCCGGCCGCAGCCCGCGCTCGGTCGCCCGGGCGACGAAGTCGCGCAGCTCGCTGCGGAAGGCGGCGAGGCCGCGGACGGCGCGGCCGATCGAGGCGGGCCAGTAGCCGTCGGCATCCCGCTCGATCTCCTCGGCGAGGAGCTCCGCGACGATCCGGTCGTGGTCCGCCCCGGATACGTAGCGCGGCGGCGGGTCGCCGGCGGCCGCCGCCGCCCTGGCCACGATCCCGTGCGCGAGCGACGCGGCCGTGCGCGCCATCGGCCCCGGCGTCACGACGCCGAGCCGCGCGGCGATCCGGTCCCGCAGCGCGGCGGCGGCGCGACGGGACGCGGCGATCGCCACGATCGCGCCGGGATCCCAGCCGCGCGTCAGCACCCGCTCGGCGACGAGCTCGACGAGCACGGAGGTCTTCCCCGTCCCGGCGGCGCCGAGCACGACGGCGTCGGCCTCGTCGGGCAGGGCGACGACCTGCTGCTGCACACAGTCGAGTTCCACGACCGCAACGCTATCCGGCACCCCGGACGTCGCTTCGCCTCCGGCGAACTCGGCCGCGCCGGGCCCGCGGCGACAGTACGCTGATCCCGTGGAAGTTCGCATCGGCATCGTGAACGTCGCCCGCGAGATCGGGCTGGAGTCCTCGCAGACGGCGGCGGAGATCGAGCAGCTGCTCGCCGACGCGCTCGCCTCCGGCGCCCCGTACGTGCGCATCGCGGACGAGAAGGGGAAGCGCTTCCTGGTGCCGACGGCGGGCATCGCCTACGTCGAGATCGGCGCCGAGGAGTCGCGCCGCGTCGGCTTCGTCGCCTGACCGGCCGCCGCCATGCAGATCCTCTACGCGATCGCGATGGCCGTGGTCATCGGCGTCATCGTCCGATTCTCGCTGCCCGAGCGGCGCAGCACCGGCATCGTGCTGGTGCCGGCGCTGGCCGCCGCCGTCGCGGCCGTGGTCTGGGCGCTGCTCGCCTGGATCGGCTGGGACTGGTCGAACCTGGCGATCTGGCTGATCAGCCTCGGCGCGGCGCTCGTCGCCGCCCTGGCGCTCGCCCTGCTGGCGCCGGTGCTGCGCCGGCGCTCGGACGCGGCGTTCTTCGAGCGCGCCCGGCGCGCCGCCTGAGCCGCGCGGGCGCTCAGGCGCTCAGGCCGAGCGCGTCCATCCGCCGGGTGTGCTGCGCGATGAGCTCCGAGAACGCCGGCTCGACCCGCTGCTCCTGCCCCGCGTCGCCCCGGCCGAGGCTCAGCGCGTCGCGCGCGACGAGCAGCGCGTCGCCGAGGATGCGTCGGCCCCACAGGGCCAGGCGCGGCGCGAGGCGCGGCTGCTCGGCCATCGCCTCCGCGAGCAGCTCGACGAAGGCCGCGTCCGCGGGCCGCGGCCGGTAGGCCTCCCGCACCCGGGCCGCGAGCTCGCCCGGCAGGCCTGCGGCGAGCGCCGCGAACAGGTCGTCCAGGAAGCCGCCCGCGAGGTGGCAGGTGAGCGCCGCCTCGGCCCAGTCGTCGCCCCGGGTGAGGCGCTGGAAGCGGTCGACCACGCCGCGATGGCGCTCCAGGGCCGCCCCTGCGTCGACGCCCAGCGCCTCCAGCTCGGCCATCACGGCGGAGTGCCGGGCGAGGGAGGCCGCGGTCGCCGCGGCGAGCGCCGCCTTGGCGCGGGCGGTCGGCACCAGCGCGACCGTGCGGGAGAGGTCCTCGAAGATGGTCAGCTGCACGTACGCCGCGCGCGCCAGGAATTCCTCCGGGGCCGGGGTGAACTCGTGCAGGTCGATCCGCGCGGTCGGCGGCAGCGGCTCCCGCGGACGCAGCCGCGGCGCGCTCACCGCCTTACGGCGGCGCCAGAACCACTCGACCACGGGGAGCAAGCGTAGCCGAGCGCGCGTCCGCGGGAGCCGTGTTCATTCCGCTGATAGAATGAACCGGACCTCGGAAGCAGGGGTCCGGCGCCCGGAGTCAGGACAAGGGCGCATCAGTCGCCGGCGACGCGGGCCCATCGGGCCGCAGCGACGCGGGCCTACCGACAGGCACCCAGCAACGTGACGTTCGCAGCACTCGATATCGACCAGGACATCGTCGAGGCACTCGCCTCGAAGGGCATCGCAGAGCCCTTCCCCATCCAGGCGCAGACCATCCCGCTCGGGCTCACCGGCCAGGACATCATCGGCCAGGCGAAGACCGGCACCGGCAAGACGCTCGGCTTCGGGCTGCCGCTCATCCAGCGGCTCGGGCCGGACCCGGCGCCAGGGGTCAAGGCGCTCGTCGTCGTGCCCACGCGCGAGCTGTGCATCCAGGTCGCCGAGGACCTCGACCTGGCCGCGTCGAACCGTCCCACCAAGGTCACGGCGATCTACGGCGGCAAGGCCTACGAGGACCAGATCGAGGCGCTGAAGGACGGCGCGCAGATCGTCGTCGCGACCCCCGGCCGGCTCATCGACCTCAACCAGCAGCGGCTGCTCGACCTCTCCCACGTCGAGACGATCGTGCTCGACGAGGCGGACAAGATGCTCGACCTCGGCTTCCTGCCCGACATCGAGAAGATCTTCGCCAAGGTGCCCGAGGTCCGGCACACGATGCTGTTCTCCGCGACCATGCCGGGGCCGATCGTCGCGCTCGCCCGCCGGTTCATGAACCGCCCGATCCACATCCGCGCGACCGACCCGGACGAGGGCAAGACCCAGGCGAACATCAAGCACGTTATCTACCGGGCCCACTCGCTCGACAAGGACGAGGTGATCGGCCGCATCCTGCAGGCCGAGGGCCGCGGCAAGACGGTCGTCTTCACCCGCACCAAGCGCGCCGCCGCGAAGCTCGTCGAGGAGCTCAACGACCGCGGCTTCCCGGCCGTCGCCGTGCACGGCGACCTCAGCCAGGAGCAGCGCGAGCGCGCCATGGCGGCGTTCCGCGCCGGCAAGAAGGAGATCCTGATCGCGACCGACGTCGCCGCCCGCGGCATCGACGTCGACGACGTGACGCACGTCATCAACCACACGGTCCCCGACGACCCCGACAACTACCTGCACCGCGTCGGCCGGACCGGCCGCGCCGGGAAGACCGGGATCGCGGTGACTTTCGTCGACTGGGACGACCTGCACAAGTGGCGGCTCATCGACAAGGGGCTCGAGATGGGCGTCGGGGAGCCGGTCGAGACGTACTCGAGCTCGCCGCACCTCTACGCGGACCTCGACATCCCGGAGGGGACCAAGGGCCGCCTGCCCGGCGCCCACGCGCCGGCGGTGCGCGAGGACGGGAAGCCGCGCAGCGAGCGGCAGGGCGGCGAGCGCCGTCGCACGCGCGGCGGGACGTCCGAGGCCGAGCGGCGCGAGGGCGGCGCCGACGGCGGCCGCGACAAGTCGCACCCGCGCCCCTCGGGACGCCAGTCGAGATCCGAACCGCACGTGCAGCACCACTCCGGCCCCGAGACCGCCGGGCCGGGCTCCGCCGCGGTCTCGGCCGAGGGCGGGGACGCGCCCGCCAAGCGGCGCCGTCGCCGGCGCCGCCGCGGCGGCGCCCAGGACGCCGCCCTCCCTCCGACCGGCTGAGCCCGCCGCCGCGCAGGACGACGCGGGGTGCGGTACGAGGGCGGGGGCTAGCGCGCCCGCTCCAGGATGCGCGCGAGCTGTGCGGGGTCCGTGGTGTGCTCGCCGAGGCGGTTCGGCTTGCCCGCCCCGTGGTAGTCGGAGGAGCCGGTGACGATCAGGTCGTGCTCGTCGGCCCAGGCCCGCCAGCGCGGCAGACGGTCGGGGGCGTTGTCGCGATGGTGCAGCTCGAGGCCGGCGAGGCCGGCCGCGACCAGGTCGCGCACCTTCCGGTCGTCGAAGAGCGAGGACGGCCCGCGCGCGCCCGGATGCGCGATGACCGGCACGCCGCCCGCCCCGACGATGAGCTCGACCCCGGTCACCGGCAGCGGCGCCCGGTGCGGCTGGTAGTAGCCGCCGCGCCAGTTGAGGATGGTCCGGAACGCCGCCTCCCGGCTCGGCAGGATGCCCTTCGCGACCAGCGCGTCCGCGATGTGCGGGCGCCCGATCGTGGCCCCCGGCGCCGCGCGCCCGATCACGTCCGCCCAGCTCAGGTCGTAGTCCTTCGCGATCCGTCCGACCATCGCCTCGGCCCGGCCGAGCCGCTCCTGACGGATCCTCGACATCTCGGCGAGCAGGTCGGCGTCCGCGGGGTCGACCAGGTAGCCGAGCACGTGCACGCTCGCGTACTCGAGCTGGGTGGACAGCTCGAGGCCGGGCAGCACGGTCAGGCCGGTGCCCTCGGCGGCCGCGATGGCCTCGGCCCAGCCCGCCGTCGAGTCGTGGTCGGTGATCGCGACCGTGCCGAGTCCCGCCGCCAGTGCCGCGGCGACGAGCTCGGCCGGGGTCTCGGTGCCGTCCGAGACGACGCTGTGCGTGTGCAGATCGATGGGCCGCCCGCGCGCCGTGTCATCGACCACCGTGCCAGCCTATTCGGCTAGTCTCGCCGGGTCATGCTCGGCAGAATCATCGGGACCGTCGTCGTGGTCCTCGTCGCTGCGGGGCTCGCCGTCCTGTTCTGGCCGCAGCTGCTCGGCCTGCAGACCGCCCCCGGCATGGCCCAGGCGATCGCGCTGCGCGGGGCCGCCGCGGCGATCGCGTTCATCGCCGTCATCCTGCTCACCCTGCTCGCGCTCCTGGTCCGGCCCGTCCGCGGCCTGCTCGCGGGCCTGGCGATCGTGACGCTCGCGTTCGTCGTCGCGCACGTCGTCGTGATCGCGAACCGGGGCGCGCTCGGCGCCGCCCTGCCCGCGCCCGCCCCGGGCGCGGTCACGGTGCTCGCCTGGAACACGTTCGGCGAGGCGCCGTCGGCCGAGGACGTCGTGGACCTCATCGAGGAGACCGGGGCGGACATCGTCTCGCTGCCGGAGACCGGCTACGACCGCGGCGCGGAGCTCGTCGCCGAGCTCGCGGCGCGCGGCATCGAGATGCAGCAGCTCACCTTCGCCTACGACACCATCGCGAAGACGAACTCGACGACGCTGCTGGTGCGCACCAGCCTCGGCCCGTACACGGCCGACACCACGACGCCGACGACGCTCGGGCCGCCCTCGCTGGTCGCGACGCCGGTCGACGGCGACGGCCCGGTGATCGCGGCGGTGCACACGACTCGGCCCGGCGCGAGCGACACCTCGCGGTGGCGCGCCGACCTGCGCTGGCTCGCCGAGCTCTGCGCCGAGCCGGACCTCATCGTGGCCGGCGACCTCAACTCGACGATCGACCACTGGGCCGGCCTCGGCGACCCGGCCGTCCCCGGGGCCGAGATCGGCGGCTGCGCCGACGCCGCCGCGGCGAACGGCTCCGGCGGGATCGGCACCTGGCCGGCGAACGTGCCCGCGCTGCTCGGCGCACCGATCGACCACGTGCTCACCGGCTCGTCCTGGACCGCGACCGGCTTCCGCGTCGTCCAGAGCGAGGACGGCGCCGGCAGCGACCACCGGCCCGTGCTCGCGCAGCTCGTGCCCTCCGCCGGCTGAGCCGGGATGATGGGGGACATGACCGAACGCCGGTGGGGCCGCGGCGACTGGGGCCTGTACGCCGCGACCGCGGCGCTCGCGCTCGGGCTCGCGCTCCTGACGCTGCAGGTCTGGGAGGCGGACTGGGCGATCCCGTGGAGCGACTTCGGCGACGCGATCCCGGTCGCCGCGCACTTCAAGACCGTGCTGGAGACCGGCTGGTACGAGCACCAGCCGCTGCTCGGCGCGCCGTTCGGCCAGCAGTACCACGACTTCCCGACGGCCGAGACGACCAACTTCCTGATGGCGACGGTGCTCGGGCATCTGCTCGGGAACTGGGCCGTCGCGATGAACGCGTACTTCGTGCTCGGCTTCCCGCTCGCCGCGCTCGCCGCCGCCTGGTTCCTCCGCGTCGCCGGCGTCTCGCGCCTGCTCACGCTGCCGACCGCCGTGCTCTTCGCGATCCTGCCGTTCCACTTCGTGCAGGGCGAGCCGCACCTGTTCGTCGCCTCCTACTACGTCGTCCCGCTCGGCCTGGTGCTGGCGCTGCGGACGGCCCGGGGCGAGCCCCTCTGGGGCTGGCGCCGGGGCACGACGCATCCGGTCGGCCGCTGGTTCGGGCGGGGGGCGCAGACCGTCGTCCTCGCGATCGTGGTCGGCTCGACGGACACCTACTTCGCCGTGTTCACGCTCATCATGCTCGCGACGGCCGGCATCGTCGCCGTCGTCCGGGACCGCTCGGGCCCGCGCTTCGTCGGCGCGGCGATCGCCGGGGTGCTCATCATCGCGGTGATGGCGCTGAACATGCTCGACGACGCGGTGTACGGCTGGCAGCACGGCCGCAACGACGGCGCGTTCGAGCGCATGCCGGAGCACGCCGAGTACTTCGCCTTCAAGCTCGCCCAGCTGCTGCTGCCCTGGCCGGGGCACCGGATCCCCGCGCTCGCCGACCTGCGCGAGTACTACGACACGCGGTTCCCGCTGCCGTCCGAGCAGCCGGCGCTCGGCTTCGTCGCGGCCGTCGGCTTCCTCATCCTGCTCGGCGTGCTGATCCACCGCGTCGTGACGGCGCGCCGCCGGGCGGCGCTCGGCGAGCGCGGCCGGACGCTCGGCCTGCTCGCCGTGCTCGCCCTGGTCGCGTTCCTCTTCGGCACGGTCGGCGGCCTCGGCAGCGTCGTCGCGCTGATGACCGACGTGCTGCGCAGCTGGAACCGCATCCTCGTCGTCATCGCCCTGCTCGGCCTCGCCGCCGTGGCCCTCGCGATCGACGCCGGCCTCGCCCGCTGGGCGCGGGCCGCCGATCCGGGCCGGGCCGTGCGGCGGACCGTCGCCGGCCTGCTGGTCGCCGCCCTCGTGCTCATCGGCGTGCTCGACCAGACGCCGGGCACGAATGCGCACGCCGCGACGAACGCCCGCTTCCTCGGCTATGACGACTACTTCGGCCGCATCGAGGCCTCGCTGCAGCCCGGCGACTGGGTCGTCCAGCTCCCCTATCAGGGATTCCCGGAGGCCCAGACCGCGACCGGGACCGACGTGAACGACGTGCTCATCCCGTTCCTGCACACGACGGCGATCGGCTGGACCGGGGGCGGGCTGCGCGGCCGGCCCGAGGCGGACTGGACCGAGGTGCTGCAGTCCTTCCCGGCGGAGGAGATCCCGGCGATCGCGGCGGCCGCGGGCGCCTCCGGCCTCCTGCTCGACCGGCTCGCGACCCCCGAGGAGCAGCTCGACGAGTGGTCGGACGCGTTCGCCGCGGTGCTCGGAGCGCCGCTGGAGAGCGAGGACGAGCGCTACTGGTTCTGGTCGCTGGACGCCGTGCCCCCGGCGCGCGTCGCCGCCGTCTCGCGGCACGCGCTGGACTCGCTGCTCCAGGGGCGAGAATGGTCGCCATGAGCAGCGAGGAGCCCTCGAACGCCGAGCGGACGAGCGCCGGGACAGCGGGCGCCGGCACGGCGAGCGCGACCGGCAACCGTTCCACCACGCCGCGCGGCGAGGCCTTCGCCGCCTACATCGCGGCGAACTGGGCCGAGCGGCCCCGGACCGAGCCGGCCCCCCGCGAGGCCGCGCCGTTCGCCGCCGCCCGCAGGGCGAGGCTCTCGGCGCTGCACCCGGGGCGCCGTCTCGTCGTCCCGGCCGGTCCGCCCCGGGTGCGCTCGAACGACACCGACTACCCCTATCGCGCGCACTCGGCCTTCGCCCACCTCACCGGCTGGGGCGCCGACACGGTGCCCGACTCGGTGCTCGTGCTGGAGCCGGCCGGCGACGCGCACACCGCGACGGTCCACCTCCGGGAGTCGGCCGGCCGGGACTCCGACGAGTTCTACGCGAACGCCGCGATCGGGGAGTTCTGGGTCGGCCCGCGGCCGGCGCTCGCCGACATCGCCGTCGAGCTGGGGCTCGCGACCGGATCGCTGCGCGCCTTCCTGGAGACCGGGCTCGACGAGCTCGACTGGTCGGTGCCGACGCTCGTCCTCCGGGACGCCGACCGCGTCCTGACGACGCGGATCGACGCGCTGCGCCCCTCCCTGGAGGACCCGGAGGCGGTCGACGACGCCGATCTCGCGCGCGACGTCTCCGAGCTGCGACTCGTCAAGGACGCCTACGAGATCGAGCAGCTGCGGCTCGCGATCGCCGCGACGAAGGAGGGCTTCGACGACGTCATCGCCGATCTGCCGCAGATCGTCGCGAGCCCGCGCGGCGAGCGCGTCGTCCAGGGCACGTTCGACCGGCGCGCCCGGATCGAGGGGAACGCGGTCGGCTACGACACCATCGCGGCGTCCGGCCCGCACGCCTGCATCCTGCACTGGACCCGCAACGACGGCCCGGTCGTGCCCGGCGACCTCATCCTGATCGACGCCGGCGTCGAGCTGGAGAGCTACTACACCGCGGACATCACCCGGACGCTGCCGGTGTCCGGGCGGTTCGGGGAGGTGCAGCGCCGGGTCTACGAGGCGGTCCGCGAGGCCGCCGACGCGGCGTTCTCGATCGTGCGCCCCGGCATCCGCTTCCGCGACGTGCACGCCGAGGCGATGCGGGTCATCGCGACGCGCACCGCCGAGTGGGGCCTGCTGCCGGTCGGCGCCGAGGAGGCGCTCGAGGCGGACCACCAGGAGCACCGTCGGTACATGGTGCACGGCACCTCGCACCATCTCGGGATCGACGTCCACGACTGCGCGCAGGCGAGGCGCGAGATGTACCTCGACGGCCTGGTCGAGGCCGGCATGGTGTTCACGATCGAGCCGGGCCTCTACTTCCAGCCCGACGACCTCACGGTGCCCGTGGAGTACCGCGGCATCGGCGTGCGGATCGAGGACGACGTCCTGGTGACCGCCGACGGCGCCGAGCGGCTCTCGGCCGGCATCCCGCGCACCGCCGACGAGGTCGAGGCCTGGATCGGGTCGCGCCGGTAGCTCAGCCGAGGAGTCCCTCGACCGCCGCGAGGTAGCGCTCGCGGTCGAAGCCGGGCAGCAGCGCGCTCTGCACGATGAGCCCCTGGCCGAGCGCGAGCAGCACGGGCAGCGTCTGCCGCGCCCATTCCGCCGCGTCGGCGGCGGACATGCCCCGCACCGTGCTCGCCCACTCGGCGAACCGGGTCCCGAAGATCCTCGCCAGATCGCCGAACGCCTCGGTGGCGACGGACCGGAACTCGGGATCGCTCGCCGCCTCGCCCCAGAGCTGGACGACGAGCCCGGACGCGATGCCGTCGCGCTCGAAGCCCTCCGCGATCGCGCGCAGCACGGCGGCCGGCGGGATCGGGCCGGCGGCCGCGGCCGCGAAGACGTCCTCGACCCGCCCGGCGATGGCGCGCCGCGCCGCGGCGACCGCGAGCTCCCGCTTGCCGGGGAAGTAGCCGTAGATCGCGCCGGCGGACAGGCTGGAGGCGGCGATGATGTCCGCCATCGTCGTCGCCTGGAAGCCCTGGGCCGTGAAGCAGCGCAGCGCCGCGTCGAGGATCTGGTCCCGCCGCGACTCGCGGTGCGCGTCGCTCACCTTCGGCATCCCGGCCTCCTCCTTGACCTCGACCGTAGTCGGGATTATAAAGAACGAGCATTCGTTTTATCGAGGAGTCGCCGATGCCCGCACCGTCTCACACCCCCTGGCCCCGGAGCGCCCTGCTCGGGATCGTGCTCGCCGCGGTCGTGGGCGTCATCGTCATCGCGTTCTCCTGGCCGAGCGTCACCGCGAGCCCGCGGGACCTGCCGATCGCGATCACCGGTCCGCAGGCGCTCGTCGACCCGGTCGCGAGCGCGATCGCCGAGCAGGCGGACGGCGCGTTCCGGCTCGCCGTCGTCGAGGACCGCGCCGCCGCGGTGACGGCGATCGAGCGCCGCGAGGCCTACGGCGCGATCGTGCTCGCCGCACCGCCGGCCGCTCCCGAGGTGCTCAGCGCCTCGGCGGCGAGCCCGGTGACGCACCAGCTGATGGGGCAGCTCCGGCTGCAGCTGCAGGGGCTCGCGCAGCAGACCGCCGCGCAGCAGGCGGCGGCGATGGGGATCCCCGCGCCGACCGTCACGGTCGAGCTCACCGACGTCGTCCCGCTGCTGGCGAGCGACCCGCGCGGCACCGGCATGACCGCGGCCGCCTTCCCGCTCGTGCTCGGCGGCATGATCGGCGGCATCGGCCTCACGATGGCGATCGGCGGCGCCTGGCGCCGCGTCGTCGCGCTGCTCGTCTACTCGGTCGTCGGCGGGCTCGCCATCCCGGCCATCATGCAGGGCTGGTTCGGCGTGCTCGGCGGCGACTACCTGATGAACGCGGCGGCGTTCGGCCTGACGCTGCTCGCGATCGGCGCCCCGATCGTCGGCTTCGCCTCGCTCGTCGGGCGGGCCGGCGTCGCGATCGGCCCGGTCCTCTTCCTGCTCATCGTGAACCCGATCTCGGGCGCGGCGATGCCGAAGGAGTTCCTGCCGGTGCCGTGGGGCGACGTCGGGCAGTGGTTCCCGCCCGGCGCGGGCGCGACGCTGATCCGCGACCTGTCCTACTTCCCGAGCGCCGACCTGACGTTCCCCTGGCTCGTGCTCGCGATCTGGGCCGCCGGCGGGCTCGCGCTCGCCGTGCTCGGGCACTTCCGCGACGCGAGGTCGGTCGTCCTCGAGGAGGCGCCCGACGAGCCGGTCCAGCCCGTCGTCGCGATCGGCTAGTCGCCGCTGAGGGCGACCTGGGCCTTCGCCGCGAGCTCGCCCGGCACCACGACCTGGTAGTTCGAGGCGAGCACCTGCTGCGTCGAGGCGAAGTCGCGGCGGCGGCGCGTGAAGGCGTAGCCGATCAGCCCGAGGATGACGCCGACCCCGGCGGTGACCAGGAACACGGCGGCGACGAGTCGCAGGCCGCCCCAGCCGTCGGGGTTGAACAGGGTGAGCAGCAGCGCGAAGAACAGGCCGATGAACGCGCCGTTGGCCGCGCCGGAGAGCGCCGCCTTCCCCCAGGAGAGCTTGCCGGTGACTCGCTCGACCGTCTTCAGGTCGTTGCCGATGATCGCCACCTGGCTCACGTCGAATTCCGCCTTCGCGAGCCGGTCGACGACCGACTGCGCCTCGGCGTAGGTCTCGTAGGTGCCGATCACGTCGCCCCTGGGCACGCTGGCGCTCGCCGCTCGGGCCGTCGGGTCGCTCATCCTGCCATTCTGGCACGCGGGGCGCAGGGGCACGCGGGTAGGGTGCTCTCGTGAGCACGAACCGGATCTTCGCCGCGCGCGTCGCCGGTTGCGCGGTCTTCGATCCCAACGGCGACCGCGTCGGGCGGGTGCGCGACGTCGTCGTCGTGCGCCGGGCGACGTCGAGCCCGCGCGTCGTCGGCCTCGTCGTCGAGGTGCCCGGCAAGCGCCGCGTGTTCCTCTCGATCGGCCGGGTCACCTCGATCTCCGCGGGGCAGGTCATCGTCACCGGGCTCATCAACCTCCGGCGCTTCGAGCAGCGGCCCGAGGAGGTCCGCGTCATCGCCGAGCTGGTCGGCAAGCGGGTCCACCTGCAGCCCGACGGCGACGAGGCGCAGATCGAGGACGTCGGCATCCTGCAGACCCCGGTCGGCGACTGGGAGGTCAGCCAGCTCTTCGTCCGCAAGCCGCGCACCGGCGGCGGCCCGTTCTCCTTCGGGAAGGGCCCGACCGCGTTCGTCGCGTGGACCGACATCCGGGAGGGCGGCGAGCGGCCGGGCGAGGACCAGAACGCCGAGCACCTGGTCGAGACGATCAGCGAGCTGCTCCCCGCGGACGCCGCGAACGTGCTGCTCGACCTCCCCGAGAAGCGCCTGGTCGAGGTGGCGAGACAGCTGCCGAACGAGCGCCTCGCCGACGTCCTCGAGGAGATGGAGGAGGACGACCAGGTCGACCTGATCGAGGCGCTCGGCGACGACCGCGCCGCCGACGTCCTCGACGAGATGCAGCCGGACGACGCCGCCGACCTGATCGCGCTGCTGCCGGAGGCGCGCCAGGAGACCCTCCTCGAGCTGATGGAGCCCGACGAGGCCGACGACGTCCGCGCGCTGCTCGCCTACGCCTTCGACACCGCCGGCGGCCTGATGAGCCCGGAGCCGATCATCGTCTCGGCCGACGCGACGGTGGCCGAGGGCCTCGCCCTGATCCGCAAGCACGAGCTCGCGCCGGCGATGGCCGCCGCGGTGTTCGTCACGCTGCCGCCCTACGAGCCGCCGACCGGCCGCTTCCTCGGCGCCGTGCACTTCCAGCGCATGCTCCGCTACCCGCCGCACGAGCGGCTGGGCGCGCTCGTGGACACCGGCCTCGAGCCGCTGCACGTCGACGCGAGCCTGCAGGACGTCGCCCGCACCCTCGCGAGCTACAACATGGTCTGCCTCCCGGTCGTCGACGACGGCCACCGGCTGGTCGGGGTGGTGACCATCGACGATGTCCTCGACCATCTCCTGCCGGACGACTGGCGAAGTACGGACGCTGCACCCGTGACTTCAGCCGGCGCTGCCAGGGAGGGGGCATCGAATGCCGCGCATTGACCGCCGCGCGCCCGCGCGGATCGACACCCCGAAGGGCCTCGGTCCGCAGCGGCCGATCCCGGCCAACCGCGACCGCTTCGGACGCTTCACGGAGGCGATCGCCCGCTGGATGGGCACGCCGTGGTTCATCTTCGGGCTCACCGTCTTCGTCGTGGTCTGGATGCTGTGGAACACGGTCGCGCCCGACGGGCTGCGCTTCGACTCCGCGCTGATCGGGTTCACGGCGCTCACCCTCATCCTGTCGCTCCAGGCCTCCTACGCGGCGCCGCTCATCCTGCTCGCGCAGAACCGGCAGGACGACCGCGACCGGGTCGCGATGGAGCAGGACCGGCAGCGCGCCGAGCGCAACCTGCAGGACACCGAGTACCTGGCGCGCGAGATCGTCGCCCTGCGGCTCGGCCTCGAGGACCTGGCGACCAGGGACTTCGTGCGCCAGGAGCTCCGGGCGATGCTCGCGGAGCTCGATCGGGAGCGGCCGAAGGGCGACGCGACCGGTGGCTGAGCACGGGCCGACCGGGCCCGACGCCGCGCTGCGCCGTGCCGTCGGCGCCGTGATGGACCCCGAGTTGCGCCGCGCGCTCGGCGAGCTCGGCATGATCCGGTCCGCGACGGTCGACGCCGACGGCACGGCGCGGATCGGCCTCGCGCTGACGATCGCCGGCTGCCCGGCCGCCGCCAGGATCGAGCACGACGTGCGCGAGGTGGCCTCCCGGGTGGACGGCGTGGCGGCCGTCGAGGTCGAGGTCGGCACGATGACCCCGGACGAGCGCGCCGCGCTCATCGAGCGGGTGCGCGGCGCCCGGGTGAACCGATTCGGCCCCGGCACCCTGACCCGGGTGATCGCGATCGCCAGCGGCAAGGGCGGCGTCGGCAAGTCGAGCGTCGCGGCGAACCTCGCCGTCGCGCTGCACCGCCGGGGCATGCGGGTCGGCGTGATGGACCTCGACGTGCACGGCTTCTCGATCCCCGGGCTGCTCGGCATCGCGGGGGCGCGGCCGACCCGGGTCGACGCGCTCGTCATGCCGCCGAGCGCGCTCGACGACGACGGCGACCCGACGCGCCCGCAGGGGATCCCGGCGATCTCCATCGGGATGTTCGTCGAGGACGACGAGCCGGTCTCCTGGCGCGGCCCGATGCTGCACCGGACCATCGAGCAGTTCCTGTCGGACGTGTGGTTCGGCGACCTCGACCTACTCGTGGTCGACCTGCCGCCCGGCACCGGCGACGCGGCGCTCTCGTTCGGCCAGCTGGTGCCGAACGCCGAGGTGCTCGTCGTCACGACGCCGCAGCCGGCCGCCGCGGGGGTCGCGGTGCGCGCCGGGCTGCTCGCGCGCCGGCTCGGGCAGCGTCTGCTCGGCGTCGTCGAGAACATGTCGGGCCTGCGCCAGCCGGACGGCAGCGTGCTCGAGCTGTTCGGCAGCGGCGGCGGCGACGCGACCGCCGAGCGGCTCGCGACCCCGGATGCCCCGGTCGAGGTCGTCGCCCGCATCCCGCTGTCGATCGCGCTGCGCGCCGGCGGCGACTCCGGCGCGCCGATCGCGACGACCGATCCGCGGGATCCCGCGGCGATCGCGTTCGACGAGCTCGCCGGAGCCGTGCTCGCCGCGGGCCCTTCGCGGGTCGGCCGCTCGCTGCTCTAGGGGCGCTCGACCCGCCTCGCGGACGGCTGCTCAGGTCGCGTCTCAGGTCGCATCCGGGTCGAACGGCGTGGCGGCGCCGCTCTCGGCCGCGGCCTCGCGCTGCTCGCGCAGCCGGCGCTGGCGCTGCGCGTAGGCCGACTCGCGGGCGGGCGCCGCCGACGCGGGCTCGGCGAGCGCCTCGCGGATGATGCGGCGCGGGTCGTACTGCCGCGGGTCGAGCTGCTTCCAGTCGATCTCGTCGAACTCCGGGCCCATCTCCTCGCGCATGCGCTCCCGGGCACCGCCGAGGTAGTCCCGCAGCCGTCTGGTCCACTCGCCGAGACGGCGCGCGTACGCGGGCAGCCGCTCCGGCCCGATGAGCAGCAGGGCGAGCACCGCGATCAGCAGCAGCTTGTCGAATGTCAGCCCGAACGACACCCGGCCAGGATAGCCGGGGCCTGCAGGCGGCCCCCGTACACTCGGGGCGAGGAGGTGCGATGTCGGCAGCGGGCGAGGACCAGCGGTACGTCGAGGGTCGGGTCATCGAGCGGTCGGAGATCGCCAAGGCCCGTCGCGACTCGCTGGAGATGGGCCTGACGCCGATCTCGGCGGCGACCGGCGCGCTCGTCGCGCAGATCGCCGCGGCGACGGACGCGAGGCGCATCATCGAGATCGGCACCGGCCTCGGCGTCAGCGCCCTCTGGCTGCTGAGCGGCGCCCCGGAGGCGACGCTCACCTCGATCGACGTCGAGGTCGAGCACCAGCAGCTCGCGCGCGAGGCGCTCGTCGCGGCCGGCGTGCCGGCGGCGCGCACCCGGCTCATCGCCGGTCGCGCCTCGGAGGTGCTGCCGCGGATCAACGACGGCAGCTACGACCTCTGCCTCGTCGACGCCGACCCGGCCTCGGTCATCGAGTACGTCGAGCACGCGCTGCGGATCACGCGGCCCGGCGGCACGGTCCTCGTGCCGCACGCGCTGCTCGGCGGCCGGGTGCCGAACCCGGTGCTGCGGGACGGGCTCACCCAGGGCTTCCGCGACCTCGCCGAGGTCGTGAACGCGGCGGAGGACGTCGTCAGCGCCCTGGTGCCGATCGGCGACGGGCTGCTGCTGATCACCAAGCGCGGCGGGTAGCCCCGCGGCTCGGACCGGGCGCGGCGCGCCGGCCGGGAGTCCGTCGTGCTAGGCGCTGACCACCGCGGCGAGCACGTCGTGGAGCTCCTTGGCCTCCGCGTCGTTGACCGAGACGACCAGGCGCCCCCCGCCCTCGAGCGGCACCCGGACGATGATGAGCCGGCCTTCTTTGACGGCCTCCATCGGTCCGTCACCGGTCCTCGGCTTCATCGCGGCCATAGCCACCCCTTTCGTCGGAAGGTCCCATTATCCCGCATGCGGCGGAGCCTCGCGAAATCCGGGGCGTAACGCGGACGATCACGGCGGCGACCAGTCCCCCTCCTGCCAGGCCCAGGCCGCTCCGAACCAGAACCACTGACCGACGATCCCGAGCGCGATCGCCACCGGCACGATCCAGCGCGATCGCGGGACGGCGAGCGCGGCGAGCGCCGGCGTCGCCGGCAGCAGCAGCCGCCAGGTGCTCGACTGCGGGAAGAACACCGCGAGCAGGTACACCATCCATGCGGCGACCCAGATCCGGAGGTCGACGCCGAGCCGTCGCATCCACGGCGAGCACAGCGCCGCCGCGATCAGCGCGAGCGCGAGGAGCAGCACGAGGACGCCGAACCAGCCGGGCAGCCCCGTCCAGGAGGCCCACCAGACGGCGCCCTGCAGCCACGGCAGGAACGGGAGGAACGGGGCGTCGCCGATGTAGCTCTGCCGCCAGGCGAGCTCCGTCGCCATGTACGCGTCGGGCCGGCCGGTCGCGATGGCCGCGATCCAGGTCCAGGCGAGGCCGGCGACCGCGCTGGCGAGGCCGACCGCGACCGAGCCGAGGACCTCGGCGCGCGGATAGGGCTCGCCGTGCCGTCGGTGCCGCCACCAGCGCAGTGCGACGTGGCCGGCCATCGCCAGCGCGAAGGCGAGCCCGGTCGGCCGGGTGAAGGACATGAGCACGACCCACGGCAGCATCGCGACGTACCGGCGGCGCACCAGCAGCAGCAGGCTGATGCCGAGCAGCAGCAGCTGCATCGACTCGGCGTAGCCGACCTGGAGGATCGGCGAGATCGGACTGAACAGCATGAGCGCGACCGCGGCGACCGACGCGCCCTGCGGCAGCCAGGTCGCGAACAGCCGGTAGAAGACGAAGGACGCCGCGCCCGCGCACACCAGCGACACCCCGATCGCGACGATCCGGAACGGCACCGCCGCGAGCCAGGACAGCGTGCCGACCAGGTACGGGTAGGCGGGCATGAAGGCCCAGGCGTTCTCGGCGACCGCGCCGGCGTCGTCGAGCGGCAGCAGGGTCGGATAGCCGTCCATCACGACGCGCAGGTACCAGAGCGAGTCCCACATCGACGCGTAGGAGACGTAGTCGGGGCTCGCGTCCGTCCACGGGTTCGCGACCTGGTTCATCGCGTAGACGAGCATGATCGTCGTCGAGACGATGCGGGACGCGATGAAGACCAGGAGGACCTGGACCCACCAGCGCCTCAGGACGTCAGCCACGCCCGCAGCCCGCGCTCGCAGGCCCGGATCTGCTCGACCGCGACCGCCTCGTCGTCGGTGTGCGCGCGCTGCGGGTCGCCCGGCCCGTAGTTGACGGCCGGGATGCCGAGCGCGCTGAACCGCGCGACGTCGGTCCAGCCGTGCTTCGGGCGCGCCGGCGCGCCGACCGCGGCGAGGAACTCCTGCGCCAGCGGCGCGTCGAGCCCCGGCCGGGCGCCCTCGGCGAGGTCGTCGACGACGAGCTCCGCGTCCGGGAAGAGGGCGCGCACCCGCTCGACCGCCTGCCGGCCGCTGCGGCTCGGCGCGAAGCGGTAGTTGACGGTCACCTCGGCGAGGTCGGGGATGACGTTCCCGGCGACGCCGCCGGCGATCCCGACCGCGTTCAGCGACTCCCGGTAGACGAGGCCGTCGACCTCGACGTCCTCCGGCGTCCAGTCGGCGAGCGCGGCGAGCGCCGGCGCGGCCGCGTGGATCGCGTTCCGCCCGGCCCACGGCCGCGCCGAGTGCGCCCGCACCCCGTGGTAGCGCAGGCGCACGCGCAGCGTACCGTTGCAGCCGCCCTCGACGACGGCGTCGGTCGGCTCGCAGAGCACCGCGAAGTCGGCCGCGAGCAGCTCCGGCCGCTGCCGCGCGAGCCGGCCGAGGCCGTTGCTGGCCGCGTCGACCTCCTCGTGGTCGTAGAGGATCCAGGTCACGTCCGCCGTCGGCTCGACGAGCGAGGCCGCGAGCGCGAGCTGGACGGCGACGCCGCCCTTCATGTCCACCGAGCCGCGGCCGACGAGCGTGTCGACGCCGTCGACCTCGGCGCGGCGCGACGGCACGTTGTCCTTGATCGGCACCGTGTCGATGTGCCCCGCGATGGCGACGCGTCGGGGCCGGCCGGCGTTCGTCCTGGCGACGATCGCGTCCCCGTCGCGCTCGACGGTCAGGTGCGGCTGCGCGCGCAGCGACCGCTCGATCTCGTCGGCGAGCGCGGTCTCCCGCCCGGACTCAGAGGGGATGTCGCAGAGGGCGGCGGCGAGATCGACGACGTCCGCCCCGAGGTCCAGCCCAGCCACCGACCCAGCCTACCGACCTTCGGATCCCGGGCGGCCGGGCGCGGCCCGGCCGACGCGCGAGGCCCGCGAGGGCCCCGCTTCGCGGGTGCGGAACGTCGGTAGGGTGGGGTCGTGAGCGAACGCAGCGCCTGGGGTCACGCACTGGTCACCACCGCGGACGACGGGACGGTCCTCGACGCCTGGTTCCCCGAGCCGCGGCTCGGCCCGATCCCGGCCGGCGTCGACCCGCTCATCGCCCCGGCCGCCTTCGAGCGGCAGGAGGGCCCGGACCCGCGTCGCGGCGTGTCGGTCGCCTTCCAGACGGTCGTCGTCGCCGACCTCGACGCCCCGCCGGTGTCGGTGCCGGACGTGTACCTGCGCCTGCACCTGCTCAGCCACCTGCTCGTGGCGCCGAACTCGATCGACCTCGACGGCGTGTTCGGCCTGCTCCCGGTCGTCGCCTGGACGAACGCCGGCCCGATGCTGCCGGCGACCGCCCGCGAGCGCCGCACCGAGCTGCAGCGCGCCGGCATCTCGGTGCACAGCCTCGACAAGTTCCCGCGGCTCACCGACTACGTGCTGCCCGACCGGGTGCGCATCGCCGACGTCAGCCGGATCCGGCTCGGCGCGCACCTCTCCCCCGGCACGACGGTCATGCACGAGGGCTTCGTGAACTGGAACGCCGGCACCCTCGGCGCCTCGATGGTGGAGGGGCGCATCTCGCAGGGCGTCGTCGTCGGCGACGGCTCCGACATCGGCGGAGGCGCCTCGATCATGGGCACCCTCTCCGGCGGCGGGACGCACCGGGTCTCGATCGGGCGCCGGGCGCTGCTCGGCGCGAACTCCGGCGTCGGCATCTCGATCGGCGACGACTGCGTCGTCGAGGCGGGGCTCTACGTGACCGCCGGGACGAAGGTGGCCCTCGTCGAGGGCGATGCGCGTCGCGAGGTCAAGGCGGCCGAGCTGTCCGGGGCCTCCGGCGTGCTGTTCCGCCGCAACTCGCTGACCGGGGCCGTCGAGGCGCTGCCGCGCACCGGCGAGGGCATCGCGCTCAACTCGGCGCTGCACGCCTGAGCGCGCCCGCCGCGCGGATCAGCGCTCGGCGGGCCAGGGGCGGGCGGGCGAGCCGACGTAGAGCTGCTGCGGACGGCCGATCTTGGTGTGCGGGTCGTCGAGCTGCTCCCGCCACTGCGCGATCCATCCGGGCAGCCGTCCGATCGCGAACAGGACGGTGAACATCCGCGTCGGGAAGCCCATCGCCTTGTAGATGACGCCGGTGTAGAAGTCGACGTTCGGGTAGAGCTTGCGCGAGATGAAGTACTCGTCGTGCAGCGCGACCTGCTCGAGCTCCTTGGCGATGTCGAGCAGCGGGTCGTTCACCCCGAGGTCGCCGAGCACCTCGTCGGCGGAGGCCTTCACGAGCTTCGCGCGCGGGTCGTAGTTCTTGTAGACCCGGTGGCCGAAGCCCATCAGCTTGACGCCGTCCTCCTTGTTCTTCACCCGCTCGACGAAGCGCTGCACGCTCTCCCCCGAGTCGCGGATCCTGCCGAGCATCGTCAGCACGGCCTCGTTCGCACCGCCGTGCAGCGGGCCGTACAGCGCGTTGATGCCGGCGGAGATGCTCGCGAAGATGTTCGCGTCGGTCGAGCCGACCAGGCGCACGGTCGAGGTCGAGGCGTTCTGCTCGTGGTCCTCGTGCAGGATGAGCAGGCGGTCGAGCGCCTTGACGAGCACCGGGTTCAGCTCGTAGATCTCGGCGAGGGTGCCGAAGTTGAGCTTGAGGAAGTTCTCCACGAAGGACAGCGTGTTGTCCGGGTAGAGGAAGGCCTGGCCGATCGCCTTCTTGTGCGAGTACGCCGCGAGCACGGGGAGCTTGGCGAGCAGGCGGATCGTGTTGATCTCGACCTTCTCCGGGTCGTGCGGGTCGAGGTCGTCCTCGTAGTACGTGCTGAGCGCCGAGACCGCGGAGGAGAGCACCGACATCGGGTGCGCGGTGTGCGGGAGCGCCTGGAAGAAGCGCTTGAGGTCCTCGTGGATGAGCGTGTGGTGGCGGATCTTCTCGTCGAACTCGTCGAGCTGGTCGCGCGTCGGCAGCTCGCCGTAGATGAGCAGCCAGGCGACCTCGAGGTAGGTGGAGTGCGCCGCGAGGTCCTCGATCGCGTAGCCGCGGTAGCGCAGGATGCCCTGGTCGCCGTCGATGTAGGTGATCGCGCTGCGAGTCGAGGCGGTGTTCACGAACCCCTGGTCGAGCGTCGTGTAGCCGGTCGCCGCGGTGAGCCTCGAGATGTCGATCGAGGAGCGGCCGTCGACGGCGGGGAGGATCGGGAGCTCCGCGGATCCGCCCAGGAACTGCAGCGTCGCGGTCTCGGGGCCGGTGGTCGCATCGGTCACGACTCCCAGCATATGGCAGCACGGCTAGTGCGCCCATCGACGGAATTCGGGCTCTCCGGCAGTGGCTGAGCCACAAACGGGAGCCTCAGGCGAGGCGCTCGAGCCGCGCCGCCGCGCTCCGGATCGCCTCGTCGGTCGCCGTGAACGCCACCCGGACGTGGTGCGCGCCCTTCGCGCCGTAGAAGTCCCCCGGCGCGGTGAGGATGCCGAGGTCGGCGAGGCGCAGATGCGTCCGGCGGGAGTCCTCGCCGCGGGTCGCCCAGAGGTAGAGGCCGGCGCCGGACTCGTCGATCCGGAAGCCGGCGCGGCGCAGCCCGTCGGCGAGGATCCGGCGGCGCTCGCGGTAGCGCTCGCGCTGCGCCGCCACGTGCGCGTCGTCGGAGAGCGCGACCGTCATCGCCCGCTGCACCGGCAGCGGCACCATGAGCCCGAGGTTCTTCCGCACCGCGAGCACGTCGGCGACGAGCCGACGGCAGCCCGCCACGACGCCGGCGCGGTAGCCGGCGAGGTTCGACTGCTTGGAGAGCGAGTAGACGGCGAGCACGCCGGCCCGCGAGTCGCCGACGACGGCCGGGTCGAGGATCGACGGCGTCGGGTCGGGAGCGGTCCAGTTGAGCTCGGCGTAGCACTCGTCGCCGACGATCACGGCGCCGAGCTCGCGGGCGCGGGCGACCGCGGCGCGCAGCGCCGGGACGTCGAGCACCCGGCCGTCGGGGTTGCCGGGCGAGTTGAGCCAGACCAGCCGCGTCGCCGCCGGCCAGGAGGCCGGGTCGTCGGCCGGCAGCGCGGTCGCGCCGACCGCCGCGGCCCCGACCTCGTAGGTCGGGTAGGCGAGCTCGGGATGGACCACGACGTCGCCGGGGCCGAGCCCGAGCGCGAGCGGCAGCAGCGCGATGAGCTCCTTCGACCCGATCGTCGGGATCGCGTGCTCCGCCGTGAGCCCCGGCACGCCGCGACGGCGATCGAACCAGGCGGCGATCGCCTCCCGCAGCTCCGGCGTGCCGGCGGTGGTCGGGTAGCCGGGCGCGCCGGCCGCGGCCGCGAGCGCCTCGGCGATCACGGCGGGCGTCGGGTCCACCGGCGAGCCGACGGAGAGGTCGACGAGGCCGTCGGGATGCGCGCGGGCGCGGGCGGTCGCCTCGCCGATCGAGTCCCAGGGGAAGTCGGGCAGCTGCAGCACGGGTGGCCTTCGTCTCGCGTCGTCGCTCGGGCCGGCGCTCAGGCGTCCCGCGGCGGGTGCGCCCGGACGACCGGGTGGTCGTCGTGGATGACGCCGACCTTCGCCGCGCCGCCCGGGGAGCCGATCTCGGCGAAGAACTCGACGTTCGCCGTGTAGTAGTCCGCCCACTGCGCCGGCAGGTCGTCCTCGTAGTAGATCGCCTCGACGGGGCACACCGGCTCGCAGGCGCCGCAGTCGACGCACTCGTCCGGGTGGATGTACAGCGAGCGCTCGCCCTCGTAGATGCAGTCCACCGGGCACTCGTCGACGCAGGCGCGGTCCTTCACGTCGACGCACGGCTCGGCGATCACGTACGTCACGAACGCTCCTCCGCAGACTCGAGCCCGCTCGCGGCGGGCCCCTCCATCGTAGCCGCGGCGTCCTGAGCCTCCGGCCCCGGCGGACGGCGTCGGCGCGGCCAGGCGACGATCGCCGCCGATGCGAGGGGCGGCGCGAGGATCCAGGTCCAGCCGTAGGCGTCGTCGCCGACGATCACCGACCCGCCCGGACCGGCGAACGACAGCACGGCGATCGCGACGACGACGCCGAGCGCGCCGCCGACGGCCGGCCATCGGGTGCCCCAGAGCAGTCGCATGGCGATCAGGAACGCGATGATCGAGACCAGCCCGAGCACGATCCCGTACGGGAAGGCGATCGGGCCGACCGGGACCGTCGCCCGGTGCGCGACCGTGAACAGGATCCCCAGCGCCGCCCCGCACGCCGCGGAGACGAGCGCCGACACGGCGATCAGGACGGGCTGCACCCGTCCAGCGTAGGCGCGCGTCGCGAGCGCGCCGATTTTTAGGTTAGGCTTACCTCTGTGTTGGCGAACCTGCTGATCGGCCTCCGCGAGGGACTCGAGGCCGGGCTCATCGTCGGCATCCTCGTCGCCTACATCCGCAAGGTCGGCCGCGCCGACGTGCTGCCGAAGCTCTGGCTCGGCATCGGGATCGCGATCGCCGCCTCGCTCGCCACCGGCGCCATCCTCACCTGGGGCCCGTACGGCCTCAGCTTCCAGGCGCAGGAGGCGATCGGCGGGCTGCTCTCCATCCTCGCCGTCGGCCTCGTCACCTGGATGATCTTCTGGATGGCGCGCCACGCCCGCCACCTGCGGCACGAGCTGGAGAGCCGGCTCGACAAGGCGCTCGCCGGCGGCGCCGGCGCCCTCGTCGCGATCGGCGTGATCGCCGTCGCCCGGGAGGGCATCGAGACCGCGCTGTTCGTCTGGGCGACCGTCAACTCCCAGGGCAACGCGCTGATCGGCACCCTCGGGGCCGTCGTCGGCATCCTCATCTCGGTCGTCCTCGCGTACCTCATCTACCGCGGCGCCCTGCGGATCGACCTGCGCCGCTTCTTCATCTGGACCGGGGCGTTCCTGATCCTGGTCGCCGCCGGCGTGCTCGCCTACGGCATCGGCGACCTGCAGGAGGCCGGCTGGCTCCCCGGCGGCGGCGCACCGGCGTTCAGCCTCGCCGCGGCGATCCCGCCGACCAGCTGGTACGGCATCCTGCTCGCCGGCATCTTCAACTTCACGCCGGAGCCGACCTGGCTCCAGCTCGCCGGCTGGATCGCCTACCTCGCCGTCACCGCCACCGCGTTCGCCATCGTCGTCTCCGGTCGAGCCCGGCGTCGCGAACGCACCGCCGCGACCGAGCCGCGACCGGCCGCGGCGCACTGACCTCCGACCCCATCCGTCCACCGGCCCGCCGTCGACAAGGAGCCCCATGCCCGCGTCCCGCCTCACCCCGATCGCCGCCGCGTCCGCGCTCGGCCTCGCCGCCGTCGCGCTGACCGGCTGCGTGCCGAACAGCCCGAGCGGCGCCCGCCTCGCCGTCACCATCACCGACGACGGCTGCGCCGTCTCCGAGTCGACGGCGACCGCCGGCGCGATCACCTTCGCGCTCGAGAACGCCGGCACCGACGTCAACGAGTTCGAGATCTTCGCCGAGGACCAGCTGCGCATCGTCGGCGAGAAGGAGAACGTCACCCCGGGCCAGACCGTCGACTACGTCGTCCAGCTCCAGCCCGGCACGTACTACACCGCCTGCAAGTTCCAGCAGATCGGCGCCCCGATCGGGGTCGCGCAGTTCACCGTCACCGGCGAGGCCGTGACGGTCGCCGCCGACGAGCAGGCGCAGATCGACCTCGCGGTCGCGAACTACGTCGCGTACATCAAGTCGCAGACCGAGGAGCTCGTCCCCGCGGTCCAGGCCTTCGCGGCCGACTACGCGGCGGGGCGCGACGATGCGGCACGCGACGCCTTCGCGCTCGTGCGCTCGTACTACGAGCGCATCGAGCCGACCGCCGAGGCGTTCGGCGACCTCGACCCGAAGATCGACTACCGCGAGGTCGACGCCGTCGCGGAGGGACTGGACTGGACCGGCTTCCACCGGATCGAGAAGGACCTCTGGCAGCCGCAGCCCGGCGACGTCAACTCGGACGGCGCGGACGCGTTCCTCGACTGGGCGCCCTCGACCCCGGCGCAGCGCCAGGCCTTCGCCGACCAGCTCGTCGCGGACGTCCAGGAGCTCTACGACCTGGTGCACGCCGCCGACTTCTCGGTCGGCATCGCCGACATCTCCAACGGCGCGATCGGCCTGCTCGACGAGGTCTCGGCCGGCAAGATCACCGGCGAGGAGGACTGGTGGTCGCACACCGACCTCGCCGACTTCGCGGCGAACGTCGACGGCGCCTGGGTCGCCTTCGGGGTCGTCCGGGACATCGCGGCCTCGAAGGGGCAGCAGGGCGAGGCGCTCGTCGCGGACATCGAGTCGGAGTTCACCGCGCTGCGCGACCTGCTCGCGACGTACGGGTCCTTCGAGACCGGGTTCACGCCGTACGACCAGGTCTCCGACTCGCAGCGCCAGGCGCTCTCGAACGCGGTCAACGCGCTCGCGGAGCCGCTCTCCCAGCTGACCCACACGGTCCTCGGCATCGCGGAGTGACGGTCGGGACCCCCGATGCGCGCCACGGGCGGCGTATCGGGACCCCGCCCGGCCGAAACCGCGGATAATCCCTGACATGAGCGACGAGTCCGCCGAGCCCGCGGCCGATCCGGCGGGGATCAGCCGCCGGGGCCTCCTCGGGCTGCTCGGCACCGGCGCCGCCGGCCTCGCGGTCGGCGGCGCGGCCGGGGCCGGCATCGCGATCGCCGCCGGTGCGGGCCGCTCCGAGGCCCGGAGCGCCGCGACCTACCCGTTCCACGGCGCGCAGCAGGCCGGCATCCTGACCCCGGTCCAGGACCGGCTGCACTTCGCCGCCTACGACCTGCCGGCGAACGCGACGAGGGACGACTTCGTCGGCCTCCTCCGCGACTGGACCGCGGCGGCGGCCGAGATGACGCAGGGCCGGCCGATCGGCGAGGGCGCGATCGGCGACCTCGACCGGCCGCCGGACGACACGGGCGAGGCGCTCGACCTGCCGGCCAGCGGCCTGACGATCACCGTCGGCCTCGGTCCCTCCCTGTTCGACCACCCCGAGCACGGCGACCGATTCGGCATCCGCGCCCGCCAGCCCGCGCTGCTGCGCCCGCTGCCCCGCTTCGCCGGCGACGCGCTCGACCAGGCGCGCAGCGGCGGCGACCTCTGCGTGCAGGCGTGCGCCGACGACCCGCAGGTCGCCGTGCACGCGATCCGGAACCTGTCCCGCATCGCGTTCGGCCGAGCGCCGCTGCGCTGGTCGCAGCTCGGCTTCGGGCGCACCTCCTCGACCTCGACCTCGCAGGTCACCGCGCGGAACCTGCTCGGGTTCAAGGACGGCACCGCGAACCTCAAATCCGAGGATCCCGGCACCGGCGCGGCGGTCTGGGTCGAGGCCGGAGACGACCCGGCCGCCGACTGGCTCGCCGGCGGCTCCTATCTCGTCGCGCGGCGGATCCGCATGCTCGTCGAGTCGTGGGACCGCGCCCAGCTCGGCGAGCAGGAGACGATCATCGGGCGCGACAAGGGCGAGGGCGCGCCGCTCTCCGGCGGCACGGAGTTCACCGCGCCGGACTTCTCGGAGATCGCCGCGAACGGGCAGCCGGTCATCGCCGCCGACGCGCACGTCCGGCTCGCGCATCCCGACCACAACGGCGGCGCCGCGCTGCTGCGCCGCGGCTACAACTACGTCGACGGCAACGACGCGCTCGGCCGGCTCGACGCCGGACTGTTCTTCATCGCGTTCCAGCGCTCCCCCGAGCAGTTCATCACGGTGCAGCGCGCGCTCGCGAGCGACCTGCTCAACGAGTACATCAAGCACGTCGGCTCCGGCATCTGGGCCGTCCCGCCGGGGATCGCCGAGGGCGGATACCTCGGTGAGACACTGTTCGCATGAACGCGAGGGTCTTCGGCTACTCGATCTCCGCCGTCTATCCGCTGTATGCGCAGAAGCTGGAGCGGAAGGGCCGCACGACCGCTGAGCTCGACGAGGTCATCGAGTGGCTCACCGGCTTCTCGGACGCGGAGCTCGCCGCGCACCTCGACGCCGGGACGACGCTCGGGGAGCTCTTCGCCGAGGCGCGGCTCAACGAGCACGCGTCGCTCATCACCGGCGTGGTCTGCGGCGTGCGCGTCGAGGAGATCGAGGACCCGCTGATGCAGCGGATCCGCTACCTCGACAAGCTCGTCGACGAGCTCGCGAAGGGCCGGCCGATGACGAAGGTGCTGCGCGCCCCGCGGGTCGAGTAGCTCGCTTCAGCGGGCGTATCGAGACCACGCCCGCGCGTAATGCGCGCCGAACCGGATGCTGGCAGAGTGAACCATATGGTCGATGCGCCTACGTTCGCGGAAGTGATGCTTCGCGACTTCCGCGGCGCCATGCAAGGCAGGGGCGAGAAGGGTCTGCTGATCGCGACAGGCTCGTTCACGAGCGGCGCGAAAGCAGAAGCCTCGCGTGACGGAGCCACGCCGATCGATCTTGTGGACGGCGATCGCTTATGCGATCTCTTGAAACTCCATGGTTTCGGGGTCGAGTCCCGACAGGTGGAGCAGGTCCTGGTCAAAACCGAGTTCTTCGTCGAGATCTAGATTCCTATCTGATCAGCCGAAGCGCTTCTTCGCTGCATTCGCGAGGCCGAGCCAGTCAGCAACGATCAGCGCTTCGCGCTTCGCCCTGGACCAATTCTGAATCTGCTTCTCGCGTGCCCAGGCTTCGTCGATCCTGGCGAACTCCTCGCAGTACGCGAGTTCGACCGGGAGCCGCTTCGACGTATATGCACCGCCATGACCCAGTTCGTGCTCAGCGAGCCGCCGCTCGAGATTCCAGGTGCTGCCGACATAGGTCGTGCGGTCCGCGCAGCGGAGGATGTACATGAATGGCATCGGGACAGGATCGCCGATTGCGATCGTCGCCGCGGGAACCATCCACAAGGGTGCTCGGGTCTCGATACGGCGCTCCGCGCCTACTCGACCCGCGCGGCAGGACTGATCCGCGGGCGCGGGGCTCAGCCCTGCTTCTTGGCGCGGCTCGCGGCTCGGGCGCGCTGCGTCGCGTCGAGCTCGACCTTGCGGATGCGGACGACCTCGGGGGTGACCTCGACGCACTCGTCCTCGCGGGCGAACTCGAGCGACTCCTCGAGCGTCAGCTGCTTCGGGACGTCGAGCTTCTCGAAGGTGTCCGCGGTCGACGAGCGCATGTTCGTCAGCTGCTTCTCCTTCGTGATGTTGACGTCCATGTCCTCGGCGCGCGCGTTCTCGCCGACGACCATGCCCTCGTAGACCTCGGAGCCGGGCTGCACGAAGAAGGACATCCGCTCCTGCAGCGCGATCATCGCGAACGGCGTGGCGACGCCGGCGCGGTCGGCGACGATCGAGCCGTTGACGCGCGTCGTGATCGCGCCCGCCCACGGCTCGTAGCCGTGCGCGATCGCGTTCGCGATGCCGGTGCCCCGGGTGATCGTGAGGAACTCGGTGCGGAAGCCGATCAGCCCGCGCGACGGGACGACGAACTCCATCCGCACCCAGCCGGTGCCGTGGTTCGTCATCGTCTCCATCCGGCCCTTGCGCGCCGCGAGCAGCTGGGTGATCGCGCCGAGGTGCTCCTCCGGCGCGTCGATCGTGAGGTGCTCGAAGGGCTCGAGCAGCTTGCCCGCCTCGTCGCGGCGCGTGACGACCTGGGGCTTGCCGACCGTGAGCTCGAAGCCCTCGCGGCGCATGTTCTCCACCAGGATGGCGAGCGCGAGCTCGCCGCGGCCCTGCACCTCCCAGGCGTCGGGCCGGCCGATGTCGATGACGCGGATCGACACGTTGCCGACCAGCTCGCGGTCGAGCCGGTCCTTGACCATGCGCGCGGTGAGCCGGTGGCCCTTGACCTTGCCGACCAGGGGGCTCGTGTTCGTGCCGATCGTCATCGAGATCGCCGGGTCGTCGACGTGGATCGCCGGCAGCGGGCGCACGTCCTCCGGGTCGGCGATCGTCTCGCCGATCGTGATGTCCTCGATGCCCGCGATGGCGACGATGTCGCCGGCGTGCGCCTCCTCCGCCGGGAGGCGCTCGAGGGCGCGGGTCTTCAGCAGCTCGGTGATCCGGACGTTCGAGTGCGAGCCGTCGTGCCGCACCCAGGCGACCGTCTGGCCCTTCCGCAGCGAGCCGGCGAAGACGCGCAGCAGCGCGATGCGGCCCAGGAACGGCGAGGCGTCGAGGTTCGTGACCCAGGCCTGCAGGGGCGCCTCGTCGTCGTACGCCGGCGAGGGGATGTGCTGGAGGATCGCCTCGAACAGCGGCTCGAGGTCCGGGTTGTCCGGGAGCTCGCCGTTGCCCGGCTGGTTCCGGCTCGCCGCGCCGGCGCGGCCGGAGGCGTACAGCACCGGCAGGTCGAGGATCGCATCGATGTCGAGCTCGGGCATGTCGTCGTGGATGTCCGACGCGATGTTGAGGAGCAGGTCGTGGCTCTCCTCGACGACCTCGGCGATCCGGGCGTCGGGACGGTCCGTCTTGTTGACCAGGAGGACCACCGGCAGGTTCGCCTCGAGCGCCTTCCGCAGCACGAAGCGGGTCTGCGGCAGCGGGCCCTCGGAGGCGTCGACGAGCAGCAC
>MKVN01000047.1 GCA_001898855.1 Micrococcales bacterium 73-13
CCCGTCCCGCCGAGCAGCCCGCTCAGGTCGACGCCGAGGAACGAGGAGACGAGCGCGATGAGGATCGCGCCGACCCCGACGCCGCCGACCGCGATGCCGGCCTTCGCCCCGCCGCTGCGGCGGCGCACCCGGCTCGGATCGAGGTCGGCGCCCTCGTTGAAGGTCACGGGAGCTCCGTCAGCGGGCGGCGAGGGGCCGGTCGAAGCGCTGGCCGTACGGGTCGGTCGGCATCAGGCAGAGGATCAGCACGATGAGGCTGCCGACCGACGGCACCAGCAGCAGCCAGGCGAAGTGGCCGGAGCGGTTCGAGTCGTGCAGCCGGCGGACGGTGACGGCCAGGTGCGGGACGAGCAGCGCGAGGCTGATCAGCAGCAGCACGACGTAGATCGCCACGAACCGGCCGAGCAGCTCGAGGAACAGCGCGTTCGCGGCCGCGGACTGGTCCTCCGGCGCGCTCAGCGCGCCGCGCTGCACCGCCTCGGTGATGGCCGGGACCATCAGCACGGCGATGACGACGCCGAGCACGATGCCGAGCAGGATGTCCCACAGGAACATCCACCAGTACTCGGAGAGGCTCGCGCGGCCCGAGAACCGTCCGTACTTCTGGAAGAAGCGCACGAGCGCGCCGCCGAACGAGATCCCCGGGATCGGGGCATCGGCGGGGTCGGTCGGGACGGGGGGCTGGTACGGCTGGCCGTAGTACGGCTGCTGGCCGGCGGCAGGGGGAACGGTCATAGCGCAAGGCTAGACGGTCGGGGCCTCCGAGCGCGCGGTCTGCGCCTGGGCGGCGTAATAGGCCCGCGCCTCGTCCTGCCGCGCCCGCTCCTCGCCGGTCGCGATGCCGGCGCCGATGAGCTCGTCGGAGAACCGGAAGGCGTCGACGAGGTCGACGGCGCGGGCGCGGATGCGCGGCAGCAGCCGGGTGTCGATGTACTCGGTGATCGCCCTCGCCCGGTTCGCGGAGATCCGGCCGTTGAGCAGGAACCAGCCGATGCCGCGCTCGATGAGCCCGAGGCCGAACAGGTCGCGCAGCCAGGTGAGCACCTGACGCGTGTCCGCGTCGAGCCCCGGATCGTCCAGCGCGTCGGTGAACGCCTCCCACTGCAGCAGCTCCGCGTGCGCTCGGGCGGCGAGGATGAGGTCGTTCTGGTGGCGGTTGAACAGCTCGGCCGCCTCCTCCGCGCCCATACGCTTGCCGGCGCGCAGCGCCTGCGCGAGCTCGGCGACCATCGTCTCGACGCGGTCGGTGAGCAGCTGGCGCTGCGAGTCCGTGTCGCGCACCCAGCCGACCCTGCGCGCGGTGGAGCCGAAGTCGCGGATGTCCTGGCCGAGCTGGCGCAGCCCGGTCCGGCCGACGACGACCTCCTCGACCTGGTCGGCGACGTAGGCGCGGATCGTCGCGGCGTCGGGCTTCGACATCCGCTTCGCGTACTCGGTGAGCAGGCGCTTGCCGACCAGCTGCAGCAGCACGTTGTTGTCGCCCTCGAAGGTGGCCCAGATGTCCATGTCGGCGCGCAGCGGCGCGATGCGGTTGACGGCCATGAAGCCCTGGCCGCCGCAGGCCTCGCGGCTCTCCTGCAGGACGTCGAGGCAGGCCCAGGTGCTCAGCGGCTTGAGCGCCGCGGCGAGCGTCTCCAGGTCCTGGCGGTCCTCGTCGGTGTCGGCGGCGCCGCTGAAGACCTCGTGGTACTTGCGCATCAGGCCCTCGTGGGCGAAGTTCATCGCGTACACCTCGGCGAGCCGGGGGAGCAGGCGCCGCTGGTGCCGGCCGTAGTCGAGCAGCACGGTCTCAGCCGCGCCGCGCTCCGGCGCGAACTGCCGGCGCACGTCGCCGTAGCGGATCGCGATGGTCAGCGCGAGCTTGGCGACCGCGGTCGCGGAGCCGTCGAGCGAGACGCGGCCCTGGACCAGCGCGCCGAGCATGGTGAAGAAGCGCCGGCCGGGGCTCGCGATCGGCGACGAGTACTCGCCGTCGGGCGCGACCGCGCCGTAGCGGTCGAGCAGGTTGAACCGCGGGACGCGGACGCGATCGAAGTGCAGCCGGCCGTTGTCCACGCCGTTCAGCCCGCCCTTGACGCCGTCGTCCTCGCCGCCGACCCCCGGCAGGAACGCCTTCGTCCTCGGATCGCGGATCGGCACGTAGAACGCGTGCACGCCGTGGTTCACGCCCCTGGTGACGAGCTGGGCGAACACGACGGCGGCGATGCCGGTCTCGGCGGCGTTGCCGAGGTAGTCCTTCCACGCGCCGCGGAAGGGGGTGTGGATGACGAACTCCTCCGTCTCCGGGTCGTAGGTCGCCGTCGTGCCGATCGAGGCGACGTCCGAGCCGTGGCCGGTCTCCGTCATCGCGAACGCTCCGGGGATGCGCAGCGTCATGACGTCCTCGAGCCAGGCGTCGTGATGCCGGTCGGTGCCGAGCAGCAGGATGGCCGAGCCGAACAGGCCCCACTGCACGCCGCCCTTGATCGCGACGCTCGGGTCGCCGAGGACGAGCTCCTCGAAGCCGGAGATGTTCGCCCCCGGGTCCTCGGAGCCGCCGATCCGCTTCGGGAAGGCGCGGCCGGTGACGCCGAGCTCGACGAGGCGGTGCAGCGCCTTGACGACGCGGTCGCGGTGCTCGCGCATCGACTCGCCGGGCACGCGCCGGATGAGCGGGTCGAGGCTGAGCCGCCGTGCCTCGAGGCGGACGTCCGACCAGCGGCCGAGCAGGAGCCTCCCGAGGGCGCCGACGTCGACCTTCGGGTCGGCGGTGGCGGCGGTCGCAGGGGTCTCGGACGCGGCGGAGGTCGTGGTCATGCGGCCATCGTAGGCTTCGGACAGCGGAACGACCTGATCGCTGTCAGGGCCGCACAAATCGACCCGGGTTCCGGCGATCCGTCTTGGCGCGGATCGCCGGAACCCGGCCGGGCGCTCGTCACCACGGCCGGCGCAGCAGCAGGGATCGCTCGATCTCGGCACGGCGGCGCTCGTTGGCCAGCACGAGCTCGTGGCGCCGCAGCAGGGTCTCGCGGTCCTGCTCGCGGTCGAGCCGGAGCAGCGCGCGCACGGCGATGCGCAGCGCGAGCCGCTCGTGCAGCCGGAGCCGCGGCAGCACGGTCTCCAGCTGCCGGGTATCGGGCGGATGGACGGTGGGGGTGGACATGGTGGGACCTCGTGATCGATGCTCGGAGGCGCGGCGGAGCGCCGCGCGGGCGGAGGCGCCGGATGGCGCGAGGACCGCGAGCGGGCATATGCCCGCTGCGGCATGCCCCTCAGGGCGTCAGCGGGTCAGGCTGCGGGCGCGACGACGCGGGAGGATCCTCGGCGCGCGACCGCACCGCTGACCGGTGCGTGCTCGGTGATCTCGATCGGGTTCATTGCCGGGCCTCCTTCCGCTCTCTGGCCGCCTGGTCGATGGGCAGCATTGCAGGATACGTGCCCGCCGCGCCCCGGAGGAAGCCCGATGCATCACGAATGCGTAACGCTCGCGGCGACGAGCTCGAGCACCGCGTCGCCGTAGGTCTCCAGCTTCTTCGCGCCGATCCCCGAGATCTGCGCCAGCTCGTCCGGCGTGGCAGGGCGCGTCGCGGCGATGCCGCGCAGCGTCGCATCGGCGAACACGACGTAGGCCGGCACGTTCTGCTCGCGGGCGACCCCGGCCCGCCAGGCGCGCAGCGCCTCGAACAGGCCCGCGTCCTGCGGTGCCAGGTCGGCCGGCGGCCTCGCCCGGCCCGCCGAGCGCGACCGGGCCGAGCGGGCGACGTCCTTGCGCAGCATGACCGGCCGCTCGCCGCGCAGCACCGCCGGCGCCTCGTCGCCGAGGCGGAGCGTGCCGTGCTCGTCGCGGACCGCGAGCACGCCCTGCGCGAGGAGCTGGCGGACGACGCCCCGCCACTCCAGCTCGGACAGCTCGGCCCCGATCCCGAAGGTCGCCAGCGCGTCGTGCCCGAGCCGCTGGACGCGCTCGGTCTCCCGGCCGAGCAGGACGTCGATGTGCTGGCCGGCGCCGTAGCGCTGGTCGCGCTCGCGGTCGAGGCGCACGATCGTGGAGAGCAGCTTCTGCGCCGCGACGGTGCCGTCCCAGGCCTCCGGCGGGCTGAGGCAGGTGTCGCAGTTCCCGCAGCCCTGCTCCCCGACGGAGGACTGCCCGAAGTAGCGCAGCAGCCGGGACCGGCGGCACTCGACCGTCTCGCACAGCGCAAGCATCGCGTCGAGATGGGCGGTGAGGTTCCGCCGATGGGCGGCCGTGCCCTCCGACTGCTCGATGAGCCGCCGCTGCTGCACCACGTCGGCGAGCCCGTACGCCATCCAGGCCGTCGCCGGCAGGCCGTCCCGCCCGGCCCGGCCGGTCTCCTGGTAGTAGCCCTCGACCGACTTCGGCAGGTCGAGGTGGGCGACGAAGCGCACGTCGGGCTTGTCGATCCCCATCCCGAAGGCGATCGTCGCGACGATCACCACGCCGTCCTCGCGCAGGAAGCGCGCCTGGTTCCGCCGCCGCGTCGCCTGGTCGAGCCCCGCGTGGTACGGGAGGGCGTCGACGCCGGCCGCGGCGAGCGCCTCGGCGGTCCGCTCGACGGAGCTCCGCGAGAGGCAGTAGACGATGCCCGCATCCCCCGGATGCTCCTCGCGGATCAGCCGGAGCAGCTGGTGCAGCGGCTGGTCCTTCGGCTCGATGCGGTAGGCGATGTTCGGCCGATCGAAGCTCGCGACGAACTGCCGCGCGTCCTGCAGGCCGAGCCGCTCGACGATCTCGGCCCGCGTCGCGGCCGTCGCCGTGGCGGTCAGCGCGATGCGCGGGACCTCCGGCCAGCGCTCGTGCAGCATGGAGAGGCCGAGGTAGTCCGGGCGGAAGTCGTGGCCCCACTGGGCGACGCAGTGCGCCTCGTCGATCGCGAACAGCGCGATCGGGGCCGAGTCCAGCAGCTCCGCGGTGCCGGGCACGGCGAGGCGCTCCGGCGCGAGGTACAGCAGGTCGAGCTCGCCGGCCCGCACCGCGCGCTCGACCGCCCGGCGCTCCTCGGCGTCCTGCGTCGAGTTGAGGAACGCGGCGCGGACGCCGAGCGCCGCGAGCGCGTCGACCTGGTCCTGCATGAGGGCGATCAGCGGCGAGACCACCACGCCGGTGCCCTCGCGCACGAGGGCCGGCACCTGGTAGCACAGCGACTTGCCGCCGCCGGTCGGCATCAGCACCAGCGCGTCGCCGCCGCCGGCGACGGTGGAGATGATCTCGGCCTGCTCGCCGCGGAATGCGGGGTAGCCCCAGACGCGTTGCAGCACCTCGAGGAACTGCTCGCGCGGGTCGGGGCCGGTCATGCCGCGAGTCTAGGCTTGACCTCGGACGGGACGGGCTGTGGGCGACGAACGCGAGCGGGAGCGACTGCGGCGCTCGCCGAGCCCCGGCGCGATCGTCGCGGCGCTCGCGATCGGCGGGCTCACCTCCTCGTTCATGCAGACGATCATCATCCCGATCCAGTACGAGCTGCCGACCCTGCTCGACGCGCCGCGCTCCGACACCGCCTGGGTCGTCACGATCACCCTGCTCACCGCGGCGGTCACCACGCCGATCGCGGGCCGGCTCGGCGACATGTTCGGGAAGCGCCGCATCGCGCTCGCGGTGCTCGCCATCATGGTCGTCGGCTGCGTCGTCGCGGCGACCTCGCACGACATCGTCGGCATGATCATCGGGCGCGGCCTGCAGGGCGTCGGCATGGGGATCCTCCCGCTCGGCATCTCGATCATGCGCGACGTGCTGCCCGAGCGCCGACTCGGCAGCGGCATCGCGCTGATGTCCGCGACGATGGGGATCGGCGGCGCGATCGGGCTCCCGCTCGCGGCGTTCGCGGCCGAGCAGTGGGACTACCACGCGCTGTTCTGGATCGCCGGCGCGATCGGCCTGCTGAGCCTGCTGCTCATCCTCGCGATCGTGCCGGTCAGCGTGCTGCGCAGCCTCGGGCGATTCGACTGGGTCGGCGCGATCGGCCTCGCGATCGGCATCGTCGGCATCCTGCTCGCCCTCTCCAGCGGCGGCGAGTGGGGCTGGCTCTCGCCGCCGACGCTCGGCGTCGGGCTCGGCGGCGTCGCGGTGCTGCTGCTGTGGGGCTGGTACGAGCTGCGCGACCGGAACCCGCTGGTCGACCTGCGCGTGGCCGCCCGGCGCCCGGTGCTGCTCGCGAACCTCTCATCGCTGCTGCTGTCGTTCGGCCTGTTCTCGTTCAACATCGGGATCCCGCAGTTCCTCGAGAACCCCGTCGCCTCCCAGGCGGGCCTCGGGCTCTCCCTGATGGAGGCGAGCCTCGGACTGCTGCCCTTCGGCTTCACGATCCTGCTCGTCTCGCCCATCGCGGGGCGGCTGATGGGCGTCGTCGGCCCCAAGCCGCTCATGGTCGCCGGCGGCGTCCTGGTCGCGATCGCCTACGTCGTGTGCCTGCTCTGGCTGCACACCCTGTGGTCGGCGATGGTCGTCAACGTGATCGCGGCCGCCGGCATCGGCGCCGCCTTCGCGGCGGCGCCGAGCGCCATCATGCGCGCGGTGCCGATGACCGAGACGGCGGCGGCGAACGGCATCAACTCGCTCATGCGCTCCGTCGGCACGACGCTCGCGGCGGCGATGATCGGCGTGGTCCTCTCGGCGATCACCGTCCAGGTCGGCGACGTCATGGTCCCCTCCTGGGACGCGTTCCAGCTCGCCTTCGTGCTCGGGCTCGTCGCGGCGCTCGCGAGCTCGCTGCTCGCCGCGTTCATCCCGCGGCACAGGCCCTGCCCCGCCGGCGAGCACCCGTCGCTCCCCGCCTGATCGGCCCGGATAGGCTCGGGCGATGCTCACGGTCGTCGTCGGACTCACCAGCGCGATCGTGTTCGGCGCGGCCGACTTCCTCGGCGGGATCGCCGCCAGGCGGATGGGCGCGGTGCTGGCGACCGGGCTCGCCTCGGCGGTCGGCATCGTCGTGCTCGCACTCGTGGCGCTCGCCGTGCCCGCGCGCTGGAGCTGGGAGGCGGTCGGCGCCGGGGCGCTCTCCGGGGTGTGCGGCGCGGTCGCGATCGGACTGCTCTACGCCTGCCTCGCGATCGGCCCGATGAGCATCCTGTCGCCGCTGACCGCCCTGGTCTCCGCGGTCGTGCCGCTCGTCGTCGCGTCCGCGCTCGGCGAGCGGATCGGCGCGCTCGGCTGGGTCGGCCTCGGCACCGGCCTCGTCGCGGTGGTGCTGGTCGGCTTCGTGCCGGAGCGCGGCGCCGTGCGGCCGAGCCTGCGCGGCATCCTGATGGCGATCGGCTCGGGCGTCGCGATCGGCGCGTTCCTCATCGTCATCGACCGCGCCCCGGACGACTCCGGGCTCGTCCCGCTCGTCGCGAACCGCGTCGTCGTCGCGGCGATCATGCTGACGATCGCGGCGGCGCTCGCCGCCCTCGTCGCGGCCCGCCGCCGGCGGGAGGGGACCGGCGCGGCGCCGCGGACCCCCGGCCCGATTCGGGCCGGCCTGCTGCTCGCGGTCGGCTGCGGCGTCGTCGACGCCGCCGCCAACGCCGGCCTCCTCTGGGGCGTGCGCATCGGCGACCTGTCGGTGATGGCGGTGCTCGCGGCGCTCTACCCGATCGGCACCATCGTGCTCGCGCGGATCGTGCTGAAGGAGCGCATCGCACCGGTGCAGTACGCCGGCCTCGCCCTCGCGGTGGCTGCGAGCGCCCTCCTCGCCCTCGACTGAGCGCTCTGTCGTCCGGGCGCCGACGGCCGGCGGGTCAGGCCGCAGGGCGCCAGGCGCGGGCGAGGATCAGGACGGCGATCGCGACGACGAGCAGCACGAGGGCGAGGGCGATCGCGGTGCCCTGCGAGACGCCGGCGCCGTTGAACGCGGTGTAGATCGCGAGCGGCATGGTGCGGGTGGTGCCCGGCGAGTTGCCGGCGAACAGCGCCGTCGCGCCGAACTCGCCGGCGGCGCGCGCGAAGCAGAGCGTCAGCCCGGCCGCGATGCCCGGCCCGGCGAGCGGGATCGTCACCCGCAGCAGCGTCTGGAACGGGGTCGCCCCGAGATCGGCGGACGCGAGCGGCAGCTCGGGGTCGAGCCCCCGCACGGCGCCCTCGACCGCGAGCACCAGGAACGGGAACGCGACGAACGCCTGCGCGAGCACGACCGCCGCGCTGGTGAACGGCAGCTGGACGCCCGCGACGCTCAGGCCCTGCCCGAGCCAGCCGTTGCGGCCGAGCAGGTAGAGCAGGGCGACGCCGCCGACCATCGGCGGCAGGATCAGCGGGATCGTCGTGATCGCGCGCAGCAGCGAGCCCAGCCAGGGGCGGGCCCGCGCGATGCAGATCGCGAGCGGGATGCCGAGCAGCGCGCAGATCGCGGTGGCCAGGAGCGCGGTCCAGATCGACAGCCAGAGCGCCTCGAGGGTCGCCGGGGTCATCACGTCGGACCAGAGCGTCGACCAGTCCGCGCGGCCGACCAGCGCGGTCAGCGGCAGCACGAGGAACGCCACGCCGACGAAGGCGGGCGCCGCCAGCCACAGCGGGACCCCGCTCCCGCCGCCCGTGCGCGGGGCGGCGACGCCGAGGCCGAGCGCCGTCATGGCCTGCCGAAGCCGAGCTTCCCGAGGATCGCCTGGCCCTGCGGACCGGTCACGAAGGCCGCGAACGCCGCCGCGGCGGCGGCGTTCGGGGCGGCGTCGAGCGCGGCGATCGGGTACCGGTTGACGACCTCGCCGGCGCGATCCGGAACCATCGACTCGACGTCCGTGCGGCCGGCGACGTCGGTCGCGTAGACCAGACCGGCGTCCGCCTCGCCCGCGGCCACCTTGGTGAGCACGGCGGTGACGTTCTGCTCGAAGCTGACCGGGGCGACCGCGACGCCGTCGAGGCCGAGCAGCTTCGTGGCGGCCTTGCCGCAGGGCACCTCGGCGTCGCAGAGCACCACGCGCAGCGCCGGGTCGGCGAGGTCGGCGAGCGAGGTCACGCCGCCGGGATTGCCCTCGGGCACGGCGATGACGAGCGTGTTCGTCGCGAACAGCACCGGGGTGCTCGTGATCAGACCCGCGTCGACGACCTTCTGCAGGTTCCCCTCGTCCGCCGAGGCGAAGACGTCGACCGGCTTGCCCTCGATGATCTGGGTGGCCAGCGTGCTCGAGCCGTCGTACTCGATCGGCAGCACGTCGACGCCCGGGTTCGCCGCCTCGAAGGCCGCCGCGATCTCGTCGAACGCCGCCTTCAGCGAGGCGGCGGCCGAGACCGTCAGCTCGCCGCCGAGGGCCGACGTCTCGGGGACGTCCGGGTCGGCCGTCGGGCTCGCGGACGGGGCCGGCGCGGGCGAGGCGCAGGCGGTGAGCGCAGCGGCGGCGGTGACGGCGGCGACGACGGCGAGCGCGCGGATGGTGCGCATGGGTCAGCTCCTCGGGGTCTCGACGATGACGGTGGTGGCCTTGACGACCGCGACGGCGAGCGAGCCGGGCTCGAGCCCGAGCTCGCGGACGGCCTCCGCGGACATCAGCGAGACGACGCGGTGCGGGCCGGCCTGGACGTCGACCTGCGCCATGACGCCGTCCGCGACGACCCGGGTGACCAGGCCGACGAAGCGGTTGCGGGCGCTGCTCAGGCGGTCGGTCGGGTCGGGCGCCGCCTCGGCGCGCTGCCGGGCCCAGTCGGCGAGCGCGGCGCCGGGGATCTCGGCCGGAGCGGCACCGGTGGTCGGAAGCGCGCCGGAGTCGACCCAGCGACGGACCGTGTCGTCGCTGACGCCGAGCAGCTGCGCCGCTTCCGCGATCCGATACGCGTGCATTCCGCGATCCTATCGCCGCAGGCGCGGACCATCGGACGTGATCGATCCGCAGCAGCGGCGGTCGATCGCGGGCGATCGAGGACGGCCTCGCTCAGCCGGCGGCCGGGGCGACCCGGAGGACGCCGTGCGCGCCGCGCTCCGCGTCGATCATGAAGTGGGAGACGAAGGGGTAGTCCCCGGCCTCGGGGAGGACCAGCTCGACGAAGCCGCCCTGCGCGGGCATCAGCCCGAGCGCCTGCGAACCGGTCCCCTCCGCGCGGTCGACGAGGTACCGCCCCTCCGACCAGACGGTGTCGAACTGGCCGCCGACGACGTGGAAGCTCGACGGCCGCTCGATCCCGGCGTCCAGCACCCAGATCCGCACCCGCTCGCCGACCCGCGCCGTGAGCGGCGCGTGGTCGTACTGGTTCGCGTAGCCGTTGAAGACGACGAGGTCCGGGCGCCGCTCCGCGACCTTGTCGGCGTCGACCTCGCCGCCGGGGTCGCCGAGGTAGTACTCCCCCTGCACCAGCACGTAGCTGCGATCGACCTGCGGCAGGTCGTCCGGCTCGATGACCACCGCGCCGACCATGCCGTTCGCGATGTGCGCGCTCATCGGCATGGTCGAGCAGTGGTACATCCAGATGCCGGCGCGCGTCGCGGTGAAGACGTACCGCAGCCGCTCGCCCGGCGCGATGGTGCGCATCGGCTCGTCCGGCGCGAGCGAGCCGGCGTGGAAGTCCACCGAGTGCCCCATCGAGGCGTCGTTGACGAGGGTGACCTCGAAGGTGTCGCCGACCCGGCCGTGCAGCACGGGCCCCGGGGCGGTGCCGTCGTACGTCCAGAGCGTCTGCGTGATGCCCGGCGCGACCTCCGTCACGGTGTCGCGCACGGTCAGCGTCAGCCGGTGCGTGGTCGGCTCGTCGGAGGGCGGCAGCGCGGGCAGCTCCGCGTCGAACGGGCGGAAGCCGGGCCCCGGCTGCGCCGTCGGGTCGAGGGCGCCGGCCGTCGTGTGCGCGCCGTGGTCGCCCGCGTCCGTCGCCGTGCCGTCGGGCGGCGCCGAGGCCGCCGGCCCGCCGACGGCCACGACGGTCAGCGTCATGCCCATCTGGCGGTGGCCGACGATGGAGCACCAGCCGTCGAGGTCGCCGGTGATCACCCCCGCGTCGACGGTCGTCGAGCCGCCGGGCGCGAGCCGTCCGCTCGTGACGCCGTCGGCGAGCACGAGATCGTGCGTCTGCACGGCGTCGGCGTTGACGAGCTCGATCACCAGCCGCGTGCCGACCGGCACCTCGATGCGATCGGGGGCGAACCGCATGTCGGCCGCCTCGACCCGAACGGTCTGCACCGGGGCGTCCGGATCCCCGGCCGCGGCGGCGCCCCGCCCGAGCGACAGCGGGTCCACGGCGACGCACCCGACGACCGCGAGCACGACCGCGAGCAGGCCGGCGACGGCCTGGCCGGCGCGACGGCCCGCCGGCTGCTCGCCCTCCGGGACGATCGGCCCGCGGCGGGGCCCGTCGAGGGTCGCGCCGGCCGCCTTGGCCCGGCGCTGAGCGCGCATGGCGGCGACCATGACGAGCAGGAAGGACGCCATCGCGACGAGGTAGAGCGCCGAGGCGACCACCCGCATCAGGCTCGGCACCGGCAGCGCGCACACCGCGAGCGCGGCGTTCGCGACCGTCACGCGCAGCGGGCCGAGCCGGTCGAACGCCGCCGTGCCGATCCGCACCGGCGTGGGGCCGCCGCCGAGCACCACCGGGACGAGGTAGCTCAGGGCGCCGACCAGCACCTGCGCCGCGAAGCCGGCGGCGAGATACGGCGCGATCCGCCCGACGAGGGCCGGCAGCGCCGCGGGGCCCGAGCCGTCGATCGCCGCGACCGCCGTGCCGACGACGAGCAGCACGACCGAGCCCGCCCACCACAGCAGCGCCATGCCGACCGAGATCGCCGCGAAGCTGCGCGGCGGCGCCTGGCGGGCGGCGCGCCACAGCGAGACCCCGATCACGACGAGCCCCGTCAGGTAGGCGGCGAGCCCGAGCGCGACCAGCGGCAGCCAGCCGATGGCGGCCCCGAGCGCCGCCGCGAGGACCCCGGCGGCGAGCCACGGCAGCGCGCGGGCGGCGCCGAGCGCGGCGCGCTCGTCGGCGCGGGTGCGCAGGATCGTCGGCCACAGCGTCACGACCGTGCCGGCGACGGTCAGGCCGATCCAGCCGAGCACGTTCAGCAGGGCGTGCGCGGCCACCAGGCCCGGTCGGTCGTCGCCGCGGGCGAGGACGGCGCCGATCCCCGCGCCGACCACGAGCACGGCCGCGGCCGCGACGTAGTAGCGGACGGTCCGCCCGAACCGTCCGGGCAGGGCGGCGCGCAGCCGGCGCAGCAGCGCGCCGCCGTGCCATCCGACGGCGACGACCAGCGCCGTCGCGCCCGCGACGGTCACCGGCCAGACCCGGGCCGGCACGCCGACCAGGACGAGCACGACCCCGCCGTTGGCGAGCAGCAGCCGGATGCGCTCCGTCCGGCGGTCGGCGACGGTCGCGGCGCGGCGCAGCAGCGCGAAGGAGAAGTACTGGCTCCACACCAGGATCGCGTGGGTGACCGCGCCGAGCAGCAGCAGGTGGATGAGCAGCCAGCCGGCCACCGGCAGCTGCCGGTGCACGAGCGCCGCGACGACGGTCAGCACCAGCCAGACCACGGTCGGGATGTCGCGCATCGGCTGGAAGCCGCGCGCGGGCGCCTTCGCTGCGGCCGGGTGCTCGGGGCCGCTCATCGGGCGCCCTCCCCGACTCGGACGGATCCCGGCTCGGATCCCGGCTCGGATCCCGGCTCGGATCGCCGCGCGGGACGGCGTGCGGGGCCGAGCAGCGCGCTCGTCAGGGCCGTGCCGGCGAACAGCAGCAGGGCGGCGACGCCGAGCGCGCCGCCCGCCTGGCGGCCGGCGGGGACGCCGAGGCCGTCGCCCAGCCAGAGCCGGACCAGCAGCGCGACCTGCAGCAGCGCGGCCGGCGCCCAGAACGCCGCTCGGTAGGGGAGCGCGATCCGCAGCACCGCCGGCAGGATCGTCGTCGCGTGCGCCATGATCATCGAGAACACGTAGCCGAGGAACACGGCGTGCGCCACCGCGTCGTACGCCGCCCCGTCCGGCTCGCCGAACAGCAGCACCACGGCCGCGACGACGAGCCACGCGTAGCCGGCGAGGATGCACGCGGCCATGTACCGCGTCACGCCGGCGGCCCGGATGGTGCGGCGGGCGACGTCGTGCACGATCAGCCAGCCCGCGAGCGCGAGCAGCGCGACGCCGAGCAGCACCGCGCCGGCGTCCGGGAGCACGACCCCGACGACGAGGGCGGCGGTCACGGCCCAGGCGTGGACGAGCAGGCGGGCGCCGGCGCGCGGTCCCATCGTGATGCGGGCCAGCTCGACGCGCTCCGCGGCGATGGTCAGCACGAGGAAGCCGATCAGCCACGGCACGACCATGGTCATGGCGTCCTGGCCCAGCCAGATCACCGCGCCGCCGAGCCCGAGCGCGGCGCCGAGCAGCTGGGTGAGCAGCGCAGCGTCGTGCTGCCGGCGCCAGAGCGGCAGGTAGAGCAGCACGAAGGCGGCCGCGCCGGCGACGAGCACCGCCTTCCCGACGACGAGCGGCACCGGGGTCGCGACCAGCAGGACGCCGCCGGCGCCGAGCAGGCCCGGCGCGGCGTAGCCGTACCAGCGCCCGAGGGCCGTGGCCCGCTCGAGCGCGACGAGCGTGCCGACGAAGCCGAGCACGAGCAGCATCCCGTGCACGACCGGCAGCCGCGTCGCGTCGACCGGGGCGGGCAGGTCGAGCAGCAGCAGGCCGGCGTCGAGCCCGGCGAGCAGCGCGAGGCCGGCCGGCAGCAGCCAGACGAGCCGCCAGGAAGGGGCGCGGCGCGCGGCGGACGGCCCCGCCGGCCGGCTCATGAGGCGGCCTGCAGCCGCAGGACGCACGCACCGCCGGCCGCGGCGAAGGGCTCGAGCGCGGCGCCGGCGTCGCGATCGTGCGAGCGGACGATGCCCTCGACCATCCCCTCGTGCACGGCGCAGACCACCTCGGTGCGCCGCGCCGCGGCGGCGATGAGCGGGCAGCGGCGCAGGTGCAGAGCGTCGCCGACCCGCTCCGGGCCGAAGCCCTGCTCCCGCATCAGGTCGACCAGGAGCCCGCGCGGATCGGCGCCGGCCGGCTGCTCGGCCGCGAGCCGCGCGCCCCAGGCGACCCCCGCCGCGCGGGCGAGGCCGCGCGCGGCGGCGCCGGCGCCGACGAGGGCGTCGGCGAGCGCCGCGGCCAGGCCGGCATAGGGGCTGACCGCCCCCGGGTCGACCGCGCGCCAGCGATGGCTCGGACGCCCGCGTCCGATCGGCGGGTCCTGCTCGCGCCGGATGTGGCCGTCCGCCCGCAGCCGGTCGAGGTGCCCGCGGACGGTGTTCTCGTGGAGTCCGGTGGCGGCCGCCAGCTCGGCGGCGGAGGCGGAGCCGCGGGACTCGATCTCCCGGAGCAGCCGCTCGCGGCTCGGGGAGTGGCGGCGATCGCCGGCGGTGCGGCGGGGTGCGGCGCCGGCCGCGCCCCGCGTCGCGCTCCGATTCTTTTCCACGGGATCAAGTGTAATAAAATCATCGCAACGGAGACAGCGGGACCAGGGGAGCGCCATGACGCAGCACATCGACATCCATCGCTCGCACGAGGAGGCCGTCGACCAGCCCTCGAACGGGAGCTGCGCCTGCGGCGAGGCCGACGAGGAGCTGCCCGAGCTCGACGTGCAGACCATCCCGCACGCGATCCGGCACGCCGCGATCTTCGGCGCGATCGAGGCGCTGCGCCCCGGCGCCGGGATGATCGTCTCCGCGACGCACGACCCGATCCCGCTGCTGGCCCAGCTGCGCGCCAGGCACGGGGACGCCTACCCGACGCGCTACCTCGACGAGGGCCCGGAGCGCTGGCGCATCCTCATCCGCAGCGCCGGCTGAGCACGGCCACCCGTCGGGGCCGAGCGGCAGCCGCGACGAACGGAACTACCCTGGGGTCGTGCCGTTGCCGCCGCTCGTCGAGCCCGTTGCGGAGCTGAGCGCGCAGGAGCGCGCCCGGACCGCCCGGCACGCCGCGCTCGCCGGGCTCGGCCCGGTCGGGCAGCGCCGGCTGGCCGCCGCCAGGGTCGGCGTCGTCGGGGCGGGCGGGCTCGGCTCCCCCGCGCTGCTCGCCCTCGCCGCCGCCGGCATCGGCGAGCTCGTCCTCGTCGACGACGACGAGGTGGACCTCTCCAACCTGCATCGACAGGTCATCCACGGCGTCGGCGACGTCGGCCGGCCGAAGGTCGACAGCGCCGCCGAGTCGATCGCGGCGGTCTCCCCGGAGACGCGCGTGCGGGCGGTGACGACGCGGATCGACGCGGAGAACGCCGTCGAGCTGCTCCGCGGCTGCCACGTCGTGCTCGACGGCTCGGACGCCTTCGAGACGCGGACCGCGGTCGCCGCGGCCTGCGCGACGCTCGGCGTGCCGCTGGTCTGGGGCACGGTGCAGGAGTGGCACGCGCAGCTGACCGTGTTCTGGTCGGCGCCGCCGAACGGACGGGAGCCCGTGGTGCTCGCCGACCTGCACGACCCGGCCGAGGTCGGCGAGCCGCCGGCCTGCTCGGCGGTCGGGGTGCTCGGCGCCCTCTGCATGCAGGTCGGATCGCTGATGGCCGCCGAGGCGGTCAAACTCATCGCGGGCGCGGGCGAGCCGCTGCTCGGCCGGGTGCTGCTCATCGACGGCCTGCGCTCCCGGGTCCGCGAGGTCGCGCTGCGCGGCGCCCATCGGTCGGTGCCGGCGTGAGGACGGTCGAGGACCATCTCGCGGAGGTGCTCGCCGCGGTGCGTCCGCTGCCGAGCGAGACGGTGCCCATCGCCGGCGCGCTCGGACGCACGCTCGCCGCTCCGGTGCGCGCGACGGTCCCGATCCCGGTGTTCGACAACTCCGCGATGGACGGCTTCGCCATCCGACGCGCGGACGCGATCGGGGCCGCGGCGGACGCGCCGATCGCGCTGCGCGTCGTCGGCGAGGTCGCGGCCGGCTCGGGCGAGGACCCGTCGATCGGGCCGGGCGAGGCGGTCCGCATCATGACCGGCGCGCCGATGCCGGCCGACGCCGACGCCGTGGTGCCCGTCGAGGACACCCTGGAGGGCTTCGCCGGCGCCGGGACCGTGCGCATCGTCCGCGAGCCCCGGCCGGGCGCGCACGTGCGCCGCGCCGGGGAGGACGCCGTGACCGGCGCCGAGCTGGTCGCCGCCGGCCGGGAGGTCGCGCCGCTGCAGGCCTCGGCGCTCGCCGCCGCCTCCGTCGCGACCGTCGCCGTCGCGCGCCGGCCGCGGGTCGCGATCCTCTCGACCGGCTCGGAGCTGCGGCCGCCGGGCTCGCCGCTGAGCCGCGGGCAGATCCCGGAGTCGAACTCGCTCGTGCTGCTCGGGCTCGTCGCCGGCGCCGGCGCGGAGACGGTGCTGCGCGACTCGGTCGCCGACGACCCGGCCGAGCTGGTCGTGATGCTGCGCCGCGCCTACGAGCTCGGCGTCGACGCCGTCATCATGACCGGCGGCGTCAGCGAGGGCGCCTACGAGCCGGTCAAGCAGGCGCTCGCGGGCGCGGGTGGCCGTGCTCAGGGCGTGCTCGGGGGGCCCATGACGTTCGCGAAGGTCGCGATGCAGCCCGGCAAGCCCCAGGGCTTCGGGGTCGCGGCCTCGGGCGCGCTGCTCTTCGGCTTCCCGGGCAACCCGGTCTCCGTCGCCGTGTCCTTCGAGTGCTTCGCCCGGCCCGCGCTGCTCGCGATGCAGGGCCGCGCGACGCTCGACCGCCCGCGGATCGTCCTGCCCGCGGCGGTCGACTGGCGCACGCCGGCCGGCCGCCGGCAGTACCTCCCGGTCGCGATCGACCGCGACGACCCCGCCCGCTGGACCGTGCGCCCCGCGACGGCCGGCGGATCCGGCTCCCACCTCGCGGGCGGCCTCGCGCTCGCCGAGGCGTACGCCGTCGTGCCCGCGGAGGTCGAGGCGGTGCGCGCGGGCGAGCCCGTCGATGTCATGCTTGCGTCATGAGCGCGGTCGGCGGGACGGACGGCGGGTTCGCGCATCTCGACGCGGCGGGCCGCGCCCGGATGGTCGACGTGACGCAGAAGGCGCCGACCGTGCGCTCCGCGACCGCGCGCGGCTTCGTGCGCTGCGCGCCGCACGTCGTCGCGGCCCTGCGCGACGGCTCGGTGCCGAAGGGCGACGTCCTCGCGGTCGCACGCGTCGCGGGCATCGCGGCGGCGAAGCGCACCCCCGAGCTGCTGCCCCTCGCGCACGTCATCGGCGTGCACGGCTGCGCGGTCGACCTCGCGATCGAGGACGAGGGGGTCGAGATCGAGGCGACCGTCCGCACCGCCGACCGGACCGGCGTCGAGATGGAGGCGCTCACCGCCGTCTCGGTCGCCGGGCTCGCCGTCGTCGACATGGTCAAGGGCCTCGACCGGTCCGTCGTGCTCTCCGACGTCCGGCTCGTCGCGAAGGCGGGGGGCCGCGGCGGCGACTGGAGTCGGCCGGGATGACCGAGCCCGCCGACCCGGGATCGGAGGCAGCCGGGATCGGGGCCGCGCGGCCCGGCGCGATCGTCGTCGCCGGCGGCCGCGCGACGCGCCTCGGCGGCATCGACAAGCCCGGGCTCGTCGTCGCCGGCCGGACGCTGCTCGAGCACGCGGTCGCCGCCGCGGAGTCCGTCGCGGACGAGGTCGTCGTCGTCGGGCCCGAGGTCCAGGGCGGCCCCGTCGCCGCGATCGCCGCCGCGCTCCCGCGCCTCTCCGCCGATCTCGTGCTCGTGCTCGCCGCCGACCTGCCCTTCGCCGAGCGGCTCGTCGCCGCGCTCGCGCGCGCGGACGTCGCCGACGCGGACGGCGCGATCGTCGTCGACGGGGAGGACCGCGAGCAGTGGCTCGCCGCGCTCTACCGCACCGCGGCGCTGCGCGACGGCCTCGCCGCGCTCGGCGAGCCCGCCGGCGCGCCGCTGCGGCGGCTCGTCGGCGGGCTCGACCTCGTGCCGGTCGCGGTCGCGCCCGGCGAGGCGCTCGACATCGACACGTGGGAGGATTACGAGCGTGTCCGATGAGAACGCGACCGAGCGGAGCTCGACCGCGCCGAGCGCGGGCTCGCCGGACGCCGACGCCGCGAACGCGATCCCGGCGGACCTCGCCGAATGGGTCGAGACCCTGCGCGGCCGGTTCGGGCTCGCATCCGAGGACGTGCCGACCGGCGACATCCTCGCGCTCGCCGCGGACGCCGCGCACGGCGTGACGCGTCCCGCCGCCCCGGTCAGCGCCTTCGTCGCCGGCCTCGTCGCGGGCCGCACCGGCGGCGACCCGGTCGCGGTCGAGCAGGTCGTCGCGGTCATCCGGGCCCTCGCGACCGACTGGCGACCGAGCGCCTGATGGCCCGCGTGCGCTACTTCGCGGCCGCGGAGGAGGCGGCCGGGCTCGAGGAGGAGTCGCGCCCCGAGACGACGATCGGGGCGCTGCGCGCGGCGCTCGCCGCCGAGCGCCCGGAGCTCGGTGCGATCCTGCCGAAGTGCTCGCTGCTCGTCGCCGGCCTCCGCGCCGACTCCGACGACGTGCCGCTCGCCCCCGACGTGCTCGTCGACGTGCTGCCGCCCTTCGCGGGGGGATGAGCCGGTCGGTCCGCCGACTATTCCGCCTGTCCTGCGGTGAACCGGGCGACGAAGTCGCCGATGACCGACTCGAGCGCGAGCGAGAACGGGTAGACGACCTGGTCGACCGGCTGGAACACGTCGGCGGAGCCGATGTCGCGCAGGATGTGCACCATGTCGGGGATGATCACGAACCGGGCGACGCCCTGGCCGAAGCCCTGCGCCACGGCGATCACGCCCGAGCCGGGCGTCCCGTCGCCGCAAGGGGTGTTGAAGTCCTTCGACCCGCAGGTGATGAGGGTCGGGACGGTGACCAGCGGCGAGAGCTCGGCCGGGACGACCTCGTCGAACTGCTTGCCGTAGAGCGTCCGATAGGCGTGCGTGATGACCATCTGCGCGGGGTCGGCCCCGTAGATGTTCGAGGCGATCGTCGTCTGATACACGGCGGCGATGTCCGTCGCGTCGGGGATCGGCACCGGACCGGGCTGCGCGTAGGGCGGCGCTCCGGATCGGATCTGCTCGATCCCGTCCGTCATCCAGGCGGTGAGGGCGGCCGCGTCGTCGGCGCTCATCGCGCCCCCGGCCACGGCGCCGTCGATCTGCTGACCGAACTGGGCGGCGACGACGTCGAGGATCCGGGCGTACGCCGGCTCGACGAGGAGCAGGCCCGCGAGCCGAGGAGCGTCCTTCGGGTCCGTGGCGACGACGAGCGAAGCGGCGCCGCCCTCGCTGTGTCCGAGCAGCAGGATGCGGTCGGGATCGACGCCGGGCTGCGCCGCGACGAAGGACAGCGCGTCCCGGATGGGCTGCACCCGCAGCTGCTCGTAGCCGAGCGCGAGCATGGCGTCCGGGTCGTCCGCGTAGGGGCCGAGGCCGGTCTCGCCGGTGCCGAGCTTGTCGTACCGCAGCGAGGCGATGCCGTTCGCGCTCATCACGTCGGCGAGCCACTCGTACGCCGCGGTGGCGAGCGTCGACGCGTCGCCGTCGCGGTCCACGCCGCCGGTGCCGACGACGATCACGACCGCGGGAACGGGCTTCGACGGGTCGACCGGGCCGCGGAAGCTGGCGTGGAAGGTCACGTCGCCGCTGACGAACGTCACGTCCTGGTCGGTGCCGATGGCGGCCGGCGTCGCGCAGCTCGCGCCGGCCGGAGCGAGGCCGATGGCGGCCGGAGCGGCGCTCGCCGGCGAGGCCGATCCGCCCAGCTGGACCGCGCCGAGGGCGACGAGCGCCAGCAGGACGAGCGCCAGCGGCGCGCCGGCGCTGCTCCGATCGCCCCCCGAGCGGCGGCGAGCCAGCACGACGACGAGCACGGCTGCGCCGACGACGAGGACGAGCACGCCGAGCAGCAGCAGGGACAGCGGGTCGCCGAGCCACGTACCGGCACGGCAGTCGGTCATGGTCGTCCTCCCCCAGCTCCCCTTTCAGTGTCCTGAGTCGTCCGGAATCGGACAAGAACCGCTTGCGGACATGTCCGCAAGCGGGCACCCTGATGACGTGGATGACGAGGAGCTGCTCGCCGTGGCCTACCGCGGACGGCCGGCCACGATCGCCGAGCTCGCCACGCTGTCGCACACCCCGGTCGCGGAGACGCGCGCGGCGGTGCGACGACTCCGCGGCCACGGCCGGCTCGGCGGCCGCGGCGAGCGGATCGCGTACTCGGATCCGGCGGCCTGGTCGGCCGAGTCGGTCGCGTCCCGCACCGCCGAGCTCCGGCGCAGCACGGACGAGCTGCTCGCGGAGATCGAGCGGATCGTGGGCGGCCTGCCCCGGTCGATCGCCCACTGGTCGCTCGGCGAGGCCTCCTCCCAGCCGATGCCCGTGATCACCCGGCACGGGCCACGGGCCGCCGAGGACCTCTGGTACGAGGTCGGGCGGCACGACGCCGGCGTCCTGGAGGCCTGCCTCCCCGACATCAGCCGGTTCCTGACCAGCTCGCACGAGCGCGTCGCCCGCGCCTCCGCGCTGATGCGCGGCAAGGACGCCGTGCGGATGGTCATCCCGGCCGCGGCGACCGAGGAGCCGGCCATGGCGGAGCTGCTCGTCGCCTTCACCGCGGCCGGCATCGAGTACCGGTTCCTGGACGACCCGCCGAGCTGGTTCTGGGTGGACGGCGACCAGCTCGCCGTCCCCTTCGAATGGGGCGAGGGGCGCCCCACCAGCGTGATCAGCGTGCGCAACGCCGCCCTCGCGGGCATGGTCTCGGCCTACTTCGCGACCCTGTGGCGGGCGGCGACGCCGCCCGCGCCGGCCCCGAGCCCCTGGACGCCGCTGCTCACGCTGATGCGGAAGGGCACCACCCTGGAGACCGCGTCCCGGATGCTCGGCGTGAACCCCCGCACGGGCCGCCGGCGGGTCGCCCAGGCGATGGACCACTACGGCGTCTCCACCCTCTTCGCGCTCGGCGTCGCCTGGGCCGCGGACGACCCGCCGCACCCATGACCGACCGCACCGGCCGCGGTCAGCCGCCGATCGCGGACATCGGACGACGCGGCTGGAGGAAGCCGGGCTCGTCGATGCCGTGGCCCGCGCGCTTGCCCGCGATCGACGCGACGAGCACCCGCGCGAGGTCCTCGTCGGCCCCTCCACCGCGCAGCAGCGGCAGCAGGTCGGACTCCTCCCGGGCGAAGAGGCAGTTGCGGATCTGGCCGTCCGCGGTCAGCCGCACGCGGTCGCAGGCCCCGCAGAAGGGCGCCGTCACGGAGGCGATGACGCCCAGGGTCGGGGCGGCGCCGGCCGTCGGATCGGCGCCGAACGGCCCGATCGCGAACACCTCCGCGGGCGAGGACCCGCGCTCGCCGACCGGCCGCAGCTCGAACTCGGCGGACAGCGCGGCGAGGATCTCCTCGCCCGTGACCATCTCGGTGCGCGACCAGGTGTGGCCCGCGTCGAGCGGCATCTGCTCGATGAAGCGGATCGACGCGCCCTTGGAGACGGCGAAGCGGACGAGGTCGGCGAACTCGTCGTCGTTGACGCCGCGCATCGGCACCGCGTTGAGCTTGAGCGGCGAGAACCCCGCCTCGACCGCCGCGTCGATGCCGGCGAGGACGTCGCCGAGCCGGTCCCTGCGGGTCAGCGCCTCGAAGCGGTCGCGGCGGAGCGTGTCGATCGAGACGTTGACGCGGGCGAGGCCGGCGTCCCGCAGCGCGGGGGCGAGCTCGGCGAGCCGGATGCCGTTCGTCGTCAGGGAGACCTCGAGCGTCCCCTCGCCGGAGGACAGCTCGATCTCGGCCATCCGGCGCACGACGTCGACGACGTCGCGGCGCAGCAGCGGCTCGCCGCCGGTGAGCCGGACCTCGGTGATGCCGAGGCCCGCGGCCACGCGCGCGACGCGCACCAGCTCGTCGGTGCTGAGGATGCTGTCCTTCGCGATCCAGGGCACGCCGTCCGCCGGCATGCAGTAGGCGCAGCGCAGCGAGCACCGGTCGGTGAGCGAGACCCGCAGGTCGCGGTGCACGCGGCCGAAGCGATCGACGAGCCGGTCGGCGGCGCGCCGGACCCCCGCGTGCTCGCCCGCCCGGGTCGCGGGCGGCGGCAGGTCGACGACGCTCATCCGCCGAGCCCCTTCCACGCCGTCGTCCCGTCGGCCTCGACCTGGCGCTTCCACACCGGCAGGTCGGCCTTGATCGACTCGATCAGGGCACGGCAGGCGGCGAACGCCGCGGCCCGGTGCGCCGAGGCGACCGCGATCACGACGGCCGGCTCGCCGACCCCGAGCCGCCCGGAGCGGTGCGAGACGGCGATCAGCACCCCGTCGCCCGCGCCCTCGGCGAGCCGGCGCAGCACGGCCTCCGCGTCGGGGTGCGCCGTGTACTCGAGCGCGACGACCGGCCCCGCGGCGTCCGGGTCGGCGTCCCGGACGCTGCCGACGAAGGCCGTGACCGCGCCCATCGCCGGGTCGGCGACCGCGGCGAGATGCGCCGCGACGTCGAGCGGCTCCGCCGAGACGCGGGCGAGACGGACCGCGGCGGTCATCGGTGATCGCCGCCGTCCAGCTGCTCCAGCGCGTGCTCGGCGATCTCCAGCACGAACGCGATCCCGTCGGCGACGCCGCCGGGGGATCCGGGCAGGTTGACGACGAGCGCCGGCCCGTCGGGACCCGGCACGACGCCGGCGACGCCGCGGGAGAGCGCGGCCGTCGCGCGTCCTGCCGAGCCGCGCCGGCGCAGCTCCTCCGCGATGCCCGGCACCTCGCGCGCGAGCACCGCGCGCGTCCCCTCGGGCGTCTCGTCGCGCGGGCCGAGGCCGGTGCCGCCGGAGCTCACGACCAGCCGGGCGCCCTGCTCGACCGCCGCGACGATCGCGCCCGAGACCGAGTCGGCGCCGTCCGGCACCACGGCCGCGGTCGTCGCCCAGCCGGCGGCCGCGAGCGCGCCGACGGCGACGGGGCCGCTCGCGTCCTCGCGGGCGCCCGACGCCGATCGGTCGGAGACCGTGATCACGTGAGCCCGTCGCGCCACCCCTCCAACCTAACCGCGCAGGGGGACCGGCGGCCCGCGGTCGGCGCCGGCGGCGGCGCGGGCCGTCCGGGTGGTGAGCCCGAGTGAACAGCGGGCTATCTTGGGACGGACCCCGCGACGACGCCCTCGGCGGCATCGCGACCCCGGCGGCGCCGGCGCGCCATTCGACCCATCTGGAGGGACCATGACCCGAGCGCTCGTCACCGGCGGCGCCAGCGGGCTCGGCGCCGCGACCGCGACCCGGCTGCGGGAGGACGGCGTCGAGGTCCTGACCGCCGACATCGCCGGCGACTGCGACATCCTGCTCGACGTCACCGATGAGGTCGCCGTCGGCGAGCTGGCGGACTCGACCGGGCCGATCGACGTCCTCGTCAACTCGGCCGGCATCGTCGGGCCGAGCGCCGCGTTCACCGACACGACCGCCGAGCAGTGGCGACGGGTCCTGGACGTGAACGTGATCGGGACCGTGTGCACGATGAAGGCGTTCATCCCCGGGATGGTCGAGCGCGGCTGGGGCCGCGTCGTCAACATCGCGAGCCTCGCCGGGAAGGACGGCACTCCGAGCCTCTCGGCGTACGCGGCGTCCAAGGCCGCGGTGATCGCGCTGACCAAGTCGGCCGGGAAGGAGCTCGGGACGACCGGGGTCCTCGTCAACGCGATCGCGCCGTCGATCATCGCGACGCCGCTGAACGACGCGACCTCCCCCGAGGTGCTCGCCCGGATCACGGGCCTCATCCCGATGCAGCGGGTCGGCCAGGCCCGCGAGGTGGCGGAGCTGATCGCCTGGCTCTGCTCGGACCGGGTCAGCTTCTCCACCGGCGCCGTGTACGACATCAGCGGCGGACGGGCCACCTACTAGGTCCTACCGGGACGCGGCGCTCCGCGCGCGCCGCCGGCGCTCCCACTCGTCCTCGACGGTGCCGGGCCGGGCCGCGATCACCCCGGCCGGGACCGCGCACACGATCACGACCGCCAGCACCAGCAGTGGCACGGTCCAGCTCCCGGTGGCGTCGTGCAGCAGCCCGAAGCCGAGCGGGAAGAGCGCCGCGATGCCGTAGCCGATGCTCTGCACGAAGGCGCTCAGCGAGACCGCGGACTCGTGGGTGCGGGTGCGCAGCGCGAGCAGGATGAAGGTCAGCGGGAAGAGCAGCCCGGAGATCCCGAGCAGCAGCACCCAGATCCAGGACGGCGCCCACGGCGCCAGCAGGAGCCCGAGGGCGCCGCCGAGCCCGGTCGCGACCGAGACCAGGTAGAGCGCCCGGGCCGCGTGGAAGCGGACCACGAGCATGGGGACCACCAGCGCGCACGGCAGGCCGAGGCCGGCGAGCAGCGCGAGCTGCGCACCGGCCGCCTCGGGCGAGGCGCCGGTCAGGTCGATCAGGATCTGCGGCAGCCAGGTGAACCCGATGTAGGCGATCACCCCGGACACCACGAAGCCGGTCGTCAGCGCCCAGGCGATCGGCGATCGCCACAGCCGGCCGAGCACCAGCGGGCTCGCCGTCTCGATGACCTCGTCGTCGGGACGGGCGGCGCCGCGCTGACGCAGCAGCAGCGCGATCCACGGGATCATCGCCACGGCCGCGAGCACCGCCCACATCCCGATCGAGACGCGCCAGGACGTGGCGTAGGCGACGGGCACCGCGATCAGCGGCGGGATGAACGTCGAGATCCCGATGACGGCGGTGTAGATCGTCATCACGAGGCCGAGCCGGTCGGGGAAGTACTTCTTCGCGAGCGGCGGCAGCAGGATGTTCCCCACGCCGAGCCCGGCGAAGACGACGACGGTCGGCAGCAGCAGCGTGACGACGTCCACCGCCAGGCCGCGCGCCGCCAGGCCCAGCGCGGTGACCGCCATCGCCGCGACGGCGAGCCGCTCCAGGCCGAACCTGCGCTCCAGCCTCGGGGTCAGGATGCCGAACACCGCGTAGCAGACCGGCGGCGCGGTGCCGATCAGCCCGACCACCGCGGAGGGCAGCTCGAAGTCCTCCCGCATCAGCACGATGAGCGGCGCGAAGGACGAGACGCCGGTGCGCAGCGAGTACGCGAAGAGGACGATGCCGACGAGGGCGAGGGCGCGACCGCGCCACAGCGGCGCCGGCGGCGGGCTCATCGTCGCGTCCGAGGAGGGCGCGAGGGATGGACGCCGGGCACGGGGATCAGCGCGCGTCGCGCCGGTGGACGTACTCCGGTCCGAGCGCGGGGATGCTCGTCGCGCCGAGCAGCTGCATGGTGGTGTGCAGCTCCTTCGCGAGGATGTCCCCCGAGCGGCGCACCCCGTCCACGCCGCCCGCCATCAGTCCGTACAGGTACGTCCGGCCGACGAGCACCGCGTCGGCGCCGAGCGCCAGCGCGGTGACGACGTCGCCGCCGGACATGACGCCGGAGTCGATGAGCACCTTCGCCCGGTCGCCCACGGCGGCGACGGTGTCGGGGAGGATCCCCAGCGGCGCGGCGGCTCGGTCGAGCTGCCGCCCGCCGTGCGAGGACAGCACGATGGCGTCCGCTCCGGCGTCGACGATGGCGACGGCGTCCTCCACGGTCTGGACGCCCTTGACCACGATCGGGCCGGACCACGCCTCGCGGACCCAGTCGAGGTCCTCGAGCGAGACCGAGGGGTCGAGCAGGCGGGGGAACAGCTCGGCCAGCGGGAGGTTCCAGTCCGCGAGCGAGGTGAAGTCCAGCGGCGGCGTCGTCACGACGTTCATCCACCAGGCCGGATGCATCGCGATGTCGGCGAAGGTGCGCATCGTCAGCGTCGGGGGGATCGAGAAGCCGTTGCGGGCGTCGCGCAGGCGCTTCGCCGGCACGGCCGAGTCGACCGTCACGATGAGCGCCTGGTAGCCGGAGTCCTCGGCCCGGCGCATCAGGTCGATGCTGCGCGGGCGCTCCGGCGCGATGTAGAGCTGGAACCACTTCACCCCGTCGGGCACCTGCCGCACCAGCTCCTCGATGGAGGTCGTCCCCATCGTGGACAGCGCGTAGGCGATGCCCATCTCGGCCGCGGCCTGGGCGACGGCGACCTCGCCGTCGTGGTGCATCAGCCGGGTGAAGCCCGTGGGAGCGAACAGGAACGGCTGCTCGAAGCGCGTCCCGAACAGCTCGATCGAGGTGTCGACCTTGGAGACGTCGCGGAGCACGCGCGGCCGGAACTCCACCTGCGCGTACGCCTCGCGCGCCCACCTGAGGCCGGCCTCGTTGCCCGCTCCGCCGTCGACGTAGTCGAAGACCGAGCGCGGCACCCGGCGCCGGGCGACCTCGCGGAGGTCCTCGATCGTCAGCGCGCGCCGGAGTCGGCGCTCGCGAGCGCTCCAGACGGGGGGATTCGTCCGCAGGAACGGCCGGAGCTCCGACCAGCGGGGAAATTGTCTGCGTGCCATGGCGACGGGTCTCCCGACCTCACCCCTTCCTCGGCGGCGCGGCGTCGTGCTGCGGAGCCGTGTTCACCCTAGCAGCGACACTTATCGATGATGTAAGCTAGGAGTGTACATTCGCGGGATCCAAGGGAGGAAACCCCATGCTCGACCGCATGCTCGTCGTGCTCTCCGAACCGGTTCCGGGGCGCGAGGACGAATACAACGAGTGGTACGACGCCATCCATCTCCCGGAGGCGCTCACGATCCCGGGCTTCCGCGGCGCTCGTCGGTTCCGCACCGCCGTCAGCAGCGAGGACCCGGGACCTGCACTCGGTGCCAGTTACCTGACGATCTATGACCTCGACGTCGACACCGAGATCGCGGCTCGCAATCTCATGGAGGCCCGGCAGAACGGCCGGCTGAGCCCGCTCAGCCCGGCGCTGGCCACGGAGACCATCGTGCGCGCCTGGTTCAACCCGGTCGGCGAATGGGCGCGCGTCGCCGAGGAGGCGCCCCGGGCGTAGGGCTGCGGGACCACGGGCCGAGGCACTATCCCCGTAGTCCCGAAGTGTGAAGTCTGGATCAACACGCACGGCACATCGGGTCGCCACCGACTCGAGCAGGACAGGACACGTCCGCAACAACTCGACCACCACATGAGGAGCAAAGTCGTGAAACCCAAGATCGCCGTGCTCGGGACGGGCGCGAACGGCGCCGGCATCGGAGCCGACATGGTCCGAGCCGGGCACGACGTCACGTTCATCGAGCAGTGGCCCGCCAACGTCGAGGCCATGCGCGAGCGCGGGGTCATCGTGTCGATCCTGGGCGGCGAGACCACCGTCACCCCGGTCACGGCGTATCACGTCTGCCAGGTGGCGGAGCTCCGCGAGACCTTCGACATCGTATTCGTGGTGCTCAAGGCCTACGACACCCGCTGGGGCGTCGAGCTGATCCGACCGCTCGTCGCCGACGACGGCGTCGTGGTCGGGCTGCAGAACGGCATGTCGATGGACGACATCGTCGACATCATGGGGCCGGAGCGGGCGCTCGGCGCCGTCATCGAGCTCGGCGCGAACATGTTCGAGCCCGGCGTGGTGGAGCGGCACAACGCCCACGACATCACCTGGTTCGCGCTCGGCAGCGAGAACCCGGTCGCGCACGCCAAGGCGGAGCGCGCCGCCGAGGTGCTCCGGGCGGCCGGCACCGTGGTGATCTCCGACGACATCCGGTCCGCGAAGTGGATGAAGCTCGTCCTGAACGCGGCGGAGCTCGTCCCGTCGGCGATCCTCGACCTGCCGATCCGGGCCGCCGCCGAGGTGCCCGGCATGCGGGAGCTCATGCTCGAGGCGGGCAACGAGGCCATGCGGGCCGTCTACAAGAGCGGCTCGAAAGCGGTGCCGATCTTCGGCCAGACCGAGGTCGACCCGGACACCTTCGTCGAGGAGATCTTCAACATCCTCCTCGAGGTCTACTCGCTGCCGACGACGATGACGACGGTGCTGCACGACTGGCGCAAGCGCCGCCGCTCCGAGGTGAACGAGATCAACGGATTCGTCGTGGACGTGCTCGGCCAGGAGCACGCGCCGATCAACGCGGCGTTCGTCGAGATCGCCCGTCGCATCGAACGGCACGACGTCGACCCGGACCTCTCGAACCTCGAGGCGCTCCTGAAGCTCGTCGCCCCGGCCGTCCGCTGAGACCGTACATGCATCGCCCTCCGGACCGTCCCGGTTCGGAGGGCGATCGCGCACCCGCCGAACCGATGTCGAGGAGGACAGAGCAGTGGGCAGACTGAACGGCAAGGTCGCGTTCGTGACGGGGGCCGCGCGCGGCCAGGGCCGCTCCCACGCGATCCGGATGGCCGAGGAGGGCGCGTCGATCATCGCGGTCGACGTCTGCCACGACCTCGAGGGGATCCCGATGCCGCTCGCGACGCCGGAGGACCTGGCGGAGACGGTCCGCGCGGTCGAGGCCGTCGGCGGCCGGATCGTCGCCAGGGAGGCGGACGTCACCGACTTCGAGCAGCTGTGCGCCGCGGTCGACGAGGGCGTCGCGGAGCTCGGCGCCCCGGACATCGTGGTGGCGAACGCGGGCGTCAACGCCTACGTGCTCTTCCCGGAGATGACGGAGCAGACCTGGCGCGGGACCATCGACGTGAACCTCACCGGCGTCTTCCGCACCGTGAAGGCGGCGCTGCCGTCCATGATCGCCGCCGGCAAGGGCGGATCGATCATCCTGACCAGCTCCGGGTTCGCGTTCCGCGGCGGCGGCTTCGCCACCGGCTACGCGACGTCCAAGGGCGGCGTGGTCGGCCTCATGCGCTCGCTCGCGCTCGAGCTGGGACCGCACTGGATCCGGGTGAACTGCATCATGCCGAGCACCGTGCTGACCAGGATGGTGCTCAACGACACCTTCGCGAAGGTCGTCAGCGGCGCGATGAACGACGGACGGCCGTTCGCCTCCGAGCAGGAGCTGGCCGAGACGATGGAGCGGATGATCGCGCCGCGGCACATCATCCCCCAGGGATCGCTCGAGGCCCGGGACATCAGCGCCGGGGTGGTGTTCCTCGCCTCCGACGAGGCGCGCTACATCACCAGCGAGTCGCTGCGCATCGACCTCGGCTTCGCCGGGAAGTAGACAGAGAACGGGAGAGCCGAACCATGGATGAGGTCCAGCTGATCGTCACCGCCGACGTGATCCCGCCGGCGGTGACGGATGCGCTGCGCGCCGGCGCGCGGGATTGGCGGCGGTATGCGTCCGTCGCCGACTCTAAGGAGCAGATGGCGAGGTACGTGCACTGGGAGAGCGACGGGGAGGTGCCCGTCCGGCTCGCCGGCGAGACCGCGACCTTCGCGGACGTCGACGCCTGCGACGCGGTGCTGAACGGCGGGGGCGTCGGCGAGCTGCTGCGCGGCATGCGCGACACGGTGGACGTCGCCGTCGGCCGGCCGCGGGTCATCGTCGACGGCCGAGCCGAGCCCGGCATGGTCAAGGCCAGCTACATCTTCCGGCGGCTCGAGACGATGCCGCTCGTCGAGTTCCGCGAGCACTGGTTCTCGATCCATGGGGCGCTGTGGGCGAAGGTGCCCGGGGTCGTCCGCTACGTCCAGAACCATCCGCTGGAGCCCGGCTCGCCGCTGACCGACACGGTCACCCACCACGGCTGGTCGGACATCTGGTTCGAGGACCTGGAGAGCTTCTCCCGCGGTCTTCGCTCGCCGGAGCGCCACGAGACGTCCAAGGACGGCGCGCTGATGCTCGACTACGACAGCCTGCGGATCTTCGTGACGTTCGAGCAGGAGGCCGCCGGCCGCTGACGGGACCGAAGAGGCGGAAAGGCCCGCCGGTGCGCGACCGCACCGGCGGGCCTTCCTCGTGTGGGGCGGAGAGCGTCCCGATGGGAGAAGAGGACTGCCCCCGGGAGTGATCCCGGGGGCAGTCCTGAGGCGGCGGCTGGATCAGCTGCCGTTGTCCTCCCAGTAGATCTGGCTGAACTCCGGGATGGCCTTCACGAAGCCGTACTTCAGCATCGTGTTGAGCATCTCCATCGTGTTGGCCTCGTCGAGCTCGGTGGTCCACTTGCCCCAGGTGATCGCCTTGAGCAGCGCCGGGTCGAGACCGCTGTACTCGGCGATGACCTTGTACATGATGTCCGGGTTGTCCTCGGTCAGCTGGATCGCCTCGGCCCAGCCCTCGCGGAACTTCCGGTACAGCTCCGGGTTGTCGTTGAGCTGGCGGTCGGACGCGGTCATCGCACCGATCACGAGCTTCTTGCCCCAGGGGACGATCGCGAACGGGTTGCCGATGTCGCGGATCTTGTCGCCGAGCTGCTGCTTGATCTGGGTCGCCGTGGCGTCCTGGATCATGATCGCGTCGACCTTGCCCGAGTCGAGCAGGGCCCCGAGGTCGGTCGGGGCGGAGCCGACGACCTTCATCGTGGTCGGGTCGGCGCCCTGGATCGTCATCGCGTCGGCGAGGCCGAGGTGGAACAGGCCCTGGACGGTGATCGTGCCGAGCGTCTTGCCCGCCAGGTCGGCGAACGTCTGGATGTCGCTGTCGACCGGGACGAAGACGTAGGTGTTGCCCTCCTGCGGCTGGAGCGTGATCGGAAGGACGACCTTGGCCGGGATGCCCTGGCCGATCGCCGTCGAGACGCCGGTGACCGAGTTGTTCGACATCGCGACCTCGTTGTTGAGGATGGCGGCGATCGCGATCGGGCTGGTCGGGCAGATCGAGATCGTCAGGTCCATGCCGTACTTCTCCCACATCCCCATCTCCTTGGCGACGTAGAAGGGCGCGTAGTCGGGCTGCGGACCCGTGCAGATCGCCACCGGCTGGAGGCCGCCACCGCCGTCGGTGGAGCCGCCGTCGGTGGGCGTGACGTTCCCACCACCGCTGCTGCACGCGGACAACAGTGCCAGCGCACTGATGGCCGCGCCCGCGACTAGCGCGGCTCGACGACCGCGGAACATGTGATTCTTCATAGACCCTCTCCTTTTGCGTCTTTGCTCAGGGCGGCTGCCGCGCCGGAAGCTCCCCGCGCGATCGTCCACGATAGTAACAACGAAGCCGAGATATGTACACTGTCAGCGTACGACCGTTATCAAACCTTCACACCTCGCCCGATTTCGACCAGTCTCGCTGAATGAACAGCAGACGGCGGATCGCGAGGCGCCGCACGAGACGTGACGGAATGCCGGGCCCTGACCATCATGACCCGCCCGAACGAAAGGTATGAGCAGGAGATGGCGAGCAACTCGAACGAAGCGGACGTCGTCGTCGTCGGGGGAGGGGTCGCCGGGCTCAGCACCGCCGTGAACGCGGCCCATCTCGGCCTCAGCGTGATCCTGGTCGAGAAGGGGGCCGCGTGCGGCGGGACGAGCCGCAAGGCCTCCGCCGGGATGCTGATCCCGAACAACTACTACCAGCGCGAGCACGGGATCCCGGACCCCAAGCAGGACTTCATCCGCTTCCTGGCCCGGGTCGGACGTCCCCTGCTCTACAACCCGGACGCCGAGTTCTACGGCCTCCCGGAGTGGGAGTTCGACCTGATCGAGACGTACTACGACAACGCGGCGAAGGCGATCGAGCACCTCGACGCGATCGGTGCGCTGCGGACGATCCCGCAGCCGGCGTGGTCCAGCTACAACGAGGTCGCCGAGGACGCCTCCCCGTTCGCCAGGGGCATCTGGCCGCGGCGCGAGGACGGCAGCGTCGGCAACGGCGCCGACTTCGTCGACGACATGGTCGCCGCGGCGCAGCGGCTCGGCGTGGTCGTCCGCACCCGGCAGCGCGTGGCGGACGTGCTGCTCGACGCCGAGGACCGCGTCGTCGGCGTGATCGCCGAAGGCGCCGACGGCGCGCGCGAGCGCTTCCGGGCGCGCAAGGGCGTGGTCTTCGCCACCGGGGGGTTCACCCACAACGCCGAGCTCACCCGTCAGTACCTGAACGGGATGTACATCGGCGGCTGCACCGCGCTGACCAGCGAGGGGGACTTCGTCCCGCTCGCCCAGGCGCTCGGCATCCCGCTGATCAACATGCACGCCGCGTTCGGCGCGCCGGTCGTCCTCGAGCAGTCCCTAGCGCGCGATCCGGACCTCGTCTCCAGCTTCACGACGCCGGGCGACAGCATCCTGACCGTCAACAAGTACGGCGACCGGGTCGGCAACGAGAAGGCGACGTACAACGACCGCACCACCCAGCACTTCCGCTGGGAGCCGGTCAAGGCCGAGTACCCGAACTTCCTGGTCTTCCCCGTCTGGGACCAGCGCAACACCGACCTCTACCACCGGGTGATCCGGCCCGGCATGGAGTCGGCCGGCAACTTCATCCCGGCGGCGGACGGCGACTGGCGCTACGTCGTCAAGGCCGACACCCTCGAGGAGCTCGCCGACGGGCTGCGCGCCCGGCTCGCCGCGGTGGCCGACGCGACCGGGGGGATCGAGCTGGCCGACGACTTCGTCGAGCACCTGCGCGCGAGCATCGAGCGCTACAACGGCTTCGCTCGGGACGGCTTCGACGCCGACTTCCGCCGGGGCGGGATGGCGATCGAGCACCACATGCACGGCCCGCAGGCGCCGGACAACCAGTCCGAGAACAAGACGATGTTCCCGCTGGCGGAGCAGGGCCCGTACTACGCCACGATCCTGGTGCCGGGGGCGATCGACACCAAGGGCGGCCCGAGGGTGAACCGGCGCCTGCAGGTGCTCGGCTCGCGCGGGAAGCCGGTGCCGGGGCTGTACGGCCTCGGCAACTGCGTCGCCTCGGCGTCCGGCCAGGCGTACTGGTCGGGGGGCTCGACCTTCGGCCCGTACATCGCGTTCGGCTACGTCGCGGCGCACAGCCTGGCCGAGGAGCCCGACCACGGCGAGCCGGTCCGCTCGATCCTCGAGGACTGAGACCCGAGACGACGAAGGGGGGCGCCGATCCGGGCGCCCCCCTTCGTCGTGAGCTCAGCGGATCGAGCGGCTCACTTGCCCGCGAAGCCGAGGTCGACCCGCAGGTCCTCGCTGGTGATGTACTTCGCGTCGTCCGAGGCGAGGAACAGCACCGCCTGGCTGATGTCGGTGACCTCCATCCACGGGTGCGGGAGGATGTGCAGCTGCCGGAGCGCCTTCGCCTTCGCCTCGATCCAGGCCTCGTGGCTCTCGAACGGCTTGCCGCCGTTCACGCCTCGCGCGAGCGCCTCCGCGAGCGGCGCGTTGTCGACGAGACCGGTCAGGATGGTCGTCGGCATGATGCAGTTCACCCGGATCCAGTGCGGGCCGAGCGCGAGGGCGAGCGAGCGCTTGAGGCCGTTGACGCCGGCCTTGGAGGACGAGTACTCCGTGAGCAGGCCGCCGCCCCGGAACGTGCTCCCGGAGCTGATCAGGATGATCGAGCCGCCCTGGCCGCGCTCGATCATGCTCGGCAGCGCCGCCTTCACGGTGCGGAAGACGCCGGTCAGGTTGACGTCCATCGTGGTGCGCCACTCCTGCTCCGTCAGCTCGGGGAACAGGCGGTAGGCGGACAGCCCCGCGTTCGCCACCACGGTGTCGATGTATCCGAAGCGGGACAGCGCGGCGTCGACGGCCCGACCGAGCTGCTCGCTGCTGCGCACGTCGGCCTTCATCGCGATCACCTCGCCGCCGACCTCCTTGACCAGGCGGACCGTCTCGTCCAGGTCGTCCTCGGTGCCGAGCGCGTAGCGGATCCCCGGGATCTGCTCGCACACGTCGGTCAGCACGACCGCGGCGCCCTCCGACGCCAGCTTGACGGCGTGCGATCTGCCCTGACCGCGAGCGGCGCCGGTGATGAATGCGACCTTGCCTGAAACTCGTCCCATGTCTCCTCGTTAAAACCTAGGCCCGTAAAGTCCAACTGGACGTCGTACAGTAAAAGTTACTCCGGTGTTATAGTGAGACGCAATGCCGGCGGTCGGAGCGGACCGCGCCCACGTCTGCATATCCCAATAGAACGCGGTATCGACAGAGGAGCATCCCCGATCATGGCACTGCCGGGCGTCACCCATCTCGATCACTTCGCCTGCACAGTCCCGGACATGGAGGAGGCGACGCGGTTCCTCGTGGACGTCCTCGGCTTCCAGGTCATGTGGACCAACGGGGCCATGAACGTCGAGGGCGACTTCATGGCCGAGAACGTGAACGTCCATCGGGACGCGCGCATCCAGATGGTGCGCTACTTCACCCTCGGCAAGGAGGTCTCGCTCGAGCTGTTCGAGTACACCGCCCCCGACCAGCGCACCGAGCTGCCGCGCAACAGCGACATCGGCGGCCACCACGTCTGCCTGCACGTGAACTCGCTCGAGGACGCCATCGACTACCTGCGCAGCCACGGCGTGCGGGTGCTGAACGGCCCGAAGAACGCCCGCGGGCTCGCGACCGGGATGCGGTGGGTCTACTTCATGGCGCCGTGGGGCATGCAGTTCGAGCTGGTCTCCTACCCCGACGGCCGCGTGTACGACCACAGGAAGGGCACCCTCACCGAGGAGGAGCGACTCACTCCGCAGACGCAGATCACCCCGTGAGCGCGCACCCGCGTCGCGCGAACCCCGGACGACACATGGAGGACAGGCATGGCTTCGGAACGACCCGCTGAGATTTCCCTTCGTTCGATCTCCGTCGACCCGAAGGACTGGATCGAGATCCAGCACCTGTGGTCGGTGTACGCGCGCTACTCGGACACCCCGGACATCGAGCGGTACCGCGAGATCTTCACTCCGGACGCGACATGGAAGCTGCGCAGCTCCGGCACCGTGAGCGCGGAGTGGGTCGGCTGGTACCCGCCGCAGACGTTCATCGGCCTGGAGCCGATGCTCGCCGGCCTCGGCCAGCACGCCAAGAACGTGAAGTTCGGGTCGGCGAACGCCGAGTTCCCGACCATGCACGTGATGTCCAGCCCGCTGATCTCGGTGGACGGGGACACCGCGCACGGCAGCTGGTACCTGTCGACCTTCCGGCTGATGGTCGCCGGCGACGAGTCGCCGGCCAAGTCGGGCGGGAAGTACGAGGTCGACTTCGTCCGGATCGACGGCCAGTGGTGGATCAAGGACGTCTACCTCGACCTGTACTGGACGGCCGGGCCCGGCAGCCTGCGCTGACCGGCGCCCGCCTCGCACACGGCAGCGGCCCCCGCCACCATCCCGGTGGCGGGGGCCGCTTCCTGGTCCCGTCAGCTGCGCGGCGGATGCGCCCGGACCGCGGCCTCGTCGACGTCCGCACCCCACCCGGGCGCGGTCGGCACCGGGAAGCGGCCGCCGGAGGCCCGGAAGGGGGAGGTCAGCAGCTCGTCGTACCAGGGCGCGAGGTCCCCGTCGATCTCCATCACGGACAGGTTCGGCACCACGGCGCAGAAGTGCGCGGTCATCAGGTTCGCCAGCGGTCCGTAGAAGTTGTGCGGCGCCACGGCGACGTCGTAGGCCTCCGCGGCCTCCGCCATCCGGACGGACTCGCTCAGGCCGTTCATCGGCACGTCGATGACCGCCACGTCGAAGGCGCCCGCCTCCAGGAACGGCATCAGCTGGCGCCGCCCGTAGAGCGTCTCGCCGGACGCGATCGGCATCGCGGCGATGTCCCGGAGCGATCGGAGCTCGGCCGGGGTGAGGCCGTCGAGCTCCAGCCACATCAGATCGAGGTCGGAGAGCGCGCGGGCGATCTTCCGGACGCCGTCGACCCGGTAGTTGAAGTTCAGGTCCAGCGCCACGGCGGAGCGGCCCGCCGCGCCGTCGGCGAGGGCGATCAGCTGCTCCCGGATGGTCCGGATCCGCTCGGGGCTCGCGCCGAGCGCCGGGAAGTCGCCCTCGCCGCCGAAGCCCGCCACGTCGACCGTCAGCGGGTCGTGATCGAACAGGATGACGTTCGCCTTCAGGCCGCGGAAGCCGCGCTCGGCGGCGTCCGCGCCCGCGGCCCGCAGGTCGGCGATCGTCGAGGGCCTCGGCAGCTGCATCTCCTCGTGCCAGCGCACCCGGTACAGCCCGCAGTGCGAGAAGTACACCTCGATGTCGTCGCGGACCGCGCCGCCGAACAGTGCCGCGACCGG
>MKVN01000048.1 GCA_001898855.1 Micrococcales bacterium 73-13
CGAGCACGGCCGGGCCGACCAGCCGGAAGGACCGGTCGACCGCCGCCCCGCCGATGCAGAGGCAGTCGATCCCCATCGACGCGGACCCGGCGGCCTAGGCCGCCGGCGAGCGCTCGGCCGCGACGCGGCGCGGCGGCCACGGGATGACGGGCGAGACGCGGGCCTGGTAGTCGGCGTACTCCGGGTACTTCGACCGCGTGATCGACTCGGTGAAGATCGTCGAGCCGACGAACAGGATGGTCAGCACCGCGGCGCCGGCGACGGTCCACACCAGCACGGTCCCGGCCGCGACCGCGCCGAGCCCGAAGAACGCCCACCACTGCGCCATCTCGAAGAAGTAGTTGGGGTGCCGGCTGACCCGCCAGAGCCCGGTCTGCAGGAACCGCGGCCGGAAGTCCGGGCCGCCAGCGTGCTTGGCGCGGTGGAAGTCCCACTGCTGCTGGTCGGCGATCGTCTCGCCGACCAGGAACGCGAGGAAGGCGATCGCGAGCACGACGTCGAGCGCGCCGAACGGGGTGGGCGAGGCGGACGCGACCGAGTGCTCGTACGCCGTGTGGGCGGGGAGCGCGATGGCGAGGATGACGGCGTTCTGGAAGAGCACGATGAAGAACAGGTTGAACAGCTGCCAGGCGAACGGCGACATCCGGGCCCGCAGGATCGGCCAGCGGTAGTCCTCGACGCCCGAGTAGCCGCCCTTGCGGGCGAAGTTGAAGGTGAGCCGGACGCCCCACGCGGTCGCCAGGATCGCCATCACGTCGAGCCGCGGGTCGGCGAGGCCGGCGCCGGCGGCGAAGATCCACGCGTAGACGACCGGGGCGATCGACCAGATGCGGTCGACCCAGGACGTGTCGCGGGTGATCAGCGAGGCGATCCAGCAGAACGCGCTGATCGCGCCGGCGACGATGACGGCGAGCAGCAGTGGGGTCATGCCGCCCAGCGTAACGCGCGCCGGAGACCGGCCGTCGGCCGTTTCCGCGCTCCGCCCCATCTGTTACCGTGGCTGGACTGAGGAGGGCGGCATGACCGATGACGCATCCGCGGCGGGAGGGCCCCGCCGCGACGACAGCACCGCCCGCTACGGCGAGGAGTTCGCCGCCCAGCTCGCCGCCCACGGTCTCGAGCTCGAGCCGGAGGCCACCGACGCGATCTCGGCGCTCCCGTCCGGGTCCGCGATCCTGGTCGTGCAGCGGGGCCCCGGCACCGGCTCGCGCTTCCTCCTCGACGGCGACGTCGCCCTCGCCGGCCGGCACCCCGACGCCGAGGTCTTCCTCGACGACGTCACGGTCTCCCGCCGGCATGCGGAGTTCGTCCGAAGCGGTACGGTGTTCACCGTGCGCGACCTCGGCTCCCTCAACGGCACCTACGTCCGGGGCAGGCTGGTCGACTCGGCCGAGCTCGTCGACGGGGTCGACGTGCAGATCGGCAAGTTCCGTCTGACGTTCTACGCGTCCCGGTCCGACCTGGGCCACGACGAGACCGGGCCCGCGAGCTGATGGCGGCCGCACGGGCCGTGCAGGCGCGCACCGCGGCGCCGACGCTGTTCTCGATCGGGCAGGTGCTGGCGAAGCTGACGCCGGAGTTCCCCGACCTCTCGCCCTCGAAGCTGCGCTTCCTGGAGGCCGAGCGGCTGGTCGCGCCGGCGCGGACGGAGTCCGGCTACCGCAAGTTCTCGCACGCCGACATCGAGCGGCTGCGCTTCGTGCTCACCATGCAGCGCGACCACTACCTGCCGCTCAAGGTGATCCGGGTCCAGCTCGAGGACTTCGACGCCGGCCGCGTCGAGAAGCTCGCGCCGCCGGCCCGGCTGCCCGGCTCGATCCTCGACTCGGAGCGCCGGCTGACCCGAGCCGACCTGCTGCGCGAGGCGGGCGCGACGGCCCCGCTGCTCGCCGACGCGGTGTCGCACTCGCTGCTGCCGGCCGCCGACGCCTACGGCGAGGACGCCGTGCTGCTGCTGCGCTCGCTCGTCGAGCTGCAGCGCTTCGGCCTCGAGCCGCGGCACCTGCGGGGCTTCCGGCAGGCCGCCGAGCGGGAGGTCGGGCTCATCGACAGCGCGGTCGAGCCGATCCGCCGGCGCCCCGGTGCCGAGTCGCGCGCCCGCGCGGCCGAGCTCGGGCGCGAGATCGCCGCCCGGCTCGAGGTCATCCGCACCGCGCTCGTGCGCAGCGCCCTGGAGCGGCTGGACCGGCAGCTCCGATAGGCCGGCTTCGACCGGCGACGGCGCGCGGTGTAGCGTCGAAGCCGACACGCCGTGCCGAGGGTGCCGGTCGGGGCGACCCCCAGGGGATAGCGTTGCAGATACCCGAAGGTTCAAGTGAGAGTTGAGGGTCTGATGAGCGACGTCGAGCAGCCGTCCCCGATGCTCTTCACCGACGGCCTGCCCGCCCTCTCGGAGGACGTCGGCTACCGGGGCGTCGAGGCCGCGCGCGTCGCCGGCATCACCTACCGCCAGCTCGACTACTGGGCGCGCACCGGCCTCGTGGAGCCGACCGTCCGCGGCGCCTCCGGCTCCGGCTCGCAGCGCCTCTACGGCTACCAGGACATCCTGGTGCTGCGCATCGTGAAGAGCCTGCTGGACGCGGGGGTGTCGCTGCAGCAGATCCGCGCCGCCGTCGACCAGCTCCGCGAGCTCGGCATCAGCGACCTCGCGCAGATCACGCTGATGAGCGACGGCGCGAGCGTCTACCTGTGCACCTCCGACGACGAGGTCATCGACCTGGTGCACCGCGGCCAGGGCGTGTTCGGCATCGCGGTCGGACGGGTGCTGCGCGAGGTCGAGACGAGCCTCGTCGGCCTCGACTCGCTGCGCGCCGACGACCCCGTCGACGAGCTCGCCCGGCGCCGCGCCGCCCGCGCCGCCTCCTAGCCGGCGGCGAGCCGTTCGAGGACCTTCGCGATCCGTCGCGCCCGCGTCGCCTCCGCCTTGGCGTCCTCCACCGAGCGGACGTGCTCCCTGCGGTGCGAGGGGGCGAGCGCGTCGAACGCGGCCCGCAGCCCGGCGTCATCGAGGGCCAGAGCGAGGTCGTCCGGCACCGCCACCTCGCGCGGAGCGGCGTCGAGCTCGACGGTGACCTCGTGCTCCTCGCCGCCGGCGACCCCGGCGGCGGCGCGGACCGCGGCGCTCACCGGGATCAGGTAGCGGCCGCCCATCACGCCGACCGTGGTGCGGTACTCGTGGCCGTTCAGCACGACCCGGACCGGCGGGCGCCGACCGGCGCCGAGCCCGGCCACGAAGGCCTCGGTCAGCTCGATCCCGACGTTGCGGCCGCCGGTCGCCAGCAGCCGGGTGCGGAACGTGCTCACGCCGGCCCCGACTCCTCGCGGCCGGCCGCCTCCCCGGCGGGACCGGCCGCCTCCTTCACGGGACCGGCCGCCGCCGGCGCGGACTCGGCCGGGACCGCTGCGGCGCGCCCGGAGGCGAGCACCCGCTCCAGCAGCGCGTCGAAGCGCCTCGCCGTCTCGACCGCGGTGTCGCCGGGCCAGAGGTGCACCGGCTTCGCGGCGCCCTGGGCCTGCTGCAGCGCGGTGCGCTCCGGCAGCTGGGGCGCCAGGACCAGCGGGCCGAACATCTCCGTCATCTCGCGCAGCCGGAACTGCTGCTCCGCGGACTGCTCGCGCCAGCGGTTGACGACGATGCCGAGCGGCTGCAGCCGTGGCGACAGCCCGCGGCGGATCTCCTCGATCGCGCGCAGCGCGCGGTCGGCGGCGGCGACCGAGAACAGCGCCGGCTCGGTGACGATGGCGACCCGGTCGCTGGCGACCCAGGCCGTCCGGGTCAGCGCGTTCAGCGACGGCGCGGTGTCGACGAGCACGAGGTCGTAGTCCGCCTCGACGGTCGCCAGCGCCTCCTCGAGCTTCCAGATGTCGCGCGCCGTCGGATGCGGGCCGTCGAAGTTGGTGGTCAGCGGCGAGCCGATCATGACGTCGACGACGCCGGTGTGCGCCCGGGTCCAGCCGCTCGGGGCGATCGCGCCGCGGACCGTCTTCTCCTTGGGGCTCGCGAGCACCTCGGCGACGTTGGCGCGGCCGGCGGTGTCGACCGCGAGACCGGTCGTCGCATCGGCCTGCGGGTCGAGGTCGACGACGAGCACGCGGACGCCTCTCGCGAAGGCCGCCGAGGCGAGCCCGAGGGTCACCGTCGTCTTGCCCACGCCTCCCTTGAGCGAGCTGACGCTGAGGACGTGCACGGTATCCGACCCTACCCGACCAGGCTACGGTGGACCTGTGTTCGCCAAGGTCCTCGTCGCGAACCGCGGCGAGATCGCGGTGCGGGCGTTCCGGGCCTGCTACGAGCTGGGCATCCGCACGGTCGCGGTCTACGCCTGGGAGGACCGGGGCTCGATCCACCGGCAGAAGGCGGACGAGGCGTACGTGATCGGGGAGCGCGGCCACCCGGTCCGCGCCTACCTCGACGTCGAGGAGATCATCCGCGTCGCGCTGGAGTCCGGCGCGGACGCGATCTACCCCGGGTACGGCTTCCTCTCGGAGAACGCCGAGCTCGCGCGCGCGGCCGCGGAGCACGGCATCGTCTTCGTCGGGCCGGGCGCGTCGGTGCTCGAGATGGCGGGCGACAAGGTCGCCGCGAAGGCGCACGCGATCGCCGCCGGGGTCCCGGTGCTGCGCTCGTCCGAGGCGACCGACGACGTGGCGGCGCTCGTCGCCGCGGCCGACGGGATCGGCTTCCCGGTGTTCGCGAAGGCGGTCGCCGGCGGCGGCGGCCGCGGCATGCGCCGGGTCGAGCGGCGCGAGGACCTGCCGGCGGCGCTCGAGGCGGCGATGCGGGAGGCCGCGGCGGCGTTCGGCGATCCGCGGATGTTCATCGAGCAGGCGGTGCTGCGCCCGCGCCACATCGAGGTGCAGGTGCTCGCCGACGCCACGGGGGAGACGATCCACCTGTTCGAGCGCGACTGCTCGGTGCAGCGGCGCCACCAGAAGGTCGTCGAGATCGCGCCGGCGCCCGACCTGGACCCCGAGGTCCGGGCGGCGCTGCACCGCGACGCCATCGCGTTCGCGAGGTCCATCGGCTACGTCAACGCGGGGACCGTCGAGTTCCTGCTCGACACTGCGGGTGAGCGCGCCGGCGAGCACGTGTTCATCGAGATGAACCCGCGCATCCAGGTCGAGCACACCGTCACCGAGGAGGTCACCGACGTCGACCTCGTCGTCGCCCAGCTGCGGATCGCGGCGGGGGAGACGCTCGCCGACCTGGGCCTGCGGCAGCAGGACGTGTCGCTGCGCGGCGTCGCGATCCAGTGCCGCATCACGACCGAGGACCCGGCGCAGGACTTCCGGCCGGACAGCGGTCGGATCACCACCTACCGCTCGCCGGGCGGCGCCGGGATCCGGCTGGACGGAGGCACCGTCGCCGCGGGCGTGCAGGTGAGCCCGCACTTCGACTCGATGCTCGTGAAGCTGATCGCCCGCGGCCGGACCTGGGACGTCGCCGTGGCGCGCACCCGGCGGGCGCTCGCGGAGTTCCGGCTGCGCGGGGTCGCGACGAACATCCCGTTCCTGCAGGCGGTGCTCGACGACCCGGCCTTCCTCGCCGGGGACCTGTCGACCGCCTTCATCGAGGAGCGGCCCTACCTGCTCGGCGCCCGCCAGTCGCAGGACCGGGCGAGCCGGCTGCTGCAGTGGCTCGCCGAGGTCACCGTCAACCAGCCCTACGGGGCCGGGGCCGGGCTGGTGCGGCCGGTCGAGAAGCTCCCGGCGCTGCCGGAGGGCGAGCCGCCGGCCGGGTCGCGGCAGCGGCTGCTGGAGCTCGGCCCGGCGGCGTTCGCGGCGGAGCTGCGCGCGCAGCGAGCGCTCGCGGTCACCGACACCACGTTCCGCGACGCCCACCAGTCGCTGCTGGCGACCCGGGTGCGCACCACCGACCTGGTCGCGGCGCTGCCGGCCGTCGCGCGGCTGACGCCCCGGCTGCTGTCGATCGAGGCCTGGGGCGGCGCCACCTACGACGTGGCGCTGCGCTTCCTCGGCGAGGACCCGTGGGAGCGGCTCGCCGCGATCCGCGCCGCGCTGCCGAACATCGCGATCCAGGCGCTGCTGCGCGGCCGGAACACGGTCGGCTACACGCCGTACCCGGAGCGGGTCGCCGACGCGTTCGTGCGCGAGGCGGCCGCGACCGGGGTCGACGTCTTCCGGGTGTTCGACGCGCTCAACGACGTCGAGCAGATGCGCCCGGCGATCGAGTCGGTGCTCGCCACCGGGACCGCGATCGCCGAGGGCGCCATGAGCTACACCGGCGACCTGCTCGACCCGGCGGAGGACCTGTACACGCTCGACTACTGGCTGCGGCTCGCCGAGCGGATCGTCGGCACCGGCGCGCACGTCCTCGGGATCAAGGACATGGCCGGCCTGCTGCGCCCGGAGGCGGCGTCGCGGCTCGTCGCGGCGCTCCGCGAGCGCTTCGACCTGCCGGTGCACGTGCACACCCACGACACCGCCGGCGGTCAGCTGGCGACGCTGCTCGCCGCCTCGGCGGCCGGGGCCGACGCGGTCGACGCGGCGGCCGCCCCGATGGCCGGCACCACCTCGCAGCCGAGCCTGTCCGCGCTGGTCGCCGCGCTCGCGCACACCGAGCGCGACACCGGGCTCGACCTGCGCGCCGTCGGCGACCTCGAGCCGTACTGGGAGGCGGTGCGCTCGGCCTACCGGCCGTTCGAGTCCGGGCTGCCGGGGCCGACCGGCCGGGTCTACGAGCACGAGATCCCCGGCGGCCAGCTCTCGAACCTCCGCCAGCAGGCCATCGCCGTCGGCCAGGGCGAGCACTTCGACCGGGTCGAGGACGCGTACGCGGCGGCGAACCGGATCCTCGGCCGGCCGCCGAAGGTCACCCCCAGCTCGAAGGCGGTCGGCGACCTCGCGCTCGCGCTGGTCGCCGCCGGCGCGGACCCCGCGGACTTCGAGCGCAACCCGCAGCACTACGACATCCCGGACAGCGTCATCGGCTTCCTCGCCGGCGAGCTCGGCGACCCGCCCGGCGGGTGGCCGGAGCCGTTCCGCACCAGAGCGCTCGCCGGCCGGGAGCGGTCGATCGAGGTCGCCCCGCTGTCCGCGGAGGACGAGGCGGCGCTGGCCGGCGATGCGGCGGATCGCCGGGCCGCGCTGAACCGGCTGCTCTTCCCCGGGCCGACGCGCACCTTCACCCAGTGGCGCGGGGTCTACGGCGACCTCAGCGTGCTCGACACGCTCGACTACCTCTACGGGCTGCGGCAGGACGTCGAGCACGTCGTCCCGCTCGAGCCCGGCGTCCAGCTGTTCGTCGGCCTGGAGGCGATCGGCGACCCCGACGAGAAGGGCATGCGCACCGTCATGCTCACGCTCAACGGCCAGCTGCGGCCGGTGGCGGTCCGCGACGAGTCGATCCGGGTCGAGACGCGGGTCGCCGAGAAGGCCGACCCGGCGGTGCCGGGGCAGGTCCCGGCGCCGTTCTCCGGCGTCGTGACGCTGAAGGTCGAGGCGGGCGCCGTCGTCGAGCAGGGCCAGCAGCTCGCCGTCATCGAGGCGATGAAGATGGAGGCCGCCATCACGGCGCCGGTCGCCGGCGCCGTGCGGCGGCTCGCCGTCTCCGGCACCGCCCGGGTCGAGGCCGGCGACCTGCTGGTCGAGATCGCGTGACGGCGCCGCGGGCTCGGGCGAGTCGGGCGTCCGTCGTTTCGTTAAACTGGGCCGACTCGGAGGTGAACCATGGCAGGACGAGCGGGATCCGACGGTGACGCGTCGGCGAGGCGGCCGGCGACGGACCCGATCATCACGATCGAGCTCCCGCCGACCGTGCACGAGACGCCGCCCGAGGAGGCGGCGATCGCGCTCGACGACGTGCCGGTCGACCCGGTGATCGCGAAGCCGGTCGAGCAGGTCGTGACCACGACCATCAGCATCCCCGCGGAGTCGGTCGCGGTCGGTCCGGAGACGCCGGCGATGCTGACCCCGGACCGGATCGTCAGCAGCCGCGGTCGCGAGAAGCCGCAGCCCCCGGAGGGCCGCTGGCAGCGGCTGGTGTACGAGCTCACCTTCCACGGCTACCACCCGGGCGACGCCAAGCCGGTGCGCTCCCGGAAGTCGCTCGAGCAGCGCATCGCACGCCGACTGGACGGCCCGACCCGGTTCGTCGCCGTGCTGTCCCGCAAGGGCGGCGTCGGCAAGACCACCGTCTCGATGCTGCTCGGCATGGCGCTCGCGAGCATCCGCGAGGACCGGGTCGTCGCGATCGACGCGAACCCGGACCGCGGCACGCTCGCCGAGCGCATCGCCAAGACGACGGAGGAGACCGTCCGCGACCTGGTGGACCACGCCGCCGAGATCCACGCCTTCTCGGACTTCCAGCGCCGCGTCTCCCGCGACGAGACCCGGCTCGACGTGCTCGCCTCGGACACCAACCCGAACCTGCAGCACGAGTTCGACGCCGACGACTACGCCACGGTCGCCGACCTCGCGAAGCGGTTCTACTCGATCGTGCTGACCGACTGCGGCACGGGCATGATCCACTCGGTGATGAAGGCGACGCTCGACCGCGCCGACCAGCTCGTGGTGGTCTCCGGCGGCAGCCTCGACGAGGCGCGGCTCACCTCCGAGACGATCTCCTGGCTGGAGAACAACGGCTACGAGGAGCTCGCGAGGAACGCCGTCGTCGCGCTGAACACGGCGACGCAGGGCACCGACCTGCTCATCCTCGACGAGCTCGAGGAGCACTTCGCCAGCCGGGTGCGGGACATCGTCCGGGTGCCGTACGACCCGCTGCTGGCGACCGGCGCGACGATCCGCTTCGGGGCGCTCAAGCCGCTCACGCAGGAGTCGATCCGCGAGCTCGCGGCCTCCGTCGTGGACGGGCTGCCCGCGCCCGAGGCGGGATGACCCCGCCGGCATGACCGCGCGGGACATCCGGCTGTTCGGCGACCCGGTGCTGCGCAGCGCCTGCGATCCCGTGCGGATCGGCGCGGCCGGCAACGCCGGCCTGGTCGAGGACCTCCTGGACTCGGTGCGGCTGCCCGGGCGCGCCGGCGTCGCCGCGAACCAGATCGGGGTCGGGCTGCGGGCGTTCTCCTGGAACGTCGACGGCGAGGTCGGCTACGTGCTGAATCCCGTCCTGGTCGAGACGCGCGGCGAGCCGGAGCCGGTCGACGAGGGCTGCCTGTCGGTGCCGGGAGTCGGCTTCCCGCGGCTGCGCCGCCCGTGGGCGCGCGTCGAGGGGGTCGATCTGACGGGCGAGCCGGTCGTGCTGGAGGGCGACGGGCTGATGGCGCAGATGCTGCAGCACGAGTGCGACCACCTCGACGGGCACCTCTACATCGAGGGGCTCGCCCCGGAGGTCAAGCGGGCGGCGATGCGCGAGATCCGGGCGCAGGACTGGTACCGGCGGCCGGCCTGAGCGCTCAGCCGCCGGCCGGCACCGACTGCGTGTCGGACGGGGCGTCCTGGTAGAGCGCCTCGATGGTGTCCGCGAAGTCCTTCGTGATGACCCCGCGCTTGATCGACAGCTTCGGGGTGAGGTGCCCGGAGGCCTCGGTCCAGGTCGTCCCGAGGATCGCGAACTTCCGGATCGACTCGGCGCGCGAGACGCGCGAGTTCGCCTCGTCGATCGCGCGCTGCACCTCGGCGAGCACCTTCGGGTGCTTCGCGGCCTCGGCGAGCGGGAGGCCCGGGTCCTCGCCGTGGTTCTGCAGCCAGACCGGCAGCATCTCCTCGTCGAGCGTGATGAGCGCGGCGACGAACGGCCTCCGGTCGCCGACCACGACGACCTGGCCCACGACGGTGTTCGAGCGGATCGGGTCCTCGAGCTGGGCGGGCGCGATGTTCTTCCCGCCGGCCGTGATGATGAGCTCCTTCTTCCGGCCGATGATCTCGATGAAGCCCTCGTCGTCGATCGTGCCGAAGTCGCCGGTGCGGAACCAGCCGTCGTCGTCGAAGGCCGCCTTCGTCGCCGCCTCGTCGTGCCAGTAGCCGTCGAACACGCAGACGCCCTTGACCAGCAGCTCGCCGTCGTCGGCGACCCTCACCGAGTTCCCGGCGACCGGCAGGCCGACCTTGCCGATCTTGAAGTGCGACGGGAGGTTGACCGACACCGGGGCGGTCGTCTCGGTGAGGCCCCAGCCCTCGAGCACCTGGATGCCGAGGCTGCGGAAGAAGTGGCCGAGGTAGAGCCCGAGCGGCGCGGAGCCGGAGATCGCGTACTTGACCCGGCCGCCGAGCCGAGCGCGCAGCTTGCCGTAGACCAGGCGGTCGAACAGCGCGAACCGGAGCTTCAGCCCGAACGGCACGTGCCCGGCGTCGACCGCCTTCGAGTGCGCGACCGCGACCGCGGCGGCGGAGCGGAAGATCTTCCCCTTGCCGCCGGCCTCGGCGGTCTGCTCCGCGGAGTTGTACACCTTCTCGAAGACCCGGGGGACCGCGAGCAGGAAGGTCGGCTGGAAGCTGCCGAGCGACTCGACGAGCTTGGAGGTGTCCGGCTGGTGGCCGACCTTGGCCCCCGCGACGACCGCGAGCACCGAGATGAAACGGGCGAAGACGTGCGAGAGGGTGATGAAGAGCACGGTGCTGGAGTCCGGGTTCAGCACCTCGGGGAACGAGGCCACGGCGTTCCGGGAGAGCTCGACGAAGTTCGAGTGCGTCAGGACGCAGCCCTTCGGGCTGCCCGTGGAGCCGGACGTGTAGATGAGCGTCGCCAGGTCGGCGCCGGTCGCGAGGCGCCGGCGGCGCTCGATCTCCTCGTCGGGCACCTCCCGGCCCAGCTCGACGAGCTTGCCGAGGTCGCCGGAGCCGATCGTCCAGACCCGGGTGACCGCCGGCACCTCGGAGCGGATCTCGTCGAAGCGGGAGAAGTGCTCGACGCTCTCGAAGATCACCGAGGTCGCCCCGGAGTCGGTGAGGTTCCACTGGATCTGCGCGGGCGCGCTGGTGTCGTAGATCGGGACGAGCACCGCGCCGGCGAACCAGACCGCGTAGTCGATCAGCGTCCACTCGTAGGAGGTGCGGGCCATGATCCCGATCTTGTCCCCGGGCTGGACGCCCGCCGCGGCGAAGCCCTTCGCCAGCGCGACCACCTGCCGGTGGAACTCGCGGGCGGTCACGTCCCGCCATCCGCCCGAGCCGTCGGGGATCGCGAACAGCGCACCGTCGGGCGTCTCGCCGACGCGGGCGATCAGCAGGTCGGTGGTGTTCGCCGTCGGATCGGCCGGCACCTTGGCGGGTACGGAGAACTCCTGCACAGCAACTCCTTCGGCACTGGGCGTCATCGGGCGGCAGTGGCGGCACTGCGGTTCCGGCCAGTCTACGGGGGAGCCCCGGGCCGCGGGCAGGGCGCCGGGGTAGATTGATCGGCGATGTTCTACTGGTTCCTCAAGCACGTCCTGGTCGGGCCGTTCCTCTGGACGGTGTTCCGGCCGTGGGTGCGCGGGGTCGAGCACGTGCCCCGGCAGGGGCCGGTCATCCTCGCCGGGAACCACGTGTCCTTCCTGGACTCGATCTTCATGCCGTTGGTGCTCGACCGGAAGGTGACCTTCCTGGCCAAGTCGGAGTACTTCACCGGCAAGGGGCTCAAGGGCTGGCTGACCCGCCTCTTCTTCACCGGCGCCGGGCAGCTGCCGATCGACCGCGCTGGCGGGAAGGCCTCGGAGGCCTCGCTGAACACCGGCCTCCAGGTGCTCGCCGCCGGCGACCAGCTCGGCATCTACCCGGAGGGGACGCGCAGCCCCGACGGCCGGCTGTACCGCGGCCGGACCGGCATCGCGCGCATGGTGCTCGAGTCCGGCGCGGTCGTGGTGCCGGCGGTCGTGTTCGACACGGACAAGGTGATGCCGCTCGGCTCGAGATGGCCGAGGATCCACCGCGTCGGCGTCGTGTTCGGCGAGCCCATGGACTTCTCCCGCTACGCCGGCCTGGAGTCCGACCGGTTCGTGCTGCGCGCCGTCACGGACGAGATCGTGTACGAGATCGCGCGGCTGTCCGGGCAGGAGTACGTGGACGTCTACGCGAGCTCGGTGCGGGGTCGCGCGGCGGAGGCCGCCGCCCCGAGCCGGTAGACTCGGACGTCGTGTCCGAGATCACCGAGCCCTCCGTCGCAGCCGATCCGAGCGTCCTGGCCGGGCTGGACCGCTGGCGCGAGCTGCAGGTCCGGCAGCAGCCGAGCTATGCGGACACGGAGCGCGTCGCGGAGGTCGCCGCGAAGCTGCGGACGCTGCCGCCGCTGGTCTTCGCCGGCGAGGTGGACAACCTGCGCGACCGGCTCGCCGCGGCCGCGGCCGGCCGGGCGTTCGTGCTGCAGGGCGGCGACTGCGCCGAGACCTTCGAGAGCGCGACCGCGGACCGCATCCGCAACCGGGTGAAGACGATCCTGCAGATGGCCGTCGTGCTCACCTACGCCGCCTCCCGGCCGGTCGTCAAGATGGGGCGGATGGCGGGGCAGTTCGCCAAGCCGCGCTCCAGCGACACCGAGACCCGCGGCGACGTGACGCTGCCGGCCTACCGGGGCGACATCGTCAACGGCTACGACTTCACCCCGGAGTCGCGCGCGGCCGACCCCGCCCGGATGCTCGAGGCGTACCACACCTCGTCGGCGACGCTGAACCTGATGCGCGCCTTCACGCAGGGCGGCTTCGCGGACCTGCGCGAGGTGCACTCGTGGAACAAGGGCTTCGCGGCGAACCCGACGATGCGCCGCTACGAGCAGATCGCCTCCGAGATCGACCGCGCGATCAACTTCATGGACGCCGCGGGCGCCTACTCCGACGAGCTGCGCCGGGCGGACGTCTGGACGGCGCACGAGGGCCTGCTGATGGACTACGAGCGGGCGATGACCCGCATCGACTCGCGGACCGGGACGCCGTACGACACCTCGGCGCACTTCCTCTGGATCGGCGAGCGCACCCGCGGGCTCGAGGACGCGCACGTCGACTTCTTCGCCCGCGTGCGCAACCCGATCGGGGTCAAGCTCGGGCCGACCACCGACGTCGAGACGATGCTGCGGCTGCTCGACCGGCTGGACCCGGAGCGCGAGCCCGGCCGGCTGACGTTCATCACCCGGATGGGCGCCGGGCGGATCCGCGACGCGCTGCCCCCGCTGCTGGAGGCGATCAGGGCCGAGGGCTCGACGCCGGTGTGGGTCTCCGACCCGATGCACGGCAACGGCATCACGACGCCGACCGGATACAAGACCCGGCGCTTCGACGACGTCGTCGACGAGGTGAAGGGCTTCTTCGAGGCGCACCGGGCGGTCGGGACCTACCCGGGCGGCATCCACGTGGAGCTGACCGGCGACGACGTGACGGAGTGCCTCGGCGGCTCCGAGCAGATCGACGAGGCGACGCTCGCGACGCGGTACGAGTCGCTGTGCGACCCCCGCCTCAACCACATGCAGTCCCTCGAGCTCGCCTTCCTCGTCGCCGAGGAGCTCCAGGCGCTCTAGGCGGACGCCGGGGCAGGGGACCCGCTAGACGGAGAAGGTGACGGCGAGCTTGGAGCCCTTGGCGACGGTCTCGCCGGCGGCGGGGTTCAGGCTGGAGACGCGGAACAGCTCGGGGTTGTTGTCGGCCGGGGCGAAGTAGGAGAGGTCGAAGCCGAGCGCCTCGAGCTGGGGCTTGGCCTCCGCCCAGGTCTGGCCGATCACGTTCGGCACCACGACCGGCTCCGGGCCCTGCGAGACGACCACGCCGACCGTGTCGCCGGTGCGGACCGGGTCCGTGCTCGGCGCCAGCCGGATCACGGAGTCCACCGGGATCTCGTCGCTGTACTCCCGGGCGTCCGTCGACCCGAGCTTCAGGCCGGCGGCCTCGATGAGGTTCTTCGCGATGTCCAGCGGCAGCCCCGCGACGGCCGGCAGCGGCCCGGCCGAGACCAGCAGCGTCAGGGCCGTGCCCTCGTCGAGCTCGGTCGCGGCGGAGAGGTCGGCGCCGTCCGAGGCCCGCGCGACCGCGATCACGGCGCCGACCGGCACGTCCGGGGTGAACTGGCGGGTCGGCGCCTCCTTCGCGTCGAAGTCGGCGAGCGCGGCGAGCGCCTCGTCGATCGGCTGCCCGACGACCTGCGGGAAGGGGAGCGAGCGCGGTCCGGTGGAGACCACCAGGCCGACCTCGGAGCCCTTGAGCACCGCGGTGCCCTCCGGCGGATCGGTGCGCACGACGAGACCGGCCGGGACCTCGACCGACGGCTCCTGCGTGGTCGCCCCGACGACGAGGCCCGCCTCGACGATCGCCGCCCCGGCGGCCTCCGGGGAGAGGCCCTGGAGCCCGCTCGGCACCGCGACCTGGGCGCCCGGGCCGATCCCGAACCACAGGCCCGCCCCGCCGCCGCCGATCGCGAGCAGCAGCACCAGGCCGAGCAGCAGCCAGCCGCGCCCGCGGCGCCGGCGGGAGCGCAGGTGCAGCGCGGCGGTGTTCGCCGAGACCTGCGCGCTCGGCGCGGTGCGCTGACGACCGCCGCCGCCGATGACGGTCGTCTCGGCGGTGTCGCCGGAGGGGCGGCCGATGCCCTGGCCGGGGGTGAGCACGCTCGTCTCGCCGGTCTGCAGCCGGCGGCCGGGCCCGGCGATGACCTGGGTGCGCTGCCCGGTGTCGGTGCCGGTGCCGGGCAGCGCCGTCGCGAGCGAGCCGTGCGCGTCGAGCATCTGGTCGAGCAGCGCCCGAGCGTCGGCCGGCCGGTCCTCGGGGTCGCGCGCGGTCGCCCACTGCACGAGCTCGTCGAGCTCGGCCGGCACCCGGGGGTTCCGGCCGGAGGGCGCCGGCACGGTCGAGTTGGCGTGCTGGTAGGCGATCTGCACCGGCTGCTCGCCCTTGTAGGGCTGCTCGCCGGTGAGCATCTCGTACATCATGATGCCCACCGCGTAGATGTCGCTGCGCGCGTCGGCCACCCCGCGGGTGACGAGCTCGGGGGAGAGGTAGGCGATCGTCCCGAGCAGCGCCGCGCCGGTCGCCGTGTTCGCCGAGACGGCCCTGGCGAGCCCGAAGTCGCCGATCTTGATGCGGCCGTCGTCGGCGAGCAGCACGTTCTCCGGCTTCAGGTCGCGGTGCACGATCCCCGCCCGGTGCGCCGCGGCGAGGCCGCCGAGCACGGCCTCCATGATGTCGAGCGTCTGCTCGGTGGTCAGCACGCGGTGCTCCTGGAGCAGCTCGCGCAGCGTGATGCCGGGGAGGTACTCCATCACGAGGTAGGCCATCTCGCGGTCCTCGCCCTGGTCGAAGACGGCGACGACGTTCGGATGCGCGAGCCGGGCGGCGCTGCGGGCCTCGCGGATGAAGCGCTCGCGGAAGGCGCTGTCGTCCGCGAGGTGGCCGTGCATGACCTTGACGGCCACGCGGCGCTCGAGCCGGAGGTCGGTCGCGAGGTAGACGGTCGCCATGCCGCCGCGGGCGATCCGGGAGCGGATCTGGTACCGGCCGTCGAGGAGGCGGCCGACCATCGGGTCCGCGGTCGCGTTCTCGCTCACTCCGGCAGTGTAGATGCCCGTCATTGCGGGCCTTCGGAGACACGACGGGGCAGGGGAAGGCCGCTCATCCGAGCTCCGCGAGCCAGGCCCGGGCCGACGCCTCCCACTTCGCGTAGGCGTCGGGGTACGCGGAGATCTGCACGGCCTGCGCGGCGACCGTCAGCGGCATGCCCTGCCAGCCGGCGATGTCGAGCAGGCCGCGGGTCGGCACGCCCGGTCCGCCGTAGAACCTCCGGCTCGCCTCCCAGGGGTCGGTGAGCTGCGCGACCGTGCCCCAGCCCTGGCTCGGCCGCTGCTGGAAGAGGCCGACCGAGTCGCGGTCGCCCCAGTCGAGGTTGCGCAGGGTGGACTCCTGGGCTGCGGTCGCGAGGGCGATCACGATGCCGTAGTCGGGCACGCCCATCGAGCGCCCCACCGAGACGATGATCGCCGCGTTCTGCCGCATCTCGGCGGTGAGGCCGACGACGCCGACGGTCGGGTCGGCGCCGCCGGAGCGGACCGCCTCGAACTCGGGCGCCGGCTCGGCCTCGACGACCGGCGGGGGCGGCGGCGGGACGGTGATGAGCTGCCCCGGGTAGATGATCGAGCTGGGGCTGAAGCCGTTCGCCGAGAGCAGCGCCGCGACGTCGACCCCGTACTGCGCGGCCACCGAGGAGAGGCTCTCGCCCGCGGCGACGGTGTGCCGCTGCTCCTCCGGCACCGGGGAGGCCTCGGCCTCGGCGGCGACCGGTGCGATCGCGCCGGACGAGGTGAGCTTGAGGATCTGCCCCGGGTGGATCGAGGTGCTCCAGCTCAGGCCGTTGAGCGCGAGCAGCGATGCGGTGGACAGGCCGTACCTCGCGGCGATGTCGGGGATGGTGTCCCGCTCGCCGACGGTGTAGAGCGTCGGCGGCGCGATGGTCGCGCGCAGCGCCGCGGCGGCGTGGGCGGCGGCGCGCTTCGCCTCGGAGAACGCCTCGCGGACGGTCTTGCCGCGCTCGACCGGCTCGGGCTTCGGCTTCGGCGCCTTCGCCCGCGCGTCGATCGGCGTCACGACGCCGGTGATGCTCGCGGTCACCACGAGCGTGCCGGCCAGGACGAGCGGGACGACCGGCCCGACCCGGCGCCCGGCGGCGCGGCGGCGCTCCCGCCGGGAGGGCGCCGACGGCTCGGCGCTCGGCTGCAGCCCGCGGAGCGCGGTCGCGGCAGTCAGCGGCGGCACGCCGCCGGTCACTGCTGCAGTCATCGCACGCCCTTCTCGCCGGCCTGAGAGGGATGGGGTTCCCGGTGCTGACGACAACCGTTGCATATGAAGCGTTGCAAGTCAATCAATGTGACTGATGTGAAAATACGTTACATGTTCGAAACATTCAGGGGATCCACTCGCGTGCGGGTTCGCGAGTGTGACATCCTCGGAGGCGTGGCGCCGCCTGCCGAGATCACCTGGGTGACCGTTCCCGACATCGCCGAGCGATACGGCCTGAAGCTCAGCCAGGTGCACCGGCTGATCGAGGAGCGGACGCTGCTCGCCAGTCGCGTCGACGGCGTGCTCCGGGTGCCCGAGTGGTTCCTCGGCGAGACCGAGCCGCTGCGCGAGCTGCGCGGCACCGTCGTGCTGCTGCTCGACGCCGGCTTCAGCGAGGCCGAGGCGATGGACTGGCTGCTCTCGGGGGAGGACAGCCTCGGGACCAGCCCGATCCTCGCGCTGCGCGAGGGCCGCAAGAGCGAGGTGCGCCGGGTGGCGCAGGCCCTCGCGTTCTGACCGGGACGATCCCGCGCTCAGGCCTCGCGGCGGGCGACCGCCTCGGCGAGGGCGAGCAGCTCGGCGCGCGCCGACGAGGTGATCCGGGCGCCCTCGATCGCCGCGGTGGCCTGGCCGAGGTTGTAGTCGATCGCGCGCTCGACCTGCTCGACGGCGCCGCACTCGCGCAGCGTCCGGCGGATCAGGTCGATCTGCGCCTCGTCGAGCTCGGGGTCGCCGAGCAGCTCGTCCAGCAGCGATCGCGCGGAGCCGGGCAGCACCGAGCGCGCGAGCGCGACGAGCACGGTGCGCTTGCCCTCCCTGAGGTCGTCGCCCGCCGGCTTGCCGGTCGTCTCCGGGTCCCCGTAGACGCCGAGCAGGTCGTCGCGCAGCTGGAAGGCGATCCCGAGCGGGACGCCGAAGCCGCGCAGCGCGGTGACCTGTCCGCCGGTGGCGCCGCCGAGCAGGGCGCCGATCACCAGCGGCGCCTCGACCGAGTACTTCGCCGACTTGTAGACGACGACGCGCTGCGCGCGGCGCGCGGCGTCCGCGTCGGGCCGGGCGATCCAGGAGTGCTCCTCGAGCACGTCGAGGAGCTGGCCGAAGGTGACCTCGGCGCGCATCCGCTCGAACTCGGCGACGGCCGCGGTCGCGGCGGACCGGTCCGCGAGCAGGCCGGTCGCGACCCGCAGCGCGGAGTCCGCCCAGCCGAGCAGCAGGTCGCCGAGCAGCAGCGCCGCCGCGTCGCCGAACCGCGCCGGGTCCCTCGTCCAGCCGGCATCGCGGTGCATGGTCGCGAAGGTCTCGTGCGCGGAGGCCCGGCCGCGGCGGGTGGCGGAGCGGTCGATGATGTCGTCGTGCACGAGCGCCGCGGCGTGCAGCAGCTCGAGCGCGGCCGCGACCCCGACCACGGCGTCCGCGTCGCCGTCCGGCGCGGAGGGGGACATCGGGTCGAGCTCGTCCGGGATGCCGGCGACCGCGCGCCAGCCCCAGTAGCAGAACCGCGCACGGAACCGCTTGCCGCGCGCGAGCAGCCCGCGCGCCTCGTCGACGAACGGCGCCAGATCGGGGGAGACGGCGGCGGCGTGCTCGGCCTGCCGGTCGAGGAAGGCGTCGAGCGCGTCCTGCACGAGGTCGGTCAGACGCGAGCTCTCGGCCACCCCCCAAGCTTAGGGCGGCGCCCCCCGGGCGGCCGAGCGGACGAGGGGTCGCTCCTCCCGGCTACCCGGCGTATCATCGGGATAACCCGGCTGAAGGGATCAGCGATGGCACTCTCGGAGCGTGAGCAGCGTCTGCTCGAGGAGATGGAGCGCAACCTCCTCCAGCACGACGCCGACGTCGTCGCGCCCGGGGCGAACCGGGGCCTGGGCTTCGGCTCCCTCGTGCTCGGCATCCTGATCGCGGTGGTCGGGCTCGGCGTCGTGATCGCGGGCATCGTGCTCCGGTCCCCGTGGATCGGCATCGCGGGCTTCGCCGTGCTCGTCGCCGGCGCGCTGGTCGCGATGCGCCGCACGGTGCCGGACATCGCGGATCTCGGCGGGACGGCCCCGCGGTCCTCGGGCGCGAAGCCGCCGCGGTCCTCCTTCATGTCGAACCTCGAGGACCGCTGGGACCGGCGCCGCGACGGGCACGACGAGGGCTGAGGCCGCCGACTCCCTCCACTTCGAACTCCCCCGAGGAATCGGGGGAGTTTCTGCGTTCCGGCGCGTCGTCATGCGGTCAATGCGATGCAAAGTGGAGGGAAGTGGAGTAAAGTGGAGGACACCGAAGGTCTGGCCGGAAACCGAGGGGAGGAGCGACGTTGCTGCTCGGCACCTACCTCCCCAAGCTCGACGACAAGGGCCGCCTGATCCTCCCGGCCAGGTTCCGCGACGAGCTCTCCGGCGGCGTCGTCATCACCCGGGGCCAGGAGCGGTGCCTCTACGTCTTCTCCGAGCGCGAGTTCGCGACGTTCAGCGACCGCATCCGGCAGGCCCCCGTCACCAGCAAGCAGGGGCGCGACTTCATCCGGCTGCTGCTCTCCGGTGCGAACCAGGAGCGCCCCGACGCGCAGCACCGCGTCACGCTCCCGCCGGCGCTGCGCGCCTACGCGGGCCTCGAGCGCGACCTCACCGTCATCGGCGCCGGCAACCGCGCCGAGATCTGGTCGACCCCGGCCTGGGAGGCCTACTACGCCTCGGTCGAGTCCGACTACGCGAACACCGCGGAGGAGGTGATCCCCGGCCTCTTCTAGGCGTCCGCCGGCGCCCCTGGTGCCGATCTCCCGCCGCGCACCCTGACCCGCTTCCCCTGGGCCAGGTGGTGCGGATGGGGATCGGGATCCGGGGAGCGGGGCGGAGGCCGGCCAGGTTCCCCATGGACGACGCCGCCATCCACACCCCGGTCATGCTCGAGCGCACGCTGGAGCTGCTCGCCCCCGCGCTCGGCCGCGACGGGGCGATCGCCGTCGACGCGACCCTCGGCATGGGCGGTCACGCCGAGGCGCTGCTGACCGCCTTCCCCGGCCTGCGCCTGATCGGCATCGACCGGGACGCCGACGCGATCGCGATCGCGACGCGCCGCCTCGCCTTCGCCGGCGACCGGCTCACGATCGTGCACGCCGTCTACGACGAGATCGCCAGGGCGCTGGAGGCCGCCGGCGTCCGGCGGGCGGACGCGGTGCTGTTCGACCTCGGGGTGTCCTCGCTGCAGCTCGACCGGGTCGAGCGCGGCTTCGCCTACGCGCAGGACGCGCCGCTGGACATGCGGATGGATCGCAGCGCCGGCCCGACCGCGGCCGCGATCGTCGCCGAGTACAGCGAGGCCGAGCTGCGGCGCATCCTGCAGGAGCACGGCGAGGAGCGGCTCGCGCAGCGCTACGCGCGGCGCATCGTCCGGGAGCGCGCGGTGGCGCCGATCGCGACCAGCGCGCAGCTGGTCCGGATCATCACGGAGGCGACGCCGGCGGCCGCACGGCGCAGCGGCCACCCCGCGAAGCGGGTGTTCCAGGCGCTGCGCATCGAGGTCAACCGCGAGCTCGAGGTGCTCGAGCGCGCCATCCCGGCGGCGCTGGACGCGCTCGCCGTCGGGGGGCGGATCGTCGTGCTCGCCTACCAGTCGCTGGAGGACCGGATCGTCAAGCGCGAGCTCGCCGCCCGCAGCCGCTCCACCGCCCCAGCCGGCCTGCCGGTCGAGCTGCCGGAGCACCGCCCCGAGCTGCGGCTGCTGACCCGGGGCGCCGAGCTCGCCGACGACGCGCAGCGGGCGGAGAACCCGCGCTCCGCGCCGGTGCGGCTGCGCGCGGCCGAGCGGATCCGGGAGGCCGCATGAACGCCACCGCGCCCATCCGCATCCCGTCGACGCGGCACGTCCGCTCCGAGACGCTCGCCCCCCGTCCCCGCCGGCTCACCGAGGTCGTCACCACGCGCGGCCAGCGCCGTGCCCGGCCGCGCGTCGTGCACGCGGTCACCGCGATCGCCGGCGTGCTCGCCATCGTCGGCGCCCAGCTGCTGCTGTCGATCGCGATCAGCGGCGGGGCCTACCGGATCAGCGACCTGCAGCAGCAGCAGCGCTCGCTCACCCGGGAGTCGGAGAGCCTCTCCGAGCAGCTCGAGATCGCGGCGGCGACCCAGCACCTGGCGAGCGCCGCGGCCTCGCTCGGGATGGTGCCGGCGACGGCGACGAGCTTCTTCCTCGACCTCGCGACCGGCGGCGCCGTCGGCGCCCCCGGGATGCCGGACTCGACCGGCTGCGGCGGCGCCTGCAACCTGGTGCCGAACCAGCTGACCAAGTCGCTGCCGGCCGTGCTGCCCGCCGACGGCAGCGGGCTGCCGGTCGGCGTGCAGACCCAGCTGCAGCCAGCCGAAACGCCGACGACCTCCCTCGGCATCCCCGCTCCGGTGACACACTGACGAACGTGCGCGGCGAGGAGAGGACGAGACGGACCCGTCGCCCCGGGCTCCGCTTCGGCGCGGCCGTCGCGCTGACGCTCGTCGTGGTCGTCGCCTTCGCCGTGCGGCTGGTGGACATCCAGGTCGTCTCCGCCGCGACCCTCACCCAGCAGGCGAAGGACCGCCGCGCGCTCGAGGCGCCCGTCTACGGCGTGCGCGGCGACATCGTCGACCGCGAGGGGAACGTGCTCGCCGACAGCGTCGAGCGCTACGACATCACCGTCTCGCCGCGGGTCGCGCTCGGCTTCACCGAGCTGAACGGATCGGTCGAGCAGGCGCTCGCCGGCATCGCCGGGGTGACCGGCCAGGACCCGGCGGCGCTGATGCAGATCCTCGCCGAGGACCCGCAGAGCGACTACGCGGTGCTCTCCAAGGGCCTCACCCTCGAGCAGTACCAGGCGGTCGACGCCCTCGACATCCCGTGGGTCTACGCGGTCCGGGTGCAGTCCCGGACGTACCCCAACGGCGCGATCGCCGGCAACCTGATCGGCTTCCTCGGCACGGACGAGCCGCTCGCCGGCCTGGAGCGCTCGCAGAACGCCTGCCTCGCCGCACAGGACGGCGTCATCAGCTACGAGCGCTCCGAGGACGGCGTGCGCATCCCCGACACCGAGGTGACGGAGGTGCCGGCCGTCGACGGCGGCACCCTCAAGCTCACCATCGACCGCGATCTGCAGTGGTACCTCCAGGAGACCACCGCGAAGGCCGGGATGCACTTCGGCGCCACCTGGGGCTCCGTCGCGGTGGTCCGGGTCTCCGACGGCGCGATCATGGCGCTCACCGACTGGCCGACGCTCGACCCGAACGACTTCCAGGACGCCGATCCGTCGGTCACCGGCTCCCGGGCGTTCGCCATCCCGTACGAGCCCGGCTCGATCATGAAGCCGATCAACGCGGCGATCGCGATCGACCTCGGCACCGTGACGCCCGAGACCCCGCTCGACGCGCCGTACGCGAAGGACTTCGGCGAGGCGGGTCGGATCACCGACGCGACCTGGCACGACCCGCAGCTGACCGTCACCGGCAGCCTCGTCGAGTCGTCGAACACCGGCACCTCGGACATCGCCGACACGATGCCGAACGAGCCGCGCTACGACTACCTGCAGCGCTTCGGCTTCGGCCACGGCACCGAGGTCGGCTTCACCGGCGAGTCGGGCGGCTACCTGCCCGAGCTGCAGGACTGGGACGCCCGCACCCGCCTGGTGATGGGCTACGGCCAGGCGATGTCGACGACGATCCTGCAGATGGCGAGCGCCTACCAGACGATCGGCAACGACGGCGTGCGGATGCCGCTCAAGCTCGTCGACTCCTGCACCCAGCCCGACGGCACGGTCGTCGAGAACGACCCGGGCGAGCCCGAGCGGGTGGTCCGGTCGGAGACCGCCGCCGAGGTCCGCAACATGCTCGAGATGGTCTTCCTGCACAACGGCGTCACCGACTCGCTGGCGATCCCGGGCTACCGCCTCGGCGTTAAGTCGGGCACCGCGGAGGTCGCGGAGAACGGCGAGTACGGGAACAAGACCGTGATCTCCTACGCGGGCCTGGTGCCGGCGGACCGTCCCGAGTACGCGATCGTCATCTCCCTCGGCGTGCCGTGGTCGGCGTTCTCCAGCAACCTGGCCCCGTACTGGCGCGACGTCGCCAGCCAGGTGATCACCATGTTCCACGTGCAGCCGTCGTCGGGGGCTCCGGCCGAGATCCCGACGACCTGGTGAGCCCGTGATCCGGCTGACCGCGGCCGAGATCGCCGCGATCCTCGGCGGCGAGCTGCACGGCGACCCTGGCGCGGCGGTGACCGGCTCCGTCCAGACCGACTCCCGTCGGGTCGGCCGAGGCGACCTGTTCTTCGCGCTGCCGGGCGAGACCGCCGACGGGGCCCGGTTCGCCCCGGCGGCGGCCGAGGCGGGGGCGGCGCTCGTCGTCGCCGAGCGGCCGCTCGAGCTGCCGATCCCGCTCGTCGTCGTGCCGGACGCGCTCGCCGCGCTCGCCGCGCTGGCCCGCGAGGCGGTCGCCAGGGTCCGCGCGCTCGGCCGGCTCCGCGTCGTCGCGGTCACCGGGTCGAACGGGAAGACGACGACCAAGAACATGCTGCGCGCGATCCTCTCGACCGCCGGCGAGACGGTCGCGCCGGAGGGGTCGTTCAACAACGACGTCGGCGCGCCCGTGACCATGCTGCGCACGACCGCGACGACGGAGTTCCTCGTCGTGGAGATGGGCGCCGACGCCGTCGGCGACGTCGAGCGGCTGGTGGGGCTGGCCGTGCCGGACGTCGGCGTCGTGCTCAAGGTCGGCACCGCGCACATCGGGAAGTTCGGCAGCCAGGAGGCGATCGCGCGGGCCAAGGGCGAGCTGGTCCGCGATCTGCCGCCGACCGCCGTGGCCGTGCTCAACCGCGACGACCCGCTCGTCTCGGCGATGCCGACCGCGGCGCGGGTGCGGCGCTTCGGGCTCGGCGGCGGGCCGGCCGACGACGCCGACTGGCTCGCCGAGGACGTCCGGCTCTCGCCGGCGGGCACCGCCTTCGTGCTGCGGCACGGCGGGCGGCGGCGCCCGGTGGCGCTGCGGATCCTCGGCGAGCACCACGTGATGAACGCGCTCGCCGCGCTCGCCGCCGCCGACGCGCTCGGCGTCGGACCGGACGCGGCGATCCCGGCGCTGGAGGCGATGGACCGCGCGGAGCGCTGGCGGATGGAGCTGCTCGAGGGGCCGGGCGGGATCACGGTCATCAACGACGCCTACAACGCGAGCCCCGAGTCGACCGCCGCCGCGCTGCGCACGCTCGCCGAGCTGACCCGCGGGCGGACGCGGGCCGTCGCGCTGCTCGGCGAGATGGCCGAGCTCGGCGCGCACGCCGCGGAGGCGCACGACCGGATCGGCCGCCTCGCGGTGCGGCTGAACATCGACCTCCTCGTCGTCGTCGGCGAGGGCGCTCGCGCGATCCACCTCGGCGCGCAGCACGAGGGCTCGTGGGGGAGCGAGGCGCTGTTCGCCGAGACGGACGCCGCCGCCTACGATGCTGTCCGTGCGCTGCTCCAGCCCGGGGACGTCGTTCTCGTGAAGTCCTCGAAGTCCGCGGGGCTGCGGCACCTCGGCGATCGCCTGGCCGGCCGCGAGGAGACGGCCGGATGATCGCGCTGCTGCTGGCGGCCGGCATCTCGCTGCTGTTCACCCTGCTCCTGACGCCGCTGTTCGCCCGGCTGTTCAAGCGGATCGGCTGGGGGCAGTACATCAACGCGGACGGTCCGCGCACCCACGAGGTCAAGCGCGGCACGCCGACCATGGGCGGCATCGTCTTCATCGCGGGCGCCTGCATCGGCTACTTCGTCGGCTACTGGATCGCCGGCGACCACCCGACCATGTCCGGCGCGCTCGTGCTCTACCTGATGTGCGGGCTCGCGCTGATCGGGTTCGTCGACGACTTCATGAAGACCCACCGGCGCCGCAGCCTCGGGCTCGGGCCCTGGCAGAAGGTCGTCGGCCAGGTCGTCGTGGCCGGCGGCTTCGCCGCGCTCGCGCTCAACTTCCCGGACGAGCACGACCGCACGCCGGCCTCGTTCCACATCTCGGCCATCCGCGACATCTCCTGGCTCGACCTGGCGACCTGGGGCCTCGTGGTCGGCGGCATCCTGTTCGCGATCTGGGTCACCTTCATGGTCGTGGCCGCCTCGAACGGGGTGAACCTCACCGACGGCCTGGACGGCCTCGCCGCGGGGTCCTCGATCTTCGCGTTCATCGCGTACATCGTGATCGGGTTCTGGCAGTTCAACCAGTGGTGCGACAGCCCGCGCATCGGGCACGTCGTGATGGAGGCGTGCTACGACGTCCGCGACCCGCTCGACCTGGCCGTCATCGCGGCCGCGATCACCGGCTCGCTGATCGGCTTCCTGTGGTGGAACACCTCGCCGGCGCAGATCTTCATGGGCGACACCGGCTCCCTCGGGCTCGGCGGCGCGATGGCCGCGCTCGCGATCCTCAGCCGCACCGAGCTGCTGCTGGTGCTCGTCGGCGGTCTGTTCGTCATCGAGGTCGGCTCGGTCGCGCTGCAGCGGACCTACTTCAAGCTCACCAAGGGCCGGCGCATCTTCCGCGCGAGCCCGCTGCACCACCACTTCGAGATGCTCGGCTGGGGCGAGGTCACCGTCGTCGTGCGGTTCTGGATCATCTCGGCGCTGTTCGTCGGCGCCGCCGTCGGCCTGTTCTACCTCGAGTGGATCTCGGGGAACCCTTGAGCCGGCGCCTCGACGGCCTCACCGGCTGGCGCGCCGACTGGGCCGGGCTGCGAGTGGCGGTGCTCGGGCTCGGCGCGACCGGCTTCGCCGCCGCCGACACGCTCGCGGAGCTCGGCTGCGAGGTGCTCGTCGTCGCCGGCGGTCCCGACCCGGACCGCGAGCGGATCCTCGAGGTCCTCGGCGTGCGCTTCCGGCTCGAGGAGGACCGGGCCGCGGTCCCGGAGGAGCTCCTCGACCCGCCGCCCGAGCTCGCGATCGTCTCGCCCGGCTACCGCCCCGACCACCCGATCCTGCTCGAGCTGGAGCGCCGGGGCGTCCCGATCTGGGGTGACATCGAGCTCGCCTGGCGGGTGCGCGACAAGATCGAGGCGGCCGAGTGGATCCTGGTCACCGGGACGAACGGGAAGACCACGACGACGCGCCTGACCGGCCATCTGCTGCGCGCCGCGGGCCTGCGCGCGGCCGAGGTCGGGAACATCGGGGTCCCGGTGCTCGACGCGGTGCGACGGCCGGAGGGCTTCGACGCGCTCGTCGTCGAGCTGTCCAGCTATCAGCTGCACCGGCTCCCGCTGACCGGCCCGGGAGCGCTGCACCCGGTCGCCGCGGTCTGCCTCAACGTCGCCGACGACCACCTCGACTGGCACGGCTCGCGCTCGGCCTACGAGGCGGCGAAGGGCCGCGTGTACGCGAACGCGCGGGTCGCCGCCGTCTACAACCGCGCCGACCCCGCGACGATCCGGATGGTCGAGGCGGCCGACGTCGAGGAGGGCTGCCGGGCGATCGGCTTCGACCTCGGCGTGCCGGGGCCGAGCGAGCTCGGCGTGATCGACGGCGTCGTCGTCGACCGCGCGTTCCTCGAGGACCGCCATCACCGGGCGCTGGAGCTGACGACGCTCCCGGAGCTCGCCGCGGCCGGCCTCGACTCGCCGCACCTGGTCGCCGACGTGCTCGCCGCCGCCGCGCTCGCGAGGGCCGCGGGCGTCCCGGCCGAGGCCGTCCACGACGCGCTCCCGACCTTCCGGGTCGACCCGCATCGCACCGAGCCGGTCGCGACGGCCGACGGCGTCGCCTGGGTCGACGACTCCAAGGCGACCAACCCGCACGCGGCCGACGCGGCCCTCCGGTCCCGCCCGAGCGTGGTGTGGATCGTCGGCGGCCTGCTCAAGGGCGTCGACATCGGCGGGCTCGTCGAGGCGCACGCGGGCCGGCTGCGCGCCGCCGTCGTGATCGGCGCCGACCGCGCGCCCGTGCTGGCCGCCCTCGCGCGACACGCGCCCGGGGTCGCCGTGCTCGAGGTCATGCCGGGGGAGGATGTCGACGTGATGCCGGAGGCCGTCCGGCTGGCGGCCGGTGTCGCCCGACCCGGTGACACCGTCCTCCTGTCGCCGGCCGCCGCGTCGATGGACCAGTTCGCGGACTACGCGGACCGCGGGCGCAGGTTCGCGGACGCGGTCCGGGAGCACGTAGCAGACCGGCTCGGAGGTGCAGGGGATGACGACGCTCCGCCCGCCGCGCCGCACGGCCCCTGATGGGGGATCGGACCCGTCGGGCCAGCGCCGCGGCTTCGCCGCGGTGGTGCCGCTCACGCGGATGTTCAGCCCGGAGAACCGCGACTCGCTGCTGCTGATCGGCACCACGCTCTTCCTGGTCGCCTTCGGCCTGGTCATGGTGCTGAGCGCCTCGAGCGTCGAGGAGCAGTCGGCGACGGGCGACCCGTTCGGCCGGGTGCTGCGCCAGGCGATCTTCGCCGGAGTGGCGATCCCCGCGATGCTCGTCGTGGGCCGGCTGCCCGTCGCGTTCTGGAAGCGGTGGGCCAGGCCCGCCCTGCTGGTGACGATGGGCATGCAGCTGCTCGTCTTCGTGCCCGGGCTCAGCTCCTCCGGCGGCGGCAACCGGAACTGGATCGTCATCGGCGGCTTCACGATGCAGCCGTCGGAGTTCCTGAAGCTCGCGCTGGTGCTCTGGATCGGCGTCGTGCTCGGCGCGCGTCGGGACGAGCTCGGCGACTGGCGGCGCCTGCTGCTGCCGGTGGCGCCGGTCGCGGGCGTCGCGATCGGCCTGGTGCTGGCCGGCTCCGACCTCGGGACCGCGGCGATCATGATGCTCATGGTGTTCGGCTGCGCGTTCTTCGCCGGCGCGCGGCTCGCCCACCTGCTGGTCGGCGCGCTCGGCGTCGCGCTGCTCGCCCTGGTGTTCGCGATGGCGAGCCCGAACCGGATGAGCCGGATCAACACCTGGCTCCAGGGCTGCACGGACGCCGACTACTCGGGCTACTGCTGGCAGCCGCAGCACGGCATGTGGGCGCTCGCCTCCGGCGGCGTGCTCGGCGTCGGGCTCGGCAACTCCCGGGCGAAGTGGAACTGGCTGCCGGAGGCGGACAACGACTTCATCTTCGCGATCATCGGCGAGGAGCTCGGGCTGGTCGGCGCGCTCGTCGTGCTCGCGCTGTACGCGCTGCTGGCGATCGTGCTGGTGCGCATCATGCGCCGCGCCCGGGAGCCGCTCACCCGGATCGTCACCGGCGGCGTCCTGGTCTGGGTCGTCGGGCAGGCCTTCGTGAACATCGGCGTGGTCCTCGGGGTGCTGCCCGTGCTCGGCGTCCCGCTCCCGCTGATCTCCTCCGGCGGGTCATCCCTGGTCGCGATCCTGCTCGCGATCGGCGTCGTGCTCTCGCTCGCCAGGGCCGAGACGCAGCAGGCCGCGCGGATCGCCGCCACGCCGCCCGCGCCGACCCGTCGCCGGCGATGACGACCCTGCTGCTGGCGGGCGGCGGGACCGCCGGCCACGTCAACCCGCTGCTGGCGATCGCCGACCGCATCCGCCTGCGGCGCCCCGACGACGAGCTGATCGTGCTCGGCACCGCGGAGGGCCTCGAGGCGCGCCTCGTCCCGGAGCGCGGCTACGAGCTCGCCACCATCCCGCGGCTGCCGTTCCCGAGGCGCCCGGACGGCTACGCGCTGCGCTTCCCGGGGCGCTACCGCGCCGCGGTGCGGCGGGTGGAGGCGCTGATCGCGGAGCGCGGGGTGGACGCGGTGGTCGGCGTCGGCGGCTACGCCGCGGCGCCCGCCTACTCGGCGGCGCACCGCCGCGGCGTGCCGATCGTGATCCACGAGGCGAACGCCGTGCCGGGCTACGCGAACCGGCTCGGCGCGCGCTGGGCCGCCGGCGTCGGCATCGCCTTCCGCGGCACCCCGCTGCGCCCGCGCGGCGGTGCGGCGGAGCTGGTCGGCATGCCGCTGCGGCCCGAGATCGAGCGGCTCGCCGATCCCGGGCGGCGACGGGCGGCCCGGACGGAGGCGGCGGCGCTCTTCGGGCTCGACCCGACCCGCCCCGTGCTGCTGGCCACCGGCGGGTCGAGCGGGGCGCAGCGCATCAACGAGGCGATCGCGGGCGCCGCCGCCGCGATCACGGCGGCCGGCTGGCAGATCCTGCACCTGACGGGGGAGCACCGGGACGCGGTCGCAGCGGAGCTGCCCGACTACCACCCCGTGCGATACGCCGACCGGATGGACCTCGCGCTCGCGGCCGCGGACCTCGCGGTCTCCCGCGCCGGCACCTCGACGGTCGCCGAGCTCTCGGCGCTCGGCATCCCGGCGGTGCTCGTGCCCTACGCCGTCGGCAACGGCGAGCAGCGCCGGAACGCGGCCGAGGCGGTCGCCGCCGGGGGCGCGATCCTGGTCGAGGACGCGGCCTGCTCCGTCGAATGGGCCTCGACCGCCCTCGTCGCCCTGCTCGGCGACCGGGACCGGATCGCGGCGATGGCCGAGCGGATGGCGACGACCGGCGTCCCGGACGCCACCGACCGCATGGTCGCGCTCGTCGAGCGCGCCCTCCCGCCCGGGCCCGCCTGAGCCGGCCGGGCTTCCGCAGGTCGCCGCCGCGCCACCGGCGATTTCCCGGTGCGCGCTCATAGAGTCGGGGCGATGATCAAGCCCGACCTCTCGCTGCCGCTGCCGGAGACGATCGACGGCACGGTGCACTTCGCCGGCGTCGGCGGCTCGGGGATGAGCGGGATCGCGAAGCTGTTCCTCGACGCCGGGCACCGGGTCACGGGCTCCGACCGCTCGGAGAGCCGCGCGATCGAGGCGCTGCGCGCCGCGGGCGCCGGGATCCGGATCGGCCACGACGCGGCGAACGTCGGCGCGGACGTCGGCGCGCTGGTCTACACCGGCGCACTCTGGCCGGACAACCCCGAGTACCTGGAGGCGGTGCGCCGCGGCATCCCCGCGCTGCACCGCTCGCAGGCGCTCGCCTGGCTCACCCGGGGCGCGCGGGCGCTGGTCGCCGTCGCGGGGGCGCACGGCAAGACGACCTCCGCCGGCATGATCGTCACCGCGCTCGTCGAGGCGGGCCGGAACCCCTCCTTCGTCAACGGCGGCGTCATCCGCTCGCTCGGCACCGCCGCCGCCCTCGGGGACCCCGATCTCTGGGTGATCGAGGCGGACGAGTCGGACGGCTCCTTCCTGCTCTACGACGCCGCGATCGCGCTCGTCACGAACGTCGACCCCGACCACCTCGACCACTACGGCAGCCGCCAGGCCTTCGACGCGGCGTTCGTCGACTTCGCCGCGAAGGCGAGCGACCGCGTCGTCGTCTCGGCCGACGACCCCGGCGCGGCGCGGGTGCGCGCCGCGCTCGGCGCCGCGGAGGACGGGTCCGGGCCGCGGGTGGCGACGTTCGGCGAGTCGACGGACGCCGACGTGCGGGTCGCGGGCATCCGGACCGACGGCCCGGTCTCCGCGGTGCTGCACGACCCGGACCTCCCGGGGTCGCCGCTGCCGCTGCGGCTGCGCGTGCCGGGCCGGCACAACGCGATCAACGCGGCCGGCGCCTACGCCGTGCTCCGGGCGCTCGAGGTGGGCCACGACGAGGCCGTCGCCGGCCTCGAGGCGTTCGAGGGCACCGAGCGCCGCTTCGAGCTGCACGAGACGGTCGGCGGCGTGCGCGTCTACGACGACTACGCGCACCACCCGACCGAGGTCGCGGCCGCGCTCGCGCAGGCGCGCTCGGTGCTGCCGGACGGCGCGCGGCTGATCGCGGTGCACCAGCCCCACCTGTACTCGCGGACCCGGCTGATGGCGGGGGAGTTCGCCGAGGCCTACGAGCGGCTCGCCGACCACACCGTCGTGCTCGACGTGTTCGGCGCCCGCGAAGACCCGGAGCCCGGCGTCACGGGTGCTCTGGTCGCCGACCGCTTCGCCGACCCCTCGCGCGTCGACTACCTCCCGGACTGGCAGCAGGCCGCCGACCGGGTCGCGCAGCTCGCGCGGCCGGGGGACCTCGTCATGACGCTCTCCTGCGGGGACGTGTACCGGATCATCCCGCAGCTGGTCGCCTCGATCCGGGCTGCGGCGCGGTGAAGCGCCCCGAGGGCTTCGACAAGGCCCCGCCCCCAGCGGACCCGAAGCAGAGGGCGGGCCGCGCCGCGCGCACGCCACGGGCTCCCGTCGAGCCGTCGAAGCGGGATCGCGCCCCGCGGACCCCCGACGCCGCGTCGCCCGAGGCGGCCCGACCCGCGAAGGCCGCCGGGGCGTCGAAGCCCGCGAGGCCCCCGAGGTCCCCGAGGCCCCGGGCGGCGGGGAGGCCGCCGAAGGACACCGGACGGCGGGACGCGCGCCGGGCGGCGGCCGAGGCCCGACGCGAGGCGCGGCGCGCGGCGGCCGAGCGGCGCCGCTACGAGAAGGCGGAGATCCGGCGCTTCACCCGTCGCCAGCGCACGCGGCGGATCGCGATCTGGACCACCGTCGGGACGGTCGGGCTCGTCGTGGTGCTCGTGCTCGTCGCGATCCTCTCGCCGATCCTGTCGCTGCGCACCGTGCTCGTCGAGGGCACGTCCCGCGTCGACGCGTCGGCGGTCCAGGCGAAGGTCGAGGCCCAGCTCGGCACGCCGCTCGCGCTCATCGACTACGGCCGCATCGACGCCGACCTCCGCGAGTTCCCGGTGATCCGCAGCTACACCACCGAGACGATCCCGCCCGGCACGATCGTGCTGCACATCACGGAGCGCCAGCCCGTGGTCGGCGTCGCGTCGGCGTCCGGCGACTTCGTCTACGTCGACCCCGCCGGCGTGACGGTGCAGACCTCCAAGGAGCGGCTGCCCGGCGTGCCGCTGGTCATCGAGTCCGGCACCTCGCTGCCCAATCCCGCCTTCGACGCGGCGGTCGAGGTGCTGCAGGCGATGCCGGCGGAGCTGCGCGGGCAGATCGACACGATCACCGCGACCACCCGCGACGACGTGTGGCTGACGTTCGCCGGCGTGCCGCAGGCGGTCAAGTGGGGGAGCGCCGACGACTCGCTCACGAAGGTGCGGCTGCTCGAGATCCTGCGTGCGAACTTCGGCGGCACCCCGGGCACCTTCGACGTGTCGGCGACCTCGAACGGCATCTTCCGACCCGCCTGAGCCCGTCGGATTCCCGACACGCGGCGTCGCTGCGTCCGGTCGGCCGAAAGCGGACCTACATTCGTCGCAGTTAATCCTCTACCGAGGTGAACATTATACCTCAACTAGAGGTTGAAGGTTAGCCAGCAAGGAACCCAGCAAGGGACGGAGCCCGGCACGTGTCTACGAACCAGAACTACCTCGCCGTGATCAAGGTCGTCGGCGTCGGTGGCGGCGGGGTGAACGCCGTGAACCGGATGATCGAGCTCGGGCTGCGGGGCGTCGAGTTCATCGCGATCAACACGGACGCCCAGGCGCTGCTGCTCAGCGACGCCGACGTCAAGCTCGACGTGGGCCGGGAGCTGACCAAGGGGCTCGGCGCCGGCGCCGACCCCGAGGTGGGGCGCCGCGCCGCCGAGGACCACGCCGAGGAGATCGAGGAGGCGCTGCGCGGCGCCGACATGGTCTTCGTCACCGCGGGCGAGGGCGGCGGCACGGGCACCGGCGGCGCTCCGGTCGTCGCGCGCATCGCCAAGTCGATCGGCGCCCTCACGGTCGGCGTCGTGACCAAGCCGTTCGCCTTCGAGGGCAAGCGCCGGTACCAGATGGCCGAGCAGGGCATCGAGCGCCTCAAGGAGGAGGTCGACACCCTCATCGTGGTGCCGAACGACCGCCTGCTGGAGATCTCCAACCGCGAGATCAGCATGCTCGAGGCCTTCGCGACCGCCGACCAGGTGCTGCTCGCCGGCGTCCAGGGCATCACCGACCTCATCACCACGCCCGGGCTCATCAACGTCGACTTCGCGGACGTCAAGTCCGTCATGTTCGGAGCGGGCGCCGCGATCATGGGCATCGGCTCCGCGCGCGGCGCCGATCGCGCCATCAAGGCGGCCGAGATCGCCGTCTCGAGCCCGCTGCTCGAGGCCTCGATCGAGGGCGCGCACGGCGTGCTGCTCTCGATCCAGGGCGGATCGAACCTCGGCATCTTCGAGATCAACGACGCCGCGGAGCTCGTCAAGCAGGCGGTGCACCCGGAGGCGAACATCATCTTCGGCACCGTCATCGACGACCAGCTCGGCGACGAGGTCCGCGTCACGGTGATCGCGGCCGGCTTCGACGGGGGCGAGCCGGTGCGCCGCCACGTCGTGCCGGAGGCCGTGCCGCGCCGCACCGCACCCGTGCTCCCGGTCGCGGCCGCCTCGAGCGAGCTGCCGGCCGCGGTCGCGAGCGCCGAGGTCGCCGCCCGGATGTCCGGCGAGCAGCCGAGCCTCGTGCCGGCGGCCGAGGAGCGCGACTTCGAGCGGGAGCCGACGCTGGTGACCACCCCGAGCGGCTTCGACGACTTCGACGACGACGGCGGGCTCGACGTCCCCGACTTCCTGAAGTAAGTGCCCGCCGGGCCCGGCACCGGGGCGGTTGCCGACGGCGGCTCCCTCGGCGGGCGGCTGGAGTCGATCCGGGCCGAGCTGCCGGCCGGCGTGACGCTGATCGTCGTCACGAAGTTCCACCCGGCCCCGCTGGTCCGCGAGCTCGCGGCGCTCGGCGTGCGCGACGTCGGCGAGAGCCGCCACCAGGAGGCGGCGCCGAAGGCCGCGGAGCTCGCCGGCCTCGGTCTGCGCTGGCACTTCATCGGACAGCTGCAGTCGAACAAGGCGAAGGCGGTGCGCGGCTACGCCTCGGTCCTGCACTCACTCGACCGGCTCTCGCTGCTCGACGCGCTCGCGGACCCCGAGGCGGAGCCGATCGAGGCGTTCGTCCAGGTCAACCTCACCGACGACCCGGCGAGGGGCGGCGTCGCCCCGGCCGACCTCGCCGCCTTCGCCGAGCGGGCGCTCGGCACGCCGGGGGTGCGGCTCGCGGGCCTGATGGCGGTCGCCGGCCTCGGCGCCGACCCGGCCCGGGGGTTCGCCCGGGTGCGCGAGCTGCGCGACCGCGTGCTGCTGCCCGTCGCGCCGCACGCGACCGGGCTGTCGATGGGCATGTCCGGCGACTGGCGGGAGGCGATCCGGGAGGGTGCGACACACCTTCGGATCGGCACCGCAATCACCGGAAACCGGCCGGACCCCGCCTACGCTCGGACCTGAACCGAAGCCTCGGTGAAGGAGAGGACACGATGGCCAACCCGTTCCGCAATGCCATGGCCTTCCTCGGTCTCGTCGAGGAAGAGGAGTACGAGGAGCACCCCGCGCCCCAGCAGCGCGCCCAGGCCGCCGCCCCCGCGCCGCAGCCCGCCCCTTCGCGCGCGGCCGTGACCCCCATCCGCCGTTCCGCCCAGCAGCAGAAGTCGGCCGACATGAACGAGATCCTCACCGTCCACCCCCGCGCCTTCAGGGACGTCAAGACCATCGCCGAGCACTTCCGCGAGGGCGTCCCGGTCATCATCAACATCTCGCAGATGGCCGAGCCCGAGGCGCGCCGCCTGATCGACTTCTCCTGCGGCCTCGCCGAGGCGCTCTACGGCCGCATGGAGCGCGTGACCGGCAAGGTCTTCCTGCTCTCGCCGTCGCACGTCGCGGTCAGCGGCGACCAGGTGGACGCCGCGGACGACGTCGACGCGTCCTTCTTCGAGTAGCCCCGCGATCCCGGTGCGCCCGGCCGCGGCCGGGCGGCCAATAGGCTTGCCCGATGGTCGTGGTCCAGATCGTCCTGCGCGTCGTCCACGTCCTGCTGATCCTGTATCTCGTCGTGCTGTGGGCCCGGATCATCCTCGACCTGGTGCAGGCGGTCTCCCGGCAGTGGCGCCCGAAGGGCTTCGTGCTCGTGCTCGCCGAGATCGTCTACACGACGACCGACCCGCCGATCCGCGGGCTGCGGCGCGTCATCCCGCCGCTGCGGGTGGGCCCGGTCGCGATCGACTTCTCGGTCGTCATCGTCATGCTCGCGGTCATCGTGCTGATGTCGATCGTCGGCGCGTTCCTCGCGGCGACCTGATCGGCGCGGGGGCCGCGCGGGGCCATCGGGTAGGCTGCATGGGTCCCGCGGCGAGCGGGCAATAGGATGACCTGACCTTCATCCAGAAGTCGAAGCAAGCGAGGTGACGGAATGGCCCTGACGCCGAACGACGTGCTGAACAAGCAGTTCCAGACGACGAAGTTCCGCGACGGCTACGACCAGGACGAGGTCGACGACTTCCTCGACGAGGTGCTCGCCGAGTTCCAGCGGCTCGTCGCCGAGAACGAGCAGCTCAAGGCCCAGCTCGCGGCGGCGCCCGAGGCGTCGGCCGCGCCCGCCGACTCCGGCGAGGCCGAGTCGCTGCGCGCGCAGCTCGCGGCGGCCCAGGCCCAGCTCGCCGAGTCCCAGCAGGCGCTGCAGACCGCGCAGCAGCAGGCGGCCGCCGGCTCCACCCTGCTCGACGGGATGAACTCCGCGGAGTACCTGCAGCTCGCGCGGCGGGTGCACGAGGAGCACGTCCGCGAGGGCGTGGTCAAGCGCGACGACCTCATCGCCGAGGGCGAGACCAAGGCTGCGACGCTCGTCGGCGACGCGCAGGCGCAGGCGTCGCGGCTCACCTCGGACGCGCAGGCGCAGGCCGACTCGCTGCTCGCGGACGCGCGCGGCAAGGCCGAGACGCTCGTCTCGGAGGCGCAGCAGCAGCGCGACACCACGCTCGAGACCCTGAACGGCGAGGTCGCGGCGCTCACCTCGCAGCGCGACGGCCTGCAGAGCGCCGTCGACGGGCTCAAGGAGTTCGAGCGGAGCTACCGGGCCGGCCTGAAGGGCTACCTCGAGACCCAGCTCGGCGAGCTGGCCGCCTCGGAGCCCGCGGCCCCCGCCGAGGCGGGCGAGGCGAGCCCGGAGGCGGCCGCCGAGGACCCGGCTCCGTCGAGCGAGGTGCCGACCTTCACCGGCTCGCAGTCGACGTTCGCCGCGGAGGCCTCGGCGTCCGCGGAGGGCGACGCGGGATCGGAGACCGGCGAGACCGTCCGCTGGGGAGGCCTCTCCGTCGAGGCGGAGACCGTCGCCGAGGAGTCCTCCTCCGAGGAGGACGAGCGGCCCTCGGCGCCCGGCTTCGGTGGCGCCTGAGCCCGAGCCGATCGTCGCGCCCTCGTCGGCGCGGCCGCGGATCGGCGTGCTCGTCCTCGTCCTCGGCCTCGCGGTCGGCATCCTGCTGCTGGACCAGCTCGCGAAGTGGCTGGTCGTCTCGAACCTGCCGGAGGGCGTCGCCGTCCCGGTGATCGGGGAGCTCGTCCAGTTCGAGTTCGTGCGCAACCCCGGCGCGGCGTTCTCGCTCGGCATCGGCGCGACCTGGATCTTCGCGATCATCGCCTGCGCCGTCGCGGTGTTCATCGTCGTCTTCGCGCGCCGCATCCGATCGCTCGCCTGGGCGACGGTGTTCGGCATGCTGCTCGGCGGCACCATCGGCAACCTCGTCGACCGGCTGTTCCGCGAGCCGGGGTTCGGCCAGGGCCACGTCATCGACTTCATCCGGATCTGGGGCTTCCCGGCCATCTTCAACGTCGCCGACATGGCGATCACCTTCAGCGTGGTCATCCTGGTGATCCTCACGATCGCCGGGCACGGCCTCGACGGCCGCCGCAGCCGGGGGAGCGCGGCCGAGCCCGTGGCGCCGGCGGCCGGCGCGACGGATGGCGACGCGTAGCCTGCCCGTCCCCGACGGGCTCGACGGGCAGCGCGCGGACGCGGCGCTCGCCAAGCTGCTCGGCTTCTCCAGGACCTTCGCCGCCGAGGTGATCGAGGCCGGCGGCGCCGTGCAGGACGGCGCCCCGCTCGGCAAGTCCGACCGGCTCCGCGCCGGCGCGTGGCTCAAGGTCGACTGGACCGAGCGGGCCGAGCCGGCGATCGTCGCGGAGGTCGTCCCGGGCCTCGCGATCGTCCATGAGGACGACGCCCTGATCGTCGTCGACAAGCCGGCCGGCGTCGCGGCGCACCCCTCGCCCGGCTGGGAGGGCCCGACCGTCGTCGGCGCGCTCGCCGGGCTCGGCCGGCGCATCTCGACCTCGGGCGCCGCGGAGCGCCAGGGCGTCGTGCACCGCCTCGACCAGGGCACCAGCGGCCTCATGGTCGTCGCGAAGAGCGAGCGCGCCTACACGGAGCTCAAGCGGCAGTTCCACGACCGCGAGGTCGAGAAGGTCTACCACGCGCTCGTCCAGGGGCACCCGGACCCTCTCGCCGGCACGATCGACGCGCCGATCGGCCGGCATCCATCGGCGTCCTGGCGGTTCGCCGTCGTCGCGGGCGGCCGCCCTGCGGTGACGCACTACGAGACGCTCGAGGCGTTCCGCGCCGCGTCGCTGCTCGAGATCCGGCTGGAGACCGGCCGGACCCACCAGATCCGGGTGCACATGGCCGCGCAGCGCCACCCCTGCTGCGGCGACGCGCTGTACGGCGCGGACCCGGGCCTCGGCGCCCGGCTGGGGCTCGAGCGGCAGTGGCTGCACGCCCGCCGGCTCGGGTTCGCGCATCCCGACGACGGGCGCCGGATGGCGTTCGAGTCGCCGTACCCGCCCGACCTTCAACACGCGCTCGAGGTCATCTCGGCCGACTGACCGCGCGTGCGCCCCACGAGGTCGGCGGGGCTGCCTATCGTGGAGAGGTGAGCGCCTCGGACTCCTTCGTGCATCTGCACGTCCACACGGAGTACTCGATGCTCGACGGCGCGGCCCGGGTCGGCGCCCTCCTCGACGAGGCCGTCGCGCAGGGCATGCCGGCGATCGCGATCACCGACCACGGGAACAACTTCGGCGCGTTCGACTTCTGGAAGCAGGCCAGGGCGCGCGGGATCAAGCCGATCATCGGCACCGAGGCGTATCTGACGCCGGGCACGCACCGCTCCGACAAGTCGCGGGTGCGCTGGGCGGAGGGCGAGGGGCTGAACGCGGACGACGTCGGCGGCGGCGGCGCCTACACCCACATGACGATGCTCGCCGAGACCACCGAGGGCATGCACAACCTGTTCCGCCTCTCCTCGCTCGCGAGCATCGAGGGCTACTACTTCAAGCCGCGGATGGACCGCGAGCTGCTCGCGCGGTACTCGAAGGGCATCATCGCGACGACCGGCTGCGTCGGCGGCGAGGTGCAGACCCGGCTCCGGCTCGGTCAGTACGAGGAGGCGAAGGCCGCGGCGGCGGAGTTCCGCGACATCTTCGGCAAGGGCAACTTCTTCGCCGAGATCATGGACCACGGGATCGAGATCGAGCGGCGCACCCAGGCCGACCTGATCCGGCTCGCGCGGGAGCTCGACCTGCCGCTGCTGGCGACCAACGACCTGCACTACACGCACGCCGGCGACGCCACGGCGCACGCGGCGCTGCTCTGCGTCCAGTCCGGATCGACCATGGACGACCCGAAGCGGTTCCGCTTCGAGGCCGACGAGTTCTACCTGAAGACCCCCGCACAGATGCGCCACCTGTTCCGCGACCTCCCGGAGGCCTGCGACTCGACGCTGCTCATCGCCGAGCGCTGCGACGTCGGCTTCGACCCCCAGGAGGGCCGCTACATGGCCCGCTTCCCGGTGCCGGAGGGGGAGACCGACGTCTCGTGGTTCCGCGGAGAGGTCGAGCGCGGGCTGCTCGAGCGCTACCCGGACGGGATCACCGAGCGCGTCCGGCAGCAGGCCGACTACGAGATGGACGTCATCATCTCGAAGGGCTACGCGAGCTACTTCCTGGTCGTCGCCGACTTCATCAACTGGTCCAAGCGCAACGGCATCCGGGTGGGCCCCGGCCGCGGCTCCGGGGCCGGCTCCATCGCCGCGTACGCGATGCGGATCACCGACCTCGACCCGATCGAGAACGGGCTCATCTTCGAGCGCTTCCTGAACCCCGAGCGCGAGTCGATGCCGGACTTCGACGTCGACTTCGACGACCGCCGCCGCGGCGAGGTGATCCGCTACGTCACCGAGAAGTACGGCACCGACCACGTCGCGCAGATCGTCACCTACGGCACCATCGCCGCGAAGCAGGCGCTCAAGGACGCCGCCCGCGTGCTCGGGCATCCCTTCGCGATGGGCGACAAGCTGACCAAGGCGATGCCGGACCCCGCCCAGGGCCACCACATGGCGCTCGCCGACGTGCTGGACCCCAAGGCGGAGCGCTACCACGAGGCGAAGGACCTGCGGGACCTCATCGAGACCGACCCGGAGGCGCGCACCGTCTTCGACACCGCGGTCGGGCTCGAGGGGCTGAAGCGCCAGTGGGGGGTGCACGCGGCCGGCGTGATCCTGTCCAGCGAGCCGCTGCTCGACGTCATCCCGATCATGCGCCGGGAGCAGGACGGCCAGATCATCACGCAGTTCGACTACCCGGCGGCCGAGGCGCTCGGCCTCGTCAAGATGGACTTCCTCGGGCTGCGCAACCTCACGATCATCGACGACGCGCTCGACAACATCGAGGCGAACCGCGGCACGCGCCCCGTGCTCGAGGAACTGCCGTACACGGACGAGGCGACCTACCGGCTGCTGTCCAGCGGCGAGACGCTCGGCGTGTTCCAGCTCGACTCCGGCCCGCTGCGCTCGCTGCTGCGGCTGATGCGGCCGGACAACTTCGGCGACATCTCCGCGGTCATCGCGCTCTACCGGCCCGGCCCGATGGGCGCGGACTCGCACACCAACTACGCGCTACGCAAGAACGGCCAGCAGCCGATCACCCCGATCCATCCCGAGCTCGCCGAGCCGCTGAAGGACATCCTCGAGGAGAGCTACGGCCTGATCATCTATCAGGAGCAGGTCATGGAGATCGCGCAGCGGGTCGCCGGCTACACGCTCGGACAGGCCGACATGCTGCGCCGGGCGATGGGCAAGAAGAAGAAGGAGATCCTGGACAAGGAGCTCGAGCCGTTCTCGGCCGGCATGCGGGCGAACGGCTACTCCGATCAGGCGATCAACGCGCTCTGGGAGATCCTCGTCCCGTTCTCCGACTACGCCTTCAACAAGGCGCACTCGGCCGCCTACGGGGTCATCTCCTACTGGACCGCGTACCTCAAGCAGCACTATCCCGCCGAGTACATGGCCGCGCTGCTGACCAGCGTCGGCGACAAGAAGGACACCATGGCGATCTACCTCGCCGAGTGCCGCCGGATGGGCATCCGGGTGCTGCCGCCGGACGTCAACGAGTCGGTCGGGTTCTTCAGCGCCGTCGGCGACGACATCCGCTTCGGCCTCGGCGCGGTGCGCAACGTCGGCTTCGGCGCGGTCGACCAGATCCGCGCGGCGCGGGAGGAGCAGGGTGCCTTCACCTCCTTCCACGACTTCCTCCGCAAGGTGCCCGTGCAGGTCGCGAACAAGCGCGCCGTCGAGTCGCTCGTCAAGGCCGGCGCCTTCGACTCGCTCGGCGCCTCCCGGCGCGCGCTCTACGAGATCCACGAGGGAGCGGTCGAGGCGGCGGTCGCGCTCAAGCGGAACGAGGCGACCGGCCTGGTCGGCTTCGACTTCGACTCGCTCTGGGACGAGCCGGAGCAGGCCGTCGACGTCGTGCCAGAGCGGCCGGAGTGGACCAAGCGGGACAAGCTCGCCTTCGAGCGGGAGATGCTCGGCCTCTACGTCTCCGACCACCCGCTCGCCGGGCTCGAGCGCCAGCTCGGCCGGCTCGCGGACACCTCGGTCGCGGCGCTGCTCGCGGACGACGCCGTCGCCGACGGCGCGCAGGTCTCCATCGCGGGCCTGCTCACCAGCGTGCAGCACCGCGTCGCCCGGCAGAGCGGCAACGCCTACGGGATCGTGACGATCGAGGACTTCGGCGGCGAGATCCAGGTCATGTTCCTCGGGAAGACCTACACGGAGTTCCAGCCCGTGCTGCAGGAGGACTCGATCGTCGTCGTCCGCGGCCGGGTGAACGTGCGCGACGACGGCAAGGTGCTGCACGCGAACTCGCTGACGGTGCCGGACCTCGCCGGCGCCTCGGCGGACACCGCGCCGCTGCCGCTGACGGTGACGATCCCGGAGGAGCGGGCGACGACCGAGACGGTGCAGGCGCTGGGGGACATCCTGATCCGGCACGAGGGCGACGCGGAGGTGCGCCTGCGCCTGGTCCGGGAGGGCAGCGCTCGGGTGTTCGAGCTGCCGTACCGGGTCACCCGCAGCCAGGGGCTCACGGGCGAGCTGAAGACGCTGCTCGGCGCGAACTGCCTCGCCTGAGGGGCCCGGCCCCGATCCTGCGCCGCGGGCGCCGCCGGTAGGCTGGACCACCGTGATCCAGACGATCGACCTCCGCGGCGAGGCGCTCACGCCCCGCCGGCTCGCCGAGGCGATGCCCCGTGCGCGCGTCGACGTCGCCAAGGCCGCGGAGTCCGCGGCGGAGCTCGTCGACGACGTCCGCGAGCGCGGCATGGTCGCGCTCGTCGAGCAGGCGCGGCGGTTCGACGGCGCCGACCCGCGGCACCTCCGGGTGCCGCGGGAGGAGCTGGCCGAGGCCCTCGCGGCGCTCGATCCCGCGGTCCGCGCCGCCCTCGAGGAGGCGATCGCCCGGGTCCGCGCCGCGACCGCCGTCCAGGTGCCGCCGGACCGGGTGACCGAGCTCGGGCCGGGCGCCCGCGTGCGGCAGCGGTGGCAGCCGGTCGACCGGGTCGGGCTCTACGTGCCCGGGGGCAAGGCGGTCTACCCGTCCAGCGTCGTCATGAACGTCGTGCCGGCGCAGGTCGCCGGGGTGCGCTCGATCGCGATCGCGAGCCCCGCGCAGCGCGAGGCCGACGGCGGCGTGCACCCGACGATCCTCGCGGCGGCGGCGCTGCTCGGCGTCGAGGAGGTCTACGCGATGGGCGGCGCCGGCGCGATCGGCGCCTTCGCCTACGGCGTGCCCGAGCTCGAGCTCGACCCGGTCGACGTCGTCACCGGGCCGGGGAACGTGTACGTGGCGGCCGCGAAGCGCATCGTGCGCGGCGTCGTCGGGATCGACGCGGAGGCCGGTCCCACCGAGATCCTGGTCATCGCCGACGCGACCGCGGACCCCGCGCTCGTCGCCGCCGACCTGGTGAGCCAGGCCGAGCACGACGAGAACGCGGCGGCGGTGCTCGTCACCGACTCGCCCGAGCTCGCGCGCGCCGTCGAGGCCGATCTGGAGGGACGCGTCGGCGGCACCCGGCACGCGGACCGGGTCCGCGTCGCGCTCGCCTCGCAGCAGTCGGCGATCGTGCTCGTCGACGACCTCGCGGCCGCGGTCGCCGTCTCGAACGCCTACGGACCCGAGCACCTCGAGATCCAGACCGCCGACGACGAGCGGGTGCTCGCCGGGATCACCAGCGCGGGGGCGATCTTCCTCGGCGCGAACTCGCCGGTCAGCCTCGGCGACTACCTGGCGGGCTCGAACCACGTGCTGCCGACCGGCGGCCAGGCGAGGTTCGGCGCCGGGCTCGGCGCGACGGCGTTCCTGCGTCCGCAGCAGATCGTCGAGTACAGCGCGGAGGGCCTCGGCGCGGTCCGCGACCGGATCGTCGCGCTGGCGGCGGCGGAGGACCTGCCGGCGCACGGCGAGGCCGTCGTCGAGCGCTTCGCGGACCGGACCCCGTAGCGGCCGGCGGGCTAGGCTCGTCGCGACATGTTCTGCCCCTTCTGCCGCCATCCCGACTCGCGGGTCATCGACTCACGGACGAGCGACGACGGGCTGTCGATCCGCCGCCGCCGGCAGTGCCCGGAGTGCGGAGGGCGGTTCTCGACCACGGAGACCGCGACCCTCGGCGTCATCAAGCGCAGCGGCGTCGTCGAGCCGTTCAGCCGGGAGAAGATCGTCGCCGGCGTCCGGAAGGCCGCGCAGGGCCGGCCGGTGACCGACACCGAGCTCGCCGAGCTCGCGCAGCGGGTCGAGGAGACGATCCGCTCGACCGGGGCCAGCCAGATCGACGCGAACGAGATCGGCCTGGCGATCCTCGGACCGCTGCGCGAGCTGGACGAGGTCGCCTACCTCCGCTTCGCGAGCGTCTATCAGGCCTTCGAGTCGCTCGAGGACTTCGAGGCGGCGATCGCCGTCCTCAAGTCCGGGGCCGGGGCCCGGCCGGACAAACGGGTCCGCTGAGGTGTACCGCCTGCTGTTCCGCGCGATCCTGACGCGTCTCGACCCGGAGCGCGCGCACGGGCTCGCGCACCTCGCCATCCGCGTCCTCGGCTGGCCGGTCCTCGCCTGGGCGCCCCGGCTGCTCACCCGAGCCGCGCCGGGGATCGGCGTCACCGCGATGGGCATCCGCTTCGCCTCGCCCTTCGGCATGGCGGCGGGCTTCGACAAGGACGCCGACATGACGATCGGCCTCGGCGCGCTCGGCTTCGGGCACGTCGAGGTCGGCACCGTCACCGCGGTCCCGCAGCCGGGCAACGAGCGCCCGCGGCTGTTCCGGCTGCTGGCCGACCGGGCGCTCGTCAACCGGATGGGGTTCAACAACCGCGGCGCGGCCGCCGCCGCGCGGGTGCTCGCCCGCACCCGCCGCCGCCCGCTCCGGCCGGTCATCGGCGTCAACCTCGGCAAGTCCCGGGTCGTCGCGGTCGAGGACGCGGTCGCCGACTACCTCGAGTCGACCCGGCTGCTCGCGCCGCTCGCGGACTACCTCGTCGTCAACGTGTCCTCGCCGAACACCCCGGGGCTGCGCGGCCTGCAGGAGCTCGACCGGCTCCGGCCGCTGCTGGCGGCGGTGCGCGCGGCCGCCGGGGGCGTGCCGCTGCTGGTGAAGATCGCGCCGGACATGAGCGACGACCAGGTGACCGCGATCACGCGGCTCGCGGTCGAACTCGGGCTCGCCGGCCTCGTCGCGACGAACACCACGGTCGCCCGGGACGCGCTGGCGACCGACCCGGCCGTCGTGGCGGCGGCCGGCGCCGGCGGGCTCTCCGGTCCGCCGCTCGCGCGCCGCGCCCTCCAGGTGCTGCGCGCGGTGCGCGCCGAGGCGCCCGACCCGGCGTTCTGCGTCGTCTCGGTCGGCGGCGTCGAGACGGCCGAGGACGTGCGGGAGCGGCTCGCCGCCGGCGCGACGCTGGTGCAGGGCTACACCGCGTTCATCTACCGCGGCCCGCTCTGGGCGCGCGCCGTCAACCGCGGCCTCGCCCGCGCCGTCAGTCGGGGAACCGAAAGCGCTTGACCTGCGGCTTCGGCAGCCGCATCAGGCGCAGCTGCAGCGCCCGCATCGCCGCGTACCAGCGCACCTTCTCGACCCGGTCCGCGCCGTACTTCGCGGCGAGCCGCCGGCGCACGATGAGGCCGAGCACGACGGAGTCGATGATCACCAGGCCGAAGTAGCCGATCAGGGCGACCGTCGCGTACGCCGAGATGGCGGGGAACGGCAGGTACATCACGACGATGACGAGGAACATCACCGGGATGACGAACTCGCCGGCCGACAGCCGCGCGTCGACGTAGTCGCGGACCCACCTGCGCTGCGGCCCGCGATCGCGCACCGGCAGGTAGCGCTCGTCGCCGGCGGCGTAGCCGGCGCTCTGCCTCGCCCGCTCCACGCGGTCCTGCTCCCGGCTGATCCGGCGAGCCTCGGAGCGGTCGGCGACGACGATGGGGCGCTTGTTCGCCGCCTCGCGCTCGCGTCGGCTCGGCGTGGGACGGCCCTTCCCTCCGGCGGGCTGCTCCGCGGGCTCGGGATCCGTCTGCGTCTTGGCCATGGCCTCCTAAGATTACCCGCATGTCCGCCAGCATCCCGTCCGGTCCGGTCGAAGCGGCCATCCGGGAGGCGGTGACCGGGGGCCTGCCCGCGACGATCGCCGACCTCTCCCGGCTGGTCCGCATCCCGTCGGTGTCCTGGGACGGGTTCGACCCGGCCAGGGTGCAGGAGAGCGCGGAGGCCGTCGCGGAGCTGCTGCGCGGGCTCGACGTGTTCGAGACGGTCTCGATCGAGCGCGCCGACCGCGCCGACGGCTCGCCGGGACACCCCGCCGTGCTCGCGCGCCGCGCCGCCCGCGACGGCGCGCCGACGGTGCTGCTCTACGCGCATCACGACGTGCAGCCGCCCGGCGCCGACGAGGACTGGGAGACCCCGCCGTTCGAGCCGGTGCTGCGCCCGACCCCGCAGGGGGACCGGCTGTTCGGCCGCGGGACGGCGGACGACAAGGCCGGCGTGCTCGTGCACGTCGCCGCGATCCGCGCGCTCGTCGAGGCGCTCGGCCAGCTCGACCTCGGCCTCGCCGTGTTCGTCGAGGGGGAGGAGGAGTTCGGCTCGCCCTCGTTCAAGGACTTCATCGTGCGGCACCGCGACGCGCTCGCGGCCGACGCGATCGTCGTCGCCGACTCGGGGAACTGGGACGTCGAGACCCCCGCCATCACGGTCGGGCTGCGCGGGAACGTCGCGTTCAACCTGACCGTCCGCACCCTCGAGCACGCCTCGCACTCCGGCATGTTCGGCGGCGTGGTGCCGGACGCGATGATGGCCGCGACGCGGCTGCTCGCGAGCCTCTGGGACGACGACGGGGCCGTCGCTGTGGAGGGGCTCCGGCGACGCGCGGCCGAGGTGCCGGCGTACGCCGAGGCGCGCATCCGCGCCGAGGCCGGCGTGCCGGACGGGGTCGCGCTGATCGGCGACGGACCGGTGCTCGACCGGAACTGGAACCAGCCGGCGATCACCGTGACCGGGATGGACCTGCCGAGCGTGCAGCACGCCTCGAACACGCTGATCCCGGCGGTCCGGGTCCGGGTGAGCGCGCGCGTCGCCCCCGGGCAGTCGGCGGCCGAGGCCTACGCGGCGCTGCGCGCGCACATCGCCGCGCACACGCCGTACGGCGCCGAGGTGGCCTACGACGAGAAGGTCGACCTGGGGGACCCGTTCCTGGTCGACACCGGCGCCGGCCTGTTCCGGCTCGCCAAGGACGCGCTGACCGCCGGCTGGGGCCGCGAGACCGTCGAGATCGGCATCGGCGGCTCGATCCCGTTCATCGCCGACCTGGTCGAGGTCTTCCCGGACGCGCAGATCCTGGTCACCGGCGTCGAGGACGCCGACACCAGGGCGCACAGCCCGAACGAGTCGCTGCACCTCGGCGTCCTGCGGCGCGCCATCGTCTCGGAGGCGCTGCTGCTGGCCGCGCTGAACGGCCGCGGCTGAGCCGTCGTCGCGCCGTCCGCGGCGTAGAATGACGGCATGACCGACGCGACGCTCGCCACTGCGAAGACCGAGACGCCGGAGCACGGCGTCCAGCTCACCGAGGCCGCGGCCGACAAGGTCGCGCGCCTGCTCGAGCAGGAGGGTCGCGACGACCTGCGCCTGCGCCTGGCGGTGCAGCCCGGCGGCTGCTCCGGCCTCGTCTACCAGCTCTACTTCGACGAGCGGGAGCTCGACGGGGACGCGATCGTCGAGTTCGGCCCGGGCGTCGAGGTGATCGTCGATCGGATGAGCGGCCCCTACCTGGAGGGCGCGGTCATCGACTTCGAGGACTCGATCCAGAAGCAGGGCTTCACCATCGACAACCCCAACGCGGCGGGCTCCTGCGCCTGCGGCGACTCGTTCCACTGACCCGATAGGGTTGAGGCGTGAGCTCGAATCGCCGTCTGATGAGGTGGGCCGCACTCCCGATCGGCGTCGCTGCGGCGATCGCCCTCGCCGGGTGCACGCAGCAGGAGATGCAGGGCTTCCTGCCGGGCGACGGCGTGAACACGACCAACCACACGCCGGGCATCATCGCGATGTGGACGACGGCCTGGATCCTGCTGCTCATCGTCGGCATCATCACCTGGGGCCTCATCCTCTGGGCCGCGATCGTCTACCGCCGGCGCCGCGGGCAGAGCGGCCTGCCGGTGCAGATGCGCTACCACCTGCCGATCGAGATCGCCTACACGATCATCCCGTTCGTGCTCATCATCGGCTTCTTCGCCTTCACCGCGAAGGAGCAGACCTCGATCGAGCAGCCGCACGACCCGGAGGTCGAGATCCTCGCCTACGGCAAGCAGTGGTCCTGGGACTTCAGCTACGTCCAGGGCGGCGTGGTCGAGGAGGCCGTGCACGAGCCGGCCGGCGTGCAGGCCCAGATCCTCGCGAACGGCCAGATCGACGGCGAGACGGTGCCGACCCTGTGGCTGCCGGTCGACAAGCAGGTCAAGATCGACCTCGGCGCGCGCGACGTCATCCACTCGTTCTGGGTCATCGACTTCCTCTACAAGAAGGACATGATCCCGGGCAAGGACAACTTCATGTACTTCATCCCGACCAAGGTCGGGGAGTACTACGGCAAGTGCGCCGAGCTCTGCGGCGAGTACCACTCGCAGATGCTGTTCAAGGTGAAGGTCGTGGAGCAGGACGAGTTCCAGGCGCACCTGGCCGAGCTGGCGGGCGACGGCTTCACCGGCGAGCTCGGCGCCGACCTCGACCGCAACCAGAACTTCCCGGCGACCGGCACCCAGCCGAGCGCCGTGCACGAGGAGAGCTGAGATGACCGCGACGCTGAATCCCACGACGGGCCTCGTCCCCGGCCGCAAGGTCGAGCGCAAGGGCAACGTCTTCGTCAAGTGGGTCACGACGACCGATCACAAGATCATCGGCCACCTCTACCTGATCACCTCGTTCATCTTCTTCCTGATCGGCGGCGTGATGGCGCTGATCATCCGCGGCCAGCTCGCGCTGCCGGGCCTCGACGTGGTGCAGACCGGCGAGCAGTACAACCAGCTGTTCACGATGCACGGCACGATCATGCTGCTGATGTTCGCGACGCCGCTGTTCGCGGGCTTCGCGAACGCCATGATGCCGCTGCAGATCGGCGCGCCGGACGTCGCGTTCCCGCGGCTGAACGCCTTCGCCTACTGGCTGTTCCTGTTCGGCTCGCTGATCGCGGTGTCCGGCTTCCTCACCCCGCAGGGCGCGGCGTCGTTCGGCTGGACGGCGTACGTGCCGCTCGCGGACGCGGTGTCCTCGCCGGGGCTCGGCGGCAACCTCTGGGTGTTCGGCCTCGGCCTCTCCGGCTTCGGCACGATCCTCGGCGCGGTGAACTTCATCACGACGATCATCACGATGCGCGCCCCCGGCATGACCATGTGGCGGATGCCGATCTTCTCGTGGAACACGCTGATCACCTCGCTGCTGGTGATCCTGGTCTTCCCGGTGCTCGCGGTCGCGGTGCTCGCGCTCGGCGTCGACCGGGTGTGGGGCGGGCAGATCTACAACGCGGAGACCGGCGGGCCGGTGCTGTTCCAGCACCTGTTCTGGTTCTTCGGCCATCCCGAGGTGTACATCATCGCGCTGCCGTTCTTCGGCATCGTCTCCGAGATCTTCCCGGTGTTCAGCCGCAAGCCGGTCTTCGGCTACAAGTCGCTCGTCTTCGCCACGATCGCGATCGCCGCGCTGTCGGTGACGGTGTGGGCGCACCACATGTACGTCACCGGCTCCGTCCTGCTGCCGTTCTTCTCGCTGATGACGATGCTCATCGCCGTGCCCACCGGCGTGAAGATCTTCAACTGGGTCGGCACCATGTGGCGCGGCTCGGTGACCTTCGAGACGCCGATCGTCTGGGCGCTCGGCTTCCTGGTGACGTTCGTCTTCGGCGGGCTCACCGGCGTCATCCTCGCCTCGCCGCCGCTGGACTTCCACCTGGCCGACGGCTACTTCCTAGTCGCGCACTTCCACTACGTGGTGTTCGGCACGGTGGTGTTCGCGATGTTCGCCGGACTCTACTTCTGGTGGCCGAAGCTGACCGGCCGGATGCTCAACGAGCGCCTCGGTAAGGTGCACTTCTGGATGCTGTTCATCGGCTTCCACATGACCTTCCTGATCCAGCACTGGGCGGGCGTCATGGGCATGCCGCGCCGGTACCGGACCTACCTGGAGTCCGACGGCGTGACCTGGATGAACACGCTGTCCTCGGTCGGCGCGCTCGTGCTCGCGCTGTCGATGCTGCCGTTCTTCTACAACGTGTGGATCACCTGGCGCCGCGCGCCCAAGGTGACGGTCGACGACCCGTGGGGCTACGGCCGCTCCCTGGAGTGGGCGACGAGCTGCCCGCCGCCGCGGCACAACTTCACCTCGATCCCGCGGATCCGGTCGGAGTCGCCGGCGTTCGACCTCCACCACCCGGAGTACGCCGCTTCGGCGGCCGTCGGCGCGGGCAAGGAGCACTGAGCCATGAAGACCAACACCGGGATGTTCTGGATCGTCTCCGCGTTCTTCTTCGCGAGCTGGGTGGCCTACACCCTGTGGACCTGGCTCGAGTACGGCTACCCGGAGTGGGTCGGCGCGGTCGGCATCCTGCTCGCCTCGGCGCTCGGCGCGTTCATCGCCTTCTACCTCGGCCGCGCGCACAAGGCGCAGGGCGGGGAGCTCCCGGAGGACCGCCTCGACGCGAACATCGAGGACGGCGACTCCGAGATCGGGCACTACAGCCCGTGGAGCTGGTGGCCGATGGTGCTCGGCGCCTCGCTCGCGGTGACCTTCCTGGGGATCGCGACCGGCGTCTGGCTGGTCTTCATCGGCGTCCCGCTCGTGGTCATCGCGCTCGTCGGCTGGGTCTTCGAGTACTACCGCGGCAACTTCGCCCGCTAGGCCGTCGCTCGCCGGACGGAGCCGTGCCGCAGCGCCATCGCTTCAAGCCGCGGTCGGCGGCGCGCATGCGCCGTCTCATGAACGCGTGGCCGACGTTCTGGGCTGCCGGGATCCGGATCCTGGAATGGGATGACGACTTCCGGCGGATCCGGGTGCGGCTCGCCAGGCCGAACGCGCTCACGTCGAACGCCTTCGGCACGCAGTACGGCGGCTCGCTGTTCTCGATGACCGACCCGTTCTTCGCGATCATGCTCATCGAGCACCTCGGCCGCGACCACAGCGTCTGGGACCGCCGGGCGGAGATCGAGTTCGTGTCGCCGGGCCGCACCGCCGTCACCGCCGAGATGTCGATCTCCGCAGCGGACGTCGAGGAGATCCGCGCCGCGGCGGCGACCGGGGAGAAGGTGCTGCGCTGGTTCGGCTGCGACGTGGTCGGGACCGACGGCGCGGTCGTCGCCCGGGTGCGCAAGCAGGTCTACGTGCGCCGCCGCCGCGACGACGCGGAGGCCTAGACGATGCCGGTCGCGGCGATCAGCCAGGCGTAGAGGGCCATGAACGCCGCGCAGAGCGCCGCCAGGATCCCGTAGCCGAGCAGCTCGGCCGCCCAGCCCGGTCGCGGCGCGAGCCAGCGCCCGGCGGCGCGCATCGCCCAGGGGACGAGCCACCAGCCGAGCAGCTGGGTGCTCGCCAGGTTCCCGACGAACAGCACCGCCCACCAGGGCCAGGCGAGCGCGTTCGAGAACAGCGGCGTGCCGACCGCGTAGCCCCACAGGAACACCACGGGGTACAGCACCGCCAGGACGATGAGGTTCTCCTTGAAGACCCGGTGCCGACCGGGTGCCGACCGGGTCGCGTCCTGGCTCCAGAAGCCGAATCCGTAGCTGGTGCGCTCGACGCGCAGGTCGCGATTGAACTCCTGGGCCCGGGCGAGCAGCGCACGGCGCTCGCCCGAGCCGAGCCAGGCCTCGAGGTGCTCCTCGGTGTCGAAGGCGATGATGATCGTCCACTCGTCGGACCCCGGCGCCGCCGGCCGCTCGACCCGGTGCCCGACGAAGCCGGCGAAGGCCTGCTCGGCCGCCTCGATCTCGACCTCCCAGGCGAGGAAGTCGGCCACGCGCTCCGGCGCGACCCGGGAGAACAGGATGACCGAGGCGGTCACGCCCCGTCCCGTCGGTAGCGCCGGCGCCCGGCGACCCAGGTCTCGGCCACGACGCGCTCGTCGCCGACGGCCATCATCGCGAACAGCAGCTCGCCGACGGTCTCGAGGTCGTCCGGGGCGCCCGTCCCGTCCCAGAGCAGCGAGGCGTGCCAGTCGGCGCCGGGCGGTCCCGCCGTCCAGTCCAGGGCGACGAAGTCCGCCTCCTTGCCGAGGTCGAAGTTCCCGATCCGGTCGTCCAGGTAGAGGCCGTGCGCTCCGCCGAGCGTGATGCTGTAGAACGCGCGGGCCCAGTTCAGCTTGTTCCGCTGCGACTCGGCGAGGTCCTGGTCGACCGGGTCCACCGAGCCGTCGAGGAGCGTGTTGTTCAGCATGCCGACCTTGTAGGCGTCGTCGAGCACGTGGATCATGCTGAAGCGGTTCCCGCCGCCCATGTCCGTGCCGAAGGTCAGCCGGATGCCGTTCACCGGGTCCTTGGCGCGGCCGAGGCGGAACAGGCCGGAGCCGAGGTAGAGGTTCGAGCAGGGGCAGAAGGTGAGCGCCGCCCCGGCGTCGTGCAGCCGCTGGTACTCCGGGTTCGTGATCCAGACGCCGTGCCCGCCGGTGAACCGCGGGCCGACCAGGTCGAACTTCTCGTAGATGCCGAGGTAGTCGGTGCAGTCGGGGTGCAGCTGGGTCGCGCCGCGGACCTCCGACGGGTTCTCCGAGATGTGCGTGTGCACGTGCATGTCCGGGTGCTCCTGCTTGAGCAGCCGGCACGCCTCGAGCAGCTCCACGGAGGCGCCGTAGGCGAAGCGCGGCGTGATCGCGTAGAGGCTGCGGCCGACGCCGTGATATCTCGCGATCAGCTCCCGCGAGTCCGCGACGAACTGCTCGGGGGTCGTGGTGAACCAGTCCGGCGCGTGCTGGTCGATCGCGGTGACGCCGGCGATGATCCGCATGTCCCGCCGGGCCGCCTCCTCGAACACGAGCTCGGTGGTGATCCGCTTGGCGGTCGTGAACGCCTGGCAGCTCGTCGTGCCGGAGGCGAGCAGGTTGTCGAAGAACCGCTCGATGCCGGGGATCGCGTACTCCGGGTCGAAGTACTTCCGCTCCTCCGGGAAGACCCACTTCTGCAGCCAGGGCAGCAGCTGCTCGCCGTAGGCGCCGAGGATCCGCGTCTGCGGCACGTGGATGTGCCCGTCGACGAAGCCGGGCAGGATGAGCCGGTCGGCGATCACGGTCGCCGCCGCGGCCGCGTCGGGCCGCCGCGCGGCGACCTCCGGATAGGGGCCGAAGTCGGCGATGATCCCGTCCTCGACCACGAGCAGTCCGTCGTGCACGAAGCGCGTCGCCGCGGCCTCGTCCCCGACGTGCTTCCAGGGGTCGTCGACGAAGTCGAGGAAGGTGCCGCGCACCGCTGTGGTGGTCATGGCGGAATCCTCCCAGATGCGCGGGGCGGGGACCCGAGTGGAAGTCACTCAGGGAGCGGCGCGCCGCGGCGGGCAGCGCCTACGATGGTCGCGATGCCGCGCAGTGCCGATGACCCGAGAACCGCCGCGCAGCGGATCTTCGCGGTCCTCGACGCCTTCGACATCGACGGCACGCTCGTGCTGACGGCGACCGAGCTCGCCGAGCGGGTGCGGCTGCCGGTCTCGACCGCGCACCGGCTCGCCGAGCAGTGCGTCGCCTGGGGCGGGCTCGAGCGGGCGCCCGGCGGCGGCTACCAGGTGGGGGTCAAGCTCTGGCTGCTCGGCCTGCGCTCGACCCGGATCCCGCTGCTGCGCCGCGTCGCGGCACCGGTGCTGACCCAGCTGCACGAGACCTCGGGGCACCAGGTGCAGCTCGCGGTGCGGGACGCCGCGACGGCGCTCTGCATGCGCTTCCTGCCGAACCGCGACGTCGTGGGGGAGCGGCCCTGGCTCGGCTGGAACGTGCCGCTGCACTGCACGGACGTCGGGCTGGTGCTGCTCGCCTTCGCCGAGGCGGAGATCGTCGACGCGGCGCTGGCCGCGCCGCTGCGCCGCTTCACGCCGAGCACAGTGACGGCGCCGGCGGCGATCCGCGCGCGGCTCGCGCAGATCCGCCGCGCCGGCTTCGTGCGCACCCGCGAGGAGTACATGGCCGGGGTGAACTCGGTCGCGGTGCCGATCCGGGACAGGCTCGGGCGCACGATCGCGGCGCTGTCCATGATCATCCCGAGCACCGTGTGCGACGACGCGCGGTACGACGAGGCGGTCATCGCCGCCGGCGCCGCGGTGTCCGCCGAGCTCGGCTGGAGCAGTTGAGCTTCCCATCTGATGGGAAGGCGCTTGTCGCCGTCGGAAGGGCTCCGTACCGTGGCGCCGATCCACCCGAGTCGAGGGAGACAGGCATGGCGGACGACGTCGCACGACCGATGAACGGCGCGGAGTACCTGGAGAGCCTCCGGGACGGCCGCGAGGTGTACGCCTACGGCGAGCTCGTCGAGGACGTCACGACGCATCCCGCGTTCGAGCTGCCGACCCGCACGATCGCCCGCATGTACGACAGCCTGCACGACCCCGCGAGCGGCATGGTCACGGTGCCGACCGACACCGGCAACGGCGGATACACCCACCCGTTCTTCAAGATGCCGACGAGCGTCGAGGAGCTGCGCCAGTCGCGCGACGCGATCGCCCACTGGGCCAGGATGAGCTACGGCTGGATGGGTCGCACGCCCGACTACAAGGCGTCCTTCCTCGGCGTCCTCAAGGCCGAGCCCGACTTCTACTCGCCGTATCAGGAGAACGCCGCGCGCTGGTACCGCGAGTCGCAGGAGAAGGTCCTGTACTGGAACCACGCCCTCGTCAACCCGCCGATCGACCGGCACCTGTCGATCGAGGAGGGCGGCGACGTCGTCGTGCACGTCGAGCAGGAGACCGACTCCGGCCTCGTGCTCTCCGGGGCGAAGGTCGTCGCGACGGGCTCGGCGATGACGCACATGACGTTCCTCGCCCACTCGGGCGCCCCGCTCAAGGACAAGCGCTTCGCGATCGTCGCCGCGGTGCCGATGAACGCGCCGGGGCTCAAGCTCATCAGCCGGGTCTCCTACGCGGCGACGGCGCGGCAGACCTCCTCGCCCTTCGACCACCCGCTCTCGAGCCGCTTCGACGAGAACGACCCGATCCTCGTGCTCGACCGGGTCTTCGTGCCCTGGGAGAACGTCTTCATGTACGGGGACCTCGACAAGACCTTCGCGACCATGGACGGCTTCGGCGAGCGCGCCGCGTTCCACGGCGCCATCCGGCTCGCGACGAAGCTCGACTTCATCGTCGGCCTCCTCATGAAGTCGCTCGACCTCACCGGCACCAAGGAGTTCCGCGGGGTCCAGGCGCGGCTCGGCGAGGCGGTCGCGTGGCGCTCGATGATCTGGTCGCTCGTCGAGGCGATGGTCTCCGGCGGTCGCGTCGGCAAGGGCGGCGCGGTCAACCCGAACCTCGACGCGGTCAACGCCTACCGCTGGTTCGGCGACAAGGCCTACAGCGCGATCCGCGACATCGTCATGAAGGACCTCGGCAGCGCGCTCATCTACCTGCCGTCGAGCAGCAAGGACTTCGCGAGCCCGGTCGTCCGGCCCTACCTCGACAAGTACGTCCGGGGCTCGGGCGGACACGACGCCGAGGACCGGGTCAAGACGCTCAAGCTGCTCTGGGACGCGGTCGGGACCGAGTTCGCCGGCCGCCACGACCTCTACGAGCGCAACTACATGGGCAACCACGAGCTCATCCGGCTCTTCGTCTACGGCTCGACGATGGGCGCCGGCACGGGCTCGCAGCTCGTCGAGCTCGCGGAGCAGGCCATGAGCGAGTACGACCTCGACGGCTGGACGCTGCCGGAGTACCAGGAGAGGAAGCAGTCATGAGCGAGCGGCCCGTGCTGCCGCCCGAGGTCGTCGAGGAGCTGCGCGCGGCGCTCGGCGACGCGGCGGTCATCGTCGACGAGGCGGGCGTCGACGCCTTCGGGGACCCGTACGGACTGCCGGGCGACGACCGCTTCATCGCCGCCGGGGTCGTCGAGCCGACCACGACCGAGCAGGTGCAGGCGGTCATGCGGATCTGCAACGCGAACGGCGTCCCGGTCTGGCCGCACTCGCAGGGCCGCAACAACGGCTACGGGGGCCCGGCGGCCCGCGTGCGCGGCTCGCTGCTCATCAGCCTGCGCAAGATGAACCGCGTGCTGGAGATCAACCACGAGCTCGCCTACGCCGTCGTCGAGCCGGGGGTGCGCTGGTTCGACCTGTACGACGCGCTCGAGGCCGACGGCGGCGACCTCCAGGTCATGGTCCCCGACCTCGGCTGGGGCAGCGTCATCGGCAACCAGATGGACAACGGCTCGGGCTACCTCCCGCTCGGCGAGGACAACCGGACGCTCACCGGCCTCGAGGTGGTCCTCGCCGACGGCTCGCTGCTGCGCACGAACCTGGGCAGCATCCCGGGCAACAAGACCTTCCACACCTACAAGAACAGCTACGGGCCGTCGCTCGACCGCTTCTTCGCGCAGTCCAACTTCGGCGTCGTCGTGCGCGCCGGCGTCTGGCTGCAGCGCAAGCCCGAGGCCTATGCGCCGCTCATGCTCACCGTGCCGGAGGACCGGGACCTCGAGATCCTCGTCGACACCCTGCGGGACCTGCGCCTGGAGGGCACGATCAACGCCGTCCCGGCGATCATGTCGACGCTGACCGCGGTCTCGCAGTTCCTCGAGGAGGACGTCCCGCAGGGCTTCGTCACCGAGGCGGAGATCGACGCGCTCGCCGCGGAGAAGGGGGTCGGCCGCTGGGCGGTGCGCACCGCGCTCTGGGGGCGGCGCGCGGTCGTCGACGCGAAGCTCGCGCGCCTCCGGGAGGTCTGGGAGGCGATCCCGGGCGCGACGGTCGTCAGCAACCGGATCTTCGCGCCGCACGAGTACGGCGAGATCGAGCGCGAGACCGACAAGGTGCAGGCCGGCATCCCGACCATGAAGCTCATGGAGTCGGGCCAGTGGCCGGCCGAGCTCGGGCACCTCGGCTTCGCGCCGCTCGTCCCGCTCGTCGGCAGCGAGGTGCGCAAGGCCGCCGGCGAGATGCAGCGGCTGATGGTGCAGGAGGGCCTCAACTTCCTCGCGAGCACCTACGCCTTCAACGACCGCACCGCCTGCGTCGTCGCGGTCATCCCGTTCATGATGACGGACCCCGAGCAGGTCGAGGCCGGCTACCGGGTCGCCCGCAAGCTCGTCAAGGAGATGGGCCGGCTCGGCTACGGCGAGTTCCGCGCGCACCTCGACTACATGGACGACGCGCGGGCGGTGCACTCCTTCGGCGACCACGCGTACCGCCGCTTCCTGGAGCGGATCAAGGACGCGATCGACCCGAACGGCATCATCATGCCCGGCCGGCACGGCATCTGGCCGAGCCGCTACGAGCACCTGCGCCACGTGCGGCCGGACTAGGCGACCCTGGCTCGCCGCGCTGCCGGACCGCGGCCGCGGACCGATCGCCGTCGGGAGACCGGGCTACTCGCCCCGGTCCTCGCGGTAGCGCTTCGCCCAGATCCCGGCCTTGCCGGGCTGCAGGACGCCGTTCGGGTCGAGGGTGTCCTTGATCGCCTCCGCGACGCGCCGCTGGATGTGGTCGTTGAAGCTCAGCTTCGACTGCACGTGGTCCTGGTGCTGCAGGTGCGTCCGGTACACCTGCTGGCCGCGGGCGGCCATGACGTCGACCATCCGGGTGTAGTTCTCGTAGACCTTCCGCGTCTGCGCTTCGTCCTTGACGTCGTAGAAGGCGCTGGAGACGTGCAGCACGTTCCGCGGCGAGATCATGAGCCCGCTGAAGAACGGCGCGCCGACCTCCTCGTAGCCCTCCTGGATGAGCTTCGCGGTCTCGAGCACCTCGGTGCCGACCATCCGGCCGGTGGGGGAGAAGTCGAGGTGCGCCCCGGGCGGCCCGTAGACCTGCTGGAACAGGTCGAGGATGTCGAGGTCCGGGATGCCGGCCATGACCCGGTCGTCGTGGCTCGGGAAGCCCTCGCGCTTCGTCCCGTCGTAGACGACCTCGCGCGCCCACTCGAGCGTCGGGATCACGTCGAACTGGTCGTGCAGCGCCTTCAGCGTCGCGTCGACGACGCCCTCGCGCCCGTAGACGGCGAAGCGGGTGAGCCAGGCGTCCTGGTCGGTGGAGAACGTCGTGTTCCCGTCCGAGTCGAGCGTCGTGCCGCGCATGATGACCGGGTGGTTGTGGATGCTCTTCTCGAGCAGCGCCTCGCGCATCGTGTCGACGACCCGGACGAGCGCCTCGTCGCCGCGGAAGGAGAGCCAGATCACCGCGTACTTCTCCGGCCGGCGCTGCAGCCAGAACCCGGAGTTCACGATGATGCCGTTGCCGGACTGGAAGAACAGGCCGTCCAGGCGGGGGCCGAAGCCGTGCTTGTAGACGTAGCGGCCGACCGAGTCCGGCAGCGCGCCGAAGCCGGTGCGCATGAGCTCGCCGGTCGGCAGCACGACCTCCTGGCCGATGAGGTTCTCCGGGTGGTCGCCCATCGGCGTGTAGCCGCGGCCGTACTCGGTCGAGTTCGCGATGACCGAGCCCCAGCCGAGGTCGGGGATCGACGTCCAGCAGCGCCCGCCGGCGGCCTCGAGCGCGTCGTACAGGTCGAACCAGCGCACGCCCGGCTCGACGACCGCGTAGGCGAGGTCCTCGTTCACCTCGAGCACCCGGTTCATCCGGCTGAGGTTGACGACGACGGAGCCCTTGACGCGCGGCGCCGGGCCGCCGTACGTGACGTTCTTGCCCTGGCTCCACATCCACAGCGGCGTGCCGTGCTCGTTCGCGATGCGCACCACCGCCTGGACCTCCTCGGTCGAGGAGGGCATGACCATCGCGGAGGGGTCGAACTGGTCGGACTCGACGTAGGTGTAGGGATCGCGAGCGGCCTTCAGGTGCTCGGGGTCGGTGACGACCGCGTCGCCGCCGAGCTCCGCCTGGAACGCGGCGATCGCGCGATCCACGTCGCCGAGCCGGTACCGCGTGCTGTCGACCAGTTCCATCGCCGTCGCCTTCCCCGGCGCTCCGCGGCGCCCCGGTCAACGCTAGGGGGAGCGGCCGACGCGACCCGGTGGCTTCCCATCTGATGGGAAGCGCCTGCGAGCGCTCGGCCCGGGACGCGGGCCCGACGTCGGAGGCGGTGCCTAGGCTTCCGGCATGGGACGCATCGTCTACGACACCGCGGTGTCGCTCAACGGCTGGATCGCGGACGAGGAGCGCTCGCTCGACTGGTTGTTCGAGGCCGCCGGCGGGGAGGACCCGCCGGCGGACCTGCTGCCGGCCGACACGGCGGTGCTCGTCGAGGGCTCGACGACCTACGAGTGGGTGCTCGCGCACGAGCGGCTGCTCGAGCGCCCGGAGCGCTGGACCGAGCTCTTCGCGGCGAAGCCGACCTTCGTGTTCACCACCCGGAGCCTGCCGGTCCCGGTGGGCGCGGACGTGCGCTTCGTCCGCGGCCCGGTGGGCGAGGCGCTGCCGGCGATCCGCGCCGCGGCGGGGGAGGGCGACATCTGGGTGATGGGCGGGGGCGACCTCGCCGGCCAGTTCCTCGACGCCGGCGCGCTGGACGCGATCGCGCTCTCCGTCGCCCCCGTCGCGCTCACCGGCGGGGCGCCGGTGCTGCCGCGGCGGGTCGGCTCCGCGCGGCTGCGGCTCGTCGAGGCCCGGCCTGCCGGACCCTTCGCCCGGCTGCTCTACGACGTCCTGCCCGGCTAGTCGGCGCCGGATCGGGGAGACGGCGAGGCCGCCGGGACCCTCGGGTCCGCGGCGGCCTCGGCCGATCTCAGCGCCGGCTCAGTGGTGCGAGCCCTCGTCGAGCTCCCGCTGGGAGACCGGTGAGATGCGGTCCTCGTAGAACCACCGGGAGAACCCGGCCCGCACGTTCTGCCAGAAGCCGATCCGGCCGCGCGAGTTCGGGCGCACCATGAGCGGCTGGTACGTCTCGTAGCTGACCAGGCGCCACCGCTCGTACACGTCGAGCGGCTGGTGCACCTCGATGTACTCGCCGCTGGGCATCCGGACGATGCGGCCCGACTCGTAGCCGTGCAGCACGATCTCGCGGTCCTTCTTCTGCAGCGCGATGCAGACGCGCTTCGCGACGAAGTAGGCGATGATCGGGCCGAGGATGAGCAGCGCCTGGAGCCCGTAGGTGACGTGCTCGACCGCCAGCTTGAAGTGGGTCGCGATGAGGTCCGAGCTCGCCGCCGCCCACATCACCGTGTAGAACGTCACGCCGGCCGCGCCGATCGCGGTGCGGGTGGGCGCGTTCCGCGGACGGTCCGCGATGTGGTGCTCGCGCTTGTCGCCGGTGACCCACGCCTCGATGAAGGGGTAGAACGCCACCAGGACGAGGAACACCAGCAGGACCAGGATCGGGACGATGATGTTGAACGACCAGGTGAAGCCCCAGAGCTCGAACTCCCACCCTGGCGGGATCAGTCGGAGCATGCCGTCCGCGAAGCCGATGT